>CAWICY010000004.1:3215000-3809913 GCA_963834845.1 uncultured Pseudomonadota bacterium
GACGGTGGAACTAGGCGCGGGATAAGTAGGGCGGGACACGTGGAATCCTGTCTGAAGATGGGGGGACCATCCTCCAAGGCTAAATACTCGTTGTCGACCGATAGTGAACCAGTACCGTGAGGGAAAGGCGAAAAGAACCCCGGGAGGGGAGTGAAATAGATCCTGAAACCGCATGCATACAAACAGTGGGAGCCCGTAAGGGTGACCGCGTACCTTTTGTATAATGGGTCAGCGACTTACGTTCGGTAGCAAGCTTAACCGTTTAGGGAAGGCGTAGCGAAAGCGAGTCTGAACAGGGCGATTTAGTTGCCGGATGTAGACCCGAAACCAGATGATCTACCCATGGCCAGGCTGAAGGTTGGGTAACACCAGCTGGAGGGCCGAACGAACCACTGTTGCAAAAGTGCGTCGATGAGCTGTGGGTAGGGGTGAAAGGCCAAACAAATCTGGAAATAGCTGGTTCTCCCCGAAAACTATTGAGGTAGTGCCTCGTGATACACCGTCGGGGGTAGAGCACTGTTATGGCTAGGGGGGCATAGCGCCCTACCAAACCATGGCAAACTCCGAATACCGACGAGTGCTTTCACGGGAGACAGTGCACCGGGTGCTAACGTCCGGACACGAGAGGGAAACAACCCAGACCGCCGTCTAAGGCCCCCAATCGCTAGCTAAGTGGGAAACGAAGTGGAAAGGCATAAACAGCCAGGAGGTTGGCTTAGAAGCAGCCACCCTTTAAAGAAAGCGTAATAGCTCACTGGTCGAGTCTTTCCGCGCGGAAGATGTAACGGGGCTCAAGCTAGTAGCCGAAGATGCGGATGCGCGCAGCAATGCGTGCGTGGTAGGGGAGCGTTCCGTAAGCCTGCGAAGGCGGATCGTAAGGTCCGCTGGAGGTATCGGAAGTGCGAATGCTGACATGAGTAGCGTTAAAGCGGGTGAAAAGCCCGCTCGCCGTAAGCCCAAGGTTTCCTGCGCCACGTTCATCGGCGCAGGGTGAGTCGGCCCCTAAGGCGAGGCCGAAAGGCGTAGCTGATGGAAAACAGGTCAATATTCCTGTACCTCGCCATGATGCGATGAGGGGACGGAGAAGGTTATGCAGGCCGGGTGTTGGACGTCCTGGTTTAAGCGTGTAGGCGTGCCGCGTAGGCAAATCCGCGTGGCTTAGCTGAGACGTGATGACGACCGCTCTTCGGAGCGGGAAGCTGCAGATACCATGCTTCCAGGAAAAGCCTCTAAGCTCCAGTCATGGTGGGACCGTACCGCAAACCGACACTGGTGGGCGAGATGAATATTCTCAGGCGCTTGAGAGAACTCAGGAGAAGGAACTCGGCAAATTGACACCGTAACTTCGGAAGAAGGTGTGCCCCTAGTAGGTGAAGCCGCACAGGCGGAGCCCAATGGGGCCGCAGAGAATCGGTGGCTGCGACTGTTTATTAAAAACACAGCACTCTGCCAACACGAAAGTGGACGTATAGGGTGTGATGCCTGCCCGGTGCCGGAAGGTTAAGTGATGGGGTGCAAGCTCCTGATCGAAGCCCCGGTAAACGGCGGCCGTAACTATAACGGTCCTAAGGTAGCGAAATTCCTTGTCGGGTAAGTTCCGACCTGCACGAATGGTATAACGCTGGCCACGCTGTCTCCTCCTGAGACTCAGCGAAGTTGAAATGGTTGTGATGATGCAATCTACCCGCGGCTAGACGGAAAGACCCCGTGCACCTTTACTGCAACTTTGCATTGGACTGTGAACCGATCTGTGTAGGATAGCTGGGAGGCTTTGAAGTGGGGGCGCTAGCTCTCATGGAGCCGCCGTTGAAATACCAGCCTGATTTGTTTGCGGTTCTAACCTTGGCTCGTTATCCGGGCCGGGGACCGTGCATGGTAGGCAGTTTGACTGGGGCGGTCTCCTCCCAAAGAGTAACGGAGGAGTACGAAGGTACGCTTAGCACGGTCGGAAATCGTGCTTCAATGTGCATTGGCAAAAGCGTGCTTGACTGCGAGACGGACATGTCGAGCAGGTGCGAAAGCAGGTCAAAGTGATCCGGTGGTTCTGTATGGAAGGGCCATCGCTCAACGGATAAAAGGTACGCCGGGGATAACAGGCTGATCTCCCCCAAGAGTTCATATCGACGGGGAGGTTTGGCACCTCGATGTCGGCTCATCACATCCTGGGGCTGTAGCCGGTCCCAAGGGTATGGCTGTTCGCCATTTAAAGTGGTACGTGAGCTGGGTTTAGAACGTCGTGAGACAGTTTGGTCCCTATCTGCCGTGGGCGTTGGAAGTTTGAGGGGGGCTGCTCCTAGTACGAGAGGACCGGAGTGGACGCACCTCTGGTGTACCGGTTGTCACGCCAGTGGCATCGCCGGGTAGCTATGTGCGGAAGAGATAACCGCTGAAAGCATCTAAGCGGGAAACTCGCCTCAAGATGAGACTTCCCGGAGGCTTGACCTCCCTAAAGGGTCGTCCTAGACCAGGACGTTGATAGGCGGGGTGTGCAAGGGCCGTGAGGCTCTGAGCTAACCCGTACTAATTGCCCGTGCGGCTTGACCCTATAACCGTGAGCAAACGGTTTAAGAGCGCGCAATCTCGCGCCCAGGATTCACTTCGTTCCGAATCGCGGCTCGTTGCCCAAGCGGAGCAGTCCGCCGACGCGGCGAGCCCAGAGTCAATCTGGCGGCCACAGCAGCCTGGACCCACGCCTTCCCATCCCGAACAGGACCGTGAAACGGGTTTGCGCCGATGATAGTGTGCATTCGTACGCGAAAGTAGGTTACCGCCAGGCCATATGCAGAGAAAGAGCCCGGGGACGTGAGTCCTCGGGCTTTTTCATTCTTGGAGAGCCGCCATGAACGACGCCAGCCAAGCTTTCGAAGAACTCCTTACGCGCATGACTTCCGCCATTTGCCGCGGGGATGCCCGGTCCGCCGCGGATTGCTTCGCTGCCGAGGGTGTCTATCACGACGGCTTCTACGGCGAGTTCTCCGGGCACGAGGCGATTGTGCGCATGGTTACGGATTTCTTCTATCGTGACGCGCGGGATTTCGAATGGCAGGTATCGGACGCATGCAGCGACGGGCGCGTGGGCTATGCGCGCTATCGCTTCTCCTACACGTCGAAAATTCTGGGCAGTGAAGGTCGGCGCATCGGGTTCTCCGGAATCAGTTTCTGCGTGCTGGAAGGCAACCACATCAGGCGTTACGGCGAGATCTTCGAGCGGGCGCCGGTCCTGGCGCAGCTCGGGTTCGCGGACGAACGCATCCTCAAGGCGGTAAAGCGCTGGGCTAAGTAGCGGGTCTTGCCAGCGCCTCAGATACTGTATATAAATACAGTATCTGGGTGGCTATGAAGACATCGCTCGCCGATATCCTTGCGCAGCATTCCGTCTGGCGTGGTGGCGCATTCGTGCGCCCGGCCGCACCGGCACTGCCGACCGGGTTCGCCGTTCTGGATCGCGAACTGCCCGGCGGGGGCTGGCCCGGCGGAGTACTGACCGAGATCCTCGGCCTGCGCGAAGGCGTTGGTGAACTGCAGCTTGTGCTGCCGGTGCTTGTGACGCTCTCGACGAGCGGGCGGCGTATCGTATGGCTTGCGCCGCCGCATCTGCCTTATGCGCCGGCGCTTGCCGCAGCGGGCATCGACCTCGCTCAACTGTCGGTGCTGCGTGCCCCGGGACGGCACGATGCGCTTTGGGCCGCCGAACAGGTGCTGCGCGCGGGCAACTGCGACGCGCTGCTTGCCTGGTTCCGTGACATCCGCTATGCCGAGCTGCGCCGGCTCGCGGTGGCGGCAGAGGCGAGCCGCGCTTTTTGCGCCCTGTTCCGCCCGACGGAAGCGGCGCGCGAGCCGTCGCCAGCGTGCCTGCGCATCGCACTCGAGCCCATACACGGGGGGCTCGCGGCGCGCATCCTCAAGCGTCGCGGCACGCTGGCCGCAGCGCCCGTGCTCCTTCCGCTCAAGAGGCCCGTCCATGCTGTGGGTGGCCCTGCGCTTTCCGTCACTCGCGCTCGAAGCCCTGTTGCGCGGCCATGCCTTGCGTGAATCCACGGGTATCCCGTGGGCGATCGCAGACGGTCGCAAGGTGCTCGCTTGCAATGCGCAGGCAGAAGCGCTTGGCGTGCGTCCCGCCATGGGACTTGCCGCGGCTTGGGCGCTCGCACCGCGACTACGCGTGCAGCCGCGCGACGAGGCGACCGAACACGAGGCGCTCGAAGGCATCGCGGCCTGGGCATGCAGCTTCACCCCTCACGTGTCACTCGAGCCACCGCAGGGCGTGCTCATGGAAGTCGAGGGCAGCCTGCGCCTGTTTCACGGCCTCGCACCGCTGATCGGTCGAATGCGCAGCGGCCTCGAAGAAATGGGCTTCGGCGCGACGCTCGCCGCGGCGCCGACAGCGCGCGGGGCATGGTGGCTCGCGATTGCAGGCAGCGAAGAGCTGGTCATGGACCCGGCCCTGCTCGAGACGGCGCTCGCCGTACTGCCTGTTTCAGCAGCCTGCTCCGATCCGGATGCGCTCGATTTCCTGCGCAGCATCGGAGTCACGACGATACAGGGATTGCTTGCCCTGCCGCGCCAGGGCATAGGGCGGCGCCTGGGTCGCGGGCTGCTCGACAGCCTGGAGCGGGCGTTGGGAACAGCGCCGGAGCCGCGTGTCATGTTCGCGCCGCCGGTGCGCTTTGCCGCGAAGCTCGAATTGCACGGCGAGGTGGAGCATGCGGAAGGGGTGCTGTTCGCCGCGCGGCGACTCCTGGTGCAGCTCGAGGGGTTGCTCGCTGCTCGCCAAGCGGGCGTGCGGCGGTTTCTCCTTATGCTGCTGCATCGCGCTGCCCGCCCGAGCGTCGTCGAAGTCGGGCTGGCTTCGCCCGGCCGTGAGAACGAGCGTTTCATGCAGCTGCTGCGCGAGAAGCTCTCGATGGTCGTACTGCCCGAGCCGGTAGAGGCGATTCGCATCGAAGCTGCTGATTTCGAGCCGTTGCACGGCTATACGGCAGGCCTGTTTCGCGACGCGCATATCGAGGGGGAGGGCTGGGCAAGACTGATCGAGCGCTTGCAGGCGCGCTTGGGCGGCGATGCCGTGCACGGTATCGGCCTGCAGCCGGAGCACCGGCCCGAGCGCGCCTGGCGGGTACTTGGCGCGAACGAGCGGTTGCCGCGCGAGGAAGCGAGCACTGGGACACGACCTCTGTGGCTGGTCGAGCCGCCGCGCCGGCTCAAGGAAGCAGATGGCGTGCCGCACGACGGCGGCCGGCTCGAGCTGCTGGCCGGCCCGGAGCGCATCGAGTCGGGCTGGTGGGACGGTGGAGAGGTTGCGCGCGATTACTTCATCGCACGGGCACCGAGCAGCGCGCTGTTATGGATATTCCGCGAGCGAAGCGGCGGCTGGTATCTGCACGGACTGTTCGCTTAGCCCGATGTTTTCCGTCCTGCCCGCGTACGCGGAGCTTCATTGCCTGTCGAACTTCACGTTCCTGCGCGGTGCCTCGCATCCTGAAGAGCTGATCGAGCGGGCCGCGGCGCTCGGCTACCACGCGCTGGCGCTGACCGACGAATGCTCGGTTGCCGGTGCGGTGCGCGCACATGTCGCCGCGAAAGGCTGTGGCTTGAAGTTTATCGTGGGTACCGAGGTGAGGCTCGACGACGGCACCAAGCTCGTTCTGCTCGCCGTCGACCGGCGCTCGTACGGCGGGCTCTCTTCGCTCATCACCGTCGGTCGCAGGCGATCGAGCAAGGGCAGCTATATGCTGACGCGCGGCGATCTCGAGCCGGTTGCGGCAAGCGGGGCGCTTGCGTTGCTCGTGCCCGGGGAGCGGCCCGAGCCCGCTTGTGCGCGTTGGCTCTCGGAGCTCTTTCCGGCAGGCGCGTGGATTGTCGCCGAGCTGCATTGCGGCGCCAACGACAGGACGTGGCTCGCGCTGCTCGGCGAGCTGGCTGCAGCGTCCGGGCTGCCGCTCGTCGCAGCGGGCGACGTGCACATGCACCTGCGCTCGCGCAGACGGCTGCAGGATACGCTCACCGCAATCCGTCTCGGCAAGCCGGTGGCGCAGTGCGTGCAGGCGCTGTATCCGAACGCCGAGCGCAGCTTGCGGCTGCGCATGCGCTTGGCGCAGCTTTATCCGCCCGATCTGCTCGCCGAGACGCTGGTGATCGCCGAGCGTTGTAGCTTCTCGCTCGACGAGTTGCGTTACGAATATCCGGAGGAGCTGGTTCCCGCGGGCGAGACGCCAGCAAGCTGGTTGCGCCGCCTTACGCTGGAGGGCCTTGGCTGGCGCTTTCCGGGCGGCGTTCCGGGCAAGGTGCGCGAGCTCGTCGAGCACGAGCTGGGGTTGATCGCCGAGCTGCGCTACGAGGCGTTCTTTCTTACCGTGCATGACCTAGTCAGGTTCGCACGGAGCCGGAAAATCCTGTGTCAGGGGCGCGGCTCGGCCGCAAACTCGGTGGTGTGCTATGCGCTCGGCATCACCGAGGTGGACCCGGGAAGAATGAGCATGTTGTTCGAGCGCTTCGTTTCCAAAGAGCGCAACGAGCCGCCGGACATCGACGTCGACTTCGAACACCAGCGGCGCGAAGAAGTGATTCAGTACGTGTACGCGAAGTACGGTCGCGAGCGTGCTGCGCTTGCGGCAACCGTGATCTGCTATCGGCCGCGTAGCGCGGTACGCGACGTCGGCAAGGCGTTGGGTCTCGCTGCGGAGCAGATCGAACGCCTTTCGCGCAGCCTCGCATGGTGGGATGACCGCAGTCGGCTGCCCGAACGCGTACGCGACGCAGGACTCGACCCAGGGAGTCTGGTAGTGCAGCAGCTGCTGGAGCTCGCGGCTGCGCTGGTCGGATTTCCGCGCCACCTGTCGCAGCACGTGGGCGGTTTCGTCATTTCACGCGGACCTCTGGCCGAGCTGGTGCCCACTGAAAACGCTGCGATGCAGGGCCGTACCGTGATCCAGTGGGACAAGGATGATCTCGAGGCGCTGGGCCTGCTCAAGGTAGACGTGCTTGCGCTCGGCATGCTGTCGGCCATTCGACGGGCTCTGGACTTCGTCGGCATGAGGATGGAGGACGTGCCGTCGGAAGATCCTGCGGTCTACGAGATGATCCAGCATGCCGACACGGTCGGTGTTTTCCAGATCGAATCGCGCGCCCAGATGAGCATGTTGCCGCGCCTCAGGCCACGCAATTTCTACGACCTGGTAATCGAGGTTGCGATCGTGCGTCCCGGGCCCATCCAGGGCGGCATGGTGCACCCCTACCTGCGGCGGCGTCAGGGCCTCGAGCCGATCACCTATCCGAGCGAGGAAGTGAAGCAAGTCCTCGAGCGTACCCTCGGTGTGCCGATCTTCCAGGAGCAGGTCATGCAGCTGGCAATGGTCGCGGCCGGATTCTCCCCGGGCGAGGCGGACCAGCTGCGTCGCTCGATGGCGGCCTGGCGCAGGAAGGGCGGCCTCGAGCATTTCGAGGACCGGCTGGTGCACGGCATGCTTGAGCGCGGCTACGCACGCGAGTTTGCGGAGGCGATCTACAAGCAGATCCTCGGGTTTGGAGAGTACGGCTTCCCGGAATCGCATTCGGCGAGCTTTGCGCTGCTCGTCTATGTCTCGGCCTGGCTCAAGCGCCACAAGCCAGCCGCATTCTGCGCGGCGCTGCTCAACAGCCAACCGATGGGCTTCTACGCTCCGGCGCAGCTCGTCCAGGACGCTCAACGCCACGGCGTCGATGTGATGCCAGTGGATGTCGTAACGAGCGACTGGGATTGCACGCTGGAAGGACGGGCGCTGCGCCTCGGGCTGCGAACGGTGAGCGGTCTTGCCGAGGCGGCGGCGCAGAGGATCAAGGCAGGGCGACCGTTCGAATCGGTAGACGATCTCGCCCAGCGCGCGGCGCTCGACCGGCGTGACTTGAGTTGTCTTGCCGCCGCCGGCGCGCTTGCGTCTCTCGCGGGGCATCGTCGGCAGGCACATTGGCTTGCGGCGGGCGTGGAGCGCGCGCCCGACATGCTGCGCGCCATGCCGATACGCGAGACGCCCGCCGATCTGGTGGCGCCGGGGGAGGGGGAGGATATCGTCGCGGACTACGCAAGCCTCGGCCTGACGCTGCGGCGGCATCCGCTCGCGTTGCTGCGCGGTCGTCTCACTCGCCTCAAGCTCCTCACGGCGGAGCGGCTACGGGCGCTACCCCACGGGCGTGTTGCGCGTGCTGCGGGGCTGGTGACCTGTCGGCAGCGACCCGACAGCGCGAGCGGTGTGATATTTGTCACGCTCGAAGACGAAACGGGCTGTGTCAATGTGATCGTATGGCGCAATCTCGTCGAGCGGCAGCGCCGCGAGTTGCTCGGCGCGCACCTGCTGGGCGTGGAGGGCCTAATCGAGCGTGACGGGGAGGTCGTGCACCTGGTCGCACGCCGGCTCTTCGACCATGACTTCCTGCTCGGACGCCTCACCGTATCCTCTCGTAACTTCCGCTGACAGTGCTAACATCCAACGCAAGCGATGCCCGAATACGCAGACACCCTCTGCTTGATCGCGGCGCGGCGCGAACGCCGGCCCGTCCGCGCCTTACCCGCGCTGGATGCTTTGTTTCGGCGCCTCGCACTGTGCACCAGGGTTGACGAGGCGAACGCCACCGAGGAATGTATCTGGGACCTGTGGATGTATCATCCGCACCGTTCCGCGGCCGAGGCGCTCGAGCTGGCAAGCAGAGACATTGCCGCGCAGCGCTATGACATTGCGGAAACGCGCCTGCATCGCTTGCTGCGCCACCTGCCGGATTTCGCCGAGGCCTGGCACAAGCGTGCGACATTGTACTACTTGCTGGGACGCGACGAGGAATGCGTCCCCAATTTGCGCCGAACCCTGGAGCTCGAGCCGCGGCACTTCGGCGCGCTGTGCAGCTTCGCCGAGATCCTGCTGGGTGATGGCATGTCGGAGGCGGCCAGATTCGCGTTCTCGAGCGCGCTCTCCCTGCACCCCCACCTGGCGCGCGCGCGCGAGGTGGTGGGCGGCACGGAGTCCTGATCAGTGGGGGAAGATTGCAAACGGACACGAATTGACACTTCGCGGGCAAGGAATGACGTTCCGGTGGGCAGGAATAGTGGCGATTGCCTTTAAAATCGTGGTCGCGGGGAACGCCAAGCAAGGCGCGCGCGCCGGGCTACAAGCCAGAAAGGGAAACAGACACAGCCATGACCGAAAGCTCCTACACCGTCACTGTTCCCAAGGATCTCGAAGACTTGATTCCGATGTTCATGAGCAACCGGAAGAAAGAGCTCGTCACGCTGCGTTCGGCGCTTGACGCGCTCGACCTCGAACAGCTGCGGCAACTCGGTCATCGCATGAAAGGCGTGGGCAACTCTTACGGCTTCGAGAAGGTCTCTGTGCTGGGAAAGCGGATCGAGGACGGCGCCCGAAGTGGCGATCACGCTGCGCTCGAGGCCTGCATCACGGAGTACGAAGATTACCTAGCGCACGTCAGCATTGTGTATGGGTGAGCTTGCTCCCTTGCAGAGCTCGTTCCGAAGCGATGCCGCGTTTCGGGTCCTGGTCGTGGACGACGATCCGGACATGACGGCTTTTCTCGCCCACCTCCTACGCAAGGAAGGGATCGACGTCGACACCGCCGGAGACGGTGATGCGGCACTGGCACAGGTTGCGAAGGCAAAACCGGACCTCATGTTGCTCGACGTCATGATGCCGGGGCCGAGCGGGTTCGATGTGTGTAGGAAGCTGAAGTCCGACCACGGCACGGCCCTGATGCCGATCGTGCTGATCACCGCGCTTGGGGACAAGGAGAGCCGCGTGAAGGGCATCGAGGCGGGTGCGGACGATTTTCTCGCCAAGCCCGTGGATCCTCCGGAACTCCTGGCGCGCGTGAACACGCTGCGCCGACTTCATGACACCCGGCGCGAGCTGGACGGCAGGCGCCTAGCGGCGGACGTTCAACGCAAGGAGGCGATCAGGAAGGCCTTTTCGCGGTACATATCACCGCGGCTCGCGGACCGCATTATTCAGGACATTGGCATCGAAGGAGGGCCGTTCAAGGGAAACGGGCAGCGTATCAACGTGGTTGCGGTGTACGCCGAACTGCGTGGCATTCCCGGCCTCGTGGAAGTCACCGAAGCGAGCGAAGTCGTCGAGATGCTCAACCAGTACTTCTCGATACTCACGGATGCGGCGTACCAGCACGACGGCACGATCTTCAGCATGTCCGGTGACAGCCTGCTCGTCGGTTTCAACGTGCCGTTTCTGCAGAGCGACGCGGCAACACGCGCGCTGCGCGCGGCGCAGGACATGATAAAGCACTTCGGCCAGGCTGCCGCGCAATGGGAGCATCGCTACGGAATTCACACTGGTGTCGGCATAGGGATCTGCATGGGCGAGGCGATCATCGGAAACGTAGGTTCGTCTCACTACATGAACTACACGCTAATCGGCGATCCCGTCAACACGGCGGCGCGGTTGATGCAGGTGGCCGGCCCCAACGAGGTTCTGATTTGCGGTCGCGTATACGAGGCGGTTCGTGATCTGCTGCCGGCAGGCACCATCACTCCGCGCGGCGACATCAGCTTGCGCGGCAAGTCCGAGGCTGCGCCGGTCTTTGCAGTGCGCACCTGACGCCGATGCGCGCTCTAATCATTGACGATGACGAGGACCTGAGGAACCTCCTCGCTCACTACATTCGACAGCAGTGGCCCGATGCGGAGGTGGAGCAATTCGATCCCCTCGTTCGCGACATGCCCGGCAAGGAATTTCCGCTGGGCAACTACGACGTCATCATCCTGGACTACATGCTCGGGCGCGGCGACGGCCTCGAATGGCTGCATGCGTTCAAGCAACGTAAGGGCTGCCCGCCGATCCTGTTCCTGACTGGTGCCGGAAACGAGATTATCGCGGTCCGCGCGATGAAGGGTGGGGCAGACGACTACCAGCGCAAGCAGGAATTGACGCGCGAGCGCCTGGTGACCTCGATTCGCGACCTGACGCACGCGGAGGAGGAGAGCACGCTTTCGCCGGAGCTCGCGGCCCGGGTCGAAGGACACATGCTCGGCGCACGTATCCACATCCCCGGTATTCGCGTTCTGCGGCTCATCGGCGAGGGCGGCATGTCGCGCGTATATCTCGCGTCCCGCGAGAAAGACGACGAGCCCTTGGTGGTTAAGATTCTGCGCAGCGAGGTGACCAAAGACAAGATCGCCCTGCAACGCTTCATGGAGGAATACACACTGGTAGAACGCATCGGAAGCCATCACGTGGCAAAGATCCATGGACACGGAGTATCTGAGGGCCACGCGTATCTCGTGATGGAGTTTTTCGACGGCGGTGATCTGTACAAGCGCCTTGGCGGAAAGGCAGCCTCAGCGGCGGAGGCGTTGCGCATCTTCCGCGAGTTAATGTTCGCGCTCGGGGACATTCATGAATGTGGCGTCCTACACCGCGACCTCAAGCCACAGAATCTAATGTTCCGCGCCGACGGTAGCTTAGCAATCGTGGACTTCGGCATCGCTAAGCATGTCGATTCCGTGGACATTACCGGTCACGGGGAGATCCTCGGCACTCCGCGTTACATGAGCCCAGAGCAGGTGCGCGGCATGGCGCTCGATTTGCGCACCGACATCTATAGCGCGGGTGTGCTGTTGTACCAGATGCTAACCGGCAAGCATCTTTTCGACGCCGCCACCGCCATCGAAGTAGCCTTGCAGCACCTGAATACGCCGCCTCCGGCATTGCCCGAATCGCTGACCGCTTACCAGCGCTTGATCGACAAGCTCGTGGAGAAGGATCGCGATGCGCGGTTTCGCAATGCCGACGAGGTGATCGGGTTCCTGGCGCGCAAATTCGACCAAGGGATCAATCCGTTGGAGACGTTCGTGGCCAAAGCCGCCTGAGCGACGCATAAAGACCGCCGAGAGACTCGAAGGTGATCAGCAAGAAAATCAGCGTCGCTGAGCTCCAGTTTGGGATGTACATTACGCAGCTCGACCGCCCCTGGACAGACACGCCGTTTCTGTTCCAGGGCTTCCTGCTGCGCGAACCCGAGCAGCTCGAGACGCTGCGCAAGTTCTGCAAGGATGTGTACATCGACGTGGAGCGCAGCGAGCTGCCGGATGAAACGCGGCGCGCGGCCATGACGGTCAAGGCATCTGGCACGCCTGCGGGGATCCGCCAGGTGGAGCACGTCGAGCGCGCCAGTGTCGAAACGGAGCTCCCGCGCGCAGCGACCTCGTATGACGCCGCGCAGTCTGCCTGGGAGACCGTGGCGGCGTCACTGAGCCGGGGCAGCGAGCTAGATGCCTCCGCGGTCCAGGGCGCCGTCAGAGACATGAGCGCAAGCGTCATGCGCAATCCCGATGCGCTGGTGCTGTTCTCGGCGCTCACGGAGCGCGGCGGCTACTTTCTCGGGCGCGCGATGAACACGTCGATCTACATGATCATGTTCGCGCGGTTTCTCGGCATGACCCCCGAGGATATCGAGCGCGCCGGACTGGTGGGGCTATTGCAGGACATCGGGATGCTGGATGTGCCGGACGACGTCTTGAGCAAGACCGGACCACTGTCGCTGGACGAGCAGAAGCTCGTCCGGGGCCACGTTCAGCGCGGTGTCGAGATCCTGCAGAAGACCGCGGGGCTGCCGCCGGAAGTCGCCGAGCTCATCAGGCTGCACCACGAGCGGCACGACGGCAGCGGCTATCCACAGGGGCTGAGCAGCGCCGATCTGGGAACCATCGGTGCCTGCGCGGGAATCATCGACACGTTTTCCGCGATGACGACGAAGCGGCCTTATGCGGAAGCCATAGCGCCATCCAATGCCCTGGGGATGCTGCACAAGTGGCGCGACAAGTCATTTCATCCGCTCTTGATCGAGGAGTTCATCCGCTGCATCGGGGTATTCCCAGTGGGTAGCGTGGTGGAGCTGAACACTGGTGAAGTGGGCATCGTCATTTCGCAGAATGTCGCCAAGCGCCTGCAGCCGCGCGTCATGGTAGTGCGCGACGACAAGGGTAATCCGATCCGGCCGCAGAAGCTGCTCGATCTGTCGCGCTCGCCGAAGATCAGCGAAGAAGAAACCTACCGCATCCGGCGCACGCTGGAGTACGGGCGTTCCGGGGTCGGCTTGAAGGACATCATGTTGTAAACGGCAGCGCCGCGCCGGCTCAAGGCAAGGCGCTCCAGATGCTGCGCAACTGATCGGGCAGGTCCTTCGGCGAGAACGGCTTGGAGATTGCGCCGGCCGCGCCCATGGCGCGCAGCTCGTCCATCTCCGCCGAGGACGCTTTCGCGGTAATAAACACGACCGGTAAGTCCCGGATCTCGGGTGTCTCGCGCATCTTGCGAAAAAGAGTGGGTCCATCCATGCCGGGCATCATCCAGTCGAGCATCACCAGGTCCGGTTTGAAGTCCCTAATGGCGTCGATCGCCTGCATCGGGTCGCTCACCACCTGAACGGTCAGTTTGCCGATTCGCTCGAGTGACATGCGCACGATGCGCTGGATATCTTCGTCGTCCTCGACGTAGCAAATTCGATTCAGTGGGGTGCTGGGCATGTGATCCTCGCTACTCCGATGAGGTGGCCGGCTGGTCGAGCAGCGGCAGTTCGAAGAAGAAGACAGTGCCGCCTCCCTGGCGGTCGGCAAAGCCGATCCGTCCCCCCATCAGCTCGATGAGCCGCTTGCAGATCGCCAGACCGAGGCCCGTGCCACCCTTCTGCCGGGTGGCGGCGGAATCCGCCTGCGCGAAGCGGCCGAATATCCGGCTACGGAATTCCGAGGGGATGCCGCTTCCACGGTCCTCGACGCTGACGCGGGCCATGTTGTCTACGCGCTCCAAGCCCACTTCCACGAGCCCTCCCTCCGGCGAGAACTTGGAGGCATTCGACATCAGATTTGTCATGACTTGGATCAGCCGCTTCTTGTCCGCGAAAACGACCAGCGGGGGAGGCTCGCCGCGCAGGGCCATGCGAACGCCGAAGCGATCGGCGAAGGCGCGGTTCAAGACCAGCGACTCGCGCACCAACTCATCGAGCGAAATCGACTCCGGATACGTCGTCAGCTTGCCGGACTCGATCTTGTCGATGTCCAGCAAGTCGTTGATCAGATCGAGCAGCCGCTGGCCATTGCGTTCCGCAATGGTCGTCAGCTCGGACATCTCCTTGTCCAGGTCACCGAGCATGCCGGTGTTGATCAGCTGCAGCGAGCCGATGATCGACGTAAGCGGTGTGCGCAACTCGTGGGACAGGGTGGAAGTGAACTCCTTCTTCAGACGCTCGGCCTCGAGCTGCTGCGTGATGTCGTGGCATTGCGTAATGACCGAGATCAGCTCGCCGACATCGTTCACCAGTGGCGTGAGCGATATTTCGCAGATCAGCTCGATCGCGTCGCGGCGGCGGCAGCGTACCCTGAGGCCCGCTTCGGGATGCGCATCGGCGACGAAGTTCTTCCACCACTCGCTGTTCAGAACCGGTTCGTCCGAGGGGATCAGCATGCGGATCATGCTGCGGCCGATGAGCTCCGTGCTCGAATAGCCGAAGGTATTCTCCGCCGAGGGATTCATTTCCAGAATAGTGCCGTTGCGATCCACCTCGAACACCGCGATGGGCGCCCGCTCGGCGAACAGCGCGAGCTTTCTGCCCGAGGCCTCCACCTCGCGCTGCGCCTGCACCAGCTCCTCTATCTGCTCCTGGAGCTGCGCATTCAGCATCGAGTGGTCCTGGCCGAGATGCGCGTAGGCGTGTCGCAGGCGAAAGCCGTCTGCAAAGACGCGCGAAAGGCGCATGGCGATGCTGATGTTGACGGCGAGGAACATTGGCACCAGCACCGCCAGCTCGAGGAACAGGCTGCCGCCGTAGGTCGCTAGGATATAGGTAAACGGTGCGATGACCGCGATGCCGTACAGCGCGTAGACCCACCACACCGCAGAGAAAATCGGTATGCCTCCGGCGACGATGCCGGCGATCAGAAACGCGAGGAACACCTGTTGCGTGTCCGTATGCGCCGGAAAGAACACCGTTCCCGCGAAGCCCCAGACCGCACCGGACGCGAATGCTCCGATGGCGAACCAGCGCAGCCATTGACTGTAGTCGTCATGGCGCCGCCGGTAGTAGGCGCGATACAGAAGATGACGCGCGGCACCGACGAAGAGCATCATCAGGCACCACAGCGTCACGAGCTCGTTGTTGCGCTCGCCCCAGAGCTCGTAAGTGGCGATACCCCCGACGACGATCGTGATGAGGATCCCGAGCGGGGAGTGCCGGAATAGCAGGTCGACCTGATCCGCGAATACCTTTCGCTGGTCGGCCAGCTCACGCACCGGCGGCGCGGAGACGGGTGTCTCGGCTGTAGAGGCCAGGTCCAGATAGGCGGCGTCCTTGGCGTGGTCCATTTATTGGGCGCGGAGCTCGACTCCCATTATAGAGGGATAGCGAGTCGCGCCGCGCGGGACGCGCCGGCGCGCCCCGCCCCGAGCCCCACTTTACAAATTCTTGCCGTTGCGGATGACGCCGACCGCGATCCCCTCGATGGTCAATGGGTCGCGTCGCAGATCGAGCTCGATCGGGGCGAAATCCGGGTTCTCGGACAGCAGCTGAACCGAATGTCCGCGCCGGCGCAGCCGCTTCACCGTCACCTCGTCGGCGAGTCGGGCAACGACGATTTGTCCGCTTCGAGCTTCCGGGCTTCGGTGCACCGCGAGCAGGTCGCCTTCCAGGATGCCGGCATCGCGCATCGACAGTCCGCGCACGCGCAACAGGTAATCCGCGCGGGGCGTGAACAGGTTCGGATCCACCTGGTAGCGGCCCTGCAAGTGCTCCTCGGCCAGCATCGGGCTGCCGGCGGCGACGCGGCCCACGACCGGCAACTCCATCAGGCGGCCGAGCCGGTTCGGGGCGCGATCGCGCACCCGAATGCCGCGCGACGCTCCCGAAGAGATCTCGAGGGCCCCCTTCTTTTCCAGAGCGCGCAGATGCTGCTCCGCGGCATTCACCGACCGGAATCCCATGGAGCGCGCGATCTCGGCACGCGTCGGCGGGTAGCCGGAGGCCTCGGTCAGCTCGCGGATGAGGCGCAGGATCTCGGATTGCCGGTCGGTGAGCGTGTCCATGGCGTTGGCGCACTGTCTCTATTTACACCGCTGGAATTATATCCAGTATCGCGCGCAACGCAAGCGCAGGTATTCGCCTAGGGGAGCGGCTCGATCAGCTCGGGACTGTCGTTGCGGGAGTTGTTCACCTCAGGAGCGACGCGATAGGCCTCGATCGATCCGGGGCCGGCGGGACGCAGCATTCCAGTAACGTCGTTCGCCGGCCTGCAGTCCAGCCAGCGGGCGTAATCGGCGGCCGCCAGGATCACCGGCATGCGCTCGTGGATCGCCTGCATGATCTCGTTCGCGTCGGTGGTGATGATGGCACAGGTCTCGAGCGGTCCCTGTGGTCCCTCCCAGCGTTCCCAGATCCCCGCGAAGGCGAACAGCTCGCCATGTGCCGGGCGGATGTAATAGGGTTGCTTGCGTCCGCCTTCGGCGCGCCATTCGTAGAAGCCGCTGGCCGGCACGAGGCAGCGCCGGCGCCGGAAGGCGTCGCGGAACGAGGGCTTTTCGGCTACCGTCTCGGCGCGCGCGTTGTTCAGCTTGGCGGCGAACTTGGGGTCCTTGGCCCAGCGTGGCAGCAGGCCCCAGCGGGCGTTCGCTGCCTGCGGCGCGCGGCCCGTGCCGGCGCGCACGATCAGCACTTCGGAAAGCGGCGCGATGTTGAAGCGCGGCGCAAATTCGGGTGGTGTGGCGAGCCCGAAAGTGAGGGCAACCACCTGCGGATTAGTGTGCAAGGCGTAGCGGCCGCACATGCGTCGATTATGGCACCTCGGTTACAATGCCGCCCTGCGGAGCTGCCCGTGATCATCCAGTCGCTGCTCGATACCGACCTGTACAAGTTCACCATGATGCAGGTGGTGTTGCACCATTTTCCCGGTGCCCAGGTCGAGTACAAGTTCAAGTGCCGCACCGAGGGTGTCGACCTCACGCCGTATCTCGAGGAAATCCGCGCGGAGGTGGGCCAGCTGTGCAGCCTCCGGTTCCGCGACGAGGAGCTCGACTTCCTGCGCGCAATGCGCTTCATCAAGTCGGATTTCGTCGATTTCCTCGGACTCTTCCAGTTCAATCGCAGGTTCATCCGCATCGAACGGCTCGAAGGCTCGCCCGGAGAGATCGACATCACGATACGTGGCCCCTGGCTGCATGTGATCCTGTTCGAGATCCCGGTGTTGGCGATCATCTCCGAGGTGTACTTCAGGCGGGCGCAGCCGAAGTTCGATCTGGAGGAGGGAAGGCGCCGCCTCAAGGCGAAGATCGATCTGGTTCGCACCGTCGACTCCGCGCTCGGGTTCAAGATCTCCGATTTCGGCACCCGTCGCCGATTTTCTTCTGTATGGCACGAGGAGGCGCTCAAGACGCTCAGGCGCGAGATCCCCGAAAGCTTCGCCGGCACTTCCAACGTGTGGTTCGCGATGCGCAACGACATGACTCCCCTCGGAACCTTCGGCCACGAGTACATGCAGGCCTGTCAGGCGCTCGGGCCGCGGCTCAGGGATTCGCAGGTGTTTGCCTTCGACACCTGGGCCAAGGAATACCGCGGGGACCTCGGCATCGCGCTGTCGGACACCTACGGCCTCGACGCGTTTCTGCGCGACTTCGACATGTATTTCTGCAAGCTGTTCGACGGCGCACGGCACGACTCGGGCGATCCGTTCGAGTGGGGCGAGCGCCTGATCGCCCACTATCAGAAGAACCGGGTGGATCCGCATTCCAAGACCTTGATTTTTTCCGACCAGCTTTCTTTCCCTCTCGCCATCGAGATCGCGCGCCGGTTCCACGGCCGCGCGAGAACGTCTTTCGGCATCGGCACCAACCTGACCAACGATGTCGGCTACGAGGCGCTCAATATCGTGATCAAGATGACCGAGTGCAACGGCCAGCCGGTGGCCAAAGTTTCGGATTCGCCGGGCAAGACGATGTGCAAGGACGAGAAGTACCTGGCGTATCTTCGCCAGGTGTTCGGGCTCGCGCCCCCGCCCGAGGAGCTCGTTGCGGCAAAACCCTGACGATTCGTCGCGCCACCGTCGCACGGCGATCGCGGCACTCGCGGTGTGTTTCGCGCTCAACATGCTCGGGCGCGGGATGAGCGACACCTACACGGTCTTCCTGCTGCCGCTGCAGCACGAGTTCGGCTGGAGCCGGTCCCAGCTTACCGGGGTGTACTCGCTTTACCTGCTGGTGAGCGGATTCACGTCTCCGCTCGTCGGTCACGTCTTCGACCGTCTCGGGCCGCGCTGGGTCTACGGCGCGGGCCTGGCACTGCTAGGCATGGCGTTTCTGCTGTCCGGCAGCCTCTCCGGCCTCTGGCAGTTCTACCTGCTCATCGGCGTCGCGGTCGGCGCAGGCGCGGCGCTCACAGGCATGGTGCCCGCCTCGGGGCTGCTCGCGCGCTGGTACCGGGCGCGGCTCTCGACGGCGATCGGCGTGGTCTTTTCGGCCGTCGGTGCAGGCGCGATCACGCTGGTGCCGCTCGCGCAGTGGCTGGAAGAGCACTACGACTGGCGCATCGCCTACCGGGTGCTCGGCGCGCTGCTGGTCGTGGCGTTACCGGTGGCGCTCATGGCGGTCCCCTGGGGCAGGATCACGGCAGGGCATCCCGCTCATCGGCCCGAAGGGCGCGAGACGACCTCGCGCCAGGGGTGGACCCTGCGCGCGGCGATCCGCACCCCCATCTATTGGGCGATGGCCCAGGCCTTCTTTTGCACCGCCGCGGGAATGTTCATCATCATCGTGCAGACCGTCGCCTTCCTCATCGATGTGGGCTTCTCGCCCATCGTCGCGGCGAGCGCCTTCGGCTTCGTCGGCATGCTCTCGGTGGCGAGCGTGACCGGGAGCGGAGTGCTCTCGGAGCGCTTTGGCTATCGCCAGACGGTGAGCGCAAGCTTCGCGGGGACGGCGACCGGCATCGTACTGCTGATCATCCTTTCCAAGGCACCTTCGACGCTGCTGCTGATCGCGTACGTGGCCGTTTTCGGCCTGTGCCAGGGGGTGCGCGGCCCGATCATCTCGTCGGTGTGCACGCGGCACTTCGCCGGCCCGCGCGTCGCGACCATTTACGGCACCATCTACGCGATGAACGCACTCGGTGCGGCGTTCGGGTCGCTCGCGGGCGGGGTGCTGCACGACCTTACGGCAGGCTACCGTACCGGCTTTGTCTTCGCGCTGTGCTTCATCGCGCTCGCGGCGGCGCCGTTCTGGACGGTTCCTGCCCTGCGCAATTTCCGCTAGCGCCGCCGCAGACCCTGGTCCCGGGCGGCGCGTTCCAGGGCGTCGCGAAACGCGGGATGGGCGATCGCGATCATGCGCGGGACGCGCTCGGCGAGGCTGAGGCCACGCAGATCGGCCGCACCGTGTTCAGTGACGAATACTCCCGCCTCGCTGCGCGGCGTGGCCACGGGACCGGACAGACTGGCTACGATGCGCGACACCTTGGTCCCGACGCTGGAGGGGAGGACGACTAGCGAGACCCCGCCCGGCGACTGGTTCGCGGCGCGGATGAAATCCGGCGCGCCGCCAACTGCGCCGACGTAGGAACCATTGGCGATCTCGGCGTTCACCTGCCCGGTGAGGTCGACTTCGACCGCAGAGTTGATCGCCACGAAGTTTGGCAGCTGCGCGAGTACCCGGGGGTCGTGCGTATGCTCGACGCTTCGCAGCCAGATGCCGGGATTCTCATGTGCGAAGTCGAACAGCTTGCGCGTGCCGAGAAGGGTGCCGCCGACAGTGCGTCCGGAGTCGAGCGGCTTGCGCGCGTTGGTGATCACGCCGCAGCGCATCAGCTCGACGATGCCGTCACCCAACGCGCCGGAATGCACGCCCAGATCGCGTCGATCGCCGAGCGCTTGGAGCACGGCGTCGGGCAGGGCGCCCAGGCCGAATTCGAGCGTCGCGCCGTCGGCCACGTATTCGGCGGCGTGCGCCCCGATACGACGTTCGGTCTCCCCCGGTACGCCGTACGGCACGGCTGCGGGTGCGCGCGACGTGCGCACGGCCAGCGTGAAGTTCTCGGCGCGCAGGACGCGATCAGCATGTACCCATGGGACCTGGTCATTGATCTCCACGACCACGACGCGGGCCACGTCCAGGGCCGGGACCAGATATTCCGCGGCCAGCCCGAGACTGTGCTCGCCGCGCGCGTTGGGCGGGCTGACCTGCAGCAGTAGCACGTCTGCGCGAATGCGTCGCGCGCGGATATACTCCGCCAGCTTCGAATACGGGAAGGGACAGATTTCAACCACGCCCGCGTTGGCGAGCGCGCGGTTGTGGCCGGCACCGCAGTACGCGTACAGGCGGAGCTGATCGGCGTGCTCCGGCCGGACGATACCGGAGTAGTTGATGCCGAGAAAGACCTTGGCGCCCGGGTAAGCGCGGCGCTGGGCGACGAGCGCCTCCACCAGCGTCTGCGGCTCGGCGCAGGCCTGGCCCCACAGTACACCGTCATCCGGGCGGACGATGCCTGACAGGTCCAGCTTATCGGGTGAGGAGATCACGCGTCCCATGCAACGATGCTAACATTTGATCTTGTCAGCTCGGAGGCGAGTACACGCCATGTTCCCTGTAGTCGAGGCATCGGGCGCCGCGCGCGACAGAGGGCGGATCCACGGCGCCACCGCCAGGGCGCGTGTCGAGCGCTCCATCGCCACCTATGCCAGGCTGTTCGCGTACTGCGGCATCGACTGGCGGCAGGCGCAGGAACGGGGCGCGGTGTACCGTGATGTGATCGCCGGGCTGGACGCCGAGTTGCTCGAGGAAATCATCGGCATCGCGGAGGGCAGCGGCCGGAGCTTGAACGAGATTCTCGCGCTGAACGCCCGCACCGAGATCCTGCCGCCCTCGTATCCCGCGGAGCGGAGCCCCCGTTGGCAGTCGATCGACGACGCCAATCGCGCATCGTGCGTTCCGGACTGGGGCGAGTGCACGGCCCTTGCCGTGCCGCCCGCGACGAGCGCGACCGGCGGCACGCTGCTGGCGCAGAACTGGGACTGGCTCGGTGCGCAGCGCGGCGCGCTGGTGGTATTGCGCATACGTGAGACCGATGGATCTTCCTGCATGACGCTCACCGAAGCCGGCATGCTGGCCAAGATCGGCTTGAACGACCGAGGTCTTGGCGTATGCTTGAACATCCTGCGTTCGACCACAGATGGCTCGCGGCCGGGCGTGCCAGTGCATGCGTTGCTGCGTGCGGTGCTCAAGTGCGGCGACCTCGAGCATGCCATCGCGCTCGTCGGCCGACTCTCGTTCGGTGCATCGTCGAACGTGCTGTGCGCCGATGCGGCCGGCGAAGCGGCGAATCTCGAATTTTCGCCGCTCGGGCTGCACGCAATGCGCAGCGACGGCGCCGCGCTATGCCACACCAATCATTTTCTCTCAGCCAAGGGCGGCCCTGGCGAGGCCGCGCTTTCGCCCAGCCTGTCGTCGGTGCCCAGGCTGGCGCGCGCGAGGACGCTCGTAGCTGCACAACGTTCGATAGGCGTCGCAGATCTCCAGCGCATGCTGCGCGACGAGAGCGAGGGGTACCTGTCGATCTGCCGGCGGCCGGACCCCGCGCTCGACGCCGAAGTGCGCCTCGAAAGCGTCGCTTCAATCATCATGGAGCTCGGCGAACGGCGCATGCACATCGCGCCCGACGTGCCTTCACTGGCGAAGTACGAAAGCCTGATGCTCGGCGAGCCCATGCCGGCGTAAATCTGGCCGCCTAGCGGTCGAGCTCGATGTCGTCGTAGGAACGCGGGTCCGAGATCGGCTCGATATGGCTGAACAGCGACGCATGCGGCACGAGCGCGATGATGCGCGCTTCGATCTCCTCGGCGAGCTGGTGCGCGTGGTGCACCGTCCAAGCGTCGGGCACCAGAAGATGGAACGACACAAAGCGCCGCGCGCCGGCCCGGCGGGTGCGCACTGCATGGAACGACACTCCGTAGCGCTTGGCGTATTCTTGCAGGATCTTGGATATCTCGTCACGCTCTGATTCGGGAATGGCGGCATCCAGCAGCCCGGCGAAGGAGCGCCGCATCAGCTTCGCGCCCGTCCACAGGATGTTCAGCGCCACGGCGATTGCGATCAGCGGGTCGAGTATCAGCCATCCGCTCAGCGCCACCAGCGCCACTCCCACGAGGACGCCAGCCGAAGTCCACACGTCGGTCAGAAGATGCCTCGCATCGGCCTCGAGGGTGATGCTGTGATGCCGGGCTGCCGCGCCAAGCAGCACGCGCGCCGTCCAGAGATTGATGGCCGAGGCGATGATAGAGATGGCGATGCCGAGCCCGGGCGTATCTAGAGGCCTCGGCTCGATCAGGCGCGGTGCCGCGGCATAGATGATTCCCGCTGCCGCCAGGACAATCAGCGCTCCCTCGAAGCCGCTCGAGAAATACTCGGCCTTGGAGCGCCCGAACGGATGGTCCACGTCCGGCGGAGCGGCTGCGAGGCGCAGCATCCATAGCGCGAGCATCGCTGCCGCGAGATTCACCAGTGATTCCATGGCGTCGGAAAGCATCCCGACCGAACCGGTGACCTGCCAGGCAACAGTCTTCAGCGTGATGGTCGCGATCGCGGCGCCGACCGAAAGCCAGGCGTAGCGCTCAGGCATGCGGTCCTGAAAGGGCATTATCCAGCCTGTGGGCGACGATCAGGCCGCGGCGCGCACGAACGCCAGATCCATTTCGTTATAGATCTGCTGCAAGCCGTTTTGGATGACCGCGAGAGTGATCGGGTCGGGCATCGACGTCGCATTTTTGCCTGCCGGGATAGGAGCAATTGTACTGGCTTGTGCGCCGCAACAGGAGTTCCCTGGACGGCAATTGCGGGCGCCGAATCGGCGGCCCATCATCCCAACATGGAACTGGACGCGCGAACGCTCATCATGACGAGTGTGCTGAGCGCGGTACTGCTCGGTGCGATTTCGCTGCTGTTCGCCGGCGTGCAGCGCGGCACCCGTGCCATCGGCAGGTGGGGCAGCGCCATGATCCTGCTGGCAGTCGGGCTGGCGGGACTTGCGCTGCGTGGCGCGATCCCCGATTTCTTGTCCGTCGTGATCGCCAATACGCTCATTCTGATCGCCTTCGTTCTGGCGTTGCGCAGCCTGCGGGTGATGCGCCTGGCAGCGGCCGGGGATTCAGTCGACTGGGCTTTGGTCGTGTCCGGATTTGCGTTGCTGCTGTTATTTTTCGACTACCTGCCCAGCTACCGTGCGCGGGTGGCGATGATGGCGCTCTTGCTGGGCATCCTGTTCGTACGGTCTGCGCTCGCCTTGCGCGGCGAGGTGCCGGTGGAATGCGCGCGCTCGTTCGGGTTTACGCAATACGTCTTCTGGCTCATGGCCGCGCTCATGTTCGCGAGAGGAGCCGGGGCGACATTCGAGGACCGCGCCGACATGCTGACCCCGGGAGTCGTGCGCAGCATCGCGTACCTCCTGTATGCGGGTTTCATCACGGCAGCGACGCTCGGCGTGATGTGGATGGAGATCCAGACGCTGCAGCTCGAGCTTATCCGCTCGGCACGCATCGACGCTCTTACCGGGGTGCTGAACCGGGGCACCTTCCTGGAGGAGTTCGGACGCGAGGTGTCTCGCAGCGAGCGCGACGCGACCGTGTTTAGTCTGGCGATATTCGACTTGGACCATTTCAAGAGGTTGAACGACCGCTATGGGCATCCGGTCGGCGACCATGTGCTCAAGAGTGTGGTGGACACGATGCGAGTCACCATCCGCCGGCACGACCTGATCGGGCGCTATGGTGGGGAGGAGTTCGCGCTCTTGATGCCGAACACCGGCAAGGAGACCGCGCTGCGCGTGGGCGAGCGCATCAGACGGGAAATCGACCTGAAAGGCGTCGAGATCGGCGGCAAGCGAGTCGATCTCACGATCAGTGGCGGCGTGGCGACGTTTCGGCTGGACGGCGACGACTGGGACTCTCTGCTGATCGCGGCCGACAACGCCCTGTACGCCGCGAAGAACGCCGGGCGCAACCGGATCGTCGCTGCAGGCCCAATGCTCGTCTAGGCACCGACGCGCGCCGTAAGAATCTAAAAGGCGCGTCCCGCTATCGCGCACGCCTCCTCGTCGAGCGCGATCAGCTCGGTGAATGTGCCACCGACGTCGATTCCCGCGATCCAGATCCAGGTCAAAGTGCTCATACCGACAGGTATTGCTCGCGCACGGCAGCATTGGCGCTCAAATCGCGCATGCTGGCTGAATAGCGGACATGCCCCTTCTCGACGATGAAGGCGCGGTCGCCGACCTGCTGGGCGAAGCGCAGGTTTTGCTCGCATAGCAGCACGGTCAGGCCTTGCTCCTTCAGTTCGCGCACGGTGCTCGCCATCTGCTCCACGATCAGCGGCGCCAGGCCCTCCGAGGGCTCGTCGAGCAGAATCGCGCGCGGATTGCCCATCAGCGTGCGCGCGATGGTGAGCATTTGCTGTTCGCCGCCCGACATCTGTCCGCCGCGCCGGTCTCTCATTTCGCCGATATTCGGGAACAGCCGAAATACCCTTTCGACAGTCCACTGTGCGGCGCCGCTGCGCGGCGCCTGGGTCCCGACCACCAGGTTCTCCATCACCGTGAGGTCGGTAAAGATGCGTCGATCCTCCGGCACGTAGCCCAGGCCGAGCCGTGCAATCTGGAATGGCGGCATCCGGTCGATGCGCTGCCCCGCGAATAGGATCTCCCCGGAGAGCGGCCGCACGAGCCCCATGATCGACTTGAGCAGCGTGGACTTGCCAGCACCATTGCGACCGAGCAGCACGACGACCTCGCCCTCGCTTACGTCGAGATCGACGTCGAACAGGATGTGAGCCTGCCCGTAGCCTGCGTTGAGTCGGTTCACTTCAAGCATGCGTGAAGTGACTCCCGAGATAGATTTCGCGCACCTGCGGATCTGCGCGCAATTGCTCCGGTGGTCCTTGCGCGATCAGCTCGCCGCGGTTGAGTACGATGATGCGATCGGCATGGTTGAACACGACATCCATGTCGTGCTCGGTAAACAGCACGGCGATGTCGGCGTCGTGCGCAAGGCTTGCCACGAGCTGCATCAGCTCCCCTCGTTCCGTTGGCGCCATGCCCGCGGTCGGCTCGTCCATCAGCAGCAGGCGCGGCCGGTTGGCGAGGGCTATCGCCAGCTCGACGCGCTTCAGGTCGCCGTACGCGAGCACCGCGCACGCGCGCCCCGCCTGCGCGAGCATGCCGACGCGCTCCAGGAGGGTACTGGCCTCCTCGAGATGCCTTTTATGCGCGAGACAGAACAGCGAGCGCAGCTCCCTGTGGCGAGACAGCAGTGCCATCTGCACGTTTTCCCGCACCGTCATGGAACCGAAGGTTGCAGTGATCTGGAAGGTGCGCCCCACGCCCAGACGCCAGATCTCCCGCGGTCGCAGACCGATGAGGCCGCGACCCTCGAACTCGATCGTCCCCCCGTCGGGAGGAATCTGTCCGTTCAGCATGTTGAAGCAGGTCGTCTTGCCGGCGCCGTTCGGGCCGATCATGGCGAGCACCTCGCCGGCCGCGAGCGCGAAGCTGACGTTCGACACTGCCCGTACGCCTCCGTATGACTTGGACAGGCCGCGAACCTGCAGCAGCGGCGCGCTCATCGAAGCTCCTCGCCGCGTGCAAAGCGGTCGCGCAGGAAGCCGCTCAGACCCTGCGGGAATGCGAGCACCAGCGCGAGGATGACGAGACCGGTTACCGCTCGCCAGTAGTCGATGTTGCGCGAGACCGCATCCTGCAGCCAGGTAAACAGCGCCGCGCCCCAAACCGGCCCGGTCAGGGTCTGAATGCCGCCCAGCAACACCATCACCAGACCGTCGACCGAGCGCGGCACCGCCAGCGATTCCGGCGAAATCGAGCCTTTGGAGAACGCGTACAGCGCACCGCCGACCCCGGCGAACAGCCCAGCGATGACAAAGGCCGCCCACTGCTGCGCACGCACGTCGATACCGATCGCGTCGGCGCGCAACGGCGAATCGCGTCCGGCGCGCAGCGCGTAACCGAATGGCGAGTAGAGCATGCGCCAAAGCAGCGCGATGCCTCCGAGGCACACGGAAAGGGTCAGGTAGTAGTACGTGATCTTCGATGAAAGCCATGCGGCCGGCCAGATGCCGATCATGCCGTTCGAGCCGCCCGTGAACGCGTCCCACTGGAACACGATCGACCAGATGATCTGCGCGAAGGCGAGGGTCAGCATTGCGAGATAGACACCCGAGAGCCGCACGCAGAACCAGCCGAAAACAAGGGCGCCTAGGCCGCCGAGAAAGGGACCGAGCAGCAGGGCCAGCTCCATCGGTACCCCGCCGCGTTGCAGCAGCAGCGCCGCGCCGTATGCACCGAGCCCGAAATAGGCCGCATGGCCGAACGAATGCAGTCCGCCCGGTCCCATGATGAAATGCAGGCTGACAGCAAACAGCGCGAACACCAGCACGTCGGTCAGGAGCACCAGCGTGTAGCCGGCCGATAATAGCGGCAGGAGGGCGAGCGCGGCGACGACGGCGCCCAGCGCAAAGCGCGCGGCGCGCGCGGGCAGGACCAGGGGTCGTTCGATTGCCGCGGCGCCGCGTGCCGGTGCCGGCATGCGTCCCAGCAGACCCCAGGGCCGCAACACCAGCACCACCGCCATGACGATGAACTCCGCTGCCAGCGTGAGCTTGGAGAGCGAGAATACTTCGCCCGCGATCGTCACGTCGCCGATGCCGACGCAGAACGCCTTGATCTCGGCGATCAACAGGGCTGCGAGGAAAGCGCCGCTGATCGATCCGAGCCCGCCCACCACGACCACGACGAACGCGTCGGAAATCACGGACAGGTCGAGGAACAGGTTTGCCGGCTCGCGCGGGATTTGCAACGCGCCGCCGGCTCCGGCGAGCAGGGCGCCGAGAGCGAACACCGCAGTGAACAGCCACCTCTGGTTGACCCCGAGCGCGCCCGCCATTTCCCGATCCTGCGTCGCCGCCCGCACCAGAGTTCCCCAGCGCGTACGCGTAAGCAGCAGGTGCAGCGCGGCTAGCACCAGCGGGCCGAGCGCGATGAGCAGCAGGTCGTACTGCGGAAATCGCCGCCCGGCGATGGTCAGCGCGCCATCGAGGCCGGGTGCGCGCGGCCCCAGCAGGTCTTCTGGACCCCAGGCCCAGAGCGTGACGTCCTGGATCACCAGCACCAGCGCGAACGTGGCGAGCAGCTGCAGCAGTTCGGGTGCGCCGTAGAGCCTGCGCAGCAGTAGGCTCTCGAGCAGTGCGCCCACGAGAGCAACGACGATCCCCGCCAGCAGCACGCCGCCCCAGAAGCCAGCCGCACCGGGCCCGAAGCGCTCGACCAGGCTGTAGGCGATGTACAGACCGAGCATGTACAGCGAGCCGTGGGCGAAATTGATGATGCGCGTCACGCCGAAGATCAGCGACAGGCCGGCCGCGACCAAGAACAGCGAGCTGGCGCTTGCCAGGCCGTTCAGGAACTGGATCAGAATTGCGGACGCGCTCATCGGCGGCGCGCAAAAAAGCTCGCCGGGACCATGCCGGCGAGGCTCTTGCGGTGCATCCGGACGCTTACTGCTTGCGCAGCATCTTCACCTCGGCTGGCGACGGCAGGAAGTCGGCGCCGTCGGCGAAGTGCCAGTTGACCATCACGCCCCGGCCGTTCTTCTTGGCAAGCTGTCCGACGTAGGCGCCCATTGTCGACTGATGGTCGACCGCGCGATACACGATTGGGCCGAACGGCGTATCCATCTCGAGGCCTTCGAGTGCCGTAATCAGCCTTTCCGTGTCGGTCGAGCCGGCTTTCTTGAGCGCGTTGGCCACCGTGTACATCGTGGCGTAGCCCACCACCGAGCCGAGGCGCGGATAGTCCTTCCAGCGTTTCTCGTAGGCGGTGAGGAATTTCTTGTGGGCCCCCGTCTTGATCTGATTCCAGGGATAGCCCGTCACCCACCAGCCGTCCGGGGTCTCGTCTTTCAGCGGATCGAGGTACTCCGGCTCGCCCCCGAGCAGATTGAACACCGCGCGTCCCTTGAACAGGCCGCGGATGTTGCCTTCGCGCACGAACTTCTGCAGATCGGCCCCGAAAAGCGAGCTGAAGATGGCGTCGGGCTTCGCATCGAGCAGCGCCTGTGCCACTGCGCCGGCATCGATTTTCCCGAGTGGAGGAGCCTGCTCGGCGATGATCTCGACGTCGGGCTGCGCCTTGCTCATCAATTGCTTGAAAGACGCGGTTGCCGATTGGCCGTACTCGTAATTCGGATAGACGACCGCCCAGCGCTTCTTGCGCAGCTTCGCCGCCTCGGGTACCAGCATGGCGACCTGCATGTAAGTGGATGGGCGGAGCCGGAACGTGTAGCGATTGCCGTCCTGCCAGACAATCTTGTCGGTGAGGGGCTCGGCGGCGACGAATACGATCTTGCGCTGGTTGGCGAGGTTGGCCACGGCAAGACCGACGTGCGAGGCGAAGGTGCCCATGAGGAGCGTGACGTTCTCGCGCGAGATCAGCTCTTCGGCAACTCGAACCGCGCCTCCAGGCGTGCCGCCGTCGTCGCGCGAGACGACTTCCAGCCTGCGGCCGTTGAGACCGCCCGCGTTGTTGATCTCCTCCAACGCGAGCTCCCAGCCCTTTTTGTACGGTTCGAGAAACGCGGGGAACACCTTGTAGCTGTTCAGCTCGCCGATCCGTATCGATTGCGCGAAAGCGCTGCCGGCTGGCGCCGCCAGCGATGTGACGGCGAGCGCGAGCGCAAGCCCGGTGTTCTTGACCCTCATCGAAGCCTCCTGTTTCGGAGTTGTGGGGAAAATCTTAGCCGATTCTCGTCGGCGCGTCGTGGCGCTACGCAGCCTTACGGTCCGTGCGCAACCTGAGCTTCCTGAGACAGCGGTCGACCCACTGAGCGGTCAGCTTCTCCTGCGCGCCGTTCTGACGCAAGCGCTGGTCCAGCGCGGCGAAGTCCACAACATCGAGTGGCTGGTCCTGGTTGAAGCACGAGAAAACGTAGGTGCGATCGCCGCTCACCGGGTCGACGTGCGGCTGCAGGCACTGCGCACAGACTTCCTTCATCATGCATTGCATCGGCGAGTTGATCGAGCCGATGCCGAGGTGCGCCGACTTGAGGTGATGCTTCAGCACGTCGTGCCTGGCGCGGGCCACTGCAGCCATCATCCGGTCCGAGCCGATCGCGATCAGGCGGTCGCAGTCATGGAACGAGATCGGCTGCTCGCCCAGCGTGCCGACGGCGTAGGCCTGCATCGCTTCGACGATATTGCCGACGACGGCACGGTCCTGCGCGCGCCCGGGCTCGAAGCCCGGAGACTCGTCGCAGCACCACACGACGACGTCCGCCGCCCTCTCGATCTCGTCGACCTTGTAGCGGTCGAGCGCGCGCTTGTAGCCCGCGAAATACAGCACCCTGGAACCGGCGGCGCGCAGTGCCTGGCCGATCGAGAACAGCACCGCGTTGCCCAGGCCTCCGCCCGCGAGCACGACCGTCTCGTCGCTCGGGATCTCGGTCGGTGTCCCGGTTGGTCCCATCAGGATCACCGGCTCGCCCGGCTTGAGGTGCGCGCAAACGTCAGAGGAGCCGCCCATCTCGAGGATGATGCTCGACAGCAGCCCCTGGTCCTTGTCGACCCACGCGCCGGTGAGCGCCAGGCCTTCCATCGCCAGGGTCGTACCGTCGATCCGCGGAGCGAGCGTCTCGAAGTTCTGCAGACGATAGAACTGGCCGGGATGGAACTGGCGCGCGGCCAGCGGCGCGCGCACGATCACCTCGACGATCGTCGGTGTGAGGCGCTTCACCTCGTGCACCACTGCACGCAGCTCCTGATTCAGGCGCGCAAGGAATTCGCCGTCGGCGAGAGGCGAGGCGGGCTTCACCTGTGCGAGCATTTCGCTGACCAGCGGGTAGCCCTGCTTCGCTCCGCCCATGGCCTTCACCACGTTGCCGAAAAACGACGGGTGCAAGTCGCCGAAGTAGCTTACGAAGCGGCCATCGGGCGCGCGCCACATCAGCACGTCGGGGTGCTGCGGCTTGGATATCGCGCGCTCGGGCTTCACTTGGTTGCCGTCGCGGTCGCAGGCCTCGAAATACTTGCCGTCGAGCCTGAAATGCGCCGGGTCTTCGCGCCCGAGCACCGTATTGGGCTGCGTGCCCGCGGCGACCAGCACGGTGCGCGCGGGAAGCTCCACTTCGCTGCCTCCTTGCTGAGCGAAGCGTACGGCGCGCGCGTGGCCGAAATCGTCCACTTCGACGCGTGTCGGAGACAGGCCCTCCATGAGCGTTACGCCCTCTTCGAGCGCTTTCTCGACTTCCTCGTGATTCAGTGTGTAGGCGGGGGAATCCACCAACCTTCTACGATAGGCGATCTGCACGCCACCCCAGGACTTCAGCAGCTCGGCAACGCGCGCTTCGCGCGCCTCGGCGTGCGCTTGCGCGCGCTCGGCGCGAATCCGCCGCGCGTGCTCCAGGAACTCGTCGGCGATGCCGGCTTCCTCGCGGTTCCAGGCCGCGCGCACCGCCGCTTCACCCCGCTCGGCGCACAGCAACTCATAGCGCGACAAGAATTTCTCCACCTGGACGACGTAGTAGGCGAGCGACTCGGTCGCCGTGTCGATTGCCGTCAGGCCGCCGCCGATGACCACCGCGGGCAGGCGTATCTGCAGGTTGGCGATCGATTCGCGCCGTGCCGCGCCCGTAAGCTGCAGGGCCATGAGGAAGTCCGACGCGGCGCGCACGCCGCGCGCCAGGCCGTTGGGAATGTCGAGCAGGGTCGGGCGGCCGGCGCCCGCCGCGAGCACGATATGGTCGAAACCCATGTGCAAGGCGCTTTCAGCGGTCATGGTGCCGCCAAAGCGCACCCCCCCGAACATCGCGAACTGGCTGCGCCGCTCCAGCAACAGCCGGACCATCTTGAGGAAGTTCTTGTCCCAGCGCACCGTGATGCCGTATTCGGCCACGCCGCCGAAGCCGGCCATCACGCGGTTGTCGAGCGGTTCGCGCAGATCGCCGATGTCGCGCACCGGCCGGAAGGCGCGGCGCCGGCCGTGCGCGTCGACGCCCGAAAGCGCGGCGTCCAGCGGCTCGATCTTCAGGCCGTCGATGCCGACCACCGTGTGGCCGTCGTTCATGAGATGGTGGGCGACAGTGAATCCGGCGGGCCCGAGGCCGACTACCAGCACGCGCTTGCCGCTCGCGGCTTTGGGGTAGGGACGTCGCAGATCGAGCGGATTCCAGCGTGTGAGGAGCGAGTAGATCTCGAAGCCCCAGGGCAGCTCGAGCACGTCCTTGAGGGTGCGCGTTTCCGCCTGCGGAATGTCGACCGGCTCCTGCTTCTGGTAGATGCACGACTTCATGCAATCGTTGCAGATGCGATGCCCAGTGGCGGCTACCATGGCGTTGTCCACGGTGATTATGGCGAGCGCAGCGAGCGGCAGGCCGCGCGTCTTGACCATGTGGAACTCGGAAATCTTCTCTTCCAGCGGACAGCCGGCGAGCGTGACGCCGAACACGGTCTTCTTGAAGCCCTGCGCCGGGGCCTTTTCCTTCAGGCCCTTGGAGCACGAGTCCTTGCCCTGCTCATGGCACCAGATGCAGTAGTTGGCCTGGTCGAGGGCGCCGACCAGGTCGGTACCGGGATCGGTGAGCGCGAAGCCTTCACGGCGTCTCAGGTGGTCGGCAGGCAGCGTGTGCCGGGCGACGCCCTGGGTGGAATCCGTTTGCACCGGCACCAGGCGCATGAAATCGAGCTTCCTCGGCGCTTTGAACAACACGCCGGCACGATGCTTGCTGCGTCCCTGCGGGGTGCTCGCCGCCCAGGCTGCGTAGCGCGCAGCGAGTTCGATCTCGGCCGCGTGTGCGGGTTCGTCCTTCTGCCACGCGGTGACCCAGCGCGCGAAGGCCAACTCGCCGAACGCCTCGCCGAACAAGTTGGCGAGCTCCGTCTCGCCGGCAACGGCGTCGAACGCCTCGATCTCATCGACCGAAACCTTGTGCAGTGCGCGGCGTTGCACGAACAGCCGCTTGACCGAGTAAAGCGGCGCCAGCTCGTGGTGCCGTGCGGCGAGGACCTGAACCTCGGACTCGATGCCGAACAGCCGGCAGAGGAAGTCCTCCAGCAGCGGTGACAGGGCGATCAGCAGGTCGGATTCTTCCTTGGCCGCGAGTTTGCCCGCGTCGGCGCGGGCAGCCTCAAGGCGAGCGCGTAAGCCGGCGTGCGCTGCGCCCACCCAGGCGAGGAAGGCGCCGTCCAGGCGAATCAGGCCGTCGCGGCTGTACAGATCATCGAACGAGAGGTCGAACGCGAGGCGCAGGGCAGGGGAGGTGTCCAAGGTTGGGTGACGACGTCGAAAGGCGTAAAATTCTCGCCGATTGACGGCGCCGCCTCAAGAGAAATAAGCGAAGGGGTCGTCGCCGCAAGACATTTGCCCCGCACAGAAGGGAGTTTAGATGCAGATCAAGAACAGCGTGTTTCTCGTCACCGGAGGCGCATCGGGACTGGGCGCCGCCACCGCGCGCATGGCGATCGAAAACGGCGGCAAGGTCGTGATTGCCGACATGCAGGTCGAGGCGGGGGAAAAGCTGGCCAAGGAGCTCGGTGCCGGCGCGCGCTTCGTCAAGACCGACGTCACCTCGGAGCCAGACGCCAAGGCTGCGGTCGCCACGGCGCAGAAGGAGTTCGGCGGCATCCACGTGCTGGTGAACTGCGCCGGCATCGCCATCGGCGAGAAGACCATCGGCAAGGAGGGGCCGCACCAGCTGGCAAGCTTTGCCCGCGTGATCGGCGTCAATCTCATCGGCACGTTCAACATGATTCGACTGGCGGCCGACGCGATGGCGAAGGCGGGCCCGAATGCGGCCGGCGAGCGCGGCGTGATCATCAATACGGCTTCGGTTGCGGCGTTCGACGGGCAGATCGGTCAGGCGGCGTATTCGGCGTCCAAGGGTGGCGTCGTAGGCATGACGCTGCCCATCGCGCGCGACCTGTCGCGCAGCGGCATCCGCGTATGCACCATCGCGCCGGGCATATTCGAAACGCCGATGCTGCTCGGCATGCCGAAGGACGTGCAGGACGCGCTCGGCAAGATGGTTCCGTTCCCACAACGTCTCGGGCGGCCGGCCGAGTATGCGCAGCTCGCGCGCAGCATCATCGAGAACGAAATGCTTAACGGCGAGGTGATCAGGCTAGACGGCGCGATCCGCATGGCGCCGAAATGATGCCGGACACGATGCCTTAGCGGGCCGAGGGCGGCAGCCGGTCCTCGCGCAACTCCCGCTTGTACATCTTCCCCCGCTCGACGTAGCCGCGGGCGATTTTGAGAAGGGATTCCTGCTCCTCCGGCTTCAAATCGCGCACGATTTTGCCGGGCGAGCCGAGCACGAGAACGCCGTCCGGAATCTGCTTTCCCTCCGGGATGAGCGTATCGGCGCCGATCAGCGAGCCCCGGCCGATGCGGGCACCGTTCATGACCACGCTGTTGATTCCCACCAGGCTGCCGTTCCCGATGCTGCAGCCGTGCAGCATCACCTTGTGGCCGACGGTGACCATGCGCCCCAGCGTTATCGGGTAGCCCGGATCGACGTGCAGTACGGATCCGTCCTGTACGTTGCTGCCTTCGCCGATGTGAATGTGGTCATTTTCGGCGCGGATCACCACCTTAAACCAGATGCTGACCTCGTTGTCCAAGGAGATGGAGCCGACAAGCGTCGCATCGTGGGCAATGAAATGGTGCTCGCCCCGCAACTCAACGCGGCGCTCGCCGAGAGAGAAAATTGGCATCGCGATATCAGTCGCTGAAGCGGAGCGAGCCGATATCATAGCGTGTGCGGGTGAACGCTCTTTGCGCACAGAGGAGCCGGAGTGAAAGTCGTCGTACTGGGAGCGGGCGTGATCGGCGTGACCACCGCCTGGTATCTCACAGAGGCCGGCCACGAGGTGATCGTGATCGACCGGCAGCCGGGGCCGGCGCTCGAGACTTCGTTCGCCAACGGCGGCCAGATCTCGGCGGGTCACGCGGAGCCGTGGGCGCGCCCGGGGGTGCTGCCGAAGATGCTGCGCTGGATCGGGCGCGAGGACGCGCCGCTGCTGTTCCGGCCGCGCCTCAGCCTGGCGCAATGGCTATGGGGCCTGCGCTTCCTGGGCGAGTGCCTTCCGGGGCGACTCGAGCGAAACACGCGCGAGCTGGCGGGTCTCGCGCTCTACAGCCGCGAATGCCTGATCGAGCTGCGCGAGCGGACCGGAATCGAGTACGACCAGCTGAGTCGCGGCATTCTGCATTTCTGCACCGACGAGCGCGATTTCGAGGCGCTGGCGCGTCATGGAGCGGCGATGCGCATGCTCGGCATCCAGCGAGAGGTAAAGACCGGCGCGGAATGCTTGGCGCTTGAGCCCGCGTTGCGCCAGAGCGTCGTCCCGGTGGTGGGCGGCATCTTCACGCCACAGGACGAGTCGGGCGATGCGCACGCGTTCACGCTGGCCCTCGCCGCGATGGCACGCGCGCGTGGAGCGACTTTCCTGCACGAGCGCACCATCGAGGCGATCGATTCGGCCGCCGATATCGTGACCGGCATACGACTGAAAGGCGCAGGCGGCGCGCGCATCGACGCGGATGCCTACGTCGTATCGCTGGGGAGCTACAGCCCCTTGTTCCTGGCGCCTCTCGGGGTACGCATACCGGTTTACCCCCTGAAAGGCTATTCCGTCACGTTGCCGCTGCCCGATGGCGCGGGCGACGCTATGCCGAGCGTCAGCCTTACCGATGAGGGACACAAGATCGTGATCACGCGCCTCGGAAACCGCCTGCGCAGCGCCGGCACGGCGGAATTGACGGGCTACGATACCAGTATCAACGCGGTGCGCTGCGAAGCGATCGTGGCGCGCCTGCGACAGTTGTTTCCCTCGCTCGACCGCGCACAGGACATCACCTATTGGGCGGGCCTGCGGCCTGCGACCCCGAACAACGTGCCGATCATCGGCCGCACGCGGCTTCGCAACCTGTTCGTCAATACCGGTCATGGCACGCTCGGGTGGACCTTGGCGAGCGGGTCGGCGCGGGCGCTCGCCGACATGGTGTCCGGACGGCCGCCGCAGGTGAAGTTCGGCTTCCTGTGACGTGCGATCGCCGCGCGGCGCTTGATAACATCGCGATTTTTCGCGATCTGCCGATGCGCCCGAGCGAGTCCCGGTTCTTCAACATACGCCGCATGCGCTATCACGTGCGCCACTGGCGCGGGGACCCGGCGCGGCGCATGGTGCTGCTGCACGGATGGATGGACGTGTCCGCCTCGTTCCAGTTTCTGGTCGACGCTCTGGCAGGCGATTGGGACGTTTACGCCCCCGACTGGCGCGGCTACGGTCTCACCGATTGGGGACAATCAGATTGCTACTGGTTCCCGGATTACCTCGCCGATCTCGACGCGTTGCTGGAGCACATTCAACCCGCCGATCCCGTCAACCTGGTTGGTCACAGCCTCGGCGGCAACGTCGCCGCGCTGTACGCCGGAACGAGGCCGTCGCGTGTCGCGAGACTTGTCAACCTGGAAGGGTTCGGCATGTCCGCAACGCGGCCCGAACAGGCGCCCAGACGCTATGCGCGCTGGCTCGAGGAATTGCGCCAGCCGCCGGGCCTGCGCCCGTACGACAGCTTTGCATCGCTCGCAGACCGTCTGCAAGGGAACAACCCGCGGCTGACGCGCGTTCGCGCCGAGTTCCTGGCGCAGCACTGGGGACGCCGAGCCGAGGACGGCAGCGTGGTGTTGCGCGGCGATCCGGCGCACAAGATCGTCAATCCGATCCTGTATCGGTACGAGGAGGCGCGCGCCATATGGCAGCAGGTCGCAGCGCCCACGCTCTGGGTCGACGCCAGCGAATCGGACACGCTCAGGCGCATGGGGATCAGCCAGGACGAATATGCGGAGCGGCGCACAGCGTTTGCAGGCTTGCGCTACGTGACCGTCAACGACGCCGGCCACATGCTGCACCACGACCAGCCGGAGCAGCTCGCGCGGCTGGTCGAGTCCTTCCTGTTGGAGTCCGCATGAACCTTGACTTGCACTGCCACTCGACCGCTTCGGATGGCGCGCTGGCGCCTGCCGCGCTGGTGCGCCGGGCCGCTGCGCAAGGCGTCGACGTGCTGGCGCTGACCGATCACGACCAGTTGGACGGACTGGCGGAGGCGCGCGAGACGGCGCAAGCGGCGCGCATCAAATTCGTCGACGGCGTCGAGATATCGGTCACCTGGCGCGGCGTGACGCTGCACGTTATCGGGCTGCAAATCGACCCGACTGAAGAAATCTTGACGCGGGGGTTGGAGACAGTGCGCGCGGGACGGCTCGGTCGCGCGCGCGAAATGGCACGCTCGCTCGACGGCGTCGGAATTCATGGAAGCTTCGAGGGGGCGCTGCGGCACGCGGAAAACCCTGCGATGGTGAGCCGCACGCACTTTGCACGCTACCTCGTCGAATGCGGCGCCGTATCCGACATGAGGGGCGCATTTCGCCGTTACCTCGTGGCGGGCAAGCCGGGCTATGTGCCGCACGGTTGGGCCGCTCTCGGGGAGGCGCTGCGCTGGATCAGAGCGGCCGGAGGGCAGGCGGTACTGGCGCATCCGGGGCGCTATTCACTCTCGGCGGGGGCCATGGACGACTTGATGCTGGAATTTCGTGCCGGAGGCGGCGACGGTATCGAGGTGGTTACCGGAAGCCACGCGCCGGACCAATATGCCCTGTTTGCGGCGGTCGCCGCCAGGCACGGTCTTGCGGCGTCACGTGGGTCGGATTTCCATGGTCCGGGCGAGGGCGCCGAGCTCGGTAGGCTGCCGGGGCTCGACGCGCGCCTGCGCCCGATCTGGCAAGACTGGGAGCTTTGAGCGCGTGGCGCAATACTTCGCGATTCATGCCACGCATCCGCAGGCCCGGCTCGTGCGCAAGGCGGCAGAGATCGTGCGTGGCGGCGGACTGATCGCGTATCCCACCGATTCCTGCTATGCACTCGGCTGCCAGCTGGGAGATGCGAAAGCGCTGGAGCGCCTGCGCAAGGTGCGCGGGATGGACGACAAGCACCACCTCACGCTCATGTGCCGGGACCTTTCGGAGATCGCAACCTACGCGATCGTCGACAACGTTCAGTACCGGCTGCTGAAGGCGGCGACGCCCGGGAGCTATACGTTCATCCTGCGTGCGACGCGCGAGGTTCCGAGGCGTCTCATGCATCCGAAACGCAAAACTATCGGCGTTCGAGTTCCCGCGCATGCGGTGGCACACGCGCTGCTTGCCGAGCTGAACGAGCCGATGCTCTCTGCGACGCTCTCGCTGCCCGGCGAACCGACGCCGCCATCGGACGTGAGCGAGATCCGCGAGCGTCTCGAGCACGACTTGGACCTTCTGATCGACTCCGGGCCTTGCGGCGTCGAACCGACCACCGTGATCGACCTGACCACGGACGAGCCGGTGGTGGTGCGCAAGGGACGAGGCTCGCTAGACGCAATCGGCGTCCCGGCTTGACGCGTGCCGGCCACGGTCGTGGCGACCCCATCTGCTAGAATCGCACGCTTTACCGATCTGCGTCGATGGACGTCTCCCACCTCGTACAAACCATCGCCGTCTACGCGCTCCCGGTGCTGCTGGCGATAACGCTGCATGAGGCGGCCCACGGCTATGTCGCGCGCCATTTCGGCGACATGACGGCGTATGCGCAGGGACGCATCAGCGTCAACCCGATGCGCCACATCGATGTCGTGGGTACCATTGTCGCTCCACTGTTGATATTGCTCCTGTCGAACGGGAAGTTTCTGTTCGGGTGGGCAAAACCGGTTCCGGTCAACTACTCGGCATTGCGCAAACCCAAGCAGCACATGGCCTGGGTTGCCGCTGCCGGGCCGGCAGCGAACCTGTTGATGGCCATTGCCTGGGCGGCTTTGCTGCGCATTGGCGTGTCGCTTAGCGATCGCGCAGATGCATGGCTCGCGATCGTCAAACACTACGGCGCGGCGGGGCTGGTAGACCTGGTCCTGCAGCACGGAAGCGGTGCGGCGGAATTCCTGATCGGTGTCGCTGCCGCAGGGATGCTGGTCAACCTGGTGCTGATGCTTCTCAACCTGCTGCCGATTCCCCCGCTGGACGGGGGGCGAATCGTGACGAGCCTGCTGCCGTCTCGCGCCGCATGGCGCTTCGCTCGCATCGAGCCCTGGGGCCTGCCGATCCTGCTCCTGCTGCTGGTAACGAACGTTCTCGGCTTCGTGCTGATGCCATTGTTCAACGAAACCGAGGCGCTCATTCGCGCCTTCGTGCTGCTTTAGGCCTGTTGCATGTACGAGACGCGCGTGCTGTCCGGGATGAGGCCTACGGGGGCATTGCACCTCGGGCACTACCACGGCGTGCTGAAGAACTGGGTTCGGTTGCAAGCCGAGTACCCTTGCCTGTTCTTTGTGGCCGATTGGCATGCGCTCACCACCGACTACGAAGCACCCGGCCAAGTGCAGAAGAATGGCTGGGACATGGTGGTCGACTGGCTCGCCTCGGGCGTAGATCCGAATCAGGCGACGCTGTTCGTGCAGTCGCTCGTCCCGGAGCACGCGGAGCTGCAGCTGCTGCTGTCGATGATGACGCCGCTGGGCTGGCTCGAGCGCGTGCCGACCTACAAGGACCAGCAGGAGAAACTATCGGACCGGGATCTGTCGACCTACGGCTTTCTCGGCTACCCGCTACTGCAGTCGGCCGATATCCTCATCTATCGTGCCAAGTACGTTCCGGTCGGCGAGGACCAGGTGCCGCACGTGGAATTCACGCGCGAGATTGCGCGTCGCTTCAACCACCTTTACGGTCGCGAGGCAGGCTTCGAGGACAAGGCCAAGGCCGCAGTCAAGAAGATGGGATCGAAGAAGGCCCGCCTTTTCAACGAGCTGCGTACCAAGTTCCTCGAGCAAGGAGATGCCGAGGCATTGCAGCGCGCACAGGCGTTGCTGGAGGAGCAGCAGAACTTGCCGCGCGGCGACCGCGAGCGTCTCTACGGTTGGCTCGAAGGCGGCGGCAAGAAGATCCTGGTCGAGCCGGAAGTCCTGCTGACCGAATCATCCCGCCTTCCCGGTCTGGATGGGCAGAAGATGTCGAAGTCCTATGGCAACGCAATCGAGCTGCGCGATGAACCCGAGGTCGTCGCCAGGAAGATCCGCACCATGCCCACGGATCCGGCGCGCGTGAAACGCAGCGATCCCGGAAACCCCGAGCGCTGCCCCGTTTGGCAGCTGCATCTGGTGTATTCCGATGAGCAGCGCAGGGACTGGGTGCAGAAGGGTTGCACGACCGCTGGAATAGGCTGCCTGGAATGCAAGCAGCCGGTAATCGAGTCGGTATTGGCGGAGCTTGCCCCGATGCGCGAGCGCGCACAGGTCTATGTCGATGATCCGACGCTGGTGAAGAACATCGTTGCAGACGGCTGCGACAGGGCGCGCAAGCTGGCCGGAGAAACGATGCGCGACGTGCGCGAAGCGATGGGCCTCTCCTACAGCTGATGAGCGAACCACTTCAGCAGACCATCCCTACACCGCTCGCCCGCATCTACGGCGAGCCGCTGATCGAGCTGCCCCATGATCTGTACATTCCGCCGGATGCACTGGAGATCGTTCTCGAGGCGTTCCAGGGCCCGCTCGACCTGCTGCTCTACCTGATCCGCAAGCAGAATCTAGACGTGCTGGACATTCCCATGGCGGCGCTGACGCGGCAGTACCTTGAGTACGTCGAGGTGATGCGCGTCAGGAACCTGGAGCTGGCCGCCGAGTACCTTGTCATGGCGGCCATGCTGATGGCGATCAAGTCGCGCATGCTGCTGCCTCGGCCGCCCTCGGTCGGCGACGAAGAGGAAGACCCGCGCGCCGAGCTGGTACGCCGCCTGCTCGAGTACGAGCAGATGAAAAAGGCCGCACTCAAGCTCGACCAGTTGCCGCAGGTCGACCGGGACGTGCTCGCCATTTCGGTGTGGGTCGAGAAGGCGGTGGTAGAGCGCTTGCCAGACGTGAACCCGCAGGACCTTGCCGAGGCATGGCGCAACCTGCTGCATCGCGCGCGCCTTGCAGCCCATCACCGGGTGTCGCGCGAGGAGCTGTCGGTGCGGGAGCACATGAGCTCGATCCTGCGCCGCCTGCGCGATCATCGGGTACTCGAATTCGGCGAGCTGTTCGATCCGTCGCGAGGCGTAGCCGTATTGGTAGTCAACTTCCTCGCGGTCCTGGAGCTCGCGCGAGAGCTGCTCGTGCAGATTACGCAAAGCGAAGGTTTCGCTCCAATATACGTAAAATTGGCCGATGCTGAACCCCACTGAAGTGAAGCGCGTGATCGAGGCCGCGCTGCTCGCGTCGCAGGAGCCACTGTCGCTGGCCGACCTCAAGCGCCTGTTCGAAGAGGAAATCGGCGCGGACACCTTGCGGCGGCTGCTCGGCGAGCTGCGTGAGGAATGGGGAACGCGCGCGGTCGAGCTGGTAAATCTGGCGAGCGGCTGGCGCTTCCAGACCCGCCCCGAGTTCCAGACCTACGTCGATCGCCTGAACCCGGAACGGCCGCCGCGCTACTCGCGAGCGGTGATGGAAACGCTTGCCATCATCGCCTACCGGCAGCCGGTGACGAGGGGGGATATCGAGGACATCCGCGGGGTGACGGTCTCCGCGCAGATCATCCAGACGCTCGAAAATCGCGGCTGGATCGATGCCGTTGGCCAGCGCGAGACACCGGGCCGTCCGGCGCTATACGCGACCACCAAACGGTTTTTGGACGACCTCGGGCTGCTCACGCTGGAGGAGCTCCCTCCGCTCGAGGAAATTGCGAGGACGTTGCAGCTTGAAACCGTCACGGCCGAGGCCGGCGAGGCCGGCACGCAGGCGCAATCCGATTCGCAGCGCGCCGAGTCCGCTACCGACGCCTGATGAGGACCCGCGCGGCGAACGGCTGCAGAAGTTACTAGCCGCCGCGGGCCTCGGTTCGCGGCGCGAGATCGAAGGCTGGATCACCGCCGGGCGTGTTTCGGTTTCCGGGCGCACCGCGAACCTGGGTGACCGTGCGAGGCGCTCCGAGGTCGTTTGCCTGGATGGGCGGCCCGTGGAACGCGCTGCAAGCGACGGTGCACGCGTGCCGCGCGTGCTCCTCTATCACAAGCCGGTCGGCGAGCTCGTGACGCGCAGCGACCCGGGCGGCCGCGCCACGGTCTTCACCCGCCTGCCGCCCCTGCGTGCGGCGAAATGGAACGCCATCGGGCGCCTCGATATCAACACTTCCGGCCTGCTGCTGCTCACCGATTCAGGGGAGATCGCCAATCGGATGATGCACCCACGCTACGGCATCGAGCGCGAATATGCGGTGCGCGCATGGGGCCGCCTGGGAACCGCCGAGCGGCGCGCGCTGCTCGCCGGCGTCGAGCTCGAAGACGGGCCGGCGGCTTTCGAGAGTCTCGAAAACGCGGGCTCCGTCGGCAGCGAGCCGGGGTCCAACCGCTGGTATCGCGTGACGTTGCGCGAAGGGCGCAACCGCGAAGTGAGGCGCCTGTTCGAGGCGGTCGGGCTTCGGGTTACCCGTCTTATTCGGACCCGCTTCGGGCTGCTTGTTCTGCCGAAGGATCTCGAGCCCGGGTGCTGGCGCGAACTGGAGCCCGCAGGGGTGCAGGAGTTGATGCGTCACGTGGGACTGCGCCGCTAGCGTGCGGCGCCCGCGAACCATTGTTTCGCAGGCGAAAAGCTGTTAAACTTCAAACAGTTTAAAGGCCGGAGGGTGGTTTTCCGGCGGAACAAGATGGGCTTCGGCCCATTTTTTGTTTCAGCAGTCGAATTCGGAAATGAATGGGGGCGATCGCTGGCATTGTTGAGCCCGCCGTAGCGGGGCTGGGTTTCGATCTGGTGGACACGCAGGTGTCGAGCCGGGGCCGGATGGTGCGCGTCTTCATCGACAAGGTCGGAGGCGTTTCGGTCGACGACTGCGCCGAAGTCAGCCGTCATCTGACGCGAGTCTTTGCCGTAGAAGGGATCGATTTCGATCGGCTAGAGGTGTCCTCGCCTGGCCTGGATCGGCCGCTACGCAAGCCGTCCGATTTCGAGCGTTTCTCGGGCCAGCGCGTCGACGTACGGATGAGAGCTCCGGACGCGGGCGGCCGCCGGCGGTTCGTTGGGCGTTTGCAGGGATTGAACGGCGGAGCAGCGACGGTTGTGGTCGACGGCCGACCAGTGGTGCTGGAATTGTCGGGGATCGAGCGGGCGAGGCTCGTTCCTGAACTTTGAATGCGAGGTGCGGGGCACAGCGTCCTTGCGCCTCAATCGGAGACAACTGAAATGAGTCGTGAACTTCTGCTTCTGGTGGATGCGTTGGCGAGGGAAAAGAACGTCAACCGGGACGTCGTTTTCGGCGCGCTCGAGATGGCGCTTGCCTCGGCCACCAAGAAGCGCTTCAGCGACGATGTGGACGTGCGCGTGGCAATCGATCGCAATACCGGGAGCTACGAGTCTTTCCGCCGCTGGAAGGTAGTACCGGACGAAGCCGTCGAGCTGCCGCCGGCGCAGATCGCCCTTTCCGAGGCGCAGAAGCGCAAGTCCGACATCCAGGTCGAGGAATTCGTGGAGGAACCGCTCGAGGCGATCGAATTCGGCCGCATCGGCGCGCAGACCGCCAAGCAGGTGATTCTGCAACGCATTCGCGACGCCGAACGGGAGCAGATCCTCAATGATTTCCTTTCGCGTGGCGACGAACTTGTGACCGGCACGGTGAAGCGCATGGAGCGCGGAAGCGCCATCGTGGAATCTGGGCGGCTTGAAGCGCTGCTGCCGCGCGAGCAGATGATTCCGAAGGAAAACCTTCGAGTTGGCGACCGCGTACGCGCCTGGGTGATGAAGATCGATCGTGGTGCGCGCGGCCCGCAGCTGATCCTTTCGCGCACGGCCCCGCAGTTCATCATGAAGTTGTTCGAGCTGGAGGTACCGGAAATCGAAGAAGGGCTGCTCGAAATAAAGTCCGCGGCACGGGATCCCGGAATTCGCGCCAAGATTGCGGTGCATTCGAACGACAAACGCATCGATCCGATCGGCACTTGCGTCGGTATGCGCGGCTCGCGCGTGCAGGCGGTGACGCAGGAGTTGGCCGGCGAGCGCGTTGACATTGTGTTGTGGTCCGGGGATCCGGCGCAATTCGTGATCGGGGCCCTGGCGCCGGCGGAGGTTACCTCCATCGTGGTCGACGAGGAAAAGCATGCGATGGACGTCGTGGTCGACGAGGAGAACCTCGCCATCGCCATCGGGCGCAGCGGCCAGAACGTTAGGCTCGCCTCGGAGCTCACGGGCTGGCAGATCAATCTGATGACGGAGGACGAGTCCGCCAAGAAGCAGCAGGAAGAAAGCGGGCGCACGCGGGAACTGTTCATGCAGCGACTCGACGTGGACGAAGAGGTCGCCGACATCCTGATTCAGGAAGGCTTTTCGACGCTAGAGGAAGTGGCCTACGTGCCGATCAACGAGCTGCTTGAGATCGACGCATTCGACGAGGACACGGTCAACGAGCTGCGCAACCGTGCGCGCAATGCGCTTCTCGTAGCGGCGATCGCAAACGAGGAGAAAGTGGAGGGCGTCGACCCGGATCTGCTGAACCTGGAGGGCATGGACACGCAGCTTGCGGCCAAGCTCGCCGAGGGCGGCGTGCGCACGCGCGATGACCTCGCGGATCTTGCCGGCGACGAGCTTTGCGAGTTGAGCGGACTCGACGAGGAGCGCGCCAAGAATCTGATCATGGCGGCGCGCGCGCATTGGTTTGCGGATGAACCGGCCGGCGAGCAAACAGAGCACAAGGAGGTGCAGTAACGTGGCACAGACCAGCGTCGCACAATTCGCGAGCGAGCTGAAAGTTCCGCCGTCGGTGCTGCTCGAGCAGCTGCGCGCTGCCGGAGTGGAAAAGCGCGTTGCCGAAGACTCGCTTACCGAGCAGGATAAGTCGAGGCTGCTCGAATACCTTCGGAAGATGCACGGTTCGGCCGAAGCGAAGAACAAGATCACTCTGACGCGCAAGCAGACCAGCGAGATCAAGAAGTCCGACTCGATGGGCAAGGCACGCACGATTCAGGTCGAAGTGCGCAAGAAGCGAGTCTTCGTCAAGCGCGACCGAGGTGGCGGCCGAAGCGGCGGCCGCGGAAGCATCACCGGCGGCGCCGGCGGCCCCGCCCGCCGCGGCGATCGACGCCAAGGAGATCGAGCTGCGCGAGGAGGAGGCACGCCGGCAGCAGCAATTGGCCGAAATCCAGGCGCAGGAGCTGAAGGAGAAGCAGGAACGTGAGAAGCGCGACGCCCAGAAGCAGGCCGAGCGAGAGGCTCAGGCTGCGCTCAGCAAGGCGGCCGCACCGGCGAGCTCGGAGGGCACGCTGCACGCGCCGAAGGTCAAGGCCGATGAGAGCAAAGCCGACAAGAAGGCCAAGAGGGTGAAGACCACGACGGTGCTGCGCGACGATTCCGCGCGCAGGCGCATGATCAAGACGCGTGGCGACATGGGCGGTGGAGTCGGCGGCTGGCACGCCCGCACGGGTGCGCGCCACAGGCAGGCCTCGGGAGCGAGCGAGCAAGCGAGCTTCGCGCAGCCTTCGGAGCCGATCGTGCGGGAAGTGGCGGTCCCGGAGACTATTACGGTCGGCGACCTGGCGCACAAGATGTCGGTGAAGGCGGCAGAGGTGATCAAGACGCTTATGAAACTCGGCACCATGGCGACCATCAACCAGGTTCTCGACCAGGAGACCGCCATGATCGTGGTCGAGGAAATGGGCCATAAAGGCAAGCTCGCCAAGCTCGACGACCCGGAGGCCTACCTTGTAGAAGCCGTCGAGGAGCAGGCAGCGGAACTGCAGTCGCGTCCACCGGTCGTCACGGTGATGGGGCACGTCGATCACGGCAAGACCTCGCTGCTGGATTACATCCGGCGTGCGAAGGTGGCTGCCGGTGAGGCAGGCGGCATCACCCAACATATCGGCGCGTACCACGTGGAGACGCCGAGGGGCGTGGTTACGTTCCTCGATACCCCTGGCCACGAGGCATTCACGGCGATGCGCGCGCGCGGCGCGAAGGTGACTGACCTGGTGATACTAGTGGTCGCTGCGGACGACGGCGTAATGCCTCAGACGATCGAGGCGATCAACCACTCCAAGGCGGCCGGCGTGCCGCTCGTGGTGGCAATCAACAAGATCGACAAGCCCGAAGCCAACCCCGAAAAGGTGAAGCAGGAATTGCTCAGTCACGGCGTGGTTCCCGAGGAGTACGGCGGCGACTCCCCGTTCGTGCCGGTGTCGGCGAAGACCGGCAAGGGAATTGATGAACTGCTTGAGCGCGTGCTGTTGCAGGCGGAAGTGCTCGAACTCAAAGCGCCGGTAAACGCCTTGGCCAAGGGCGCGGTAATCGAAGCGCGCCTCGACAAGGGGCGCGGTCCGGTTGCGACCCTGCTGGTGCAGTCGGGCACGCTCAAGCGCGGCGATGTCGTGCTTACGGGCGCGGTTTACGGGCGCGTGCGGGCGATGTTCGACGAGAGCGGGCGGTCGGTTCAATCCGCCGGCCCGTCGATTCCGGTGGAGGTGCAGGGCCTGTCGGACGTGCCCCAGGCCGGATCCGAAATGGTGGTGATCGCCGACGAGCGCAAAGCACGCGAAATCGCACTGTTTCGCCAGGGCAAGTTCCGGGACGTCAAGCTCGCCAAGCAGCAGGCGGCAAAGCTCGAGAACATGTTCGAGCAGATGGGCGAAGGAGAGAAGAAGACCCTGTCCATTGTGCTTAAGGCGGATGTTCAGGGTTCGCAGGAAGCCCTGGTACACGCCCTTACTCGCCTGTCGACCGACGAAGTCAAAGTGAACGTGGTGCACTCCGGCGTCGGTGGCATCACCGAATCGGACGTAAACCTCGCCATGGCCTCGCGCGCCGTGATCATCGGCTTCAATACGCGCGCCGATGCAACGGCGCGCAAGCTAATCGAGAGCGCGGGTGTAGAGGTGCGCTACTACAACATCATTTACGAGGCGGTGGAGGAGATCAAGGCCGCTCTTTCTGGGATGCTCGCCCCGGAGAAGAAGGAGCAGATCATCGGATTGGTCGACGTGCGCCAGGTATTCCGCATCTCGAAGGTGGGCGCGGTGGCGGGATGCTATGTGCTGGAGGGTGTCGTCAAACGCAATGCGCAAGTGCGCGTGCTGCGCGACAACGTCGTGATCCACACGGGTGAGATCGATTCGCTGAAGCGCTTCAAGGACGATGTACGCGAGGTCAAGGCCGGCTTCGAATGCGGTATGTCGCTTAAGAACTTCAACGATCTGAAGGAAGGCGATCAGCTCGAGGCGTTCGAGGTTCTTGAAGTGGCCCGCTCGCTGTAGCCCTCGCATATGGCTCGCCATGGAGGACGCGCGCAGAAGGTCGCGGACCAGATCCAGCGCGAGCTATCCGACATCTTGCGCCGTGAACTGCGCGACCCCGGGGTCGGGATGATCACGCTGACGGGCGTACAAGTTTCGCCCGACTGCGCATATGCGACGGTGTACTACACCTGCCTCGACGCCGCGCACGTGCCGCAAGCCTCGCAGGGCCTGCAGCGCGCCTCGGGATTTCTGCGCTCGCAGCTGGCCAAGCGGGTCACGCTCTATAGCGCGCCGGAACTGCGTTTCGTGTACGACGAATCGATAGAACGCGGCGCGCATCTCTCGCAGCTGATCGACAGCGTTACAGGCGGACCCAAGACCTGAGCCGTTCATGCCGCACCATGCTTCGCATGCTGGACGGCGCATTGCTGCTCGACAAGCCTGCGGGAATTACTTCGAACGCCGCCTTACAGGCAGCCAAGCGCCTGTATCGCGCCCGGAAGGCGGGGCATGCGGGCACCCTCGACCCCCTGGCGTCGGGACTGCTGTTGGTGCTGTTCGGCGAGGCGACAAAGTTCGCCGGTCCGCTGCTCGCGGCCCCTAAGGACTACTTGGCGCGGGTGAAACTGGGCGAAACCACTGCGACAGGCGATGCGGAAGGGGAAGTGCTCGAGCGTCGCGGCGTGGATCTTGAAGACGCCGAGATCCACGCCGTTCTTGCGCGTTTCCGGGGAACGATCGATCAGGTGCCGCCGATGTACTCCGCACTCAAGCACCAGGGACGTCCGCTCTACGAGTTGGCGCGTGAGGGAAAGAGCGTCGAGCGCCGTCCGCGCGAAGTCGAGATCTACGAGCTCGAATTGCTCGGCCGCACCGCTGACGAGCTCGAGCTGCGCGTACGCTGCAGCAAGGGTACCTACGTGCGTACGCTCGCGGAAGACATTGGTGCCGCGCTGGGGGTCGGTGCGCACCTCGCCGCACTTCGCCGTACGGCGGCCGGTTCCCTGCACGTCGGGAACGCGACGGCGCTCGACGAGCTCGAGCGCATGGACGAAGCAGGGCGGGATGGCAGGCTCCTGGAACTGGCCGGTTTGCTGCAGGACCTGCCGCGGGCCGAACTCGAGCCAGGCCAGGAAACACGGTTCCGCAACGGCCAGGCGGTACCTGGTGCAGCCACCCGCGATGGGCTACACGCGGTATTCGCGGCCGACGGGCGCCTGATCGGGCTGGGACAGGCCATGCAGGACGGCGTCCTGCACCCGCTACGGCTGACGGCGACACCGGAAAGAGATGCGCAAGCGGCTGAATAACATCAAAAAACTTGTGGTCAGGTGAAACGTTCGGGTAAAATCGCAGTTTGCACGAGGAGAGAACATGGCTTTGCAGGTCGCGCAGAAGGCGCAAGTTGTGCAACAGTTTCAGCGCTCCGGTAAAGACACCGGATCGCCTGAGGTGCAAGTAGCGCTGCTCACCGAGCGGATCAATGGCCTCACCGAGCACTTCAAGACCCACGTCAAGGACTTTCACTCGCGGCGCGGGTTGCTAAAGCTGGTCAGCCAGCGGCGCAAGCTGCTCGACTATCTCAGGCGTAACGACGCAGACAAGTACCGCTCGCTGATCGAGCGGCTCAGTCTGCGCAAGTAATTCACCTCGATGCATCGACGGAAAACGCTCATTCGACGGATGGGCGTTTTCTTTTATTGCGATCGCCGCGCGGACTGAGCGCCGCGACCGCGCGTCCATCGTGGCGCGCCATGTCAGTTAGAGGAACCTAGCCTTGAATCCGATTAAGAAGACATTCCCATTTGGTGGCCACCAGGTCACCCTTGAAACGGGTGAAATCGCGCGTCAGGCGCATGGCGCCGTGGTGTGCACGATGGACGACACGGTCGTTCTCGCAACGGTCGTCGCCGCGAAGGAGGCCCGTGCGGGCCAGGATTTCTTCCCGCTCACCGTGGATTACGTCGAGAAGACCTATGCTGCAGGCAAGATCCCGGGCGGTTTCTTCAAGCGCGAGGGACGGCTCTCCGAAAAAGAGACCTTGACCTGCCGGCTGATCGACCGCCCGATCCGGCCACTGTTCCCGGATGGCTTCTACAACGAAGTCCAGGTGGTCGCCACGGTCATCTCTGTCAACCCCGAGGTGGATCCGGACATCCCGGCGATGATCGCCGTGTCCGCGGCGCTGACGATCTCAGGTATCCCGTTCAACGGACCCATCGGCGCGTGCCGCGTGGGATACGTAAACGGCGAGTACGCTCTCAATCCGACGGCGACGCAACTCAAGGAGTCGAAGCTCAATCTGGTGGTCGCCGGGACAGAGCAGGGCGTACTGATGGTGGAGTCCGAGGCGTTCGAGCTGCCCGAGGACATCATGCTTGGCGCAGTCGTCTACGGTCATGAGCAGATGCAGGCAGCGATACAGGCGATCCACGAGCTTGCCGAGGCCGCCGGCAAGCCCGCCTGGGACTGGCAGCCGCCGGCCGTGAACGAGGCGCTGATCGCCCGCATCAAGGACCTCGCGGAGGCGGATCTGCGGGCCGCCTTCGAGATGAAGCAGAAGCAGATTCGCAATGCGCGTCTCTCCGAGATTCGCAAGAATGTGCTCGCCACGATTCAGCAGGAGGCCCTTGCCTCGGGCGCGACGCTCAATGCCAACGAGATCAAGGAGATCTTCTTCAATCTGGAATCGAGGATCGTTCGCGGTCAGATCCTGGACGGCGAGCCGCGCATCGACGGACGCGATACGCGTACCGTGAGGCCGATAGACATCCGCGTTGGGGTGCTTCCCCGCACCCACGGCTCGGCGCTGTTCACGCGCGGCGAGACGCAGGCGCTGGTAACGGTGACGCTGGGCACGGGGCGGGACGAGCAGATCGTCGATGCAATCACCGGCGAATATCGCGAGCGCTTCATGCTGCACTACAACATGCCGCCCTACGCGACCGGGGAAGCCGGACGCATGGGGCCGCCGAAGCGCAGAGAAATCGGCCACGGGCGCCTCGCTAAGCGCGCGCTGGTTGCGGTGTTGCCGAGTCCGGAAGAATTTGGCTACTCGATAAGGGTGGTGTCCGAGATCACGGAATCGAACGGCTCGTCGTCGATGGCCTCGGTGTGCGGTGGCAGCCTGGCGCTGATGGATTCGGGCGTTCCCTCGAAGGCGCACGTGGCGGGCATCGCGATGGGTCTGATCAAGGAGGGCAACCGCTTTGCGGTGCTCACCGATATCCTCGGAGACGAGGACCATCTGGGAGACATGGACTTCAAGGTCGCGGGAACCGACCGGGGCATCACCGCGCTGCAAATGGATCTCAAGATCGAATCGATCACCAAGGAGATCATGCAGGTCGCGCTGAATCAGGCGCGCGAAGGCCGCATGCACATCCTGGCGTTGATGAAGCAGTCGATCGAAGGCTCGCGCACTGAGCTGTCGACCTATGCGCCACGCATCATCAAGATCAAGATCAATCCGGACAAGATCCGCGACGTGATTGGCAAGGGCGGGGTGGTCATCCGCGGCATCCAGGAGGAAACGGGAACCACCATCGAAATCGAAGACGACGGCACGATCAATATCGCCTGCGTGTCCTCGGAAGGCGGCGAGGCGGCGAAGAAGAAGATCCAGGAGCTGACGGCGGACGTCGAGGTCGGCAAGGTCTATGAAGGAACGGTCCTGCGCTTGCTGGATTTCGGTGCCATCGTCCAACTGCTGCCCGGGCGCGATGGCCTGTTGCATATATCCCAGATCAGCCACGAGCGCGTCAACGCCGTTTCCGACCATCTCAAGGAAGGACAATCGGTGAAAGTGAAAGTGCTCGAGGCCGACGACAAGGGTCGCGTGCGGCTCTCGATGAAGGCCATCAATCAGCCGGAGACGGCGAAGCAGGGTTAGGCGAAGGTACGCTTCAAGCAAGAAGGGGCGCCATGGCGCCCCTTTTTTATTGCTCGTCGGCGAACGCTACTTCGCGACCTGCCTTTCGCGCATCTCGTCCAGCGTCTTGCAGTCGATGCAAAGTGTGGCCGTCGGACGGGCTTCGAGGCGTTTCAGGCCGATCTCGACGCCGCAGCTGTCGCAGTAGCCGTATTCGTTGACGTCGATGCGCCCGATCGTCTCGTCGATCTTCTTGATCAGCTTGCGCTCGCGGTCGCGGTTGCGCAGCTCCAGCGCCATGTCTGATTCCTGGCTGGCACGATCATTCGGATCGGCGAACACCGTGGCCTCGTCCTGCATGGTGTGCACGGTGCGATCGATCTCCTCCGAGAGCTCCGCCTTGAGCTGCTCGAGTATCTTTTTGAAGTGCGTCCGCTGCCGAGCGTTCATGTACTCCTCGCCCTTCTTCGGAACGTAGGGCGTGAAGCTTTTTCTGGTCAGTTCGACAGCCATTTATGCAGCAACCTGAAAATAGGAAAGGCGCTTTTTAGCAGAAAAGGACCCCTGCCGCAAGCAAACTCGGCGCTCAAAGTTACTTCGACTTATCACCGGGTTGCGTTGCTTCGGGCGATGTCAAGAGGTATTATGTGCGACCTTTTTCGGGGTGTGGCGCAGCCTGGTAGCGCGCTTGCTTTGGGAGCAAGATGTCGGGAGTTCGAATCTCTCCACCCCGACCAGGTTTGCAGGCGCGGCGGCACAGGGACTGCCCGTAGCTCAACCGGATAGAGCACCAGCCTTCTAAGCTGGGGGTTGTGGGTTCGAGTCCCGCCGGGCAGGCCACGGCGCCCGAACGGGGTCGAGCGCCTGACGAGGTTGCGGGGTTTTGCGATTTTTTTGTATCTCTACGACGGTGGCCGTAGCTCAACGGTAGAGTCCTGGATTGTGATTCCAGTTGTTGTGGGTTCGAGTCCCATCGGCCACCCCAGATATCCTTTTTCCAGCTACGGATGCACATCGAGCGCGAGCTCAAGTTCCGGCTTCCGGCGCAGTCTGCATCCCGTGTCTGGAAGCTGCTTCCCGGGACTCCTGCGGTCCGCCGGCGCGCGGTAAACAGCGTCTACTACGACACACCCGATCGGCGTCTGCGGGCCGCCCACGCGGCGCTGCGCCTGCGCCATGATGGCCGACGCTGGCTCATGTCGTTCAAGTGCGGACGCTTGCCGGCGACTGGACTGGCGCAGCGAGCCGAGTGGGAGGTTTCCGTTGCGCGGGCCGCGTTTTCGCCCGGATCGTTGCCGCTGGAAGAGATCCGCGGAGCGACGGACTTCGACCTGCATGACCTGATTCCGCGGCTCGCGCCCGCGTTCGAAACGCGGTTTGCAAGGCGCTGGGCTGAGATCACGCTACCCCCGGATACCGCGATCGAGGTTTGCGTCGATGTCGGGCGCATCGTTGCCGGGCGGCGTGGCGCACCGATTCACGAGCTGGAGCTCGAGCTGCGCGACGGCGACCTCGGCAGCATGCTCAAGTTTGCGGAACGGCTCATTGCCCCGCTGCGCCTCGAGCTCGAGCCCGAGAGCAAGGCCGAGCGTGGCTATCGAATTGCGGCGGCGGAGCGACCGGCGCCCCTCAAGGCGCAGCGCCCCGCCTTGACGCGCAATGACACCCTGGAAGCCGCAATGCAGGCGGTACTGCAGGCGGGCCTGGAGCAAATCGAAGGAAACGTTTACGGCGTTGCGCGCACTCGCGACCCCGAGTATCTGCACCAGCTGCGCGTTGGTATGCGGCGACTACGCGCCGCGCTGCGCACTTTTGAGCGGGTCGGCCGTCCCGAGGAGTTTCTCCCCCCGGTCGCAGGGCTGAAGGAGCTCATGCCGACCCTTGGAGAAACGCGTGATTGGGACGTGTTCTGCGACGAGCTCGCGCAGCGTCTGCGGGCGGGGCGAGACGATGATCCGGCGCTCGCCCGGCTTCTGCGTCGGGCGCGCGCGCGGCGCGCGGCCGCGCGGGGGCTGGCGCGTGCACTGGTCGGCGCGGCGCGCTTTCAGGAGTTCCTACTTGGCGTGGTGCGCTGGCTGCACGACGCGCCGTGGCGACAGCAAGATCTCAAGGCGCAGCGATCGCTTGCGCAACCCGTCGCCACGTACGCGGCGCGAGCCATGACGCGCGCGGAGCGCAAGGTGCTGCGGCGTGGTGATGGACTCGAGTGGACCGACGCCTTGCGACGTCACCAATTGCGGATCCGGGTCAAGCGGCTGCGCTATACCTGCGAGGCCTTTGCCGTGCTGTATCCCCGCGGAGGGATGAAGCGCTATCTCGGGAGACTCGAATCGCTGCAGGACATTCTGGGAGAGTTGAACGATATTGCCGTGGGGCGACGCCTGTTGCGCGAGTTTTCTGCGGACAGCGACCAAGCAGCGGTGGGATTCATGCGCGGCTGGTTCGCCGCGCGCGAGGACCTCCTGGTGAAGCACCTCGCGGCAGCCTGGCGATCCTGGAGGAAGACGAAACACCCCTGGTAAGGGGCAACTGCTCGCGCTCGAGCACGAACACATGGTTTGGTCCCGCGCTGATCTCGGGCCAGATGAACGGCAGCGAGGGGAATGCCTTCTCGAGGTTGCGCCGGTTGTGGCCGATCTCGCAGACCAGCAGGCCCTTGTCGGCAAGATGGCCGGCGGCTTCGGCAAGGATACGCCGGACCAGATCGAGACCGTCGCCGCCCCCGGCGAGCGCCATGCGCGGCTCGTGGCGATACTCCCGGGGCAGGGCGCGCATCGACGTGGCCTTGACGTAGGGGGGATTGCTGACGATCAGGTCGTAGCGGCGTTCGCCGAGCTCGGCGAAAAGGTCCGAGCGAACCAGTCGGATCCGTTGACCGAGCCGGTAGCGAGCGACGTTCCTGCGCGCCACCGCAAGCGCCGCGGCGGACAGGTCGGCCGCATCGACTCGCGCCTCCGGAAACGCCTTCGCCAGCAGCACCGCGAGGCAGCCCGAGCCGGTGCACAGATCGAGCGCGCTGCGCACTGGCCGGCGCAACCAGGGCGCGAGGCCTTCGTGCAGCAGCTCGGCGATGAAGGAGCGCGGCACGATCGCGCGCGGGTCGACGTAGAAGCTGTATTCGCCGAGCCAGGCCTCGTGGGTGAGGTACGGCGCGGGCAGGCGCTCGCGGATGCGACGCGCGACGATCGCCTCGAGCTTGCGGCGCTCGGCAGCGGACAAGGGACGGTGCAGCGCGGCGCGCAAGGCCTCGTAGGGCAGGCGCAGCGTGTGCAGCACGAGGTACGCCGCCTCGTCGCGCGCCTTGTGCGTCCCGTGGCCATAGTGCAGCCCCGCGCGTTCGAAGCGCCGCGTCACGGCGCGAACAAAATCGCCGACGGTGAGCGAGTCGCGCGCCACCACGTGCCGTCAGAGAAGAAGCTGACGCAGCGTATCTAGGTAGATGCGCGGCAATTGCTCGAGGACCGGGAGCTCGATGTTCTCGTTCAGCTTGTGGATGCTGGCGTTCGGCGGCCCGAACTCGACCACCTGCGGGCAGATTTCGGCGATGAAGCGGCCGTCCGAAGTCCCGCCGGTCGTGGAAAGCTCCGGCGTGCGCCCGGTATTGGCATGGATGGCGTGTTTTACCGCGTCAACCAATTCCCCGGGCGGCGTCAGAAACGGGTTCCCGGACAGCGACCATTGGATCTCGTAGTCGAGGCCATGCTTGCGCAGGATCGCCTCGAAACGATCTCTAAGCGAGCGCTCGGGGCTCGCCGTGCAAAAGCGGAAATTGAAATCAAGCTCGAGCGAGCCGGGAATCAGGTTGTTGGCCCCGGTGCCGGCGTGGATGTTGGACACCTGCCACGCCGTAGGCGGGAAGAACTCGTCGCCCTCGTCCCAGCGCGTGGCTGCGAGCTCCGCGAGCGCCGGGGCGAGCGCGTGGATCGGATTGCGGCCGAGGTGAGGGTAGGCGATGTGCGCCTGGGTGCCGCGCACGGTGAGGCGCCCCGACAGCGAGCCGCGGCGCCCGTTCTTGATCATGTCTCCCAGCACTGCGACCGAGGAGGGCTCCCCCACCAGGCAGTAGTCCAGGCGCTCGCCGCGCTGCCTGAGTCGCTCGACCACACGCGCGGTGCCGTCTACCGACGGGCCTTCCTCGTCGGAAGTGATGAGTAGCGCGATCGAGCCGCGGTGAGCGGGCCGCTCTGCCACGAAAGCCTCGACCGCCACGAGGAAAGCGGCGATCGAGGACTTCATGTCCGCGGCCCCGCGCCCGTAAAGCCGGCCGTCGCGAATCGTCGGAACGAAGGGATCGGACTGCCATTGCTCGAGAGGACCGGGCGGAACGACGTCGGAATGTCCGGCAAAGGCAAGCAGCGGTCGCGCAGTACCGCGCCGCGCCCAGAGGTTGCTCACCTCGCCGCAATGTATGTGCTCGCAAGCGAATCCTGCGGCCTCGAGGCGGTCCGCGATCAGCGCCTGGCAACCGGCGTCATCGGGCGTTATGGAGCGGCGCCCGATCAGGGCTTGCGCAAGTTCTAGAGGGCTTTCCAATTAGCCGGTCGCGTCACGACGACATATCGATCTTGATATTCGTGAAGCCCGCGGTAGTCGAGGAATCGGCGAACGGATTCTTGGACGTATCCGAGGTCGGCCGCCTCGGCGCGGGCGGCGGCGGAGGATCGGCATTGCCGGCCGTGATGTCGCCAGCAATGGCCTGGTTGATCAGCCACAGCATGTTGGTCGCGGAGTCCGCGTTCGATATGGCTTCTTCCTGCGTGATCTTGCCGTCCATGAACAGCTTGAACAGCGCCTGCTCGAAGGTTTGCGAGCCCGGCGACATGCTTTTCTCCAAGGCGTCCTTGATTTCGCCGATTTCGCCCTTTTCGATCAGTTCCTGGATGTGGCGCGTATTGAGCAGCACTTCGACTGCCGCGACGCGCGAACCTGTCTTGGTGCGGACCAGTCGTTGCGAGACGACGGCCTGCAGCGTGGCGCCGAGATCGAGCAGAAGCGTCGGGCGGTTCTCGAGCGGGTAGAAGTTGATGATGCGGTTCATCGCGTGGTAGCTGTTATTGGCATGCAGGGTCGCAAGGCACAGGTGGCCCGACTGCGCATAGGCGAGCGCCATGGCCATGGTTTCCTTGTCGCGGATCTCGCCAATCAGAATGCAATCGGGCGCCTGGCGCATCGCGTTCTTCAGTGCGATTTGAAACGCCTTGGTGTCGGTGCCGATCTCGCGCTGGTTGACGATCGACTTGCGATTCTTGAAGATGAATTCGACAGGATCTTCCAGCGTGAGGATGTGTCCCGACTCCAGGGCATTGCGGTAATCGAGCATTGCCGCCAGAGAGGTGGACTTCCCGGCACCGCTGGCGCCGACCATCAGCAACAACCCGCGCTTTTGCATGATCACTTCCTTCACCACCTCGGGCAGGCCGAGGGAGGCGAGCGGGGGAATGCTGCCGGGAATGTAGCGGATCACGACGGCCGGCGAGCCCTTCTGACGAAAGGCACTGATGCGGAAGCTGCCGACGCCATCAAGTGTTACCGCGGTATTCAGTTCCATGTCTTCCTCGAAGTCGCGAATCTGCCGTTCGCTCAGGACTTCGTAGAGCAATTGCTTGACGGTATCCGGGCTCATGATGGTCTGGTTGACCGGCATGGCGACGCCCTCGATCTTGATGTTGATGGGCGCCCCGACCGAGACAAAGAGATCCGATGCCTTCTTCTCGGCCATCAGCTGGAACAGGCGTTTCATTGCGGACATGGCTACCCCCTCGCCAGACGCCAGTGCGCGAGTCTAATCCCCGCGCAGCAAATCGTTGAGGCTGGTCTTCGCGCGCGTCTTGGCATCGACGCGCTTGACGATGACTGCACAATACAGGCCGTAGTTGCCGTCTGCAGAGGGCAAAGTTCCCGGAACGACTACCGATCCAGCCGGGACGCGGCCATAGGTCACCTGCCCGGTTGCCCGGTCCAGAATGCGGGTGCTCTGCCCGAGAAACACGCCCATCGAGATCACGCTGTTTTCCTCGACGATCACGCCCTCCACAACCTCGGAGCGAGCGCCTATAAAGCAGTTGTCCTCGATGATCACCGGATTCGCTTGCAAGGGCTCAAGCACGCCCCCGATTCCCACCCCGCCGGACAGGTGCACGTTTCTTCCGATTTGCGCGCACGAACCCACCGTGGCCCAGGTATCGACCATCGTTCCCTCGTCCACGTAGGCGCCGATATTCACGTAGGAGGGCATAAGCACCACGTTTCGTCCGATAAAGGCGCCGCGCCGGGCCATGGCCGGCGGCACTACGCGGAACCCTCCGGCCGCGAATTCAGCGCCGTCGTACGCGGCGAATTTTGCGGGCACCTTGTCGTAGTAGCGGGTGGCGCCTCCCTCCAGCAACCGATTGTCTTCGATACGGAACGACAGCAGCACCGCCTTCTTGATCCATTGGTGCGTTACCCATTCATTGCCGGACTTTTCCGAGACTCGCGACCGCCCGGAATCGAGCGCGCCGATGACGAACTCCACCGCCTCCCTCAAGGCCTTGGGCGCCGAGGAGGGGTTCAGGCCAGCGCGATTCTCCCAGGCGTCGTCGATCGTCTTTCTTGCCGAATCCATGTTGTTCTCAGAGCTTGCGGGCGAAGTCGCTGATACGAGCAATCGCTTCGACGCACTCGGCGAGCGGTGCCACCAGCGCAATGCGCACCCGATCTTTGCCGGGATTGTCTCCCTGCCAGTCACGGGCGAGATAGCTCCCCGGCAGGACCAGGACATTATATTCTTGCTGCAGCCGGCGCGCGAATTCGCAATCGTCGATCGGCGTGTGCATCCAGAGATAGAAGCCCCCCTCCGGCATGTAGGCGGAAAGCGGTGCCTTCACTTGCGGCAGCACGGCCGCGAACTTTACCGCGTACAGGCGTCTGTTGTCGCGAACGTGTTGCTCGTCGCTCCACGCAGCCATCGAAGCGCGCTGCACGGGCAGGCTCATGGCCGACCCGTGATATGTGCGGTACAGCAGAAAGCTCTTGAGCAGCGTTGCATCGCCCGCGACGAATCCGGATCGCATGCCGGGGGCATTGGAACGCTTCGACAGACTGGAAAATACGACCAGACGCGAAAAATCCGTCCGCCCCAGCTGATGGGCCGCTTGCAGGCCGCCGAGAGGCGGGCGCGTTTCGTCGTAGTAGAGCTCCGAGTAGCATTCGTCGGAGGCGATCGCGAAGCCGTGCCGGTCGGCCAGCGTGAAGATGGTCTCCCAGTCCTCCAGGCGCATCACGCTGCCGCTCGGGTTCGCAGGCGAGCAGGTATATATGAGCTGCACGTCGCGCCATAGGCGCTCCGGCACGGTGTCGAAGCGCACTCGAAACCCGCTGCTCTCGGTAGCATTTAGATACACGGGATTCGCGCCGGCGAGCAGTGCCGCGCCTTCGTAGATCTGGTAGAAGGGATTGGGGCACGCGACCTTGGCACCGATGCGCGAGGGGTCGACCACCGCCTGCGCGAACGCGAAGAGAGCTTCGCGCGAACCATTCACCGGCAGCACCTGGGAAGCAGGATCGATCGCCGGCAGCGCGTAGCGCCGCATCAGCCATCCGGCCACGGCTTCGCGGAGCTCCGGGGTGCCAGCAGTCGCCGGATACGCGGCAAGCCCGTCGAGTGCGGCCGCGAGCGCCTTGCGCAGCAGCTCTGGAGTGGGATGCTTTGGCTCGCCGATGGAAAGGTTGATCGGCCGCAGCCGTTCGTTAGGCGTGATGCCCTGGAGCAGCACACGCAGCTTCTCGAAGGGGTACGGTTGCAGGACCGCCAGGCGGGGATTCATCTCCGTGGCTTGGCCCCGGGCAAGGCGTCAAGCGCAATGAGTGCAGCTGGTTTCCAGCCGCGCTTGCGGTGCTCGGCAACCACCGTGGTGAAAATGCCACCACGCACGTTGAAGCGCGCAGCGAGCCGCGCGTAGCGCGGACTCATTGCGCGCACCAGATCATCGAGAATCTTGTTGGTCACCGCCTCATGAAAGCTTCCCTGGTCCCTGTAAGACCATACGTAGAGCTTGAGCGACTTCAACTCCACGCAGCGCCGGTCGGGAACGTAGTCGAGCTCGAGGGTCGCAAAATCCGGCTGACCGGTCATCGGGCAAAGGCAAGTGAACTCCGGCAATTCCATGTGAACGCGGTAGTCGCGATCCGGTGCCGGATTGGGGAACGTCTGCAGCAATTTGCTCGGGCGGGAGGCCATATTCGGAAGCGGGAGCTTGGCCGGAAACTTGCGCGAAAATGGTATCATAGCCAACATTTTTTTCGCCGGCATTTTCCTCGCGCCGCGTTCCATTTTTCTCGAGCCCGATAACACTCCGTGCGCCTCACGCAGATCAAGCTTTCCGGCTTCAAGTCGTTCGTTGATCCTACTTCGATTCACGTCCCCGGCCAACTGGTCGGCATCGTTGGTCCCAATGGTTGCGGGAAATCCAACGTCATTGACGCGGTGCGCTGGGTGCTTGGCGAATCGCGTGCCTCGGCATTGCGCGGCGATTCCATGCAGGATGTCATTTTCAACGGGTCGAGCAACCGCAAGCCGCTGGCGCGCGCGGGCGTTGAACTGATATTCGACAACACGCAGGGACGCGCGGCCGGTCAGTGGTCGCAATACACGGAAATCTCGGTCCGCAGGGTGCTGCAGCGCGACGGCGAGTCGTCGTACTACATCAATAACGTTCACGTCAGGCGCCGCGACATCACGGACATGTTCCTTGGGACCGGCCTGGGGCCTCGCGCCTACGCGATCATCGAACAAGGCATGATCTCGAGGGTCATCGAAGCCAAGCCCGAGGAGCTGCGGGTATTTCTCGAAGAGGCGGCCGGCGTATCGAAGTACAAGGAGCGCCGCCGGGAAACGGAGAACAGACTGTCGGACACCCGGGAGAATCTTGCCCGCGTCACAGACATTCGGATCGAACTGGGAGTACAGATCGAGAAGCTCGAGGTGCAGGCGGAGATCGCGCGGCGATACAAGGAGTACCAGTCGGATCTGCGGCTCAAGCAGCAACTGTTGTGGTACATCCGGCGTCGCGATGCCGCGGCGGAGCGTGCTCGTCACAGTCAGGAAGTCTCCAGGACGGTGAATGAGCTTGAGGCGGAGACCGCGCGGCTGAGAGACGTAGAGGCACGGCTGGAAGCCGCCCGTTCCGATCATTACAAGGCGGGCGACGCGATGAACGGCGCGCAGGCAGCCTTGTACGCGGCCAATGCCGAAGTCGCCAGATACGAGTCGGAGCTGCGCCACGTCGAGGAGACGCGCCAACGTCTCGAAAGCCAGTACACCGAGAGGCAGACCCAGCTTTCGTCGTGGCGGGAGCAGCGCTCGCAGCTGACCCAGGCGCTTCACATGTGGGCCGCACGTGCAGGCACGGCCAAACAAAGGCTGGCCGAGGCGCAGGCCCGTCTCGAGGACGAGAACGCGAAGCTGCCGCGGGCCGAGCAGGCGTTTCGCACGGCGCAGGAGCAGCTGAGCGAAGCGCGCAGTGGCCTCATGCAACGCGAGGGCCGGTTGCAGCTTGAGCAGACGAATCTGGCGCATCTCGAAAGCAGCCTGAAGGCACTCGAGCAGCGCCGGGAACGCCTGGAAGGCGAGCTGCGGACGCTGATTCAACCGGACGGCGCTGCGCTCGGCATGCTAGAGGCGCGCATCGCGACGCTGGATGCAGCGGTCGCGCAAGCACAGGTCGGTCTCGAATCGCTGCAGGCGGAGTGCACGGCGCTCGAAGAGCGCCGGGCTGCGGCCGCAGACCGGGTCGCGGCGGCATCGCGCGAGTCGACGGCGGCCGATGCGCGGCTCGGCACGCTGCGGCAGATCCAGGCCGCGGCGGAGGACAACGCCCCGTTGAGTGATTGGCTGGAGCGGCACGAACTGTCCTCACTGCCGCGACTTTGGCAGAAGCTGCGCATCGAACAAGGCTGGGAGACCGCGGTGGAAGCCGTGCTTCGCGAGCGGCTGCATGCGATCGAGCTCTCCGATCCGAAGCAGCTGACGCAAATCGCCGGTGACCAGCCGCCGGTCAAGGCAAGCCTGTACGAGCGCGGAAGCCGAGGGTCGACCTCGGCCGCGCTGCAAGGCTATGCCCCGCTAGCGTCGAAAGTGCATGCGACCGACGACGTGGTCGCCGGCGCAGTGGCAGACTGGTTTGCGGGCGTATACGCCGTAGATTTGCGTCCCGAAAACGCGGCGCGCGCGCTGTTACCCCACGGCGTGATCCTGGTAAATCAGGACGGCCACCAGTTTACCCGGCATACCTTGAGCTTCCACGCGCCCGACCCCGCCGACGCCGGGTTGCTTGCCCGACAGTCCGAAATCGAGGCGCTCGAGGCGCGCTGCCCAGAGCTCGAGGCGCGGCTCGAACGCGAGCGCACCACGCTAGAAGCCGACGAGGCGGAGTTGGCGGAGCGGCAGCACGCCCTGGAGAGCGTACGTGAGGAGATTTCACAGGGTCAAGGCGAGCGCCACAGCGCACAAATCGACCTGCTCAAGCTCACGCAGGCGCAAGAGCGCTTTCGCGAGCGGAGCAATCAGATCTGGCGCGAAATGTCCGAGATTGCGAGCGAAGCGGCGCTCGACGGCGAACGCCTGGCCGCGTGCCAGGAGGCGGTCGAACGTACGGGCTCGGAACTACGTACTGCGCGCGACGGTCTCGAGGCTGTAAAGGTCCAGCACCTCGCGTCGGAGGTCGCACTGGCCGAGCAGCGCCGCGCGGTGCAGCAGGCGGAGCGTGATTCCCAGGACGCGGTGTTCGGCGAGCGCGAGTGCGCATCCAAGATCACCGAGATCGACAATTCGGTGCGCGTCATCGATCAGCAGATCGAGCGCGCCGAGAGCGAGATCGCGAAGCTGGCTCAGGAGCTCTCGCAAGATCCCATTCCGGAGGTGCGCAAGGTCCTCGACGCGGCAGTCGAAGCACGCATTGCATGCGAAAAGACGCTTGCAGAGGCACGCAACGACGTGGAGGCGGCCGCGGGCGTACTGCGTGCGCTAGAGGAGGAGCGCCTGCAAGTCGAAAACCGGCTCAATCCGCTGCGTGATCGCGTGGGCGAGCTGCGTCTGAAGGAACAGGCCGCGCAGATCAATCACGATCAATTCGCGGAGCAGCTGCGCGCCGCGGATGCCGACGAATCGCGCCTAGTCGAGGAGTCCGAGCGCGCTCCGCGGCCCTCGGCACTGCAGGGCGATATCACCCGTTTGACGCAGGCGGTGACGGAACTTGGTGCCGTCAACCTGGCGGCACTGGAGGAACTCCACATCAGCAAGGAGCGCAAGGGATTCCTCGATTCGCAAGCGACTGATCTGGAGGAGGCCGTGACGACTCTCGAGACCGCCATCCGCCGCATCGATCGCGAGACGCGTGAGCTGCTTCGAGAGACATTCGAAAGCGTCAACCGGCACTTTGGATCGCTTTTCCCGGCGCTGTTTGGCGGCGGCGAAGCGAAGCTAATCATGACCGGCGAAGAGATCCTCGATGCGGGCGTGCAGGTGATGGCGCAACCGCCCGGAAAGCGCAACAGTTCGATCCACTTGCTGAGCGGTGGCGAGAAAGCGCTTACCGCGATCGCGCTGGTATTTTCGATGTTTCAATTGAATCCCGCGCCGTTCTGTCTGCTTGACGAAGTCGACGCGCCGCTTGACGATACCAATACGGTGCGCTTTTGCGATCTCGTGCGAAGGATGGCGACGCAAACACAATTCCTGTTTATCAGCCATAACAAGCTCACCATGGAACTCGCTTCGCAGCTGATCGGAGTGACGATGCCCGAGTCGGGAGTATCGCGCGTGGTGACGGTGGATATCGAAGAGGCGCTGCGCATCCGGGAGGAGCTAGCCGCCTGAAACTGCCGGATCCCAGCACGGCGTCTGGCGGCCCGATCTCATGACCGAATTTCAGCTTGGTCTTCTCGTGATCGGGGCGCTTGTTGTGGCCGCGGTAGTCGTCTACAACAAAATGCAGGAACGGACGGCACAGGGTCGCGCCGAACGCGCCTTCGGCTCGCAGCACGACGACGTGCTTCTCGACGAGCAAATGCATCGTCGCGAGCCAACCTTCGAGCCAACGGATCGCAAGAGCGAACGCGATATCGTCTCGCCATCCGAGGCACTGCCGGACCAACGCCTTGACTACTTGATCGAGCTCCAGTGCGGAGAGGCGATGCCGGCCGCGCTGTTTCTCGAGGGCTGGGCGCCGCTGGAGCAACGATTTGGACGGCGCGTGCTGGCTGCCTGCGCAAAGGACGGCACGGGGTGGAAGAGAGTTGCGTACGGTGACCGCGCGGCCTACACCGCATACTTGGCGGCGCTCCAACTGGTGTCGCGTGTCGGAGTCGTAAGCGAGGCGGAACTCATCGAATTTCGCTCCGACGTCGAGACTATGGCCGCGAAGCTCGGCGCAATCACGAAAGCACCCGAGATGAAGCAAGCCATGGTTGCCGCGCGCGAGATGGACCAGTTTTGTGCCGATACCGACATTCAGATCGTGTTTCATCTCATGGCGCCGCCCGGAAGCGCATTTCCGCTTTCGCAAGTGCACGCCGCGGCTACATCCGCCGGCATGGCCCCGGATGCCGACGGTCGTCATGCGCTGCGCGACGCCGAGGAACGCGTCCTCTATTCACTGGCCATGCAAGGTGACGCATCGGACGCGATCCAGGGCCTGACGATCGCGCTGGACGTTCCGCGCATTGCGGAGGTGCGCACGACGTACGAGTCGATGGTGCGTTGCGCGCAGCGGCTCGCCGTCAGTCTCGGCGGATCATTGGTAGACGATAACGGTAACAGCCTCGACGAGCGCGCTCTCGCCGCGATTGGCGCCGAGCTCGACACCGTGCGTCGGTCGCTCGAAGCTCGCGGCGTAGCACCGGGCGGGCCGTTGGCCCTGCGTCTTTTTGCGTGAGCGGTACTGTGATGATGGCGGGAATGTCGCTGCGCAAGCATGTCGAGAAACTGCGTCGCGAGATCGATCGCCACAACCATCTGTATTACGTGCTCGACCAGCCCGAAATCACGGACGCGGAGTATGACCGGCTGTTCAATGAGCTGCTATCCCTGGAGAAAAGCCATCCGGAGCTGGCGAGCCCGGATTCCCCGACCCGGCGCATCGGCGCGCTCCCGCTGAAGGAATTCTCCGAAGTCAAGCACCGCACGCCGATGCTGTCGTTGAGCAATGCGTTTGACGAGGAGGAAGTACGTGCCTTCGACCGGCGCGCGCGGGAGGCGTTGGAGGTGAATTCGGTCGACTACGCCGTGGAGCCAAAGTTCGACGGTCTCGCAATCAGCCTGAGCTACCGCAACGGGGTATTCGCGCAAGGCGCGACCAGGGGCGACGGCGCGACCGGCGAGGACGTAACTCCAAATCTGCGCACCGTGCGTTCGCTTCCCTTGCGCCTGCCGATCGCAGCGGATACCGAGGATCTTGAAGTGCGCGGGGAAGTCGTGATGTTCAAGCGGGATTTCGAGTCGCTGAACGAACGCCAGCGGCGTGCCGGCGAGAAGGAATTCGCGAATCCGCGCAATGCCGCGGCTGGCAGTCTCAGGCAGCTCGACTCGCGCATCACGGCCCGCCGACCGCTGCATTTCTTCGCCTACGCCGTGGGCGTATCGGAGGGAGCGCGCTGGACCACGCATTCTGCGACGCTTGACCGGCTGGTCGAGCTTGGGTTCCGCGTAAGCCCTGACCGCGACGTGGTCAGCGGCGTCGAAGGGTTGCTCGATTATTTCGTGCGAATCGGTAACAAGCGCGCTCGGTTGCCATATGCCATAGACGGTGTGGTATATAAGATCAATCGTCTCGACTGGCAGCGCCGCCTTGGCTTCGTATCGCGTGCGCCGCGTTTTGCGCTTGCTCACAAGTACCCGGCGGAGGAGCAAGTTACCGAGGTGCTCGGCATCGACGTGCAGGTCGGGCGCACTGGCGCGCTCACGCCTGTGGCGCGCTTGAAGCCCGTGCAGGTCGGCGGCGTTACGGTGACCAACGCCACGTTGCACAATGAGGACGAGCTTCGCCGCAAGGACGTTCGTATCGGCGACACGGTGGTCGTTAGGCGGGCCGGCGACGTCATACCCGAGGTGGTGTCGGTGCGGGTGGAGAAGCGTCCTGCCCACGCGCGAATTTTCCATATGCCGAAGCACTGCCCGGTATGCGGATCGGCCGTAACCAGAGCGCAGGACGAGGCGGTCGCGCGCTGCTCAGGGGGTCTGTATTGTCCGGCCCAGAGAAAACAGGCATTGCGGCACTTCGCAAGCCGCCGCGCCATGGACATCGAGGGCTTGGGCGAGAAACTCGTCGATCAGCTTGTCGACGCGGAACTCGTACGTACACCGACCGACGTCTACCACCTGCCCGTCGACGTACTCGCGTCCCTCGAGCGCATGGGAGACAAGTCGGCGGCCAATATCGCGGCAGCAATCGAGAAATCGAAGCGCACGACGCTCGCGCGCTTTATATTCGGGCTCGGTGTGCGCAATGTGGGGGAAAGCACCGCGCGCGATCTTGCGCACTATTTCGGCAACCTCGACCGGCTGATGGAGGCGAGCGAAGAGGAGCTGGAATCGGTCCCGGATGTCGGGCCGGTCGTTGCGCGCTCGATATTCGCGTTTTTTCGCGAAGAGCACAATCGAGAGGTCATCGGCAAGCTGCGTGCTGCGGGGGTGACCTGGCAGGAAAGCGAGGGGGTGGCGCCCGCCGCGACTGAAGAAGTGAAGACCTTCGTTTTGACCGGGACCTTGCCGAACATGAGCCGCGAGGAGGCGCGCGAGAAAATCGAGGCCAAGGGACACAAGGTCGCGGGCTCGGTTTCACGCAAGACATCCTATGTCGTGGCTGGAGGCGAACCGGGCAGCAAACTGGAAAGGGCGACCGAGTTGGGCGTGCCGGTGCTGAACGAGGAGGAGTTTCTCGATCTACTGAAGAGGCTTCGAAGACAATGAGCGCAAGACTTAGGAAAGCCGTCTTTCCCGTTGCAGGCCTCGGCAGCCGATTTCTGCCCGTGACCAAGGCGAGTCCCAAGGAAATGCTGCCGATCGTCGACAAACCGCTGATCCAGTATGCGGTCGAGGAAGCGGCCGCGGCGGGCATCACTGAAATGATCTTCATCACGGGACGCAACAAGCGCGCCATTGAGGACCACTTCGATAAAGCGTACGAGCTGGAGACCGAGCTGGAGCTGAAGGGGAAGCAGAAGTTGCTCGACATGGTGCAGACGGTGCTTCCCGACAACTGCCGTTGCATCTATATCCGGCAAGCCGAGCCTCTCGGGCTTGGCCATGCCGTGCTCTGCGCTGCGCCGGTGGTGGGCGACGAGCCGTTCGCGGTGCTGCTCGCGGACGAATTGATCGACGCCGACCCACCGGTCACGGCACAAATGGCGGCCCGATTTGAATCCGAGCGCTGCTCGTTGCTCGGAGTGGCGGAAGTGCCTCGCGAGCAAACCGGCAGCTACGGCATCGTGAGCGTGGATGACGCACGGCAGGAGGTGTCCCGCGTACGGGCGATCGTAGAAAAGCCTGCGCCGGCGGAGGCGCCTTCGACCCTGGCCGTGGTGGGTCGCTACGTCTTGACGCCTACCGTGTTCGACCTGCTCGCCCAGGCCAAGCCGGGGCGAGGCGGCGAGATCCAGCTGACCGACGGCATCTCGGCGCTGCTCGATGTGGAGCGCGTGTTGGCGATGAAACTGCCCGGCAAGCGCTACGATTGCGGATCAAAACTGGGCTACCTCAAGGCTTCGGTGGAGTTCGGCTTGCGGCATCCGGAGATCGGCGCAGAATTTGCGCGTTACCTCGCGAACCGCGGGCGTTGAAACGCGGGGTTCGGCTATACTGGGCCAATTTAGCAATCGCTAATATACCCGCGCGAGGAGGGCAGGATGGCGGACAAGCTGATGATCGTCATGGTGAATACGGATCCGAGGAACGGCGCCGAGCTAGGAGCCCCATTTTTTCAGGCCACCGTGGCGGCTGCCATGGAATACGAGGTCGAAGTGATCCTAACGGGCCGCGCCGGCGAGCTCGCCGTCAAGGGCGTCGCCGAGAAACTGCATGTGAAGGAGGGCTCGCCCAAGAGCGTCTACGATTTCATCAAGGATGCGCACGAAGCCGGCGTGAAGTTCAAGGTCTGCACGCCGACGCTCGAGTTGTGGGGCGAGGACCTGATTCCGGAAATCGAGGAGACGGTGGGCGGCGCCTATGTGATCTCGCAGGCCATGGACGACGACGTCGTCACCTTCACCTATTGAGAATGCCGGATCCAGCTCAGGCCTGGGAGTTCCTGAAGAACTCGGACCCTGTCTCGAGCGCCGATGAAGTCCGGAGGGCGATCCGCCGGCTCGCTTCCGAAGTCGAAGGCCGGCTTGCGGACACCTATCCCATGGTGCTTGCCGTAATGGGAGGTGCGGTCGTGTTCGCCGGCCAGCTGCTGCCCTTGTTGCACTTTCCGCTCGACTTCGACTATGTCCACGTAACCCGCTACGGTCCGACAACCGCTGGAGGCGGGCTCGACTGGCGCGTTGCTCCGGCCGAAAGCGTGCGCGGCCGCACGGTGCTTGTTCTGGATGACATCCTGGACGGCGGGCAGACGTTGTGCGGTATCCGCGAACGGCTGTTCGCGCAGGGCGCCGGGGCATTCTATTGCGCGGTCCTGGTGGACAAGCTGCTCGGGCGGGCGAAGCCGATCGAAGCTGACTTCGTCGGCTTGCGCATTCCGGACCGCTTCGTATTCGGGTGCGGCATGGACGCCAAGGGATACTGGCGCAATCTGCCCGAAATCCGGGCGATGAAGGACAATCGATGATCGCCATCATCGGCGGCAGCGGCCTGTCGCAGCTGACGAGCCTCGAAGCGACTTCGCGTAAGGTCGCCCGGACGCCGTACGGGGAGCCTTCGGGCCCGCTGACCTTGGGCAGCATCCGCGGTCGTCAGGTGGTATTTCTGGCGCGTCACGGATCTGGACACACGGTCGCGCCGCACGAGGTGAACTATCGTGCCAACCTTTGGGCCTTGAAGGAGCAGGGGGTCGAGAGCGTGGTTTCGATCGCATCGGTCGGCGGCATCCGCCGCGGCTTGGCGCCCGGGACTCTCATGCTGCCGGACCAGATCATCGATTACACCTGGGGGCGTGGATCGACGTTTTTCGAGGGCGCCGACGCGCCGGTCACGCACATCGATTTCACCGAGCCCTATTCCGCCGCAATTCGCGATCGCATTCGTGCGGCCGCGAAAGTCTGTGGCGAGCAGCTCGTGGATGGCGGTGTATATGCCGCGTCGCAGGGCCCGCGTCTGGAAACCGCGGCGGAGATCAATCGCATGGAGCGTGACGGCGCGGACGTAGTCGGCATGACGGGGATGCCCGAGGCGGTGCTTGCGCGCGAGCTGGAATTGGCTTACGCGGCGATCGCGGTTGTCGCCAATTTCGCCGCCGGGCGCGGAGACAGCGCGCAAGCCGTGTCCTTGGAGCGTATTGACACCGTGCTCGAGGAGGCCATGGGGCGGGTACGCAAGATCATCGAAGAGCTTGTCGAGAGATGATTCGCGAAGTCCTCAAGATGGGTGATCCGCGGCTGTTGTCCGTCGCTGCTGCGGTAGAGCGGTTTGAGTCTCACGAGCTCAGCGCGCTGCTCGCGGACATGCGCGACACGATGGATCACCTGAACGGCGCCGGCCTCGCGGCTCCGCAGATCGGCGTGGGCTTGCGGGTGGCGATTTTCGGAGTGAAGCGCAACCCACGCTATCCCGGCGTCGAGGAGGTGCCGGACACGGTTCTGATCAATCCGGTGATCGCGCCGCTGTCGGAAGAGCTCGAGGACGGCTGGGAGGGTTGCCTTTCGGTACCTGGAATGCGGGGCTTGGTGCCGCGCTATCGCCGACTGCGATATTCCGGCTTTGACGAGCGGGGCCGGCCCTTCGAGCGCGTGGTCGAAGGGTTCCACGCACGCGTCGTGCAGCACGAATGCGATCATCTAGACGGAATCCTCTATCCCATGCGTATTCGGGATTTCGGCAAATTCGGCTTCATCGAGGCTCTTTTTCCCGGCGAGGATCTTCCGCCCGAGGAGTGAGCAAGGCCTAGAGCTGCACATCCTGCAGCAGCGTTTGCTCCAGCCGCAGAACCATCTTCGGATCCGTTAGGCTCTGACCAGAGATCAGGAACACGTCTTCGGCGCGGTCCCCCAGCGTATTGATCTTCGCGCTGTGCAGGTTGATGTGATAGTCCCCGAGAGTACGCGCCACGCCGTATAACAGCCCCGGCCGGTCGCTCGCGACGATCGAGAGCACCTGGTAGGTGCCGCGTTCGTCCGGCCGGATATCCACCACGGGCGAGATCGGAAAATGCCGTACGCGACGCGATACGCGGCCGCTGCGCGGTGGCCCGAGTGCACCCTGCGATTCGAGCTCGTCGGCAAGCTCCTTTTCGATCAGGCTGATCATGTCCCGGTAGTGCACTCCTTGTCCATCGCCCATCACGGAAAAGGTGTCGAGCGCGTAGCCGTGACGCGTCGTGTGAATCTTCGCTTCGACAATGTCGAAGTTGCTACGGTCGAAGTAGCCGCAGATGCGGGCGAACAGAGCTTCACGGTCGCGCGTGTAAATCATCACCTGAAGACCCTCGCCAAAGGGAGCGAGCCGGGCGCGCACAACCGGCTTCGCACTGTCCACCCGAAAATGAAGATTGCGCGTCTGCCAGGCGATCTCCTGCGGGTCGTGGCGCAGGAAATAGGTCGTGTCGAGTTCCGCCCAGAGCCGATCCTTGACGCCGTCGGACAGGGCGTATAGACGCAGCAGGCGCACCGCTTCAGCCTGCTTTTCGGCGAGGGCCGCGTCGAGCTGCAGGATTTCTCCCGTAAGCGCGCGCCTTGTGGCACGGAACAGATCCTCGAGAAGCTTTGCCTTCCAGGCGTTCCAGACCTTGGGGCTGGTGCCGCGGATGTCGGCCACGGTCAACAAATAGAGCGCAATCAGACGCCTTTCAGTGCCGACCCTTTCGGCAAACGCGAGTACCACTTCGGGGTCATGCACGTCCTGCTTTTGCGCGACGCTCGACATCGACAGGTGGTGCTCCACCAGGAATTCGGCAAGCGCGGTGTCCTCTGCCGCCAACCTATGGCGGCGGCAGAAGGAACCCACCTCCTTCTTGCCGAGCTCCGAATGATCGCCGCCGCGGCCCTTCGCGATGTCGTGGTAGAGCGCCGCGACGTAGAGCAACCATGCGCGCTCGAAACCGCTCATCAACTGGCTGCACAGCGGGAACTCGTGCGCCAATTCGGGCATCGTGAAACGCCGCAGGTTGCGCACCACCATCAGGATGTGCTGGTCGACCGTATAGACATGAAACAGGTCGTGCTGCATCTGACCCACGATACGCCCAAACTCCGGCAGATAGCGCCCGAGGATCCCATACTGGTTCATGCGCCGCAATTCGTGCACGATTCCCCGTGACTGCTGCAGGATCTGGACGAACATCAGTCTGGCCAGTCCGTTCCGCCGGAAGCGCGCGTCGATACGCCGTCTGCCCCGCCACAGCGCGCGCAGCGTCGCCGCGGTCATGCCCTGCAGTTCGGGATGCTGCTGCATCAGCAGAAAGCATTCGAGCACCGCGAGAGGCTCGCGTTCGAACAGCTGCTCGTCATGGGCTTCGAGCAGTTCTCCACGGACGAGAAAACGCTCGTTCAATGAATAGGGCGCAATCTCGGGCTTGGGGAACAAACGTGCGCCGAGGTTCTGGAGCAGCGTTGCGTTCAGTTGGGTGATTGCCTTCGCCGTCCGGTAATAGTGCTGCATCAGCGCTTCGCTCCGCCTGCGATGCGGCGTTTCGCGATAGCCGAGTTGCTCTGCAAGAGCCGTCTGGTAATCAAAGACGATCCGATCCTCACGCCGTCCCGCGAGATAGTGCAACCGGATACGCAGGTTTCGCAGCAAGGCTTCGTGGCGTGAAAGCTGAAGCGCCTCGTCGTGCTGGATCAAGCCGTGAATTTCGAGGTCGCGCCACCGCCGCCCGATTCCGCAGGCGCGGGCAATCCACTGAATGACCTGCAGATCGCGCAGCCCACCGGGTGCCTCCTTCAGATTGGGTTCCAGGGCATAAGGCGTGTCCTGGTGCTTGGCGTGCCGCTGCTCCTGCTCGAGCTTCTTCGCCTTGTAAAACCTCGCTGGATCCAGGTCCTGCGCCAATGTCGACTCGAGACGCCTGAACAGGTCCCGGTTGCCGGCGAGAAAGCGCGCCTCAAGCAGGGTTGTCCGGATCGTGATATCGGCGTGCACCGCCGCGACACAATCTGCGACGGTGCGCACGCTGTGGCCTACTTCAAGGCCGATATCCCACAGTTCGCCGATAAGACGTTCGAGGCGCACGCGCTCGTCGGGGCTGGGCTCGGCGTCCAGCAGCACCAGAATGTCAATGTCGGAGGATGGGAAGAGTTCGCTGCGACCATAGCCGCCGGTGGCGACCAGGGCGGCGCCGCGCGATGGCCGCAAATGGCGCCAAATCGACTTGATGGTCCGGTCGATGATGTGCGTGTGGCCACGCAACAGAGCGCGCGGATCTGGATGGCGTGTGTATGCGGCCCTAAGGGCACTTCGCTCCGCCTGCAATGCCGCGCGCGTCTGGGCGCTTGACGTGCCGGGCTTTGGCAGCGCGGCGCTCATTTCCTAGCGTACGAATTCCGGCGGAGATGGGGTGTTCGGCGAGACGGTAAGGACTTCATAGCCCGTTTCCGTTACCAACACGGTGTGCTCCCATTGCGCCGAAAGGCTGTGGTCCTTGGTTACGATGGTCCAGCCGTCGGCCAACTCGCGTATCGCGGCCCTGCCAGCGTTGATCATGGGTTCAACCGTAAAGGTCATGCCGGGCTCAAGCGCCATGCCGGTGCCGGGCTTGCCGTAGTGGAGCACCTGCGGTTCCTCGTGGAATTTGCGGCCGATGCCGTGACCGCAGAACTCGCGCACTACGGACAAACCGTGCCGCTCCGCGTGCACCTGGATCGCGGCGCCAACGTCTCCGAGACGTGCGCCAGGGCGAACCTCTGTGATTCCGAGCCACATGCACTCATACGTGATCTGAATCAATCTGCGCGCCTGCACGCCGGGTTCGCCGATTGCGAACATGCGGCTCGAGTCGCCGTGGAAGCCGTTCTTGATCACCGTAACGTCGATATTCAGGATGTCGGCACTCTTAAGCACACGGTCGCCGGGTATGCCATGACACACTTGGTGATTGACTGAGGTGCAGATCGACTTCGGGTACGGCTTGTACCCCGGGGGGGCGTAGTTGAGAGGCGCAGGGACGGTTTCCTGGACGCGAACCATGTAATCGTGGCACAGGTCGTCAAGTTCGCCTGTCGTGACGCCCGCGCGAACATGAGGAGCGATAAAGTCCAGGACCTCCGCCGCGAGGCGGCCGGCGATGCGCATGCTCGCAATCTCGTCGGGTGTCTTGATGGTGACCGCCATGGGCGAAGGGAAAAAGGCGTGGAGGATACGAGAATCGATCTCAGCGGGCAATGGACACGCGGGTGCCGATTCGCGCTCCAAGTTGAGTCTTTATAGCTGATTATGCTAGAATTTCGGGCTGGCCGGGAGCGTGTATGCGAGGTACATGTTCAGGCCAAATTTCCCGTCGGGCAGTTTAGGGTGCTTGGCGTCGGCATATCGGGGCACGCCTGTCGCGTGCTGCATGGGCCCGCGCCGGGTCGTCAGCTTGGTCCGGCGGCAGTGATCAACCCTAAGGAGCATACAAAACGTGTCAGTAACCATGCGGCAAATGCTGGAAGCGGGGGTGCATTTCGGTCACCAGACCCGCTATTGGAATCCGAAGATGGCGCCATTCATCTTCGGTCATCGCAACAAGATCCACATCATCAATCTCGAGAAGACCCTGGCGATGTACCAGGAGGCGCTCAAGTATGCGCGTCAACTGGCGGCGAACAAGGGCACCTTGCTGTTTGTCGGGACCAAACGACAGGCCCGGGAGATCTTGCGGGAGGAAGCGCAGCGTTGCGGCATGCCGTTCGTCGACCATCGGTGGCTCGGCGGCATGCTGACGAACTTCAAGACTGTAAAGCAGTCCATCAAGCGACTAAAGGAAATGGAACAGATGTCGCAAGACGGCACCTTCGAGCGGATGTCGAAGAAGGAGGCGCTCGGCCTTCAGCGAGAACTGGAGAAGCTCAATCGCTCGCTAGGCGGCATCAAGGAGCTCGCGAGCCTGCCCGATGCGCTGTTCGTGATCGATGTCGGCTACCAGAAGGGCGCCATCGCCGAGGCGGTGAAGCTCGGCATACCCGTGGTTGCTGTTGTGGACACGAACCACTCTCCCGACGGGATCTCGTACGTAATTCCGGGTAACGACGATTCGAGCCGGGCCATTCGGCTGTACGCTCGTGGCGTGGCCGACGCGGTGCTCGAAGGTCGCTCGCAGTCCGTGGAAGAGGTGGTCGCGGCGACCCGCGATGAGTTTGTAGAAGTCGAGGATGAAGAACAGAGTGAAGGCTGAGTAGGCCGGGGCCGCGACACATCTTCGGGAAAAGGGGCCACGGGCCCCTTTTTTTGAAGGCGCCGACAAGAAACTGGATTAACGGGTCCCGCGAGGGCCCTTGGCTAGGAGCAGGCGGGAATGACAGAAATAAGCGCAGGCTTGGTCAAGGAGCTACGCGAGATGACCGGGCTTGGAATGATGGAGTGCAAGAAGGCGCTGTCGGAGGCGGGGGGCGATCTGCGCAAGGCCGAAGAACTGCTGCGCATCAAGAGCGGCGCCAAGGCCAGCAAGGCGGCGGGCCGCGTCGCGGCGGAGGGCGTTATCGGCGCGTATCTGGCCCCGGATTCCCGGCGTGGTGCGCTGGTCGAGGTCAATTGCGAAACGGATTTCGTCGCGAAGAACGAAGATTTTCTGGCATTCGCCCGCGCGCTCGCGGAGCTCGCAGCGGCTGCATCCCCGGCGGATGTCGCCACACTGTCGGCATTGGCGCTCAATGGCGGCACGGTCGAGAATCGGCGTCAGGAGCTGGTGCAGAAGATAGGCGAGAACATCTCGATACGGCGTTTTGAGCGGATGCAGAGCGAGACCCGGCTCGCGCTGTATCTGCATGGCACGAAGATCGGCGTCATGGTCGAATACGAGGGCCCCGAGGAGGTAGGCAAGGATCTGGCCATGCACATCGCGTTCGCGAAGCCGCAGTACATGACGAAGGGGGACGTGCCGGCCGACGTGGTAGCGCGTGAGCGCGACATCCTTTCCGCCCGCGCGAAGGAGTCCGGCAAACCACCTGAAATCGTCGCCAAAATGGTCGAAGGAGGCATCAATAAGTTTCTTGGCGAGATCTCGCTGTTGGGACAACCCTTCGTCAAAGACGACAAACTGACGATCGAGAAGATGCTTGCAGCCCGCAAGGCGAAGGTAATCGGCTACCGCTTCTTCGTCGTCGGCGAAGGAATCGAGCGCAAGACGACGGATTTCGCAGCCGAAGTGATGGCGCAGGCGGGGATCGCGCGCTGACGGATCCCCGGAACGCCGGAGCCAGCCTTGACGCCCAAGTACAAGCGAATCCTCCTAAAGCTCTCCGGCGAAGCGCTCATGGGGAACGACCCCTACGGCATCAACCGCCAGTCGATCGAGGATATCGTCGCGGAAATTGCCCAGGTCGGACGCATGGGCGTGGAGATTGGTGTGGTAATCGGTGGTGGCAACATATTTCGCGGGGTCGCTCCGGGCGCCACTGGCATGGACCGCGCCACTGCGGACTATATGGGCATGCTAGCGACCGTCATGAACGCTCTCGCGCTGCAGGACGCCATGCGCCACGCGGGCGTCGTGAGCCGAGTTCAGTCCGCGCTCAACATTGAACAGATCGTGGAGCCCTACATCCGCGGCAAGGCGATCCGCTACCTCGAGGAGGGGAAGATCGTGATCTTTGCAGCCGGTACGGGCAACCCGTTCTTCACTACCGATACCGCGGCGGCACTGCGCGGCAGCGAAGTGGGGGCCGAAATAGTGCTGAAGGCGACCAAGGTGGATGGGGTATATACGGCGGATCCCATCACCGACCGGTCCGCGAAGCGCTATGGGCGCATCAGCTTCGACGAGGCGATCAATCGCAATCTCAAGGTCATGGATGCAACGGCGCTGACCCTTTGCCGTGATCAGAAATTGCCAATCAACGTCTTCAGTATCTTCAAGAAGGATGCGCTGAAGCGCGTCGTTCTCGGCGAGGACGAGGGCACGCTGGTCCACGTGTAATCGTGCATAGGAGACCGTCATGATTCCGGAACTTAAGAAAAGCACCGAGCAGAAGATGCGAAAGAGCATCGAGGCCTTCAAGGCCGATCTGTCGAAGGTGCGTACTGGTCGCGCACACACAGGGTTGCTGGACCACGTCACGGTCGACTACTACGGCACGCCGACGCCGATCAATCAGGTCGCCAAGGTTACTCTTCTTGACCCGCGCACCATCGGCGTGGCGCCATTCGAGAAGAAGATCGTGCAAGCGGTGGAGAAGGCGATCCGCGACTCGGAGCTGGGTCTGAACCCGGCTGCGATGGGCGAAACGATACGCGTGCCCATGCCTTCGTTGACCGAGGAGCGACGCAAGGAGCTGATCAAGGTGGTGCGTCACGAGGCAGAGAATTCACGTATCGCAGTGCGCAATCTGCGTCGGGACGCCATACACGTGCTGAAGGAAGCGCTCAAGAAGAAGGAGGTGTCGGAGAACGATGAGCGACGCGCCCAGGATGAGGTGCAAAAGCTGACCGACCGACATATTGGGGAGATAGATAGCCTGTTGCAGCACAAAGAAGCCGAACTGATGGCTGTCTGAGGTTCCCATGACGGAGCAGACCAGCTCGACCCAGGAGATTCCCACTCACGGCGCGGTTCCGCGCCACATCGCCATTATCTTGGACGGCAACGGGCGCTGGGCACGGCGACGGCACTTGCCGCGCTTTGCCGGTCACAAGCGTGGCGTCGAGGCGGTTCGAGCGACGGTCAAGAACTGCATGGAGCGCGGGGTGCAGTTCCTTACGTTATTTGCCTTCAGTTCCGAGAACTGGCGTCGACCACCGGAAGAAGTTGCGCTGCTGATGCAGCTGTTTCGGGGGGCGCTCACGCAGGAAGTGGAGAGGTTGCATCGCAACCGAATCCGACTGAAACTCATCGGCGACACCGGGCGCTTCGATCCGAAGATTCGCGACCTGATCGAGCGCGGCGAAAGGCTCACTGCCGCGAATAGCGGCCTGACCCTGACCATTGCGGCGAACTACGGGGGACGTTGGGACATCATGCAGGCGCTCACCAGGCTGATGCGTGGTCATCCAGAAGCGGCCGCCGGCGTGTTGGATGAACGCGCTCTCGCTCCCTACCTCGCGATGAGCTACGCACCGGAGCCGGACCTCTTCATCCGTACCGGAGGCGAGCAGCGAATCAGTAATTTCCTTCTGTGGCAGCTTGCGTATACCGAGCTCTATTTCACGGACACGCTCTGGCCCGATTTCGACGCAAGTGCGCTCGATGCGGCGATCGCCTCTTATCGCCGACGCGAACGGCGGTTCGGGCGTACCAGCGAGCAAGTGGAGGAGGCCGAACGCACGCAAACTGGGGCGACCGGGACCAAGCCGGCCGCGGGCGCGGTCGCCTGAGCAGATTGCTGCTCACCCGGGTTCTCACCGCCGTCGTGCTGCTCGCTGCGTTTCTCGCGGCGAACTTCGCGCTGGGAAGGCCTCAGTTCGCCGGAGTGGTCACAATCGTGGTTGCGCTCGCTGCATACGAATGGGGAAGACTCTGTCGTCTCGCAGGTACGATCGCGCTGATGTATGCCGTGCTCGTGGGAACGACACTTGGCGCGCTTGCCCTCGCGCTGCTGCCGCTTGCAGCCTCCAATCCGGCCGCGGTTGGCATCTTTGCGATCGCCGGGCTGTTCTGGGTGGTAGGTGTGCCGATCTGGCTGTGGCGGGGCGTGGCGGGGCACGTGCCCTGTGCGTTGCCCGTCGCAGGGATCGTCGTTCTTGTTCCGGCGGGACTTGCGGGCATATCGATGCAGCCTTGGACCTTGGTGGCGGTAATGGCACTCGTTTGGGTGGCGGATACCGCAGCGTACTTCGCCGGCCGCGCGTTCGGACGCCGCAAACTCGCGCCGTCGATCAGTCCGGGAAAGACGTGGGCAGGGGTGGGTGGCGCCATCCTCGCGACGTTGGCCTACGCTATCATCTGCGCAATTTCGATTCCGACGCTCGCCGAGCGCGTCACGGGAATCACATGGGTGCCGTATATTGCGGGGGCCGGCTTGCTTTGCTTCGTTAGCGTGGTCGGAGACCTTTTCGAATCGGCGCTGAAGCGCCAGGCGGAAGTGAAGGACAGCGGGACCTTCCTGCCAGGCCATGGCGGGATTCTCGACCGCATAGACAGCGCAACCGCTGCCCTGCCGGTTGGTGCCCTGTTGCTGCATTGGATCATTGCCAAATGAGCCGCATTGACCCTGCCCGCGCCGAGCCCCGACGCAGGCTCAAGTTGACCATTCTGGGGGCGACCGGGTCGGTCGGAAAAAGCACCTTGGACGTGACGAGCCGGCACCCGGAGCGCTACGTAGTGTTCGCACTTACGGCACATCGTTCTGTCGATACGCTGCTGGCGCAGTGCCTGCGGCACCAGCCGCGATATGCCGTACTTTCTGGGATGGATGAGCAACCGGCATTGCGCAAGCGCTTTCGCGAGGCTGGATGCAGCTGTGAGCTGTTATTCGGCACCCGCGGGCTCGAGACGGTCGCCACCGATCGGGAATGCAATGTCGTGATGGCGGCGATCGTAGGCGCCGCGGGCCTTGCGCCGACGCTCGCGGCGGCGTCGGGCGGCAAGCGCGTGCTGCTCGCGAACAAGGAGGCGCTGGTGATGGCGGGACCACTTTTTATGCGAGCGGTCCGAAATGCCGGAGCGGTGCTACTGCCAATAGATAGCGAGCATAACGCGGTATTCCAGTGTTTGCCGCACGATCCCGACGCGCGGCCGGCGCTCGGCTCGGTGCGGCGCATATTGCTCACGGCTTCGGGAGGTCCATTTCGCAGTCTGCCTCCCGAACGCCTTGCCGCCGTGACGCCGGACGAGGCCTGTGCCCACCCCAATTGGGTGATGGGACGCAAGATCTCCGTGGATTCTGCGACCATGATGAACAAGGGACTGGAAGTCATCGAGGCGCACTGGCTGTTCGACCTGCGCCCCGACATGATCGAGGTCGTCGTGCATCCGCAGAGCATTGTCCACTCCCTGGTAGAGTACATTGACGGTTCGATGATCGCGCAGCTATCGAATCCCGACATGCGCATACCGATCGCCTATGCGCTCGGTTTTCCGGATCGAATCGAATCGGGTGCGCGTGCTCTCGATCTCGGAGAAGTGGGCCAGCTATCCTTCGAGCGACCTGACCACCGTCGCTTCCCGTGCCTTGATCTGGCGTACGCCGCGTTGCGCGCGGGTGGCGGCGCGCCCGCGGTGCTCAATGCCGCAAATGAGGTGGCCGTCGAGGCGTTCCTCGCGGGACGCCTGCGCTTCACCGAAATCCCCGGAATCATCAGCCATGCTCTCGAGACGATGGCGCAGGGGTCGGCCGAGGAGCTTGGCAGCGTTCTCGAGGTCGACGCGAGCGCACGCCGAGCCGCCAAGCGGGCGGTGGAGCGCGTCATGGGGCGCGCGGCATGAACTTCGTTTACACGTTCGTCGCCTTCGTGGTCGCACTCGGCATTTTGATCGTGGTGCACGAGTACGGGCATTATCTGGCGGCACGTCTGTGCAACATCAAAGTCCTGCGTTTCTCGGTGGGTTTCGGCCGTGCGGTAGCCCGCTGGCGTAGCGGCCCCGACGGCACCGAATGGGTCATAGCCGCGGTACCGTTTGGCGGTTACGTAAAGATGCTGGACGAACGTGAGGGTCCGGTCGCGCCGCAGGAGCTGACTCACGCCTTCAATCGTCAAAGCGTGTGGAAGCGCTTTCTGGTCGTCGCCGCGGGCCCTCTTTTCAACTTCGCCTTTGCGATCGCCGTATATGCGAGCCTGTTCATGCACGGGCTCCCCGAGGCGCGGCCCGTGATCGCAGATCCCGCAGCCGGGACGCCTGCGGCGATCGCAGGTTTTCACGGCGGCGAAACTGTCCGCGCGATCGACGGGCAGCCGGTGCAAACCTGGCAGGAAGTGCGCTGGCATGTGCTGCAGGCGGCGCTGCAGCATGACTTGCTACGCATCGAGGTCGAGAATCAACGCAACCAGCTCGCGATCCTGAATCTCGATCTGCGTAGCGTTTCCGATGCCGACGTCGAGGCGGACGTTCTGAGTCGCGTCGGCTTGCGTCTATATCGGCCGACCCTCGAGCCAGTGCTCGGAAAGCTGGTGGCGGGAAGCCCGGCCGAAGTGGCTGGTTTGGCCTCCGGCGACAGGGTTGTGGAGGTGGATGGGACGCGCATTGTATCCTGGGATGCCCTGGTGAACGCAGTCAGGGCTCGCCCGGCGCAGCAGGTGAGAATGACGGTCGAGCGTGCCGGCAGCGTCCGGACGATCGAGGTGAAGCCCGAGGCGGTCGAGGTCAACGGTGAGCGCATCGGTCGGATTGGCGCCGCGCCCTACGTGCCGCCTTCGCATGCCGAGAAGATCCTGATAAGAATTCAGTACGGCTTCTTCGAGAGCGTATCAAGAGCGGTACAAAAAACGGCGGACATCGCGGTGTTCAGTCTGCGCATGATAGGCAAGATGCTGGTTGGCGAGGTGTCCTGGAAGCATATTTCCGGGCCCGTGACCATCGCCGATTTCGCCGGCCAGTCGGCGCAGCTAGGCTGGATTTCCTATGTTACGTTTCTCGCGCTGATCAGCATCAGTCTCGGCGTTCTCAACTTGCTGCCGATCCCGCTGCTCGACGGTGGGCACTTGATGTACTATATCGCGGAAATAATAAAAGGCAGTCCGGTCTCGGAGCGCGCAATGGAGCTCGGTCAGCGCGTCGGACTGGCACTGCTGTTGGTCATGATGGCTTTCGCCTTCTACAACGACTTCAACCGTCTGCTGTCGGGCTGAACGATGCGCAAAGGCATCTTCACGCTCTTCGCGTGCAGTCTGCTGGCGATGGCTTTTGGCGTTGCAGCGCAGACTTTTGGCCCCTTCGTGGTCAAAGACATCCGTCTCGAGGGCTTGCAGCGGACCGAGCCGGGCACGCTGTTCAGCTACTTGCCCGTGAAGGTCGGCGATACCATGACCGAGCAAAAGGCCCAGGAGGCGCTGCGGGCTCTTTATGCGACCGGCTTCTTCAAGAACGTCAAGCTCGAGGTGGATAAGGACGTTCTCATCGTGTTCGTAGAGGAACGCCCTGCGATCGCCCAGATAGACATCTCTGGCGCCAAGGAAATCAGCAGTGACGCGCTTAAGAAAGTGCTGCGCGAGCAGGGTCTCGCTGAGGGTCGCATTTTTGATCGAGCGGTGCTGGAGAACGCCGAGCAAGAGCTGAAGCGCCAGTATCTTTCGCGTGGCAGGTACGCCGCCGAGGTGCAAACGACCGTCACGCCGCTCGAGCGTAACCGGGTGGGCATCAACATCGCCGTCAACGAAGGTGACGTCGCCAAGATTCGCTCGATCAACATAGTCGGTGTGAAGTCATTTCCGGAGAAGGATCTGCTTTCCCTGTTCGTACTGCGTACGCCGGGATGGCTGACCTGGTACACGAAGCACGACCAGTATTCGCGTCAGAGGCTCGCCGGCGATCTGGAGACCCTTCGATCCTATTACCTGAATCGCGGCTACCTGGATTTCGACATCGACTCGACTCAGGTATCCATCACTCCGGACAAGCGTGACATCTACATCGCGGTGAATATCACCGAAGGCGAGAAGTACATGGTGTCTGACGTCAAGCTCGCCGGCCAGATGCTGGTGCCGCAGGAGGAGCTGGAGAAACTCATCAAGATCAAGGCCGGTGACGTCTTTTCGCGCGAGAAGCTGACCGAGTCGAGCAAAGCGATCGCCGAGCGTCTGGGTAATGAGGGATACGCGTTCGCAAATGCCAACGCCGTGCCGCAAGTCGACAAGGAAAAGCGCACCGTGGCATTCACGATCCTCGTCGACCCTGGTCGTCGGGTATACGTGCATCGAATCAACATAAACGGAAACGACAAGACGCGCGACGAGGTAATCAGGCGGGAAATGCGTCAGCTCGAGGGTGCGTACTACGATGCGTCGAAGATCCAGCTCTCGCGCCGCCGAATTGACCGCACCCAGTACTTCAGCGATGTTACGGTCGAAACTCAGCCGGTAGAAGGCGTGGCGGATCAGGTCGATGTAAATTACACGGTGAAGGAGAAGCCGACCGGCGCGCTGCTGCTGGGGGCGGGCTTTTCAACCACGGACAAACTCGTCCTTTCGGCATCGATCACGCAATCGAACGTTTTCGGAAGCGGCAAGTACTTGTCTGCAGTCGTCAACACCGGCAAGGTAAACAGGGTGTATTCGCTGTCGTACCTGAATCCCTATTACACGGTCGACGGCGTCAGCCAGGGTTTCGACATCTACAAGCGCGACATCGATGCGTCGTCGCTGGCGGTGGGGGCGTATAAGACGAGCACGTTCGGGGGCGGCGTAAAGCTGGGCTATCCGCTATCGGAGACTGACGCGGTGAGCTTCGGGCTGAACGCGGAGGACGTGAAGCTCGAGGTCTTCAGCAATAGCCCGTTCTCCTACATAGATTTCGTCAGACAGTTTGGCGACCAGTACACGTATTTTGCAGGTACGGCCGGCTACTCGCATGACACGCGGGACAGCTTGATACTGCCGACGTCCGGGACTCTTTCCCGAGTCACGGCCGAGCTGGCGGGCGGCGATCTGGAGTATTACCGCCTCGGCTATCAGCATCACTGGCTGTACCCTTTGAGCAGGATCTATACGCTGTTCCTGAGCGGCGAGGCGGGATATGCCGCTGGAATCGGCGCCAAGCCCCTTCCATTCTTCAAGAACTTCTATGGTGGTGGCCCGGGTTCGGTGCGCGGCTACGAGGCCTATTCGCTCGGTCCCCAGGATCCGCAAGGCAACGCGCTGGGCGGCAACCGCAAGCTGGTCGGGAGCGCCGAGCTGCTGTTTCCAGTGCCGGGGGCAGGGCAAGACAAGTCGCTTCGCCTCGCCGCCTTCTTCGACGCCGGACAGGTCTGGGGCGAATTCCAGAAGGCGGCACTAAGCGATCTGCGCTATTCGGCTGGTCTCGGACTGGCCTGGAGTTCTCCGTTCGGGCCGCTGCGGCTTTCCTTCGCGCAACCGCTCAACGAGAAGGCAGGCGACCGTGTCCAGAGGTTACAATTCACGTTTGGCACCACGTTTTGATCCCAGGCGCGATCACCATGCAACTCCGGAACCTCCTAATCCTCGGCGCAGCCCTGATTGCCGGCGCGCCGGCTCTCGCTCATGCCCAGTCCAAGATCGGTTTCGTGAATACGGAACGCATTCTGCGCGACTCCGCACCTGCGGCCCGCGCAACCAAGAGGCTCGAGGCCGAGTTCGCAAAGAAGCAGCAGGACATCCGGCAGTTAGCGGACCAGCTCAAAAGCCTACAGGCCGAGCTCGAACGCAATGCCGTCACGATGTCGGAGAGCCAGAGGCGCACGAAGGAAAGGGAGTACAACGAGCTCAACCGCGAGCTTCAGCGTCGCGATCGCGATTTCCGCGACGAAGTCAACCAACGGCGCAATGAGGAGATGGCGCAGTTGCTCGATCAGGCGAATCGTGTCATCAGGCAAATCGCCGAAAGCGAGAATTACGATGCCATCCTGCAGGATGGGGTTTACGTGAATCCGCGGATCGACATCACCGACAAGGTGATAAAAGCGCTGGACGGCAAGCCTCCCACGCGATGACATGCCCGGACCGCTCACGCTCGCGGAGATCGCCTCGCGCCTCGGTGGACGCTTACTTGGCAATTCAGCCACGCTGATTCGGCAGGTCGGCTCGCTTGAACACGCTTCGGCCGATCAGATAACCTTCCTGGCAAGTCCCAAGCACAAGTCCAAGCTTCTCGCCACTCATGCTGGCGCCGTGGTGCTGACGGCCGACGCCCAGGACCTGACGTCGCTTCCCCGGATCGTCTGTGACGATCCATATCTCTACTTTGCGCGCATCTCGCGCCTATTGAATCCAGCGGCATCGCCCGAGCCGGCGATCGCCGCGTCCACCCAGATTGCCAGCAGCGCGCGCATCGCCGCGAGTGCCCGAATCGATGCAGGGGCCGTAATTGGAGAGAACGCTTCGATCGGCGAGCGCAGCTGGATTGGCGCCGGCTGCGTTCTCGGCCCGAACTCGGCGATCGGGCCAGACAGTCGCCTTTACCCCTTGGTGGTCGTCTATCAGGATTGCCGCATAGGAGCGCGTGCCATCATCCAGTCCGGCGCGGTGATAGGTGCCGACGGGTTCGGTATGGCCAACGAAGAGGGGCATTGGCTAAAGATCCCGCAGGTCGGACGCGTCTTGATCGGGGACGACGTCGAGGTGGGTGCGAACACCACGATCGACCGGGGCACCGTTGATGACACGGTGATCGACGATGGGGTAAAGCTCGACAACCAGATTCAGATCGGGCACAACGTGCGCATCGGAGCGCACACCGCAATCGCCGGTTGCGTCGGCATTGCCGGCAGCACGCAGATCGGCCGGCACTGTGCGATCGGCGGTGCGGCGATGATCACCGGCCACATTCGCATCGTGGACCACGTCACGATATCTGCCGGAACGCTGATCTCCAGTTCGATTCATCGTCCGGGTACTTATACCGGAATCTACCCATTCGACGACAACGCCTCCTGGGCTCGCAACACCGCCTATGTGAGGCAATTGGCTAAGCTGGCAGACCGCATCCGGGCGCTCGAGATCCGTCTCAGGGGAAACGACGACAATGGTTAACATGGATATTGGTGCAGTGCTCGAGCATTTGCCGCAGCGCTTCCCCTTTCTGATGATCGATCGCGTCACGGAATTCGAGGCGGGGAAGCGGATCGTGGCGCTGAAGAATGTGACGATGAACGAGCCTTACTTTCCCGGACACTTCCCTTATCGCCCAATCATGCCGGGCGTGCTGATTCTGGAAGCGATGGCGCAGGCAGCAGGTGTGCTGGCGTTTCGCACCGAGGGTGCGCGACCCACGGAACATTCTCTCTACTACTACGCCGGGATCGACAATGCTCGCTTCAAGAAACCCGTCGTTCCCGGAGACCAGTTGGAGATTGAAGTCATCATTCGGGCGGTGAAGCGCAACATCTGGAAATTCATGTGCGTAGCGCGGGTTGACGGCTCCATGGTGGCAGAGGCTGAAATTCTCTGCACGCTGCGCGCCTCTCCTCAAGACAAGAAATGATCCACCCGACTGCGATCGTGGAGTCGGGCGCAAAGCTCGCGCCCGACGTCCACGTTGGTCCGTTCGCGATCGTCGGCGCGCAAGTCGAGATCGATGGGGGGACGTCCGTTGCGGCGCACGCCGTCATTGAAGGTCGTACCCGAATTGGCCGCAACAACCGCATCTATTCCTATGCGGCCATCGGTGGGCCACCGCAAGACAAGAAATACGCTGGCGAGGACACCGGGCTGGAAATCGGCGACGGAAACACGATACGCGAATACGTGACCATCAACCGTGGCACCGCGTCGGACGCTGGTGTGACGCGCCTCGGCGACGACAACTGGATCATGGCCTACGTGCACATCGCGCATGACTGTCAGATCGGGAGTCACACGGTCTTCGCGAATGCGACACAGCTTGCGGGTCACGTACACGTCGGCGACTGGGCGATCCTCGGCGGCGTGACGCTGGTCCATCAATTCGTGCATATCGGTGCCCACAGCTTTGCCGCGGTCGGTACAATTCTGGTGCAGGACGTGCCGCCTTACGTCATGGTTGCCGGTCACGACGCCAAGCCGTATGGCCTCAATAGCGAGGGATTGCGGCGACGCGGTTTCAACCAGGAGACCATCGGCGCGCTCAAGCGGGCATACCGGGCACTCTACCGCTCCGGACTGAGTCTCGAGGAGGCGCGCGACGAGCTGGCGAGGCTGGCAGAAGCTTGCCAGGAAGTTCGACCGATGCTGGATTTCCTGGCGCGCTCCGCGCGCGGCATCGTGCGCTAGGCCGTGAAGGCGGAAACCGCGCGCATCGTCATGGTCGCCGGTGAACCTTCCGGCGACCTGCTCGCCGCGCATCTTATCGCCGCGCTCAAGGCACGCAGGCTCGGATTGCGCTTTGCTGGCATCGGTGGTCCGAGGATGCAGGCCCTCGGGTTCGAAACCAGGTATCCGATGGATAAGCTCGCAGTGCGCGGATATGTCGAGGTATTGCGCCACTTGCGCGAGATCGTCGAAATTCGCAAGCAACTGACCAGTCGCATCCTGGCCGACCCACCAGAGTTGTTCATCGGCATCGATGCGCCAGACTTCAATTTCGGTCTGGAGGAACGTCTGAAGCGCACACGCGTGCCGACGATTCATTACGTGAGCCCGTCGATCTGGGCGTGGCGAGCCTGGCGCATGCGCAAAATCGCCCGCTCGGTGACGCACATGCTGGCGCTGTTTCCATTCGAAGCGCCAATATACGAAAAGGCTGGCATCCCGGTGACCTACGTCGGTCATCCGCTGGCAGACGTAATACCGCTTGTGATCGACAAGGAGGAAGCGCGGGTGCAATTGCGCCTGCCTAGAGGTAAGCGCGTCATCGCATTGCTTCCGGGAAGCAGGAAGTCCGAGCTGCACTACATGGCGGAAACATTCGTCAAGACTGCTCGTCGGCTGCACGAGGAGATCCACGATATCCATTTCGTGTGTCCGACGGCGTCGCGCGAAACGCGGGATCTCTTCGAGGCCGCGCTGCGTTACCATGCCGGCGGCGAGCTGCCGCTGACTTTGCTCTTCGGTCACTCCCATGAGGCGCTTGCGGCCGCTGATCTTGCTCTGGTCGCGAGCGGCACCGCAACGCTAGAGGCGGCGCTGTTGAAGACACCCATGGTGATCGCCTATCGCATGTCGCCGGTCACAGCGGCACTGATGTGGCGCATGCGGAGATTGCCCTATGTCGGCCTGCCGAACATCCTGGCGGGTGAATTTCTCGTCCCCGAGTTCCTGCAGGACAAGGCGACACCGGGAGCGCTGAGCGCCGCGCTGATCAGCCTGATGCAGGATGCCGAGAGGCAGCGCCGGCAGGTTGAGAAATTCGGTGAAATCCACATCAGCCTGAGGCAAAACGCCGCTGAAAGAGCCGCCGACGTGGTGCTCGCAGTGCTGGACCGAGGCCATGCGTAGCGCGCTGGTGTGCGGCGTGGACGAGGCGGGGCGTGGACCGATAGCGGGTCCCGTATTCGCGGCTGCCGTGATTCTCGACCCGGCACACCCGATCGTCGGGCTTAGGGACTCTAAGCTGCTTTCCGAGACACGGCGCGAGCGCCTGGCCGAGACCATCCGGGCGGGTGCGCTTGCGTGGTCCTGCGCCTGGGCAAGCGTGGAGGAGATCGACAGTCTCAATATCCTGCAAGCGACGTTGCTTGCGATGCGCCGGGCCGTGGAGGCGCTCAGCGTCGCGCCCGACGAAGCGTGGGTCGACGGCAACCACTCCCCGCAATTCGCGGCATGCCGCGCACGGGTAATCGTGGGTGGCGATGGAATACATGCCCAAATTTCGGCTGCATCGATCATCGCGAAGACCGAGCGGGATGCCGAGATGCGGCGGCTGCACGCACGTTATCCGCAATACGGTCTCGACCGGCACAAGGGCTATCCGACGCCGGAGCACCTGGCGTTGCTGGAGCAGCACGGTGTTTGCGAAATCCATCGCCGGTCCTTTGCGCCGGTGCGCCGGATTCTCGTATGAAGGTGCTTCGCTCGCGCGAGAATCCTCAGGTACGGCGCTGGCAGCGCCTGGTGCGCGATGGCCGTGTGCGGCGCCGCGAGAGACGGGTTCTCATCGAGGGACCACATTTGGTGGAGGCATATCGCGAGCGACATGGCGCTCCGATCGCCCTCCTGGTGAGCGAGCAGGGTCTGCGGCGCGACGAAGTCGCGGGAATCATGGCGCGCTCCAAAGTCGCCCCCGTAATACTGTCGGATGCGCTGTTTTGCAGCATCGCCGATACCGAGATGCCCGTCGGAGTCGCAGCGGAGATCGCAATCCCCGACACGCACATTGACCTAAAGAGTTCGCCGGCCTGCTTGTTCCTCGAGGGGATCCAGGACATGGGCAACATTGGGACGATTCTGCGCAGCGCCGCCGCTTTCGGCGTGCTCGACGTGGTGCTCGCCAAGGGCTGCGCCGATGCATGGGCGCCGAAGGCGCTGCGAGCGGCCATGGGTGCGCACTTTTCATTGCGCGTCCTGCAGACAGAGGATCTCGCCACATCGGTGGAGGGCTTCGGCGGGCAGATGATCTGCACCACGCCGCACGGTGGCACGGCGCTCGACTTGCTGGATCTCAGAGGGCGCATTGGCTTGATCTTCGGCGCCGAAGGTCGAGGCGTAAGCGACACAATTGCGGCTCGCGCCGCCCAAAGCGCCAGGATTCCGATGGAGACAGGCACGGAATCGCTCAACGTGGCCGCCGCCGTCGCAATTTGCCTTTATGAAAGGTCGCGCCAGCTCAAAACAGGTGCTTCTCGATCCTGAGTTCCCGCATGATGGTCGTCGCGATCTCCTCGATCGACTTGGCGGTCGAGTCAAGCCAGCGGATACCTTCGCGGCGCATCAATTGCTCGCCCTCTTCGACCTCATAGCGGCAATTTTCCAGATCGGCATACGTGCTATGCGGGCGCCGCGATTGCCGAATTTCGGCCAAACGCTCCGGCGCGATGCTCAGGCCATAAAGCTTGGCCTTATGCGAGCGTAGCGCGCGAGGAAGCTGCTTGCGCTCGAAATCCTCGGGGATCAAAGGATAGTTGGCCGCACTGACGCCGAATTGAAGCGCGAGGTAGAGGCACGTCGGCGTCTTCCCGCTGCGCGACACGCCGACGAGAATCACATCGGCTGCGTCGAGATCGACGTTGGAGGCACCGTCGTCGTGAGACATGGCGAAATTGATCGCCTCGATGCGGTTGTGGTACCCCTTCTTGTCCATCGCGCTATGCGAGCGGCCGATCGTGTGGTTCGACGGGATGCCGAGTCCGGCCTCCAGGGGATCAATGAACGTTTCAAAGAAATCGAGGCATAGGGCGCTCGTCTTGCGGATCACCACCCGCACGTCGTTGTTAACCAACGTCGAGAAGACGATCGGCTGCCCGTTTCCGCGGACCGCCTCCTGCTCGATACGCCTCACGCATTCTTCAGCCTTTTGCACCGTGTCGATGAACGACATCGTGACTTGGTCAAATTCGACCCCCTCGAACTGCGTCAACAAGCTGTGGCCGAGCATCTGAGAGGTGATGCCGGTACCGTCTGACACGAAGAACACCGTGCGCCGCATGGAAAGGAAGGAACAAAGCTATAGTGAGATGAATGCTGCGCGCCGGGTGACGAGCCGATAAAATAGTCTTTTTTGCCCGAACGGGGCAACAGCATGGGAGCAGTGGGGATGTTTGTAGCCTGGTTAAAGGACCTGCGCATGACCGACCTTGATCAGGTCGGCGGCAAGAATGCTTCCCTGGGAGAGATGATCGGCGCCTTGGCACAGGCCGGAATTCGCGTCCCTAGTGGCTTCGCCACGACCGCGGACGCTTATCGCAAGTTCCTGTCGACGGGCGGTTTGGACCGGCGTATCCGCGAGCGGCTGGCGCGTCTCGACCCGAGCAACGTCACCGAATTGGCGAAATGCGGCGCGGAAATCCGTTCCTGGATCGAGGCCGAGCCTTTTCCGGCGGAAATTGAAGCACCGATTAGAGACTATTATCAAATGCTTACAAAAGATATTGCAAGCGATATCTCGTTTGCGGTTCGGTCGTCGGCTACGGCTGAAGACCTGCCCGACGCTTCGTTCGCAGGGCAGCAGGAGACCTTCCTCAACATCCGCGGTATCGACAACGTGCTGGAGGCGGTCCGTCAGGTCTATGCATCGCTGTACAACGACCGGGCGATCTCCTACCGGGTGCACCACGGATTCGACCATGGCGCGGTGGCGCTGTCAGCAGCCGTGCAGCAGATGGTGCGAAGCGACCATGGCGCCAGCGGCGTGATGTTCACGCTCGATACCGAATCGGGGTTTCGCGACGTCGTCTTCATCACGGCGTCCTGGGGCCTTGGCGAGATGGTGGTGCAGGGCGCGGTGAATCCGGACGAGTACTACGTCCACAAGCCCATGCTGGCGGCGGGTCGGCCGGCGGTCATTCGTCGCGGGCTCGGTTCGAAGCTGCAGAAGATGGTTTTCGCCGAAGGCGAATCGGCGGGGCGTTCGACTCGAGTGGTCGATGTTTCGGATGAGGAACGGAACCGCTTTTCGCTGAGCGATGCCGATGTGCTCGAACTCGCGCGCTTCGCGGTCGCAATCGAGAAGCATTACGCTCGGCCGATGGACATCGAGTGGGCCAAGGACGGGACCGATGGAAAGCTCTATGTGCTGCAGGCACGCCCCGAAACCGTCCGCTCACGCAAGCAAGCTACCAGCGAGCGTTACACGCTCAAGGGAAGCTCCAAGGTGCTGGCCACCGGTCGCGCGATCGGGCACAAGATCGGGACCGGGAAGGTGCGCCTGGTAGCCGATGCCTCTGAGATGTCAGTGGTTCGAAAAGGTGACATTCTGGTCACCGATATGACCGATCCGAACTGGGAACCCGTGATGAAGCTTGCCTCTGCGATCGTCACGAACCGCGGCGGACGCACATGCCATGCCGCCATCATCGCCCGGGAACTCGGGATTCCCGCGGTAGTGGGCTGCGGCAATGCGACCGAGCGCCTGACTGACGACCGGGCGGTGACGGTTTCCTGTGCCGAAGGTGATACGGGCAACGTATACGACGGCGCACTGCCGTTCGAGGTAAAGACCAGCGAGCTCGGCGAGATGCCCAAGCTTCCGGTAAAGATCGCCATGAACGTCGGCAATCCTCAGCTTGCGTTCGACTTCGCGCAGCTGCCGAGCGCGGGGGTTGGTCTGGCGCGCCTCGAGTTCATCATCAATAACGAAATCGGCATCCACCCGCGGGCGTGCCTCGAATATCCGAACCTGCCTCCGGAGCTGAAATCGAAGGTCGAAAAGACTGCGCGCGGCTATGCGGATCCGATAACCTTCTTCCGCGACAAGATGGTGGAAGGCGTGGCGACCATTGCAGCAGCGTTTTGGCCGCGTCCGGTAATCGTGCGTCTATCCGATTTCAAATCCAATGAATACAAGAAGCTTATCGGCGGCGAGCGCTATGAGCCGGACGAGGAAAACCCGATGCTGGGTTTTCGGGGCGCGTCCCGCTACGTCGCCAAGAGCTTCAGGGCTTGCTTCGAGCTAGAGTGCGCCGCCATGAAGAAGGTGCGCGACGAGCTCGGCCTCACGAACGTCGAGCTCATGGTGCCGTTTGTACGCACGCTGACCGAGGCGCGGGGGGTGGTCGCCTTGCTTGCAGAGAACGGCTTGAAGCGGGGCGTAAACGGCTTGCGCCTGGTAATGATGTGCGAGCTGCCTTCGAATGCGGTCCTGGCCGACGAGTTTCTCGAGTATTTCGACGGGTTCTCGATTGGCTCCAACGACATGACGCAACTCACCTTGGGTCTGGACCGGGATTCGGGACTGGTGGCGGAGATCTTTGATGAGCGCGATCCGGCCGTCAAGGCGATGCTCGCCATGGCGATTCGCGCATGCCGCAAGCAGGGAAAGTACGTGGGAATCTGCGGCCAAGGACCCTCGGACCACCTGGATCTCGCGCGCTGGTTGATGGAGCAAGGGATCGAGAGCCTGTCACTGAATCCCGATACCGTGGTCTCGACATGGCTCTCGCTCGCCGAAAAACCGGCGCCGGACAGCGTGCCGAAATCGAGCTCGGCTGTCGCCTGAGTGACAGCGGTCAGCTGCGACTACGTAGCAGTCTTTGCTTGTCGCGCTGCCACTCGCGCTCGCGCTCCGAGGCGCGCTTGTCGTGCTTGAGCTTGCCACGCGCAAGGGCGATCTCGAGTTTGATGCGGCCTTTCTTGTAATGCATGTCCAGCGGTATGAGCGTGTAGCCACGCTGCTCGACCTTGCCGATCAGCCGCTTGATTTCCTCGGCATGCATCAGCAATTTCCTGTTGCGAGTGGGTTCGGGGACGAAATGCGTCGAAACCGTCGGCAGAGGGCTGATGTGCGCACCGACCAACCACAGCGCGGCATTGCGTACCACTACGTATGCATCGCCGAGCTGCACGCGAGCCGCCCGGATCGCCTTGACCTCCCAGCCCTGCAGCACGAGGCCGGCTTCATATCGCTCATCGACGAAGTAGTCGTGAAACGCCTTGCGATTTTGGGCGATGGACATGGATGGGCGCCGGGAAGGGGCGGGATTGTAGCAGCGCGGCGGGGTGCGTCTTGAAGCGCATTGACCGGTCTGCCATCGTAGAGCATACCGCCGACGCGCTGTACGCGTTGATCGAAGATATCGAGGCGTACCCGCAGTTCTTGCCGTGGTGTCTCAGAGCGCAGATTCACGAGCGTGCGCCGGGCCGTACGGTAGCGACCCTGACCGTCGGCATCAAGGGGGTTCGACAGGCGTTTACGACCGAGAACATCAACCGGCCAGGCGAAAGCATCGAGGTGCGTCTAATCGAGGGCCCCTTCAAGCGCTTCGCCGCCGCGTGGCGCCTCACCCCGCTTGGCCCCGGCGCCACGCGAATCGAGTTCACCCTCGAGTACCAGTTTTCGAGCCGCATGCTCGCGAGGGTGCTAGAGCCACTGTTCAGCACTATCGCCGACACGATGGTGACGTCGTTTGGGCGGCGGGCTGACGCACTGCATGCCAAGGCGTCTGCGCGTTGAGGTCGTTTACGCGTTGCCCGGCGTGCTCGATGCCGTGCGCGTGGTTCTGGACGAAGGGGCCACGGTACGTCAGGCGATGCAAGCGTCCGGGGTGCTCGCGCGTCACCCCGAGATCGAAATCCGCAACCAGCCGCTCGGGATCTATGGCCGCCGTGCGCGACCTGACGACGCGCTTGCCGACGGCGACCGCATCGAGGTCTATCGCCGGCTGAGCGCCGACCCGAAACAGGCGCGGCGCGAGCGCGCCGGCCGGCGCCGCCGCTAGCCTGTTAGTTGCAGGATTGTCTGACCTGCTCGCGTGCCTGCGCAGCCTCTGCGACCCTCTGCTGATCGCTCATGTAGTAGCGCTCGCCCTTCTCGTCCACGCGCGCGATGCGCTGGCCACTCTCCAGCGTGCGCAGGGCTTCCCTGGCGCGGTCGCAGTTGTCCTGCTTCTCGCGCGCTTGCTGCTTTTCCTTCTCCGACTTGGCGGCGGCCTCCTGGGCCTCCTTGATGCGGCGACGAAACTCCAGCTCTTGCTCGGCCGGCGTCAACGGCCCCTTTTGGGCTGCGGGAGCGGTGCCTTCCTTGCCCGCGGCCGACGGCGCGGGGGCGGAATTCGCGGGGGAACTGATCGGCGGAGGAGGCTGGCCGAGCGGCGTCGCCTTCACCCCCGCGGGCGGTATGTCACCGTATTGGGTGCGGCCGTTCTTGTCGATCCACTTGTAGCCCTGTGCGTGCGCGGCCGCCACGAGACCGCAAAGCATCAGCCCGATCCATCGCGACACTCTCATGCTTTCTCCTTGCCCAGCGTCTCCAGGCAGTAACGCATCAGGCGTCGCCACGGAGGACATGATGACGGTATCGGCTTTCCCAGCACCCGTCAAACGCCTACTTTTCACGGTCTTCCGAGGCCCCCCGGCACGTCCTCCGGCGGGCTGGCTGCAGCGTGATCGCGACGCTCGCGTATAATGCGTCTTTGCGCGAAAGGAAACCTAAATGCGCGTCATCCAGAAGGCGCTGACCTTCGACGACGTTCTCCTCCTTCCCGCCCACTCGCGCGTCCTGCCGCGCGAAGTCTCCCTGAAGACCCGCCTTACCCGAACGCTCGAGCTGAATATCCCGCTGGTGTCCGCGGCGATGGACACCGTCACCGAGGCCCGTTTGGCGATCGCCATTGCACAGGAGGGCGGCATTGGCATCGTGCACAAGAATCTGTCTCCGCAGGCACAGGCGGCAGAGGTGGCCAAGGTCAAGCGCTTCGAGTCGGGCGTGCTTCGCGATCCGATGACGGTTACGCCTGACATGACCGTGCGCGACGTGATCGCTCTGCAGAAACAATACAAGATCTCCGGCTTCCCGGTGATCAAGGGCGGCAAGGTCGTCGGCATCGTCACGAACCGGGATTTGCGCTTCGAGACGAAGCTCGACCAGCCGGTGAAGGCCGTCATGACCCCGCAGCGTAAGCTGGTGACGGTTCGCGAGGGCGCGCCCCGCGAGGAAGCGAAGCAGCTGATGCACCAGCACCGTCTGGAGCGCGTCCTCGTGGTTGACGACGAGTACAGCCTCAAAGGGTTGGTGACGGTCAAGGACATCCTGAAGGAGAGCGAGAACCCGAACGCGTGCAAGGATCCGCATGGCAAGCTGAGGGTAGGCGCGGCGGTGGGCGTCGGCGAAGGCACCGACGAGCGGGTGGCGGCGCTGGTCGAGGCCGGGGCGGATGTGTTGGTGGTCGACACGGCCCACGGCCATGCGCAGGGGGTGCTGGATCGCGTGCAATGGATCAAGAAGAACTACCCGCAGGTGCAGGTCATTGGCGGGAACGTCGGCACGGCGGACGGCGCCAGGGCGCTGGTCGACCACGGTGCCGACGGCGTCAAGGTAGGCATCGGACCAGGCTCGATTTGCACGACGCGCATCGTCGCAGGGGTCGGCGTGCCGCAAATCACCGCGATCCAGAACGTCGCGGACGCGCTCAAGAACATCGATGTCCCGCTGATCGCGGACGGGGGCGTGCGCTACTCGGGCGACCTCGCCAAGGCGCTTGCCGCCGGCGCGCATACCGTCATGCTGGGTTCGCTGTTCGCAGGTACGGAGGAGGCGCCGGGCGAGATCGAGCTCTACCAGGGGCGCTCCTACAAGTCCTACCGGGGCATGGGATCCATCGGCGCGATGCAGAAAGGCGCGGCCGATCGCTACTTCCAGGATTCGGAGATGAACGTCGACAAGCTGGTGCCCGAAGGCGTCGAAGGGCGCGTACCCTACAAGGGGACGGCCCTGACGGTGATCCAGCAGCTTCTGGGCGGCGTTCGCGCAAGCATGGGTTACACCGGATGCGCGAGCATGGACGAGCTTCGCACGAAATCACGCTTCGTCGAGATCACCACCGCCGGCGTGCGCGAATCCCACGTGCACGACGTGCAGATCGTCAAGGAAGCCCCGAACTACCGCGTCGAATAAGATCAGGATGCACGACAAGATCCTGATTCTCGATTTCGGCGCGCAATACACGCAGCTGATCGCGCGTCGCGTGCGCGAGGCAAAGGTCTATTGCGAGATCCATCCCTGCGACGTCTCGGATGCCTTCGTGCGCGACTTTGGCGCGAAGGGTGTCATCCTCTCCGGCAGCTACTTGTCGGCGTACGAGGAATCGCACGACCAGGCCCCAAGAACCGTTTTTTACCTCGGCGTTCCGGTTCTGGGCATCTGCTACGGCATGCAGACTATGGCGCAGCAGCTGGGGGGGAGGGTGGAGGCAGGCAAGGTGCGCGAATTCGGCTATGCCGAGGTGCGCGCGCGGGGCCATACCGGGCTGCTCCAGGGCATCGAGGACCTGCGCACCGCCGAAGGCCATGGCATGCTGAAGGTGTGGATGAGCCACGGCGACAAGGTGGTTGAAATGCCGCCGGGGTTCAAGCTGATGGCGTCGACCGATTCCTGCCCGATCGCCGGCATGGCCGACGAAGTGCGCCGCTTCTACGGCGTGCAATTCCACCCCGAGGTGACCCACACCCGGCAGGGAAAGAGGATCCTGGCGCGCTTCGTGCGCGAAATCTGCGGCTGCGCGGGCGACTGGAATATGCCGGACTACGTTTCCGAGGCCGTGGCGAATGTTCGGGAGCAGGTAGGTGGCGAGGAGGTAATCCTCGGGCTTTCCGGGGGCGTGGACTCGTCGGTCGCGGCAGCGCTGATTCACAAGGCCATTGGCGAGCAGCTCACCTGCGTGTTCGTCGACCACGGCCTGCTGCGCCTGAACGAGGCCGAACAGGTGATGGACACCTTCGCCCGGCACATGCACGTCAAGGTAATTCAGGTCGACGCCGCCGACGAGTTCTTCGCAGCGTTGGAGGGTGTCTCGGATCCGGAACAGAAGCGCCGGATCATCGGCAGGCATTTCATCGAAGTGTTCCAGCGCGAGGCAGCGAAGATTGAGAAAGCAAGGTGGCTCGCCCAGGGAACCATCTACCCCGACGTAATCGAGTCGGCGGGCGCCAAGACCAAGAAGGCGACCAGCATCAAGTCGCATCACAACGTGGGCGGGCTGCCTGAGACGCTGCATCTGAAGCTGCTGGAGCCGCTGCGCGAGCTGTTCAAGGACGAAGTACGCGAGCTGGGGCTGGCGCTTGGCCTGCCGCGCGAGATGGTGTTCCGCCATCCATTTCCAGGGCCGGGACTGGGCGTGCGCATCCTCGGCGAAATCAAACGTGAATACGTCGATCTGCTGCAGCGCGCAGACGCGATATTCATCGAGGAGTTGAGGCAGTCCGGCTGGTACGACAAGACGGCGCAGGCGTTCGCCGTGTTCCTCCCGGTGAAATCGGTGGGCGTGATGGGCGATGGCCGGACCTATGATTACGTGGTCGCGCTGCGGGCAGTGCAGACGACGGATTTCATGACGGCCGACTGGGCGCCGCTGCCGCACGAGTTGCTGGGGCGCGTGTCGAACCGCATCATCAACGAGGTGCGCGGCATCAATCGCGTCGCCTACGACATCTCCTCCAAGCCGCCTGCCACGATCGAGTGGGAGTGATGGGCGCGCCGAGGAACCCACTTCGATCTTTCCTCAACACCTTTCGATGCCGGCGTGTTGACGCAGTCTTGCCTGATGAGCCCGCGCGGCTCCTGACGTAGATCGCCTCCCGAGCGCGTCATCCAGTGCCGCGATGCGCATCACGGCTTCGCGCATATCGACTGCGACACCTTCGGACGCGACTGTCCGCTCGCATGTTCGTGCGAGACGAGGTACTCCGGTCCAAGCTGCCATCAGAAGCGGGTGCAGCGCCCGATCTTCGGCCGGCATCGGGCATTGAAGCCGACCCACTGGAGTGGCCCAATTGCAAGGCGCAGATGCGCGTCAGCGCCCCGATCGACGATCCGCCGGTCGTGCGCCGCATCCTAGAGCACGCGGGCGCTGAGCGCCCGGGCCCGTGGCGCGAGGCCCGTCGGCGCCGGGCCTCGCGCCCTGCGACTGCAATGTGCTGAGCCGGATTCTCGGAAGTTTGTGGCAACTCGCGTTGCGCCTTGGGCGATCTGACGCGCAAAATGCCCGCAAGCGTCAACGTCGCTCGCCCAGAGCCGGCGCCAGGCCACTTCGAGCGGCGTGACACGTGAAACGCGCGAGATTGACTTTTTTCTTCATGAAAGGCGCTCGATGAAGGGAAACGCTGGACGCACCGACAGGCGTTTGACAGCACGCATGCTCCTGCTGCTTGCCGCACTGCTCTTCGCGCCCGGCCCCCATGCGCAGGATGCGGCCACGCTGCGTGCGCGCCAGACGGCACTGCGCGACCAGCTCGCGAACAACCAGTTCCATCGGCCGCTGGTGCTCGAATCAACGGAAACGGACGGTACGTTGAAGGGCGATGTCTACGCGGTCCTCGCGCAGCCCTACAGCATCGTTGGCCAGGCCTTGCAAAGGATGGATCACTGGTGTGACATCCTGATCTTGCACCTCAACGTAAAACACTGCCTTGCGCGCGGTTCGGGCACCGGCAGCGTCCTGAGTGTTGCCGTCGGTCGCAAGTTCGACCAGCCGTTAGCAGACGCCTACCGGGTCGATTTCGCGTTCCGTGTCGCCGCAAGCAACCCCGACTACCTGGCGGTGCTGCTCAACGCCGTCGTCGGCCCGCTTGGCACGAAGAACTACCGCATCGTGCTCGAAGCGGTCCCGCTCGATGCGACGAGCAGCTTCGTGCACATGTCGTACTCGTATGCCTACGGCACGGCGGCACGGGTCGCGATGGAAGGCTATCTCTTGACGATCGGACGCGACAAGGTCGGCTTCAGCATCATCGAGCGCAAACCGGACGGCACGCCGGTCTATGTGGGCAGCGTGCGCGGCGTGGTCGAGCGCAACACTATGCGCTACTACCTCGCGATCGACGCCTACCTCGGCGCGTACACGCTACCGGCGGCGGAGCAGCCCGAGAAACGTCTGCGCGACTGGTTTACCGCGATCGAACGCTACCCGCGGCAGCTGCACGAATTGGAACGCGACGAATACCTATCGATGAAGCGCAGAGAGCTGGCGCGGCAGCAAGCCATGGCCGTCAAGGCAAACTGAGCGGGCGTCAGAACGCGTCGAGCACCGGCGGCGCGTCGTCGACAATAGAGCCGCGATCCGATCGATCAGTTCCAGCCGCACATGCGAGCCCGGGCGGAAGGGCCCGCTGACTCAAGCCGCATTGCTCCGTGATTGGGATAGCTCATGCGAGAATAACCGAGGATCCACTGGGGTGTTCAGAGCATGGAAATGATCGAATGGAGCTGAGCGACGCCTCGTTCATGCACCGCGCGCTGGAGCTCGCGCAGCGGGCGGGAAGGGAAGGGGAGGTGCCGGTCGGCGCGGTGGTTGTGCTGGACGGGGCGATTGTCGGCGAGGGCTGGAATCGGCCGATATCCACCACGGATGCAACCTCGCACGCCGAAACCGAGGCGATCAGGGCGGCCTGCCACGCGCAGGCCAATTACCGACTTGCCGGCGCCACGCTCTACGTGACCCTCGAGCCTTGCGCAATGTGCGTGGGCGCGATGTTTCATGCCCGCATCGCCCGTGTCGTCTTCGGTGCTCCCGATCCCAAGACTGGTGCCGCCGGAAGCGTCGTGAACCTTTTCGCCGAGCCGCGGCTGAACCACCACGCCGTGGTCGAGGGCCGAGTCCTGGACGAGGAATGCCGAGCGCTGCTGCGCGCTTTCTTCGTCGAAAGGCGCCAGCGATGAGGATCGAGATCGACGTGTCAGAGCAGTCCCTCGTGCTGCTGAGGGACGACGGGATGATACTGCGCCGCTTTGCGGTGTCGACGTCGAAAAAAGGGCTAGGCGAGCGAAACGGCAGCTTCTGCACGCCGCGCGGGCGGCACATCGTGCGCGCCAAGATCGGCGCCGGACAGGCGCCCAACACGGTTTTCGTGCGGCGCCGTCCGACCGGCGAAACCTGGACCCCCGAGCTGCACGCCAGGTATCCGGGGCGGGACTGGATCCTGACCCGCATCCTGTGGCTGTCGGGTTGCGAGCCGGGGGTCAACCGTCTGGGCGACGTCGACACCATGCGGCGCTACATCTACATCCACGGGTCGCCGGACAGCGCCGAGATGGGCAAGCCCGGCTCGATCGGCTGCATCCGTATGCGCAACGCCGATATCGTGGAGCTCTTCGAGTTGGTTCCCGCGGGAACGCCGGTCGAGATCCGCGCCTGAAGGCCAGGTATCAGCCTCCCAGGAACAGCCGTCCGACCTCCGGGTTCTGCAGCAGATCGTCGCCCTTTCCGGCCAGTGCCAGCTGCCCGGAGACCAGCACGTAACCGATGTCGGCGAACTCGAGGCCTTTTTTCGCGTTCTGTTCGACCATCAGGATGGTCTTGCCTTCGCGGTGCTGCAGATCGTGCAGGATCTCGAACACCATGTCGATGAAGCGCGGCTCCAGGCCGATCGAGGGCTCGTCGACCAGCAGCACGTCGGGCTCCATTACCAGCGCGCGGGAGATCTCGAGCAAGCGCCGTTCACCTCCCGAGAGCACCTTGGCGGCGTGGTCGCGGCGCGCGGCCAGACGGTCGTACTTGTCGAACACGCGCTCGGCGGCGGCCTTTGCCTTGGCATGGGAGTGCAGCAGATACCCTCCCATAAGAAGGTTTTCCTCTACGGTCATATTCGGGAACACCGACTTGTCCTGCAGGATATAGGCGACGCGCGCTTCCTTCAGCTTTCGATCGGACGTGAGGTGGGTGATGTCGCGCTTGTCGCTGCCTCGCCCGACGGTGATCTCGCCGCCGTAGATCCGGGTAAATCCATAGACGGAGTGCAATATCGTCGACTTGCCGGCGCCGTTCGGCCCGATCAGGCACAGGGACTGCGCGCGCCCGACGTGCAGCGTGAAGTCGTGCAGGATCTCCATGTTGCCGTAGCCGGCGCGCAGATTTCTGATGGAAAGTAACGGCTCGTTGCGCGCGAGCTCCGTGAGCTTCGATTCGGCTATCTCGGAGCGCAGGTCTTCCGCCTGGCGGGCGACGTCGTCGACGGACAGGACGACGTCGACCGAACCTTCGTGGTAGCCGCCGGCTCGCGTCGGTTCCTTGGCCACGTCAGTGGGCTCCCAGGTAGGCGTCGATCACGCGCTGGTCATCGCGGATCTGGGCGGGCGAGCCGCTGGCGAGCAATTCTCCGTGAGACATGCAATAGATATGGCTCGCGAGGTTCATGATGACCCGCATGTTGTGCTCGATCACGAACAGCGTAATGCCGAATTCCTGGTTGGCGCGCTTGAGGCGGTCGATCAAGCCGTTGATCAGGGTTGGATTGATCCCTGCCGTCGGCTCGTCGAGAAGCAGAACCTTCGGTTCGTTCATGAGCGCCATCGCAAACTCGAGCAGCTTCTGCTGCCCGAAGGACAGCGAGCCGGCGACCAGCATGCGCTTGGAGTAGAGCCCCACGAACTCGAGCAGCCGCTCGGCCTTTTCGATCACTTCGCGCGGGTAGTGTCCGAACATGTTCCGCCAGGCGTTATCCCGGTGCGGGAGCGAAATCAGCAGGTTCTGGATGCAGTCCATCTTCGAGAAAATGCGCGTCTGCTGGAAGGTGCGCAGCATTCCGAGCCGCGCGATCTGCTGCACGGTGAGGCGCGAGATCTCCTGGCCCTCGAAGAGGATCGATCCTGCGTCGATGGGATGCTGGCCGACGATCGAATTGAACAACGTCGTCTTGCCCGAGCCGTTTGGGCCGATCAGCCCGGTGATTCCGCCGGGCTCGACCTTGAGCGAGACATTGTGGTTCGCGACGACGCCGCCAAACGCCTTGGTGACGCCCCGCACATCGATAATGGCCCCGCTCATGGCTTGCCGGCGGCCTTGGCCGGCTGCGTTTCGACGCGCATGCCGAACCACTCGGGCTTACGGGCGCGCAGCCATCCCAGGATTCCCTGCTGGAAGTAGACCACGTTGACGATGATCAGCGCGCCGAGCGCGATGTATTGCCAGCCGAGCAGGTAGGTCCAGGTGAGCTCGCGCAGGGTGTAGAACAGCGTGGCTCCGATGATCGGGCCCCAAAGCGTTCCCTTGCCACCGAGCAAGGTCATCGCGACCATGAAGATGCCGAAGGTGAGCGTCGGGTACGCGGTCTCCAGCGGCTCGATGAATCCGGTCATGTTACCAAACAGCGCGCCGGCGATTCCGAGGAAGAACGCCGAGACGGACCAGGCCACCGTCTTGTAGCGGGCGGTATGCAGTCCGAGCGCCTCAGCCTTGTCCTCGTCGTCGCGGATCGCGTTGATCGCCAGGCTGAAGCGGGTGCCGTAGAGCCATCGCAGGAACAGATAGCACAGAATCGCGGCCAGCATGCAGGCGCCGTAGAAGAAGCGCTCCCGCATCCCCGGTCCGCCCGGGAATACCGGCATCGCGATTCCGCTGCCGCCGCCGACCCAGCTCCAGGCGCTAGTGAGCTCGGCGGCCGCGATCGCGACGCCCAGCGTGCCGATCGCGAAGTAGGGACCGCGCAGGCCAAGCAGGATCCAGCTCAGGATCGTGGCCAGGATGACCGGTCCGATCGCGGCCAGGAACACGCCCAGCGCGAGCCCGGTGTAGTACTGCTGGTCGGTGAAGTCGACCTTGATCGCGCCGGTCGCCGCCGTGTATTCGCCAACGTTGTAGACCAAGGCAATCTGCACCACTGCGCAGATGTACATGCCGAAACCGAAGAAGGCGATGTTTCCCAGAGAGTTGTAACCCATTTGGCCGCCCATGGTGTCCCAGGTCAGGGCGAACAGCACGAAGACCCAGAACACCGCGAATTGCACGGTATGTGCCGGGAACAGGAAGGGTGCCGCAATGCCGGCGGCAAGAAGGAGGAGATGCAGTACGAGCGATTTGCGGGTCATTGCAGCGCCAGTCGATGCCGGCGCAACAGCATCTGGCGCCAGATGAGGATGATCAACAGCAGGCAAACGACGGTTGCCTGCTGAAACTGGGCGCCGAGCACGAATCCGCTGTACTGTTCGATCACCCCGAGACCGAGCGCAGTCACGATTACCGCAGGAAAATTGCCCAGCCCGGCAGCGGTCACGATGACGAACGCTCGCACCGAATAAGCAATGCCGTAGAACGGCTGGATCACCCAGATCATGGCGATGATCACGCCCGTCACGCCGCAGATCGCAGAGTTGATGGAGAAAGTGAGGGCGTAGACGAGGTCGGTGTTTACACCCAGCACGCGCGCCGCGCGCGGATCCTGCGCGGTGGCGCGGATCGCCTGTCCCATACGGCTCTTCTTGAGAAACGTCACCATGGCTACTGCGAGCACAGCGCACATCCCGAACGCGATGACGCGGATCTCGGTAATGTCGACCATTCCGCCGAACATCTCGAAGCGCCCGAAGCCGGACCTGAGCGTACGCACGTCGGGGCCGAAGACCAGGTTGAGCACCTGCTGCATGGTGATGGCCAGGCCGAAAGTCGCGAGCAGCGAGGTAAACAGGTCGAGCTGGATCACCCGGCGAATGATCAACTTGTAGATGAGCCAGCCGTAGGCGAACATCAGCACGGCTACTGGCACGATCGCCACGATCGGATGGACACCGTGGCGCGAGAGCTCGTAGCCGAGGTAGCCGCCCATCATCACGAAGTCGCCCTGGGCGAGATTCTTGACGCTGGTCACGCCCCAGACTAGGGCGAGGCCGTACGCGGCGAGGGCGAATACGGCGCCCACGCTCAGCCCGTTCAGCACGAGCTGGATGTTGAACACCGGCGCGCTGCCGAGAATCTGCAGGTTATCCCACATAAAAGCGATCGCGCCGGCCTGTGACGGCCGGCACGCCTACGCTACGTCATGCGCTGCTACTGCGGAGCCTTGCGCGGGTACACCACCGGTTCGGAGGCGTACTTGGTCGGCGCCACTACTGCGTACTTGCCGTCCTGGATCTGGCGCAGCACCATCGGCTTGGCGATGTTGTTGCCCGCGGCGCTGAACTTGATGTTGCCGTAGAAGGTTTGCATGTCCGTGGCGGCCAGGGCGTCACGCAGCTTCTCGGTATCCAGGCTCTGCGCGCGACGAAACGCGTCGGCCCAAATCTCGATCACGGCGGAAGCCTGCGCGACTTGGTACGGGACATTCTTGTACTCGGAGTGTGCGGCCAGGAATGCCTTGTTGAAGTCCATGGCCGTGCCGAACACGTCATCCTTGTACGTGAGCGTCTCGGCCCATTGCGTCGGGCACAGGATGCCCTCGGCCGCGGAACCGAACTGGCTGGTCAGCTTGGCCGACTCGCAGTGGGTGATGGCGACGATCGATGCGTTGACACCCATCTCCTTCATCTGCCGCGTCGCAGTCGTCGCGCCTTTGGTGTGTCCCGAGAACACCAGGATGTCGGGCCTGAGCGCCTTGATCTTGGTCAGCGTGGCGGAGATGTCGCTCAGGTCGCGCGGCATTTTGTCGTCGACCACGATCTTCATGCCGTGCTTTTTGGCTTCGTCGACCACGCCGTCCCGCACGTCGAGCGAGAACGGATCGTTCTCGAATGCCATCGCAATCTTCAGGTCGCCCGGTTTCTTTCCACTCTTCTGGGCCAGTTCGGCCGCGAGATCAATCACGGGAGCGAGGTACTGCTCCGATGTCGAGAGCGCGGCGAACATGTAGCGATAGCCCTGGGTAAAGAGCGAGCGCGAGGCGCCTTCGGCCTCTACCATCGGAATCTTGTACTTCTCGGTCACCGGCGCGGCCGCCTTGGTGGGACCGGAGCCGTAGGGGCCGAGGATGTACTTGATGCCGTCCTGGTTGATGATGCGCTCCAGGAGCTGGGCCGTGCGCGCGGGGGTGGACTCGTCGTCGTAGTACTTGATCGCGAGCTTGTAGGTCTTGCCGTTGATCTTCACGCCGCCCATCTCGTTGATGCGCTTCACCGCGAAGTTGTAGCCGTCGCTCGCGTTCTTGCCCTCCTGCGAATACTTTCCGGTGATGGAAATCGCCGAGCCAAGCGTGATGGTGTCGTCGGCTGCTGCCGCGGATGCGGCAACGCCCAGCGCGACGACCACCGCAGCACCGAGCCGCGCCGAATGGATGACAATAGCTTTCATGCAACCCTCCTTCGCAATGGTGGTGTCCTGTCTTGAGCAGGTCTGAGGAAACTGCGCTGAAACCTTAAACGAAGCCCGGGCCGCAGGCAACCCTGTCAGTGGGCTCAGGGAATCTATTGTCCACAAATAGTTACTTGGAAAACATCTGCGCGATGCTCGGGCCGAATGGCGGGCGCAAGACGCCACGTTCTGTAACAAAGGCGGTGACGAGCTCGGCGGGCGTGATGTCGAACGCCGGGTTGCGCACTTGCACGCCTTGCGGCGCCCAGCGCGCTCCTCCGTAGCCGATCACTTCGCTCGCCTCGCGCTCTTCGATCGGAATCGCACGACCGTCTTCGAGAGTAATATCGAACGTCGAAAGCGGCGCCGCAACATAGAAAGGCAGTGCATGGCGCTGTGCGAGCACCGCAAGCGCATACGTGCCGATCTTGTTGGCGACGTCGCCATTGGCCGCAATGCGGTCGGCCCCGACGATCACCAGATCGACCTCGCCGCGGCTCATCAAAAAGCCGGCCGCGCTGTCCGTGATCAGTGTGACGGGAATGCGTTCCTGAACCATCTCCCAGGCCGTGAGCCGCGCGCCTTGCAGGTACGGCCGGGTCTCGTTGGCGATTACCGAGACTGCCTTTCCCGCGTCGCGCGCGGAGCGGATGACCCCGAGCGCAGTGCCATGGCCGGCGGTGGCGAGCGCGCCCGCGTTGCAGTGGGTCATCACGCGGGCGCCGTCCGGAATGATCGCAGCGCCGTGCGCTCCGATGGCCCGGTTGACGGCCAGGTCCTCCGCGTAGATCGCGAGCGCCTCCTTTTCGAGTGCGTTCGCGCCGCGCGCGCCAAGCGCCGCGCGCATGCGCTCGAGCGCCCAGAAAAGATTCACGGCCGTAGGCCGGCTTTGCGCAAGGGCGCCGAATGCGCGCTCGAGGCCTGCCGCGTCTTTCGCTTCAAGCGCGACGCCGAATGCGGCGGCGCAGCCGATCGCCGGCGCCCCCCGCACCACCATGTCGCGGATCGCCTGCGCTACCGCGACCGCGCTTCGGCAGATGACGTATTCGATGCGCTCCGGAAGCCGCCGCTGGTCGAGCAGTTCGAGTGCGTCGCCCCTCCAGTGCATCGTTTCGACGTCCATCAGATGACGCGCTCGTTACCGCCGTCGACTGGTACCTGCGCGGCGGTGGTCTTGGCGAACAGTGGTCCACACATCTCCGCAGCGAGCTCGGCGACGTCGCGCGATGTCACTTCGGTCCTCAGCACGTTGTTCCTGCGGTACTGCTCGACGGTCAGGTTGTAGGCCTTGGCGCGCGCGGCCAGCACCTCGTCGGTCCACAGCGCGGTGTCGTAGACGGCATTCGGGTGCAGCGAATTTACGCGAATGCCGTCCTTGCCCCATTCGAGCGCAGCGACGCGGGCAAGCTGGTTGAGCGCCGCCTTGGACGCTGAATAGGCGGCAGCGCCGGGCCCCGGTGCCGGAACGTTCTTCGAGCCGATGACGACGATGCGTCCGCCGCCCGGTGCGAGCTTCAGCAGCGGGTGACAGGCCTGCAGCAGCGAGAGGTTCGCCTCGACGTTGACGGACATCGTCGCCTTCCACGTATCCGTTGAAATGTCCTGGATCGCCTGGGAGGCAGGGAAGATTCCTGCATTCAGTACCAGCATGTCGATGCCGCCGAACGCCTTGACCGCCTGGTCGAGCGCACCGGCTACCGACTCGACGTCCGTGAGGTCGCACACCGCTCCCAGGAAATCGGCGCGCGACCAGATGTTCAAGATCGCCGGATTGCGGTCCAGGCCGACCACCGCGGCGCCGCGCTTGAGAAACGCCTCCACGCAGGCCCTGCCGATGCCCGAGGCGGCGCCCGTCACGAGCGCCACTTCGCCCCCGAACGCGGGAGGTGAGCCAGCCTTACGCAGCTTGGCCTGCTCCAGGTCCCAGTATTCGATATCGAAGATGTCGCGCTCGCTCACCGCCCGCCAGCCGCCGAGCGCTTCGGCGCGCAGAATGACATCGATCGTGTGGTCATAAAGATCCTCGACGATCGCCGCTTCCTTTGCACTGCGCGCAGCGGCCGCAAATCCGAGCACTGGATCGAGCACCACGCGCGGCGCCGGATCGAGCATGGTCTTCGTCTCTGCGGCCTGTGAGGCATGGTGCTCGAAATAAGTGCGATACGCGTGCGCAAAGGTCGCAACATCGCGACCGAGCATCGGCAGCGGCTTGGTGCGGATCACGTGGTCCGGCGTGGCCGGGCCGCTCTGCGAGATGCGTGCTACGTCCGGGTGCTGGGCGAAGGCGAGAAACTTGGGCGAGTCGTTCACCTTCAGGACCAGCCGAAACCCCGCCACATTGGAAAGTTCGCGCCTCAGGCGCGCAATATCTTCGCGGCACGCCGTGGGCGCTTTCGGCGTGGCCGTCTTGGGCCGCCAGGCGTTCTTCGACGCGAGATAGTCCTCGGCCATCGATACCAGCCCGATCATGCGCTCGTACGACTCCCGAGCATCCGCGCCGAATGAGAACACGCCATGGGACAGCAGCACCATGCCGATGGTGCGGTCTGTCGCACGTGCGACGAACTCGCGCGCGCAATAGGTGGCGAGATCGAATCCCGCCATGATGTAGGGAATGACCACCACCGTGTCGCCGTAGATCTCCCGGACGCGTTGCTCGCCCTGCGGCGCGTTGGAAATCGAGAGTACCGCGTCGGCGTGCGTGTGATCGACGTAGCGGTGGGGCAATATCGCGTGAAGGATGGTTTCGACCGATGGGGAGGGCGCTCCCGCGCGCAGCATGTGGGTATTGAGCTCGTTGACCATCTGAGGGTCGGGAAGCGCAGGGAGCTGCGCCAGGCAGCGCACGTAATCGAGCGCCACAGGGGTGAACCCGCCGGGCTCGATGGTCTCGAGATCCCAGCCGCTGCCCTTGACGTACAGCACGTCCCTTTCCGCGCCGAACAGATCCTTCTCGCGCAGCTTTACCGACGTATTGCCACCGCCGTGCAGCACCAGCGTCTTGTCGCGACCCAGGAGCCGCGCCGTGTAGACGCGCGGGCCCAGGGGACCGGCGAACTTGGCCGCTTCTGTATCGCTCCAGAGGCTTTGCATGACTGTTCCAAGGGAAAGCGCGAAATTATACTTTCCTGCAATGGTCCGGATCGAGCTCATGGACTGGGAACGAGCGCGCGCGGAGGCAAGCGCCATCCGCCGGACCGTGTTCGTCATCGAACAAGGCGTGCCCGAGGACATCGAGCTCGACGAGCACGATGCGTTCTGCGTGCACGCGCTGGCACGCGACGATGTCGGCCGAGCGGTCGGCACCGGCCGGTTGCTACCGGCCGAGCGGCACGGCGCCGTGGCAGTGGGGCATATCGGGCGCATGGCTGTGCTTGCCGCATGGCGCGGTCGAGGTATCGGCAGCGCGCTGCTCGAGCAGCTGGTGGCGGCAGCAGTTGGCCGCGGCGACGCGGAAGTCGTACTGTCCGCGCAAACGCACGCGCTCGAGTTCTACCGCGCCCATGGCTTCGTGGCGGACGGTGGCGAATACCTCGACGCCGGCATCCCGCACCGAGCCATGCGACGGGCGCTTCAATCGCTCAAGCGGAACTCGTAGCGCAAGGTGTCGCGCTCTTCGCCTTGTGCGCCGTAAGCCCTTTCGGCAAACTGCACGCGGCCGTCGCGCCCGACCAGCACCGCGGTCGAGCAGCGCGTGCCGTAGGCCGGAGACACGACGCGCAGCGCCGACAGCAATCGCTCGCGCTCCGGGCCGACGCCAGTATCGGGCAGCTCGTCGTCGGCCGCGACCGACGTGTCGGCCAGCAAGTCGAGCAGCGGCTCGACGGCGGGCGCTGACTGCAGCAACAGCGCGAACCGATGCTTGCCGCGCACCACTTTGGCCCAGGGCGTGTCGAGCAGGTGATTGGACACACCGTAGAGCCCCGGCGCGAGCCGTTGGGGCGCCGATGCACGGTTCGAGACCCACCACAGCTCGCCCTGATCGGCAGCCAGAAAATTGAACCCGCGGTATGCGTCGCCGCTCGCCGCCACCTGCGCGACGAAGCCGCGTGCAGCAACGCCGTTTCCGAGGTACGTACTCGCGAGCAGTCCGCGCGAAAGGCTCCCGTTCGAGGTGTCGGCAGCATCGCGATAATTGGAGACTGCGGCGAACTTGCCGCTGCGCGTCACGCCAAGCCAGGTTCCCATGCATTCGAGGTCGCGACCAGCGAGAATCGCGGGAGCGTCCTGCCAGAATGCCGCGCCCACCGTCGGACGCGCATGAAACTCGTCGCGGTTCGCGGCAACCACTAGTGGAAAATCGCGGTGCGCCCGCCAGGCGACAAGGATCAGGCACACGGGCTACTCCGCGGCGACGAATATCTCGATGCGCTCCGTCGTGCCGGAGGCGAGGCATGCGGACACGCCATGGCGCTTGCTTGCGCGGGCCAAGTGCTCTTCAAAGCGTCGCGCGTCGCGCACGCCCTCGTACACTCCATGTAGTTCGCCGGATCGTCGCGTCGCCGCAGCCACAGGCCGCGAACGCCGTGTTCGCTTTCGCCCGCCGAAAACTTCGAATTCACCGCGTGGCTCAGGTCGTCGAGTCGCGCGATTTCGACCTTGTAGTAAACGTAAGACCGCGCTGCGTTCAAGTGGAGTGGGAGTAGGGCAGGTCGAGAATTTCGAGAGCCGCTCCGTCGGGCACAATGCGGATCGAACTGCCGTCCGCGGCAGTCGCGACGGGCACGACCGCGAGTAGCTCGGTCGCTCCGTCGGCCGGTGCGACGCTCACCACGGTACCGCTTGCCTGGCCGGGAAAGTCGTCGCTGAAAAGATCCTGGGCAGGCGCAAGCGTGACGCCCGCCGCGGCGCGCGCCCGCACCATGCGGCGCTTGAGCTGGCCGCGGTATTGCGTGCGCGCCACGATCTCCTGGCCCGGGTAGCAGCCCTTCTTGAAATCCACCCCCCCAAGGACTTCCAGGTTCACCATCTGCGGGACGAACAGATCCTGCGTCGCACGGAGGATCCTAGGGCGCCCGGCGCGTATTTCGGCAAGGTTCCACTCGGCTTCATCCGCCGCCGGCAACGTGAGCCGAGTCTCGATGTGCGCAATATCCAGGGCTGGCCCGATCAGCAGGAAGCGCTCGTCACCCATCCTGAGCGCCGCGAGGTTACCCGTGCCGCCGAGCGCCAACTGTCCTTTTGCAACTTCCAGTCCGAGGTCGGCGAGGCGGGCTTCGGCACCGGCGCCCCAGATGCCGAGCTGAATGTACTCGTCGGACACGTCCGCGATCTTGACTTTGGCGTGCAGCACGAACATCGACAGCCGCTTGGCGGTAGTCGGCGCAAGGTCGCGCGATAGCTGCAGCAGGTAGCCTGCCGGGCGCGGCACGACCAGGAAAGTGGCGAGCAAGCGGCCCTTGGCCGAGCACCAACCTGCCAGGCATGCACGATGCTCCGGCAGATGCTCGACATCGTTGGTCAACTGCCCGTGCAGAAATGCGCGTGCATCGTCGCCGCTCACCGACAATGCGCCGAGTCCTGCGAGGCGCGCCCAGCGTGGCGCGGCAGCTGACCTAGGCGCCGTGGCGGGGGCAGAGCTTGTCGAGACGTTATCCATCGTAGAATGCACATTTTACCCGCTGCGCCGGGCGTAGCCGCCGCGGATTCGGTTGCTATCCTTCCTGAGACGCCTTCTGGCCGTGATGCTGCTGGCGGCAATCGCCGCGGCCGGTTACGTTGCCTGGTACTTGACGACGCCGCTCGCCATGCGCAAGCTGCCGGTCGAGTTCGAGCTACCGCCGGGCACGCGGTTCCGCCACGCCATTGCCCTCATGGAGCAAGCGGGGATCGGGGTCGGCCCGTGGCAGTTCGAAGCGCTGGCGCGCTCGATGGGTCGCGCGTCTCGCATCAAGGCAGGAAGCTACGAGCTGACGCAGACGCTCACGCCCCTGCAGCTGCTGGAAAAGCTGACGCGCGGCGACGTGACGCAGTCCGAGGTCAAGCTGATCGAGGGCTGGAGTATTCGGCAGGTGCGCGCGGCGCTGAACGCCGATCCCTATTTGCGGCACGACACCGCAGGCCTCGACACTACCCGGCTGCTCGAGCGGCTCGGCGCGACTGAAACGCATGCCGAAGGTGTGTTTTTCCCGGACACCTACATGTTCGCCAAGGGCTCGAGCGACCTCGCCGTACTGCGGCGCGCGTACCGCGCGATGCACCAGCACCTGGAAGCAGAGTGGCGCACGCGCGACCCCAACACGCCGTACCGTACGCCGTACGATGCCCTGATCATGGCTTCGATCGTCGAGAAGGAGACCGGAGCCGCCTCGGACCGCGACCTGATCGCCGGCGTGCTGGCGAACCGGCTGCGCATCGGAATGCGCCTGCAAGCCGACCCGACGGTGATATACGGACTGGGTGAAGACTTCGACGGCAATCTGACAAAGGCCCATCTACTTGCCGACGGGCCCTACAACACCTATACGCGCACCGGGCTGCCGCCGACCCCGATCGCGATGCCTGGGCTGGACTCGCTGCGCGCCGCCTTACATCCGGCCAAGACGGACGCCTTGTACTACGTGGCGCGCGGCGATGGTTCGAGCGAGTTTTCCCGTACCCTGAACGAGCACGACCGCGCAGTGACAAAATATCAGCGACTTGGCGCTCGCGGCGAGACGGCCCGGGACAAAGAGAGCCAGCGATGAGCGGGCGCGGCAAGCTGATCACTCTGGAAGGCGTCGATGGTGCGGGGAAATCGACCCATATCGAGTTCATCGCCGATCGGCTGCGGCAACAGGGAAGGGAAGTGCTGCTGACCCGAGAGCCCGGCGGCACGCCGTTGGCCGAGAAATTGCGCGTGCTGATCCTGACCGAGCCCATGGACGCGCTGACGGAGACACTGCTGCTGTTTGCGGCACGCGCCGATCACGTCCAGCGCGTCATCCGGCCGGCGCTCGAGAGCGGTAAGTGGGTGGTATGCGATCGCTTCAGCGACGCGACGGCCGCCTATCAAGGCGCAGGCAAGGGTGTGCCGCACGAGCTGATACAGCGGCTGGCGGAGGCCGCGCACCCGGGGCTGCGTCCGGACCGCACGCTAGTGTTTGACTGTCCCTACGAAGTTGCCCGGCAACGTCTTGACGCCAGCGGCCGGCGCCTCGATCGTTTCGAAAGCGAAGATCGGGGCTTTTTCGATCGGGTCCGCCAAGCATACCTGGCGCGCGCCGAAGTCGAGCCCGGGCGTATGCGCATCATCGACGCCGCCAAGCCGATCGAAGATATTAAGCTACAACTTGAGAAATATATATTAGGAAATTGATTATATGAACCTTCCTTGGCAAGGTGACGTGTGGAATAGGCTTTGCGGTAGCGCGGCGCGCTTGCCTCATGCGCTGCTCATTCACGGCGTCGCCGGGATCGGCAAGCTTGCGCTGGCAGAGCGCTTTGCGCAGTTTCTGCTATGCGAAGCACGTACCGAAGGCGACGATGCGTGTGGCCGCTGCGAGGCTTGCCGCTGGTATGTCGCGGGCAACCATCCGGACCTTCGGCGCCTCGAGCCCGAGGCGATCGCCAGGCAGCCGTCCGGCGACGCGGGGGATGAGCCGGGCGGCGGCGCGCGCGCGCCGAAGCCGAGCGCCGAAATAAAAGTCGACCAAGTGCGCGAATTGGCGGATTTTCTGAACCTAGGCTCGCATAGGGGACGCTTGCGCGTCGCACTGGTACATCCCGCCGAAGACATGAACGTGCATGCGGCCAACGCGCTGCTTAAGAGCCTCGAGGAGCCGCCGCCGGGCGCGATCTTCGTGCTGGTGGCGCACCGTCCCGCCAGGCTTCTGCCGACCATCCGCAGTCGCTGCGTGGCGCTTGCCGTGCCGCTTCCCGAATGGGACGAGGCGCTGGCGTGGTTGGACGGGCAGGGCGTACAGGAAGCGGCACGCTGGCTTGCCTTTGCCGGCGGCGCCCCACTGAAAGCGGTCGCCTATGGGGAGGCCGAGCGCGCCGAGGCAATCTCGCGTATGTTGCGCGCCGCCGCGGCGGGCGACGTAGCGGCCATCGCCGATGCAACAACCACTCGGGACGAGCTTGAGTTGCTCGCCGAGGTCCTGCAAAAGCTGGCTGTCGACAATGCGCTCGCGGGATATGGAGTGGCCCTCAAGTACGGCACCGCCGGCACGGCGGCACGCGCCGCAGGCGCCCAGCAGTGGCTGCGTTACGCGCGGCACATGGGGCTCAGCCGCGCCTTGGCGAGGCACCCCCTCAATCCACGGCTGTTCGCTGCCGAGATGCTCTCTGGCATGCCTCGCATGGATATCTAGCTCGGACGTCCGGTAAAGTTGACAAACATGCTTAGATATTTTTTGTATCTAGCTGTTATAACAGCATTAGCCTGTTCCACATCGTTGGGAGCGCAGTCCTTCGATGAATTGCTCAAGGCGGCTGAGCAGGGCGACGCCTCGACCGTTTCCGCGTACCTCGAGAAAGGCCTTGACCCGAACACCGCGGACGCGGAGGGAAACACGCTTCTCATCCTCGCCGCGAGGAACGGATACGATGATCTGGCAAGGCTTCTGATTCGCTACAAAGCGAGCCCCGGCCGGCCCAATGCGTTCGGCGACACTCCGCTGATGGCCGCCTGCCTCGATGGGCATCTGGGGGTGGCCAAGCTGCTGGTGTCGGCCGGTGCGCCGGTCAACAGCGGCGGGTGGACGCCCTTGCAATATGCGGCATTCGGCGGACATACCGAGGTCGTCGATTACCTGCTCGATATCGGAGCCAACAAGGACGCTGTGGCACCCAACGGCTATACGCCGCTGATGCTCGCAGTACGCAACGGTTACGCTGGGACGGCGCGGGTGCTGCTCTACCGGGATCCGGACCTGACGGTGAAAGGTCCGCGTGGCGAGACCGCGCTCAGCATCGCCAGCGAGCGCGGGGACAGGGAGCTAGTGGGGTTGCTGCGTCGGGCGGGCGCCGTTCGGTAGCACGTTGTTCGGGCAAATCCGCAACCACATAGGATTTAACATAATACACATATGCGCACATCAGTTTGGCCGCCCGGGCGGCAACGGTAGGCGCGCAACCGGGATGCCATCCTCGAGCAAGGCATCGTGCTCCTCCTGCGTCGCAACGCCTCGAATTGCCCGTGCCGGGGCTTCTTCGTCATGAATGCGGCGCGCCTCGACCGGGAAGTCGCTGCCGACGTCCTCCGTCCGGGAGATGATCTCGTCGACCAGGCGCGAATAGAGGATTTGCGCGATCGCGAAGGGGTCCCTGCCCGCCAGTTCCGGGTCTGCGGCGCTAGGACGCACCTTCCGCGCCGGCTCCGCCGAGCCCGAATTGATGCGCGTGGCCGAAGGCACGCGCTCAACGCTCGCCGAGCCGCATTGCGGACAGCTCAAGAACCCGCGCTGGAGCTGCCCGCCGAAATCCTTGGCCGAGGCAAACCAGCCCTCGAAACGGTGTCCCGCGTGGCACAGCAAGTCGAACACGATCATATAAGTAATCTTATCAGGGACTGAAGGTACTATCGGCCTGAAATCCTGAAGGCCGGAGACGCTATGCTCGCCGATCGTATCGAAGGCAAGTGGATCGACCTGTTTGCGGAGGTGTTCGCGCGCTGCAAGGTCGCCACCGGCGACCAGTGCGCGGTGCTGTCCGAGTCGCAGTCGAGGGAATTAAACGTGCGCCTCGCTGAACTGGCTCTCATGAAGCTCGGTGCCAGGCCGTTTCATGTCGTCGTGCCTACGCCGCGGCAGACTGCACCCGTCCCGATCCGCTCGACCGGAGCTTCGAACGTGCTGCAAGGTTTCGGCGCGGCGATCCAGGCGCTCGCCGGCAGCGTGTTCGTGGCCGACTGCACGGTCGAAGGGCTGATGCACGCCCCGGAGCTGCCCCAGGTGCTAAAGGGCGGGGCGCGCGTGCTGTACATCTCGAACGAGCATCCCGAGGCCCTCGAGCGCCTTGCGCCCTCCTCCGCCGACGAGCAGAAGGTAAGGGCGGGCATGCGGCGCCTGCGTGAAGCGACGACGATGGAGGTCACCTCGCCGGCCGGCACCGCGCTCGCCATCCGCGTCGAAGGCGCGCGCGTCGGCGGCGTCTGGGGATATACGGAGAAGCCGGGCACGCTGTCGCACTGGCCCGGCGGTTTGTGTCTGTGCTTTCCGCGCTCCGGCAGCGTCAACGGGACGCTGGTGCTGGCGCCCGGGGACCTGAACCTGACATTCAAGCGCTACATCGAATCCCCCGTGCGGCTGACCATCGAAGACGACTACGTGGTGGCGATCGACGGCGGCTCGCTCGACGCAGAGCTGATGCGCGAATATTTCGCGGCATGGGGCGAGCGCGACGCGTATGCCGTATCGCACGTCGGCTGGGGCATGAATCCTCGAGCCCGCTGGGACGCACTGGTGATGTACGACCGGCGCGACGTGAACGGCACCGAGCAGCGTGCGTTCGCGGGCAATTTCCTGTACTCCACCGGCGCCAATGAGGTCGCCGGCCGCTACACCCTGGGCCATTACGACCTGCCGTTGCGCCACTGCACCATCGGCCTGGACGGCGAGACGATCGTCGACGATGGCAGGCTGCGGGGCGAGCTCGCGTGAGCTTGCCGGCGTACATCGAGCAGGGCCGGGGCGATGCGACGCTTGTGTTCTTGCATGGAGTCGGCGGCGGACACGCGGCCTGGCAAGACCAGCTACCTTACTTCGCCGCGCGCGCGTTCCGGGCCGTCGCCTGGGACCAGCCCGGCTATGGCGCCAGCCCGACGGTCGATCCCTACGACTTCGAGCACCTCGCCGGCGCGCTGCGCCGGTTGCTCGAGCACCTTGGGGGCGCCCCCGTAGTCCTGGTAGGCCACAGCATGGGCGGTTTCGTCGCGCAGGAGGCCTACGCGCGCTACCCGCAACTCATCCGGGCGCTGGTCCTGTCGTTCACCAGCGCTGCATTCGGCGGCGCCGGGGGGGAGTTCCAGCGCCAGTTCATCGCTTCGCGCATCGCACCGCTCGACCAGGGCAAAACCATGGCCGAGATCGCCGCCAAGCTGATGTCGACCATGCGCGGCGGGAAATCGACACGCGGTGGCCTGGAGCATGCAGAGCGCGTCATGGCGGCCGTGCCGGCCGCCACTTACCGCAAGGCGGTCGCGCTCCTGACCACCTTCGACCGGCGGGAACTGTTGCCGCGCGTCGATGTCCCGACGCTGGTACTCGCGGGGGCCGACGATCGTACCGCGCCCGCGTCGGTCATGCAGCGCATGACCGAGAAGATCCCGGGCGCCGAGTACGTGGTGCTGGATGGGTGCGGACATCTCGGCCCGATGGACCAGCCCGATGAATTCAACCAGGCGCTCGGCGGATTCCTGGCGCGCCACATGCATTGAGGTAACCGATGGATGCTGCCAAGCTGCGTCGGATCGACCCGCGCTACTCGGTCACGGGTTCGAACTATCCGCTCGAAGCCAAACAGACAGAGCTGGTGGAGATCGCCGAATCGCTGGGACCGAAGTTCGCCGCACGCGCCGCTCGCTACGACCGGGACGCGACCTTTCCTTTCGAAAACTACGACGACATGCGTCAAGCCGGACTGCTCGCGCTTTGCGTGCCCGAAGCATTTGGCGGCAAGGGCGCGGATCTGCGCACCTATGCGATCGTCTCGGCGACCATTGGCAAGTATTGCGGCGCTACCGCCCTCACCTTCAACATGCATGCCTGCTCCACGCTGTGGCCGGGAATCCTCGCCGACGACCTCGACATGACCCAGGCGCAGAAGCGGGAGCATGATAGGCACCGTGCGGTCCATTTCGAGCGCGTGGTCAAGCACGGCGCGGTGTATGCGCAGCCGTTCTCCGAAGGCAGTGCCGCCGCGGCGGGCAAGGCGCCGTTCGGCACGCTGGCGACCAAAGTCGAGGGTGGCTGGACGATCAACGGCAAGAAGATCTTTGCGTCGCTCGCCGGCGCCGCGCACTACTACGGGTTGCTGTGCACCGAGGACAAGCCCGATCGCAGCATGCGCGACACGCTCTATATAGCCGTTCCCGGCGACGCGCCGGGGCTCAGCATCACGGGCGACTGGGATCCGCTCGGCATGCGCGGCACTGTGTCCCGGACGCTGCTCTTCAAGGACGTTTTCGTGCCGGACGACGCCCAGATGATGCCGCGCGGCGTCTATTTCCAGGCCGCGAGCCGCTGGCCGCACATGTTCACCACGCTGTCGCCGACGTATTTCGGCATCGCCATCGCCGCGTACGAATTCACCGTCAAGTACCTGCGTGGCGAGATTCCGGGGATGCCGCCGGTGAAGCGCCGCATGTACCCGACGAAACAGATCGCGGTGGCCGAGATGCATGTGAAGCTCGAGCAGACCAGGGCGTTGTTCCTGCGCATGCTCGACGATGCGCGCGTCGACCCGCCGAAGGATGCACGCCTGCGTGCTTACGCCACCCAATACACCATCATGGAAAACGCCAACGATCTGTGCCGTCTCGCGATCCGCACCTGTGGCGGCCAGTCGATGCTCAAGTCGCTGCCGCTGGAGCGACTGTACCGCGACTCCCGCTGCGGAGCGCTGATGTTGCCCTGGACGGCCGAGCTGTGCCTGGACCGTATCGGCCGCGAGGCATTGTACGAGGATGGCGAATCGGACGATTGACCAATGTTGTGTCACAGCTTCGAGCGCTGACGCGCTTCACTCGACTGTCAGATCCACCCGACCGAGGTGCTCGATCGAAAACTGCACGCGGTCTCCCGCGCGGGGAAACTTGGAAGTTACCAGGCTCCCCGTAATGACCACATCGCCCCGCCGGAGCGAGCGGCCGCGCCCAGCAAGGTGATTGGCGAGCCAAGTGAGTGCCTCGAGCGGGTGCCCGAGGGCGTCGCCGCCCCTGCCCTCGCCCGCGCGGACCCCATTGATCGTCGCTATCCCGCGCAGGCCTGCCAAGTCCAGCTGCCGCCAGTTGCGGGTGGGCGGGCCGAAGACCGCGCCCTCATTCCAGGCGTTGTCGGCGATCAGATGAAGGAATTCCTGCGACAGTCTTGCGTAGTCGGCACCCCGATCGTCCGCGAGCTCCAGTGCAGGCACCACCGCGCTGACGGCGCTCGCAACGTCGCGGCGCGCGAACGGGGCTCTCGATGCAGGCAAGTCGGCGCCCAGTTCAAGGCCGATTTCGAATTCGACCAGCAGCCGCGTATAGTCGGAGGCACGGACCTTCGCCGGAGAGCGTTGCAGCCCCGCGCGGAGGAGCATACCGGCGATCGAATCGTTGTGCCCGACCATGTGACGCATTTGCGGGGTCGTCAACGCGAGCTTGTACCCGGCCACCGGCCCCCATTGGCGCGTCTTGAGGGAGACGAACGCATCCTGAATGGCATAGGCTTCGCCCACCGACCGGGGAGCAATGCTCTCGGCGATCGCCCCGAACCGCTTGCGCGCACGGTGCGCGTCGAACAGAAACCGGGCCGCGGCCCTGCTCGCGTCGTCGGTCACAGGGGCCGGCCGGCAATGCAGTACTGCGAAGAAATGACGCCTGAAGGCGACAAAATTGCCTCCTTGCCGTGTTTATCGGACATCATAATAAAATACGCCTTGGACTCATGACGACCGCCGTGACCCTTTCGCAGCGAAATTACGCCTCGACCATGGTTCTCACGCCAGCGGGGCGGCTCGACCACGACAATTGCGACGCCTTCCGGGAAGCCCTGCAGCCGTACCTGCAGGAAGGGGCGAAGGCAGGGGGCGGCATCGTGTTCGATCTCTCCGCCCTCGAGTACGTGTCGAGCGCGGGTCTGCGCTGCTTCATGATCGCGGCCAAGGAAGCAAAGGCGCTGGGCAGCACAATCCTCATCGCGGCGATGCAACCCATAGTGGCCGAGATCTTTCATATCAGTCGTTTCAACCTCGTGTTCGACACTTTTGCCACCGTGCGCGAGGCGCTCAACGCGCTTTCGCCAGAGTCCGCTGCCGCCTACGGGCGGGACTGACGTGCGCGTCCGATTCTGGGGCACGCGCGGATCAATTCCGGTTTCCCTCACTTGGCGCGACGTGCGCGACCGGCTGGCGCAGGCGCTGGTGGCGGCCAACGGAGAATCGCTCGACACGTTCGAAAAGGCCTGCGCATTTTTGGGAAGCCGGTTGTCTTTCTCGCTTACGCGAACCTTCGGCGGCCACTCGGCATGCGTGGAATTCGAGCCTGGCGGCGACGAGTATTTCGTTTGCGACATGGGAAGCGGCGCGCGCGCTTTCGGAGCGCACGTGCTGGCGCGCCAGGCCGGACGGCCGGCGACCATCAACGTGTTCATGTCGCACATGCACTGGGACCACATCATGGGGTTCCCGTTTCTCGGGCCGGCCTACGTCCCGGGCACGATCATCCGGATCTACGGCTGCCATGCGGTGCTCGAGCACGCTTTCAGATTGCAGCAGGATCCGCCGTGCTTTCCAGTGACCTTCGATCAGCTTGCCGCGGACATCGACTTCGTGCTGCTGATGCCCGGTGAAACTACGTCGATATCGGGCGTGCGCGTGACACCGAAGCTGCAACAGCACTCGGGCGCATCGTACGGCTATCGTTTCGAGGCGAACGGCAAGGCGTTCATCTACACCACGGATTCCGAGCACAAACTCGAGGAACGCTCGCAAACGGAGGAGTTCGTGCAGTTCTTTCGGGGCGCTGACTTGGTCGTATTCGACGCGATGTACTCGCTCGCCGATGCCATCTCGGTCAAGGCGGACTGGGGACACTCGAGCAACGTGATTGGCGTAGAGCTGTGCCAGATGGCGAAGGCCAAGCGGCTGGCGCTGTTTCATCACGAGCCCGCCTCCGATGACGCAGCCGTGGAGCGAATCTTTGCCGAAACCCGGCGCTTCGAGGAGTTGACGCGCGGTGACCATCAACTGGAGGTCGTCGCGGCGTACGACGGCCTGGAGATCGATCTCTGAAGCTGCTCGGCGCGCGCCGTTACGCGGGCGCAGGGCTGTTGCTCGCCCTCCTCCTCCTGTTCGTCCTGGAGCCGCCGCTGGTTCGAGACCTGCGAAACGCGCTTTTCGACGGCTATCAACAAGTTCTGCCGCGGACGCGCAAATCCGCACCCGCGATTGTCGTCGCGATCGACGAACCGTCCTTGGCCGTGCATGGGCAGTGGCCCTGGCCGCGGGCGCTAATGGCGGAACTGCTGCAGCGAATCGAGGCCATGCGGCCAGCGGCGATCGGCGTCGATGTGCTGTTCTCGGAAACCGATCGTTTCGGGCCAGACGGTTCCGGTGACGCGGCCCTGGCCAGGGCGGTGAGAGGCGAAAACGTGGTGCTCGGAATCGCGGGCATGCCGCGCCGCCAAGCAAATGGCCCGATGCGTCCGACGGCAGCGCCGTTCATGTGGAGGATTCCGCCGCCGCAGGCGCTGCATGATTTCGTGGGACACCTGCAGAGTCTGCCCCGCATCGACGCGGCCGCAGCGGGGCGCGGCCTTCTGACTTCCGCCGATACCCGCGTAGTACGTCGCGTACTACTCGTCGCACGCGTGAGCGATACCTATGTCCCCGCCCTGGGCGTGGAAATGTTGCGCGTGGCGGCCGGCATCCCTGCGTTGCGCGTGGGAAGCCGCACCGATGGCTTGCTGGCGTTGCAGCTCGGCGATCTTTCGATCCCGATGCAACAAGACGGAAGTGCTTGGCTATATTTCAGCCCGCACAAGCAATACCAGGACATATCAGCAGCAGCGGTCCTTGCCGGCAAAGTGAACCCAGAGCAGTTGCGCGGCAAGCTGGTGCTGGTCGGAGTGACCGGATTGGGGCTGCAAGATCAGAAGGCAACGCCGCTCGGCGAGACCATCCCCGGTGTCGAATTGCACCAGCAACTGCTGGAGCAGATCTTCGACGAGGGCTACTTGATCCGGTCGCTGCACGCACGCACGATCGAGGTGCTCCTGCTGCTCGCGGCGGGGGCGCTGATGATCGTTTTCGTGCCGATTCTGCGCGCCTGGGCGTCCGGCGTGCTGTTCGTCTCGGTCATCGTGGCGCTGGCCGCCATAGGCATACTATCCTTTGGATTGGGATCGCTGATCGACGTTGCCTCGCCCGCCGTCGGTGCGACACTGGTCTACGGGACGGTATTGGCGGCAACCCTTTCGGAGGCCGACCGCCAGCGCCGGTCCTTGCACGATGCCGCCGAGCGCATCGCAGGCGAACTGCAGGCTGCGCGCCGCATTCAGATGGGCCTGTTGCCCGTGCCCGACCAGATCTTTGCGAAGGAGCGGCGCTTTTCGCTCTCGGCTTTGCTCGAGCCTGCACGCACCGTAGGGGGCGATTTCTACGATTGCTTCATGTTGGACGCGAACCGGTTGTTCTTCGTAGTCGCCGACGTCTCCGGCAAGGGCCTGCCGGCGAGCCTGTTCATGGCGCTCTCCAAGACGCTGCTCAAGAGTGCGGCGCTGCGCTCACCGAACGACATCGGCGACATCATCGCTCGCGCCAGCGCGGAGATCAGCCGCGAAAATCCGGAAGCGTTGTTCGTCTCCGTGTTTGCCGGGATCTTCGACGCGCGTACGGGGATCCTAGATTACTGTAATGCGGGTCATCAGCCGCCCTATGCGAAGCGGCCCGATGCCCCTCTTCACTGCTTCGAGATGGCCGATGGTCCACCTCTGTGTGTCATTGAGAATCACCCCTACCGGACGCGCCGCAGGCGCTTCGTGCCGCACGAATGGCTTTGTGTGGTCACCGACGGCGTGACCGAGGCAATGGATCCCCAGGCGGCGTTCTACGGCACGGAGCGGCTGAAGGCCGCACTCGACGTCCTGCAACCGGGCGCCAGTGCCGACGAGGTCGTGAACGGGATACGCGATGCCGTAGCACGCTTCGTCGGCGGCGCCGACCCCTCAGACGATCTCACGTTGCTGTGCCTGCAGTGGGTCGGCCCCGATCTCAGCGAACGTTGATTTCCACTCGGCGGTTACGCGGCTCGTCGACGTTGTTGCCGGTCGGTACGAGCAGATCGCGCTCGCCCCGTCCCGCGACCTTGATGCGCTCGGGAGCGACGCCGATGCCCAGCAGAAATCCTTTAACCTTTTCCGCGCGCATACGCGAAAGGTCGTCATTTGTCTCGAGGCTTCCCTGGGTGTCGGTGTGCCCGATTACGAGCACGTCCGGCACGGGTCGCTTTTTCATTTCGGCCAAGACGTTACGTAGCTCGATCTCAGACTCGTCGGTGAGCACGTCCTTGCCGGTGACGAAATACAGGACGAACTTGGCCGGACGCGGCGGCAGCGCCGTGAGGACATCCGAAAATGAGGCCTGAACTTCGGCCTGCGACGCGTGGCTGGCTTCGAGACTGCCCATCCCGCGAATGTGGCTCGCCGCGTACGGTGAGTCCAGAACTTGTTCCTGACCATCCCGCCTCACCACGACGCCGCCGATCTTCTTGCCTGCATGAGCCGGCAGGATGATGACGGTTTCGTCGTAGGTCGGCGCGGGCTCCTTGCTGAAGACGACAATGGCAGCGAAGATCGCCGCTAGAATCGCGGCGCCCATCAGTTACCGGTATCGTTCACCCGTACCACGAACTCGGTTCCACGCACACCCATGATCGAGGCCGGCGTGTGAATACGCATTGCCTCCGGGGATTGCTTCACGAGGTTCCCCGACACGACCGCCAGGGTACCCTTGCGCACGGAAGCATCGAATTGCCCTGCGTGCGTCGTGGTGTCGAACGCGTAGCGATCGATCGCGAGCACAGTGTTCGGGCCCGCCGACAGCAGGCTGTTGTCGGTGAACGTCACGCCAACCGCGCCGTCGGTGCCGGTGATGATGGTGTCGGCCTGCTGCACGCCCATCCCCGGTGCAACGGCCAGCTTCTGCCCGTCGCGTTCGAGGTGCACGCTGCCGCGGGCGGTCTTGACCTGCCCAACGTCGTCGGCGAACGCCGGAAACGCCAGTACCAAGCTTGCCAATAACGCTGCGATCCGCATGAAAGCCCTCCTGCAATCAGTGACCTTGGATAATTCTATAATGCCTTGCCGATGACCACGCGCACCGCAATGTTCCTGGCCCGCCTGGACTCGCTTCAAAGAGTACGCGAATTCCTGGGGATATTCTGTAAAGAAGCAGCCTTGGGGAGGGACAATTGCCTGCGCCTGAACCTGATCCTTGAGGAATTGTTCACAAACTGCGTCCGGCATGGCTACCGAGGGGATTGCGAGGCGCCCGTATGGGTAACGCTCAGCGGCGACAATGCCGCTATTACGGTCGCTTTCGAGGATACCGCCCCGCCTTTCAATCCTTTCGCGAGGGCGGACGCAATTGTGACAACGAACCTCGAAAACCGCCCGGTGGGGGGCCTTGGGCTGCTGCTCGCCAAGGGGATGGCCGCCTCGCGCGACTATGCCTACGTGTTCGGACGCAATTGCGTCCGCCTGCAGGTGATCGGCGCCTGACCCCCGCAACGCTAGGTTGGTGCCCGGGGGCGGATTCGAACCGCCACGGCCTTTCGGCCTGGGGATTTTAAGTCCCCTGTGTCTACCAGTTTCACCACCCGGGCGAAACAGGATTGTCGCGGAAAACGCTGGACTGGAGGCGGGAGTCGGAATCGAACCGGCGTACACGGCTTTGCAGGCCGCTGCATGACCACTCTGCCATCCCGCCGTCGGGAGGCGCCCGCTTTTCAGCGCGGGCCCGGAACTAAAAAGGGAAGGTGGCAGGCCACCTTCCCTTCGAAACTGGAGCGGGAAAGGAGTCTCGAACTCCCGACCTCAACCTTGGCAAGGTTGCGCTCTACCAACTGAGCTATTCCCGCGTCATTGCAACGACGATTATAAGGCCTTCCCGCGCCGCCGCTCAACCCGGTTCGGTGGCATGCGGCAGTGCGCGGCGCAGGTAATAGAGCATGGAAATCGCGGTTAGTACCGCCGCCACGTTGATCAGAACGGTGCCCAGCAACTGGCAGTTCACCAGCCCGAAAAGCTCGTCGTGGTACAGCAGCAGCGGCACCGCAACCATCTGGCTTACGGTCTTGATCTTCCCGACAAAGGCCACCGCCACGCTCTTCGATTTTCCGAGCTTCGCCATCCATTCCCGCAGGGCCGAGATGGCGATCTCGCGACCGATGATGATCAGAGCCACCGCCGACTCGACCCTGTCAAGCTGCAGCAGGACGATCAGCGCTCCCGCGACCATGAGCTTGTCGGCCACCGGGTCCAGAAAAGCTCCGAATGCGGACATTTGGTTCAGAGCGCGGGCGAGATATCCGTCGAGCCAGTCGGTGATCGCCGCAAAGACGAAGATGGCGGTTGCCGCAACGTTCTTGCCGCCCATCGAGAGCCAGGCGTCGGGCAGATAGAAGACACCAATAAGCAACGGGATCAGGAGAATCCTCAACCAGGTGATCAGATTCGGCAGGTTGAGTGGCATCAGCTCCCCGCTTGCTCGTGAAGATGGCGGTAAATCTGCTCGGCCAGGGCGCGGCTGATACCTTCGACATTGCACAGATCGTCTACTGCTGCGGCCTGGACCTCCCGCAATCCGCCGAAATGAGCAAGCAAACGCTGGCGCCGCTTCGAGCCGATTCCGGGAATCTCGTTGAGCGACGACGTGGTGCGGGATTTTCCACGGCGCGCGCGGTGCCCGACTATCGCGAAGCGATGAGCTTCGTCGCGGATGGTCTGGATCAAGTGCAGGCCCAAGTGGTGCGGCGGCAGCGTAAGGACGCGGCCCTCGGCCTCGATAATGAGCTCCTCGAGACCGGGCTTGCGCTCGGGCCCCTTGGCGACGCCGACCACGCTGACGTCGTTGAGACCGAGTTCGATCAGCGCCGCCCTGGCAACGCCCGTCTGCCCCTTGCCGCCGTCGATCAGCACCAGGTCGGGGATCTTGCCGCCCTCCCCGGTGACCCGCTCATAGCGTCGCGTAAGCGCCTGGCGCATCGCAGCGTAATCGTCGCCCGGCTTAATGCCGCGAATGTTGTAGCGTCGATACTCGCCGCGCTGCATCGTGTGATGGTCGTAGACCACGCACGAGGCTACGGCCGCTTCTCCCATTGTGTGGCTCACATCGAAGCATTCGATGCGTTGCACCGAGTCCAGCAGCCTAAGCGCATCGCGCAGTGCGCCGACGCGCGCTTCCTGGGTGATCCTCTCGCGCTCGCGGTGCGCCAGTGCGAGCTGCGCGTTCTTGCGCGCCATGTCCAGCCAGACGCGGCGCTCGCCGTGGGTCGGCGACAGTATTTGCGTGCTGCGGCCATAGCGTTCCGCGAGCGCCTCTTCGAGAGTTTCTCGATCCACCTCGTCGCTCGTCAACACGAGAGGCGGCACGGGCTGCTCGACATAGTGCTGCTCAAGAAATGCGGCCAAGACCTCGCCGGCGCTCGCGCCCTCGGCGTTGTGCGGGAAGAAGCTCCTGTCGCCGACGTGCCTTCCTGCACGGATCATCACCAGATTCACGCAAGCCATTCCGCCATCGAGCACGCAAGCCACCACGTCGGAGTCGACTCCCCGGTCGCTCTCCACGTATTGCCGCGCCTGGACCCGCGACAGCGCCCGAATCTGATCGCGATAGACCGCCGCGTCCTCATAGTGATGGCCGGTGGCGGCGGTTTCCATCTTATGCGTAAGCGCGCCGATAACCGCGTCCTCCCTGCCTTCGAGAAAGAGCTCGGCATTGCGCACATCCTGCGCGTACTGCTCGGCCCCGATGAGTCCCGTGCAGGGAGCGGTGCAGCGGCGAATCTGGTAGAGCAAGCAAGGCCGCGAGCGGTTCTCGAATACGCTGTCCTCGCACGTGCGCAGCCGGAACACGCGTTGCAGAAGCTGAATCGCCTCGCGAACCGCATGGGCATGGGGAAATGGGCCGAAGTAACGGTTGTTGCGATCCCTCGCGCCGCGATGAAAGCCGATTCGGGGCACAGGATGACCCGTGATCATCAGGTACGGGTACGATTTGTCGTCACGGAACAGGATGTTGTAGCGCGGCGCGAGACTCTTGATGAAATTGTTCTCCAGCAGCAGGGCCTCGCCCTCGGAGCGCGTCACGGTGATCTCGATGGAGGCGACCTGCGAGAGCATCATGTGAATGCGCGGGCTGGCGACTTGCTTGTGGAAGTACGAGCCGACGCGCTTTTTCAGGTCACGCGCCTTGCCCACGTAGAGCGCTTCGCCAGTCGCACCCAGCATTCGATAGACGCCCGGCAGGTTGGGAAGTCCCGCCACGAATGACTTTGGATCGAACTGCTGGTTCATTTCTTCTGGCGACGGCCGCATCCGAAATTGTAGCGCCATCTCCATGATTTCGTGTAAAATTCTTGCCTTTTCAAATTTGGCAGCGGCTCATGGCGAAAGTTTCGGCGGTCGACATCCGTGTCGGCAATCTTATCGAGTGGGACAAGCGGGTCTGGCGAGTGCTCAAGTGCTACCACGTGCACGTCGGCGGTCGCGGCGGCGCCTTCATGCAGGTGGAAATGAAGGACATTGAAGCGGGCACCAAGACTAATCAGCGGTTCCGTACCGAAGACAAGGTGGAGCGCGCATTCGTCGAGCCGCGCGACATGGAGTACCTGTATCAGGACGGCGATAATTACGTCTTCATGGACAAGCAGAACTATGAGCAGCTCTCCCTGTCGGCCGACTTTCTTGAAGGGCAGGCCGGTTTCCTGTTGCCGAACACCGATGTACAGATCAACTCCTACAACGGTCGCACCATCGGCATCGAGCTCCCGCCATCGGTCGTTCTCACGGTGAAGGAGACCGAGCCGAGCATCAAGAACGCGACCGCGACCACGACTTTCAAACCGGCGATCATGGACACCGGCATCACGGTTCAGGTCCCGCCCTTCGTGAATCAAGGCGAGAGAATCAAGATCAATACGAACGACGGTACCTATATCGAGCGCGCCTGATGCAGCGCAGCCGCGCGCCGTTCACGCAAGCCGGCTGACGATCGAGGATGCCCGGCGGTAGGCGGTCTCGAAGAGGCCGTGGCCGCCCGCTCGCCGCATGCGGGCGAAGCGGCGCTCTGCCACGGGGGCAACACCGCCGAGCGACTCGAGCAGCTCTTCTTGTCCGGCGGGATCGTTGCACAGCAGAACCATGTCGCAACCGGCACCGAGCGCCATTCGCGCACGATCGGCGATGCTCCCCGCCGTCGTGGCTCCCTTCATCGACAGATCATCGCTGAAGATTAGTCCATCGAAGCCCAGCCGCCGGCGCAGTACTTCCTGCAGCCAGAAGCTCGAATAGCCCGCCGGCAGAGGGTCCACCCGGGCGTAGACGACATGCGCAGGCATCACGGCCGCGAGGCCGGCAACGATCGCCGTGCGATAGGGCGCCACGTCCCGCGCAAGGATCTCCTCGAGCGTCCGATCGTCCCGTGGCACTTCGACGTGCGAGTCGGCCGCGGCATAGCCGTGCCCTGGAAAGTGCTTTCCCACCGCGGCCATTCCGCAATCCCCGAGGCCCGCGATGAACGCCGCCGCGAGCTCGCCCACGGCCAGCGGATCACGGTGAAACGCGCGGTCGCCGATCACGGTGCTTGTGCCGTAGTCGAGATCGAGCACCGGCGCGAAGCTGAAGTCCACGTCGTACTCTGCGAGCTCGGCGGCGATCACCACTCCGGCGGCGCGCGCCGCCGCTCGCCCCGCCTCGCGGTCGCGGTCCCAAAGCGCGCCGAATCTGCGCATCGGGGGCAGCGGCGTGAATCCCGAGCGGAAGCGTTGCACCCTGCCCCCTTCGTGATCGACGCAAAGCAGGAACTCATGGCGGAGTGCGCGAATCTCGCTTACCAGCGCCCGCAACTGTGCGGGCTCCTGGTAGTTGCGGCTGAAAAGAATCACGCCGCCCGCGGCCGGATGGCGCAGACGGGCCCAATCCGCGCTCCCGAGCACCGTCCCCTCGACGTCGATTACGGCCGGACCGACGCCAGTGCTCAAGCCTGGCGCTCCAGGATCACTGTGGCGCTAGCGAAGTCGCGCTCGTCGGAGAGGGAAACGTGCGCACGGGAAACCCCCCGCTGCTCCAGCAGCACGGCCAGCGCGGCAGAGAACTCCAGCGCCGGCTGGCCCGAGCGCAGGTTTACGACCCACACCCCGTGCCAGTTCGCGGGCGCGCGAATGCCCGTGCCCAGCGCCTTGGTAAACGCCTCCTTGGCAGCGAAGCGCTTGGCGAGGTAGGCCACCGGCCTGCGATGTGCGCGAAACCGCAGCAGTTCGGGCCCGCAAAGAATGCGCAGTGCAAATCGCTCGCCATGACGCGCTAGCGCACGCTCCACGCGTGCGATTTCGACGATATCGGTGCCGATGCCGTAGATCATCTCTTGGCCGATCGCGATGCATCGACGATCAGGCGCTTCATTTCGCGTACCGCCTCGCGCATTCCCACGAACACCGCGCGGCTCACGATCGCATGCCCGATGTGCAGTTCGCGCACCCCCGGCAGACGCGCCACCGGTTCGACATTGAAATAGTTGAGCGCGTGTCCCGCGTTAAAGCGCATGCCCAGCGACCGCACGGCTTGGCCCGCCTTGTCGAGCTTCTCCAGTTCGACGATCACGGATGGACTTTCCGCGTCGCGTCCCTTCGAGTGGAATGCATGCGCGTAAGGCCCCGTGTGAATCTCGCAGACTGCAGCGCCGATCCGGGCCGCGGCCTCTATTTGCCGTGCTTCCGCGTCGATGAACACCGAAACCATAATCCCCGCGTCGGCGAGGCGCGCCACGGCCGCTCGCAGCGCAGTCTCCTTTGACACAATGTCGAGACCGCCTTCGGTGGTGATCTCCTGTCGGCCTTCAGGAACGAGCATGGCCATTTCGGGCCGGATGCCACAGGCGATGCGGACCATCTCCTCGGTCGCCGCCATTTCGAGATTGAGCTTGATGTGCGTGAGCTCGCGCAGGCGGCGCACGTCTTCGTCCTGGATGTGCCGACGATCCTCGCGCAGGTGTACGGTGATGCCGTCGGCACCTCCCAGATGCGCCTCGACCGCCGCCCAGACCGGGTCGGGCTCATAGGTACGCCGCGCCTGACGCACGGTTGCCACGTGGTCGACGTTGACGCCCAGTTCGATCATAGGTCCTGCAGCTCCATCAGGACCATACGCGTATGCAGCGACTGTCCGCCGAGGCGTTGCGCGATTAGAGCGCGCAACAGAGCGCGCGCCTCCTCCCGCGTCTCGGGGCGGTCGTAGTCGTCGCGCGCGACATCCAGCAGCGTCCGGCCGCTGACGACCGTCTCCGCGCCCGAAGTCGGACGCCCCGGCACGCCGTTGACCGGAACGGGTCCACGATCAGGCTCATAGACATAGTTCCGCATTGGCTCGATCGGCGCGCCGCTGACCGCATCGCGCTCGAGAACGGGAGCATACCCGACTTCCGCCAGCAAGCGACGCTCGAATCCCCGCAACACCGACGCCTGTTGCTGACCGACGGCGAGCCGCGACAGGCTTTCCGCGTAGACGTCGAATAGCCGCTCATGCGGATCGTCGCGTGCCAGCAGCCGGAGGAGCAGCTCGTTCAGGTAGAAGCCGCACATCAGCCCGAGCCCGGCGAGCGACGGCAAGCCTCCCGACCACTCTACGGAGATAAGCGTGCCCAGCTCCGCAGAACCGCTCCAGCTCAGGCGCAGCGGATGAAATGCAAGCAACAGTCCGCGCATCGCCGAACGTGGACGCCGCGCCCCCCGTGCCAGCAGGGCCAGGCGGCCATGGCGGCGCGTCAATGCCTCCACGATGAGGCTGGTCTCCTTGTAGGCGTAGGTGTGCAGCACGAATCCAGGCTCCTGTTCGACGCGGCGCCTGGTCATCGTTCAGTGCCCGTAACCCAGTTGGCGCAGGACGCGCTCATCATCGCTCCAGCCGCTGCGCACCTTGACCCAGACGCCGAGATACACCTTGCCGTCGAACAGCCGCTCCATGTCCTTGCGCGCCGCCTCCGCAATGCGTTTGAGCTGCGCACCCTTCGCGCCGACGACGATTCCCTTCTGGCTTTCCCTGTCCACAAGAATCGTCGCGTCAATGCGTCGAAGGCTGCCCTCCTGCCGGAAACTGTCCACCAGCACCTCGCAGCGGTAGGGCACTTCGTCCCCCAGCTGCTGGAACAGCTTTTCCCGAAGCAATTCGGCGGCGAAGAAACGCTCGTCACGATCGGTGAGCTGCTCGGGCGGGAACATGGCCGGTGCCTCAGGCAGGGCATCTCGCAGCACGCGCAGCAGCTCCGGAATATTCTTGCCGGTCTGGGCGCTGACCGGGACAATGCCGTGAAAATCGCGTTCCCGCGCGAGCCGCTCGAGAAATGGTAGCAGCTCGCTTGTCCGCCTCACGCGATCGACCTTGTTCACTACCGCTATCGTCACCTGTGCAGCCGGAATCCGGGCGAGCACCGCACGATCTTCGGCAGCGAAGCGCAGCGCCTCGACAACGAACGCCACCACGTCGCATTCGCCCAGTACCGCGGTGGCGCGGCGATTGAGCGTGCGGTGCAGCGCCTCGCGATGTTGCCTCTGCAACCCCGGCGAATCGAGGAATACGAACTGGCAATCGGCACGGGTAAGGATGCCGGTAACCACGTGGCGTGTGGTCTGGGCCTTCGGGGAAACGATGGCGAGCTTCTCGCCGACCAGGCGATTGAGCAACGTCGACTTCCCAGTGTTCGGGCGTCCTGCGATGGCGATGGTTCCGCAGCGAAAGCCGCTCATTTGTCCATGTCCGCGAGCAAGGCCTCCGCGGCCCGTTGCTCGGCGCGCTGCCTGCTGGTGTCGCTCCCGGTCGCGCGCAGTCCCAGGTCGGGCAGCAGGCACTCAACCTCGAAGATCTGCTGGTGGGCCGCGCCGCTGGTCGCCACCACGCGGTATTCCGGCAACGTGCGGCGCTGTGCCTGCATCAGCTCCTGGAGCTGGGTCTTCGCATCCTTGGGCGTGGCCTCGGGACGGATGCGCGACAATGCCCGATCGTAGGCACGAAGAATCGTGCCGCGTGCAACGTCGTAGCCGCCATCCAGGAACACCGCGCCGAAAACCGCCTCCAGTGCGTCCGCTAGGATCGAGGGGCGCGCGCCGCGGCCGACAGTTAGCTCGGCATCGCCCACCCGCATCACCTCGGGGAGCCCGAGTTCCATTGCCAGCCCGGCAAGTGCCTCTTCACGCACCAGGCTGGCGCGCAAACGCGTCAGCTTGCCTTCCTGGATCTGCGGAAAGCGGCCATACAGTTCCGCGGCGATTACGCAGCCGAGTACCCCGTCGCCGAGGAACTCGAGTCGCTCGTTGTGCGGCGTACCGTAGCTGCGATGAGTGAGCGCCTGTTGCAGAAGCGCCGCGCCGCGAAAGCGGTAGCCGAGCCGGCTCTCGAACGACGCGATCCGGGACAAGGGAGACTATCGACCTCTCGAATCCGCCTGAAAATCGATGTAGATACCCAGGTTGGCGAACAGCGGAATCTCCTTGCGGTAGGAGAACGCGATCACGGTCTGCCCGCCCTCCTTGGTGATATCAAGATCGTTTGGCGTGAGCGACGGCATGTTGTCGATTGCCTGTCGGGCATCGAACGCCTTGCGAATCTCGATGGGCGTCCCCCCGGGATTATCCCGTGCGATCGCCTCGATCGCCTTCTTCGCCGTGAAGAACTCCATGTAATCGGGCGCGAGCTTCAATCCAAGCAGCACGACCATGATGAGCACTATCGAGCCAAACACCAGTCCACTCAGGCTGAGGCCGTATTGTCTTTTGCGCATCTGTCCTCCCGGCGCAGGCGTTATCGAAAGGTGCCGAAACGACCCAGATCGTTCAGGTTCAGCCAGATGAAGAACGCTTTGCCGACGATGTTCTCATCGGGCACAAAGCCCCACACACGGCTGTCGCTCGAGTTGTCCCGGTTGTCGCCCATGACGAAGTAGTGGCCCGGCGGCACCGTGCACACCAGTCCGCCGACATTGTAGTGGCAATTTCCGGAGAACGGGAACGTGCGAACCTGCGGCACGTAGGCGGGCGCATCGTCGTCGACCAGGATTTGATGTTCCACGCCGTTGAGCTTCTCCAGATATCGCTTGTAGTACTGCATGGTGTCTTTGGACAGATAGTCGTCGATCTGTCGCGTGGGTATCAGGCGCCCGTTGATCATGAGGCGTTTGTTGCGGTATTCGACCCGGTCGCCGGGAAGCCCTACTACTCGCTTGATGTAATCGAGCGACGGATCTTCCGGATAGCGGAATACCATGACGTCGCCGCGGTGGGGATGATTGATTTGCACGACTTCGAGATTAATGACGGGAAGACGAATCCCGTAGGTGAACTTGTTGACCAGTATGAAGTCGCCGATCAACAGCGTGGGGATCATGGATCCTGACGGAATCTTGAACGGCTCGACGATGAACGAGCGGAGCAGGAAAACGACGAGTATCACGGGGAAGAAACTGACCGAATACTCGATCCACCACGCTTGGCGCGCCTTTTCCGGCCGTTTCTTGCGCAGCCATGCCACTTCGAGCGCCCACACCACCCCCGTGGCGACAAGGAGGATGAACAGGAACAGGGCGAAATTCACTTGTCGCCCATCTGCAGCACCGCGAGGAACGCCTCCTGCGGAATCTCAACCGATCCGACCTGTTTCATGCGCTTTTTCCCTTCTTTCTGCTTTTCGAGCAATTTCTTCTTGCGCGTGATGTCGCCGCCGTAGCACTTTGACAAGACGTTCTTGCGCAGCGCCTTGACGTTCTCGCGCGCGATGATATGCGAGCCGACGGCCGCCTGAATGGCCACGTCGAACATTTGCCGCGGTATGAGGACGCGCAGCCGCGTAACCAGGTCGCGTCCGCGGCTCTGCGCGCTCGACCGGTGCACCATGCTCGACAGCGCATCGACGCGCTCGCCGTTGACCAGGATGTCGAGCCGCACCATGTCGGCGGCACGGTACTCCTTGAAATCGTAGTCGAGCGAGCCGTAGCCCCTAGTGAGCGACTTGAGCCGATCGAAGAAATCCAGAACGACCTCGTTGAGCGGCAGATCGTAGGAAAGCACTACGTGGCGCGCAGAGTAGTGCATGTTCGTCTGGATGCCGCGCTTTTGCGTGCACAGCGTCATCACGGGCCCGACATATTCCTGCGGCACGAAAATCGTCGTCGCGATCACCGGCTCCCGGATTTCGGCGATCTTGGAAGGATCCGGCAGCTTGGCGGGGTTGGACACGGGCTCTAGGGTGCCGTCCTGCATCTGCACCTCGTAGACCACCGACGGCGCCGTGGTGATCAAGTTCATGCCGTATTCCCGCTCTAGCCGCTCCTGCACAATGTCCATGTGCAATAGGCCAAGAAACCCGCAGCGGAAGCCGAAGCCGAGCGCCTGCGACACCTCCGGTTCGTAGTGGAACGAAGCGTCGTTCAAGTGCAGCTTTTCCAGCGCATCGCGCAGCGCCTCGTACTGATTCGCCTCGACCGGATAAAGTCCGGCGAATACCTGCGGTTTGACCTCTTTGAATCCAGGCAGCGGCTCGGACGCCGGCTTGCCGGCATGGGTCAGGGTGTCGCCCACCTTCGCGTCGCGCAGTTCCTTGATGCCAGCGACCACAAATCCCACCTCACCGGCTGAGAGCTGTTCGTGGTCCTCGGCCTTGGGCGTGAAAACGCCGATCTGTTCGCACAGGTGCGACGCTTCGGTGCTCATCAGCAGGATCTTATCCTTCGGACGCAGTACTCCATCGACGACGCGTACCAGCATCACGACGCCCACGTAGTTGTCGAACCAGGAATCGATCACGAGCGCCTTGAGGGGTCGATCCGGCCGCCCCCGCGGCGGCGGCACGCGCGTGATGATCGCCTCGAGGATGTCCTGCACCTTTTCGCCGGTCTTCGCGCTCGCACGGATGGCATCGTGTGCATCGATGCCGATGACGTCCTCGATCTCCTGGATCGCCTTTTCCGGATCCGCCGAGGGCAGGTCGATCTTGTTCAGCACCGGGATCACTTCGACGCCCTGCTCGATCGCCGTGTAGCAATTGGCCACGGTCTGCGCCTCGACCCCCTGCGAGGCGTCCACCACGAGCAATGCTCCCTCACAGGCGGCCAGAGAGCGGCTCACTTCGTACGAGAAATCGACGTGCCCCGGCGTATCGATGAGATTGAGCAAGTACGTCTTGCCGTTGCGCGCGCGATACTGCAAGGCGGCAGTCTGGGCCTTTATGGTGATCCCACGCTCGCGCTCCAACGCCATCGAGTCGAGCACCTGGGCGCCCATTTCCCGATCGGACAGCCCGCCGCAGAGCTGTATGAACCGGTCGGCAAGCGTCGACTTGCCGTGGTCGATATGCGCGATGATCGAAAAATTGCGGATGCGGCTGTGGCCCATCATGAAAAAGGGTGCCGCGGGCACCCTTCTCGAGAACGACCGCTATTTTACCGCAAGGCGGTCGCTGAGAGCCTGTACGTCGAGGAAATAGTGGCAGATTTCCCGTCCATCGGGTCCCGCGAGCACCGGCACCAATTCGCCATAGCGCTCATCGAGCACGGGGTCGAGATCCACGTCGACCACCTCGAAGGTGAAGCGGAGCTCGTGTTGGAGACGCACGAGCGCACGCTCCATGTCCTCGCACAAGTGGCAGTAACCGCGCCCGTAAAGCGTAAGGCGCACGTCAGTCGCTCAACCTCGGTCCGGAAAGCCGGAGACGGTGACGAATGCGGTGCTGCTCCCGCGGCGCACCTGCAGCGTGAAGACCGAGTCCTTTGCGAGGGACTCGAGCAGCGAATTGAGCTGCGCGACGGACTTGAGCGGCGTTTGCTTGCCGTCGTGCACCAGGGTCAGCAGAACGTCGCCGCTGCGAACCTCGGCACGCGCGTCGGCGCGCACCTCCGTGACCAGGAGACCATGCTTGAGACCGAGTTCCTTGCCCTGCTCCGCGGAGAGCTCGCTCACGACGATGCCCAGCCGGTTGGCCGCCACCTCGGTCCGCTTCGGCGCAGGTGGCGTCTCAGCCGCGGCGACGCCGTCCTCCTTGAGCTCGCCCACGGTGATCGCAAGCCGCTTGGTCGCGCCCTTGCGCCAGACTTCAAGCGGCACCTGCGACCCGGGACGGGTGGCGCCGACGATCCGCGGTAGATCGATCGAGGATTCGACCGACTTGCCGTCAAAGGAGACAATGATGTCGGTCGCCTCGATCCCCGCGCGCGATGCTGGACTGCCCTTTTCCACCGTGTTTACCAGTGCGCCCCGCGGCCGATCAAGACCGAACGAGATTGCCAGATCCCTGGTGACTTCCTGGATGACGACGCCTATGCGACCACGCGACACCCGTCCCGTGTCGCGCAACTGCCTCTGCACGTCCAGGGCCACGTCGATCGGGATGGCGAACGACAATCCCATGAATCCACCGGTTCGGCTGTAGATCTGGGAATTCATTCCGACCACTTCGCCCCGCATGTTGAACAGCGGGCCGCCGGAGTTGCCGGGATTGATCGCGACGTCGGTTTGAATGAACGGCACGAGGCTCTCTTCGGGCAGTGAGCGCCCCTTGGCCGAAACGATTCCCGCTGTTACCGTATTTTCGAAACCGAAGGGCGAACCGATCGCCAACACCCATTCGCCCACCTTGAGGAGCGATGGGTCGCCAAACTTGACCACCGGGAGCTTGGTCGCCTCGACCTTGATCAGCGCGACGTCGGTGCGCCGGTCCGAGCCGATTACGCGCGCCTGGAACTCACGCTTGTCGGTGAAACGCACGTCGATCTCATCGGCACCCTCGACCACATGGGCATTGGTGAGGATGTAACCGTCCTGACTGATGATGAAACCCGATCCGAGCGAACGGCTCTCCGAGCGCGGCCCGGAGCCCGGTGGCGGTTGGCGCGGCATGAAGCGCCGGAAGAACTCGAGCAGCTCCTCATCCTCGATGCCCGGGATCTGAGGCACGCTACTGCGCCTGATCGCCTGCTTGGTGCTGATATTCACCACCGCTGGCCCCTGGACCTCGACCAGCTGGGTGAAGTCCGGCAGCTCGCGCGCCTGCGCCATCGCAGGCAGGCCCAAGGCAAGCAGGCACAACGCAACGACACTTCTCAATACTTGCATTCGAACTCCGATTATTTGCCGCACCGTGGATTCGAATCGATTCGCCGGGCGCTCAATGTGGTTGGCGATACTTGACGGTTTCGGCGATGCGCTGAACGCTGGCGGCGGGCGCCTCGCCGACGACCGTGACGAGGTGGTTCGCCACCTCTCGAGTGTAAATGTTTATCGCGCCAACGCTCGCGAGCCCAGTTTGGACGCGCTTATCCCCGGGCGCGAGGGGTTCGATGAATACCGATACCGCCGCAAGGCCGTCCGAATAGACCACCTGGACCACCGGTCGCGACTTGTGCAGGGTCCGCGTGACTTCGACGACCTTGCGGAATCCCGGCAGATCGGCCTCTATGCTCCAGCCCGCCTGCTCGAGATTCGCCGGGGCGACTTCGGCGTCCTCCACGTGCCACTTGCGCGTGGCGGGCGGCTTTACCTTGTTGCGACTCACGTTGCCGATGCTGAGCTGGGTGAACGTGAACTGCTCGACCGTCTCGCCCTTGTCGTCGAACGTGACCGCCTTGAGCAGCATGCCCGTGGTCGCGTCGGCGCACAGCTCGTAGCCGTATCGGAGGTTGTCCCTGGGCGTGAGCACGATCGCCTGGCATGCATATCCCGCGACGCGCCCGCTGTCGCCCTTGGTGACGCTATAGTTGTCCGCGAGCGCGCCGATCTCCCCCTGCAGAAGCGTCGGGAACCCCCGGCGGTCCGAGCGACGATCCACCTTCACGGTCCGGCTTTTCGGGAGATAGCACCTGACCGCATCGTCGGTGCGCACGATCTCGCGTGGCACCCCGTCGAGCACCTCAAGTTTCTCGACACTGCCCTTGGCGTCGGCGAGGCGCGTGATGCGGGAAGTCTCGCTGTGGTTGCCCTGTTGATATACGAACGTGCCCGTATACGAAAGGTCGTGCGTCGCCTGGTAGATCTTTCGCAACCACTCGAGAGCCTCCGGGGAGCCCTGCGCCTGCGCCAGACCCGCTGAAGCGGCGACCAGAACGCCGAGGGCTTGAGCCAGCAGCGTCCGGGTGAGCCGCTCACTCATCGGCTCGCGCTCCCTACCGCCTCATCGGAAACCGTGCGAACGTAGGGCGCCATGCCCTGCAAGGTAATGCGCGGCGAATACGCCTGATGCGCCAGGAGATAGTCGTCGGTCGCGGTGGGAAGGGGTATGCGTGCCGGAGGCCGTGGCTTGACTTCGGCGATGGCCGTCTGCGCCGGGACCGCCTTCTGCGGAGCAAGTACCAGCTGGCCGGCGGCCGGGGGCGCCGGCTCACGCGGAGCAAATGCGAGCCAGCCGACCAGCGCCGCGGCGGCCACGCTGGCGGCCGCGGAATAGCTCAACCACCTGCCGCGCTCCCACCAGGGGGCCAGGCGTCCGGGCGCCAAGACGGTTGGTTCGCCGGCCAGGCGCTCCGCCATGCGCAAACCGAAATCCGCAGAAAGCATGCGGCAATCGTGCATCGCGTCGCCGATCAGGTGGTAGATGCGCCAGCATTCAATCGCGTCCGCGTCACGCGCCAGTGTCTTCAGCGGGTCCGGCAGCTCGTGCTCGTCGAGCTCGCCATCCATCCATGCCGAGATTTTCGCTTTCATGCCCCTACCACCTCTTGTCCTTGCCCGTATCGAGCAGCGGTCGCAACTTTTCCGCGATCGCCTCGCGCGCCCGGAAGATTCTCGATCTCACGGTGCCGATAGGGCAATCCATAATTCGCGCAATATCCTCGTAACTCATGCCCTCGATTTCGCGCAGCTGAATGGCGGTACGCAACTCTTCGGGCAACTCCGCGATTGTTGCGTTCACCGTCGCAGCGATCTCATTGGACAGCAACACGCTTTCCGGCGTATTGATGTCGCGCAACTGTTCCGCTTCCTCGTACCCCTCCGCTTCCTCGGCTTCGACCTCCGTCGACGTCGGCGCCCGCCGCCCGAGAGCCATAAGGTAATTCTTGGCGGTATTGATGCCGATGCGATAGAGCCACGTATAGAACGCGCTATCGCCGCGGAACGCCGGCAAAGCCCGGTACGCCTTGATGAAGGCCTCCTGCGTCACGTCCTCAACCTCCGCCGGATCGCGTACAAACCGGGACAGCAGTCGCGCGAGCTTGCGTTGGTACTTTTCGACTAGGAGCCCGAAGGCCCGCTTGTCGCCGCGCTGGGCCCTTGCCACCAACTCCCGGTCAATGTCGCGCTCGGTCACGGCCCGGCGCCCTCTACCGCGGACCGAGGCCGGCGGGCCCCACGCCACCCCGCCGACACTACGAAACATCTATGTCCCAGAGACACGTCCCCTCGCAAATAGTTCTCCCGCCGCGCCCGGGACCCTCCCCCACAACGCCCAGAGCCGCAGCTTGCGGAACGAATCCGCGTCGAGCATGTCGCGGGTGACCACGATGGTGCGCCGCATCGTATGCTGGATGGGAAGGATTACGGCCAGCCGGCTGACGTGCCTGCGATTGCCGACGCGCACGTCGGACCGCCGCCCATTCGCGGTTACCAGCCCCAGCGCCTGCGGTCCCTCGATGAGCAGCGACCGGACGGAGTCCGGCTGGCGCAGCAGCGCACGATCCAGAGCCGTGAATATGCCGAGCGCGAGGAGCAATACCGCTACCAGCTCGCCCGCGATTCCCGGAAGGACCGCGGCGATGCAGGCCGCCGCCGCAGCATGCACCGTGACGATGATCGCGGCGAACCCCCGCGAGGGCGACAGCTCGAGGCTTAGAGTCGGCTCGCCGTTCAAACGCGCGCGAATATCAGCGTGCCGTTGGTGCCGCCGAATCCGAACGAGTTGGAGAGGGCGATACGGATGGGCAGCTTGCGCGACACGTTCGGCACGTAGTCCAGGTCGCACTGGGGATCCTGATTCTGCAGATTGATCGTCGGCGGAGAGACCTGATGCAGGGTGGCGAGCGCCGTGAACACCGCCTCGACGCCGCCGGCGGCGCCGAGCATGTGGCCGGTCATGGATTTCGTGGAATTGACCGCCACCTCACCGGCACGCTCGCCAAGCAGGCGCTTGATCGCGACGGTCTCGGCGATGTCCCCCAGCGGCGTCGAGGTACCGTGGGCGTTGACGTAATCGACCTGCTCGATACCGACCCCGGCGTCCTTGAGCGCATTGCGCATGCATCGGTAGGCGCCGTCGCCGTCTTCGCATGGCGCGGTCATGTGATACGCGTCGGCCGACACCCCGTATCCGACAAGCTCGCTATAGATCCTGGCGCCGCGAGCCCTGGCGTGCTCGTACTCCTCCAGCACCATGGCCCCCGCGCCTTCGCCCAGAACGAACCCGTCGCGATCCTTGTCCCAAGGTCGGCTCGCCCCCGCCGGGTCATCATTGCGGGTCGACAAAGCGCGGGCGGAAGCGAAGCCGCCGATTGCGAGCTCGGTAACGGTCGATTCGGCACCCCCGGCGATCATCACGTCGGCTTCGCCGTAGCGAATCGATTTCGCCGCTTCGCCTATGCAGTGCGTCGACGTGGTGCAGGCGGTGACGATCGCCAGATTCGGTCCTTTGAGCCCCAGCATGATCGACAGATGACCCGCGATCATGTTGATGATCGTTCCCGGGATGAAAAAGGGCGAGATGCGCCGCGGGCCATTCTTTATCAGCTCGTCGTGGGTGGCCTCGATCATCGGCAGCCCGCCTATGCCGGAGCCGAAGTTCACCCCCGCACGTTCGGCGCCCTCGGCCGTCAGCGTGACATTCGCATCGCGCCATGCCTGCAATCCGGCCGCCAGGCCGTAGTGTATGAACGTGTCCATGCGCCGCGCTTCCTTAGGCGACAGGTACTGCGACACGTCGAACCCACGGACTTCACCAGCGATCTGGCTGGCGAGCCGCGACGGGTCGAAGCGGGTAATGCGCGCAATGCCGGACTTCCCGGCGAGCACGTTGTCCCAGGCTTCCGAGACCGTGCTGCCCACCGGCGAAACGATTCCCAGCCCGGTTACGACGACTCTGCGACGGGACAACTCTGCTCCTAGAGACGTGCGCGAGCCGATGCCGCCCGCGCCCCGGAATCAGTGAGGATGTTCAGGCTTTCTGATGGCCCTTGATGTAGTCGACGGCTTGCTGCACCGTGGTGATCTTCTCAGCCTCCTCGTCGGGAATCTCAGTCTCGAATTCCTCCTCGAGTGCCATTACCAACTCGACCGTATCGAGCGAGTCGGCGCCCAGATCGTCGACGAACGAAGACTCGTTCTTGATCTCGGCCTCGTTGACGCCGAGTTGCTCGGCGATGATCTTCTTGACGCGTTGTTCGATGTTTTCCATGTGCTGCTCCTTCCCTATGGGGCCAAGAGGGCCCGTATTCTACCAAAAGGATCGTCCCCGCCCGAGGCGAGAAAACGCTTTCACTACATGTACATGCCGCCGTTCACGTGCAGCACCGTGCCGGTCACGTAGCTGCCCGAGGGCGACGCCAGATAGGCGACCGCCGCGGCCACGTCCTCCGGCTGGCCCAGCTTGCCGAGCGGAATCTGCTGCAGCAGGGCGGCGCGTTGCTCGTCCGACAGGGCGCGTGTCATGTCCGTATCGATGAATCCGGGCGCGACACAGTTCGCCGTGATGTTGCGGCTGCCGAGCTCGCGCGCGAGGGATTTCGTCATCCCGACGACGCCCGCTTTGGCCGCCGCGTAGTTCGCCTGACCGGGATTGCCCGCCGCGCCGACCACGGATGTGATGTTGATGATGCGGCCCCAACGCGCTTTCATCATGCCGCGCATCACCGCGCGCGAGAGCCTGAACACCGCCCGCAGGTCGGTTTCGATCACCTCGTCCCACTCGGCGTCCTTCATGCGCAGCGCCAGGTTGTCCCGTACCACCGCCGCATTATTCACCAGCACCAGGATGTCGCCGAACTCCTTCTGCACCGCCTCGATCAGCGCGTCGCAGTGCGCGGACTCGCGCACGTTGAGCACCCGACCCCCGCCCTTGGCGCCTGACTGCGCCAGCGCAGCGCCGATGGCCCGCGCGCCGGCTTCGCTGGTCGCCGTCCCAACGACGGTTGCGCCGTGCTTCGCCAGCTCGAGCGCGATGGCGCGTCCGATGCCGCGCGTGGCGCCCGTGACCAGAGCGACTCTTCCCTCGAGCATGCTCACGCCCCCTTAAGTGCGGCAAGCGCCTGCTCGAGCGACGCTCTGTCCGCGAGCGGCATCGCCTGCAGGCCGCCGTCGATGCGCTTGACCAGACCTGCGAGTACCTTGCCGGGGCCGCACTCGAGCACATGCGTAACGCCAATCCCCGCCATGTGCCGGATGATCTCGACCCAGCGCACGGGGGATGCCGCCTGCCGCACCAGCGCATCCCTGATTGCCGCCGGGTCGCGCTGCACAAGCACATCGACGTTGTTGACCAACGGAATCGAGGGCACGCCCACATCCACTTTGTCGAGCTGGGCGCGCAGCATGTCAGCCGCGGGCTGCATCAGGCTGGAATGGAACGGCGCGCTGACCGGCAGCGGCAGGGCGCGCTTGGCGCCCCTTGCCTTGCAGGCGTCGATCGCGCGCGTCACGGCTGAGCGGTGCCCGGCGATAACGACCTGTCCCGGAGCATTGTAATTCACGGCCTGCACCACTTCGCCTTGGGCCGCGTCGGCGCAGGCCGCGCGCACCTGCTCGTCGTCCAGATTGAGGATGGCCGCCATGGCGCCCTTCCCCTCCGGCACGGCTTGCTGCATCGCCTGCGCGCGAAACCTGACGAGCGGCAGACAATCGCGGAACGCAATCGCGCCGGCCGCGACCAGCGCGGTGTACTCGCCAAGACTATGCCCCGCCACGACCTCGGGCTGCGGACCGCCGAGCGCGCGCCACGCCCGGTATGCGGCAAAACCTGCGGTCACCATGGCCGGCTGGGTATTGATTGTAAGGTTGAGCGATTCCGCGGGACCTTCGTTGAGCAGAGTGACGAACTCCTTGCCGAGAGCCTGCGCCGCCTCGCCGAGCACGGCGTCGACCTCCGGCAGGCCCGCGTACGCTTTCATCATGCCCACCGCCTGCGACCCCTGCCCGGGAAACACCATTGCGAGTTTCATTGGTCGCGCGTCCTCACATCGTCACCAGCGCGGCGCCCCAAGTGAGTCCACCGCCCACGCCCTGCATCAGCACGCGATGACCCGCGCGGATCCGCCCCGCCCGCACCCACTCGTCGAGCGCGAGCGGCACGGACGCGGCCGAAGTGTTGCCATGGTGGTCGACGGTAACGACCAAGCGATCGCTCGGCAGGCCGAGTTTCTTGATAGTCGCCTCGAGGATACGCACGTTCGCCTGGTGCGGAATAAGCCAGTCGACATCGGAAAGCTGCATGCCCGCGGCCGCGACCGTCTCGCGTGCCGATTCTTCGAGCACCTTGACCGCCAGGCGGAATACCTGGTTGCCCGCCATCTGCAGATAAGGCGAGCCAACGATGCGCCCGCCGCAGATGTTGCCCGGTACCGACAGGATGCCAGCCTGGCTGCCATCGGCGTGCAGCACCGCCGCATGCACGCCGGGGCTGTCGCCCGCGGCAAGCACCACGGCGCCGGCGCCGTCGCCGAACAAGACGCAGGTGCCGCGATCGTTCCAGTCGAGGATGCGTGAGAATACCTCGGCGCCCACGACCAGCGCCCGCTTGTAGGTCCCTGCGCGGATGAAGGAGTCGGCGGTCGCCAGCGCGTAGACGAACCCGCTGCATACCGCCTGGACATCGAACGCCGGACAGTTCTTGACCCCGAGCTTGGCCTGCAGCAGGCAGGCGGTACTGGGAAAAACATAGTCCGGAGTCGAGGTCGCAAGGATGATGAGATCGATGTCACCGGCCGCGACGTTCGCGGCCTGCAGCGCGCGGTGACTCGCCTCGAGCGCGAGATCGCTCGAGGTCTGCGAATCGTCGGCGATGTGGCGCTGGGCAATGCCGGTGCGCTCCCGGATCCATTGGTCGCTGGTATCCAGACGCGCGGCGAAATCGTCGTTGGTGACGATCCGCTCGGGCAGATAGCTCCCGGTGCCGACGATGCGAGAATAGGTCATTCGCTGGCGGTCCGCGGCCGAGCCGCTGAAGTCGATGGATGTAGCTGCGCCATTCGTTGCGCGATGCGCTGCGGGACGTTGTTGCGCACCTCGTCCACCGCGCGTGTGATCGCCTGCTGGAACGCGAATCCGTCCGCCGAACCGTGGCTCTTAACGACGATACCGCGCAGGCCGAGAAGGCTGGCGCCATTGTAACGCCGCGGGTCCATCCGGCGCCGGAACGCATTGATTACGGAACGGGCCGCCAGGCCGGCGAGCTTGCGCAGGGGGTTGCGCGTGAACTCCTCGCGCAGCGCCGCTTCCATCAAGCGGACCACGCCCTCGGAAGCCTTCAGGGCGACGTTGCCGACGAACCCGTCGCATACCACGACATCGGTCGTTCCCTTGTAGATGTCGTCGCCCTCGACATTGCCGTAGAAATTTAGGCCGCTGGCGCGCAGCAGCTCGGCAGCCTGCTTCACGGCATCGTTGCCCTTGATGTCTTCGGCGCCGATATTTAGCAAGCCCACCGAGGGTCGCTCGAAGTGCTCGACCGCGGCTACCAGCATCGCCCCCATGATCCCGAACTGCAGCAGGTGCTCGGCACTACAGTCCACATTTGCGCCGAAGTCGAGCATGTAGGTGTGCGTCCCGCGCATGTTCGGCACAACCGTCGCGAGTGCGGACCGATCGATCCCCGGTAGCGTCTTCAGGACGAAGTGCGATATCGCCATCAGGGCCCCGGTGTTTCCCGCGCTGACGCATGCGTGCGCCTCGCCGTTTCTGACGAGATTGATCGCGACACGCATCGACGAGTCTTTCTTGTAGCGCAGCGCCGCCGCCGGGGGTTCGTCCATCGCAACCACCTGGCTGGCGTGATGCACGCGCAGCCGCACGCCGGTCGACGCGCGGTGCGTCGCGAGCTCTGCCTCGATTGCGTCCCTTGGTCCCACGAGCAGCACGTCGACGTCGGCGTGCGACTGCTGGAATTCGAGCGCGGCCGGCACCGTCACGTGGGGACCGTGATCGCCCCCCATGCAGTCGATCGCTACGGTGATGTCCATCGGGCGCCAGACCGACACTTACCGCGCCCGGAGCGGGCGCAGCGCGCGTTGCCGATCCTATTCGCCCTTGGTCTGTGCGACTTTCTTTCCGCGGTAGTATCCCGTCGGACTCACGTGATGGCGCAAATGCACCTCGCCGGTGGTCGGTTCCACGGCGATGGGCGGCCGTCCGAGGGAATCATGCGCGCGACGCATGTTCCGCCTAGACGGGGACTTCTTGTTCTGCTGGACTGCCATGTTGTAACTCCTCTCATCAGTTCTTTCGTCGGCGAGCGCAACCTGCGCCCAGCCGACTCTTGATATCCGCAAACGGCGACCTCGTGCCGCCGCCTCCCAAACTACCCCGCACTTCGCAGCGCTCGTGCCGCGGCGCATACGGCACTGCCAACAAGAGCTCGTCTTCGAGCATCTCGCCGATCCGCATCTCCTTGCTCGCTACGATGCGCTCCGGCTGCTGAACGTCATCCGGCAGCGCCTCGATTTCGGACTCCGAGTGCGCCAACACGAGCGTTGTATCGAGCTCGACCGCAAAATCCAGCGGCCCGAGACAACGTTGGCACGTCAGACGCAACGCCCCCGCCATTCTCAGACGCAATGCGGCGCGTCCGAGCGCATCGTGCACGCCCTCGAGCGAGTAATCGATCAGGCCAGCGTCCGTCGCAAGCTTGTCGCGCAGTCTCGGGAAATCACCGATCTCCCAGGTGCCACGAAGCGTTGCGCCGGTCGCTGCAAAATCATAGCCGTCGATCACCGGCCGGTGCGACATAAACGTGAAATGGTATCATCGTGGAAAAACTCTGTCAAAACAAAGTCATGCCTCGGCGACGTCAGCTGGTACTCGCATCCACTTCGGCCTACCGTAGGCAGTTGCTGCGGCGTCTCGCCTTGCCTTTCGAGTGTGCAGCGCCCGACCTCGATGAGGCGCCGCTGCCGGGCGAGATGCCCTGGGACACGGCCTTGCGCCTGTCGCTCGCCAAAGCGCGAGCGGTGAGCGGCCGCTTTCCGGAAGCGTTGGTGATCGGGTCGGACCAGATCGCCACGCACGACGGTGAGCCGCTGGGCAAACCGGGCAATCATGACAATGCGCTCGCGCAGCTTCGCCGGCTCAGCGGCGGGGTGGCCGACTTTCACACGGCGGTGAGCCTTTTGGACGCGCGCAGCGGCGAGGCGCGCTCGCACATCATCCCCTGCCGGGTCGTGTTTCGCGTGCTGGACGACCGACTGATCGAGAACTACCTGCGCCTGGAGCAGCCCTACGATTGCGCCGGCAGCGCAAAATCCGAGGGCCTGGGCATCGCGCTGATCGAGCGCATCGAAACCGAAGACCCGACCTCGCTCATCGGCCTGCCGCTGATCGCGCTCACCACGATGCTCGAGCAGGCGGGCTTGCCCGTGCTCGCCTGATGCCGGTGACGCTCTACGCCATACCCACGCCCCTCGGCGGTTCCCCGGCCGACGCGCTGCCGCAGCCTGCCCTGCAAACCATCCGCCTGCTGCGCGACTTCGTCGTCGAAAACGAGAAGAGCGCGCGCGCTTTTCTCGCGGCTGCCGAAATGCCGTGCCCGCTGCGTGCCGTGCGCATGCAGCGGCTTGACGAGCATACGGCGGGCGGTGACATTCCTGCGCTGCTCGCGCCCTTGCGGGAAGGGCGCTCGCTGGGATTGCTTTCGGAGGCCGGTTGCCCGGCAATCGCCGATCCCGGCGCTGCACTGATCGCTGCCGCGCACGACGAGGCATTTCGCGTCGTGCCGCTGATCGGTCCGTCGGCGATCGTGCTCGCGCTGATGGCCTCGGGGCTCGAAGGTCAGCGCTTCGCCTTCTGCGGCTACCTGCCGCGCGACGCGGCCGAACGTGAACGCCGCATCCGGGAGCTCGAGCAACGCTCGCGCGCGGAGCACGAAACGGAGATATTCATCGAAACGCCGTACCGCAGCGACGCGCTGATGAGTGCGTTGCTGGCCGCGTGCGGGGAATCCACCCGCCTTTGCATCGCCTCCGAGCTCAGCCTGCCCGGCGAAAGGATCGTGCAGCGGCGGGTCGAGCACTGGCGCCGTGCGCCGCCGTCGATCGGCCGGCGGCCAACGGTATTCCTGCTGCAGGCCAGCTAGCGCATCGTCGGCGAGTAGCGCTGCGCCAGCTCGGCCAGCGTGTTGACTGCGCTGGCGCCGAAACGGCGCGCGAATTTCTCGGCGATGTTCTCCTTTTGCGTGTAATCGACGATCACGTCCGCCTTGATTACGTCGCGCGCAACCTCGTCGAGAGTGCCGAACCCGTCCGCCAGGCCCAGCTCGACACTCTTCTGCCCGGTCCAGATCAGGCCGCTGAACATGTCGGCCGTCTCCTTGAGGCGCTTGCCCCGGCCCTGCCGCACGTCGCCGATGAACTGCTGGTGGATTTCCTCCACCATCGCCTGCGCGTAGTCCTTCTGTTTCGGGTCTTCCGGCAGGAACGGATCGAGAAACCCCTTGTTCTTGCCTGCGGTGATCAGGCGCCGCTCGACCCCGAGCTTCTCCATCAGCCCCGTGACCCCGAAGCTGTCCATGCGCACGCCGATCGAGCCCACGATGCTCGAGCGGGTGACGTAGATGCGGTCCGCCGCCGAGGCGACGTAGTAGCCGCCCGACGCGCAGATGTCCTCGACCACCGCGTACAGCGGGATGTCCGGGTACTTCTTGCGCAGCCTGCGCATTTCGTCATAAATGTTCTGCGCCTGCACGGGGCTTCCCCCCGGGCTGTTGATGCGCAGCACCACGCCGCGCGTATTCTCGTCCTTGAATGCTGCGCGCAGCGCCTTTTCCACTTTGTCGGCGCTCGCGTCGCCCCCCGGGGCGATCAAACCGCTGAGCTCGACCACCGCCGTATGCTTGCCCCCGCTGACCTCCATGGACTTCTCGCTCCAACCCAGCGCCAGCATCAGCAGCAGGGTAAGGTACGCGAAGCCCAGCAGCTTGAAGAAGATGCCCCACATGCGCGAGCGGCGCTGCTCCTTGAGCGCCGCCGTCGCGAGCCTCTCGATCAGCCCGCGCTCCCACTGCCCGCCGTTCTCAGTCATCCGCAAACCCCACGAAGTAGACCTTGCCTTCGCGCTCCTCGACGCGCAGCGCCGCCAACGGCGCGCCGCCGCACGGCCCGCCGAGACAATTGCCGTTCGCCGCGTCGTATACCGCGCCGTGCGCCGAGCATATCAAATCGCGTCCGTCGGCGTCGAAGAACTCGCCTTCCAGCCAGTCGAGCTCCAATGCGACGTGGCTGCAGCGGTTGAGGTAGCCCCGCACGCTTCCGCGGTGGCGCACCAGGAATGCGGGCGTCAGCTGCCCGAAGTACTGCACTTCGAAGCGCACGCCGCGGCCGCCGTCGGAGAGCGCGCGCGAGTCGCAGATCAGGCGTTTCGATTCAGCCATTGCTCCAGCTCGCCGACGCTCGCCGCGCACGCAACCGGCTTGAGCGTGCGCAGCGCCCGCTCCGGGTGCGCGCCATAGGTCACCGCCAGCGCATCCATGCCCGCGCTGCGTGCCATTTCGAGGTCGTGCGAAGTGTCGCCGACCATGAGCGCGCGTCGAGGCTCGACCGACAGCTCGGCCATCAGCTCGTGCAGCATCTTCGGATCGGGCTTGGGGGATGTCTCGTCGGCGCAGCGCGAGCATGCGAAATGCAGTCCCAGCCCGCTCGAGGCAAAGGCGCGCTCCAGACCCTTGCGCGTCTTGCCAGTGGCGACGGCGAGCCGGTGCCCGCGCTGGCGCAGGCGCTCGAGCAGCCGCGGCACCCCGGGAAACAGCGCCATGGCGTCTTCGCGAGCCGTGAAATGCCGCCCGTAGCTTTCGGCGAATTCCAGGTAGCGCTCGCGCGGCAGGTCCGGCACGGCGTGACGCAGCGAGTCGTGCAGCCCGAGCCCGATCACGTGGCTTGCACGCTCGCGGTCCGGCACGCCGATGCCGAGATCGCGGCTCGCCTGCTGGATGCACTCTACGATGGTGGCCGGCGAGTCGATCAGGGTGCCGTCCCAGTCGAACACGATGAGGGTGTAGCGCAGCTCAGTCGCCATTGCGCGCTGCCGTAAGCCGGCTCTCCACGAAGGCCTGCATGTCCGGGGGCAGCGGCGCTTCCAGGCGCAGCGGCTCGCCCGAGACCGGATGCCGGAAGACGAGCCGCCGCGCGTGCAGGAAAAGGCGCTTTGCCCCCTGCTTTGCGAGTGTACGGTTGAGCTCGAAGTCGCCGTACTTGTCGTCGCCGACCACCGGATGCCCCGCATGCGAGAGGTGTACGCGGATCTGATGCGTGCGCCCGGTGAGCAGGCGCAGCTCGAGAAGGCTGAGATCGCCGCTCACCGCCAATGGCTCGACGCGCGTCGCGGCGCGCTGGCCGTCCTCGTGCACGCTTACTCTCCGCTCGCCGCTCGCGGTGAGGTGCTTGTGCAGCGATTCGCGCAGCTCCCGTGCGCCGCCGCGCCAGCGGCCCGCGGTCAGGGCGACGTAGATTTTCTCCACTTCCCCTTGGCGCAGCATGCGGTGCAACTCGACCAGCGCGCCGCGCTTCTTGGCGATCACGAGCAGTCCCGAAGTATCGCGGTCCAGGCGGTGCGCCAGCTCGAGGAACTTGGCCTGCGGACGCGCCGCGCGCAGCGACTCGATCACGCCGTAGCTCACTCCGCTGCCGCCATGTACCGCGACCCCCGAGGGCTTGTCGATCACCAGCAGCGCCGCGTCCTCGTACACCACGGGCAGCTCGAGCGCCCTCGGAGCGGGCTTCGCCGGGCGCTCGGCGGTGCGCACTGGTGGGACCCTGACCCGGTCCCCGGCGCGCAGGCGGTAGTCGGGCTTTACCCGGGAGCTGTTGACCCGCACCTCGCCGCTGCGCAGCACCCGGTAGACGTGGCTTTTCGGCACTCCCTTCATGCGCCGCATGAGGAAATTGTCGATGCGTTGCGCGGCGCTTTCTTCCCCGACTTCCAGCAGAGTCGCCCGAGCCTTGCTTAAGTCATTCATTTTCCGTATGATCTCTGGGCTGCTTCGAGCTGCGAGGCACAGGTCCGATCGAGCGCACAGCGCGTCCAGAGGATCTGCAACCCGCCTCCTGCCCGACTGAAAGCCGGGCCTGATGCAGCGGTTAATTTCGCTCACCGGAAGTAGCGATGGTACTAGAAGCGCGCGCAGTGGGTTTTTTCCCACGGAAACGCCCGCACCCCTTAAGGAAGGGTGCACGGATTCCGGCCGCCGCCGGCATTTCGCAGAACCGACACTTCATGTCGCCGAACCGAAATAGGGCTTTGACTGGTAAAGAGCTAGGAGAATCCTGACCGACGGACCGCCGGTTCCCCTGCAAGCGCAGGAGAATTGGAAGTGAAGCGCATGCTATTCAATGCGACGCAACAGGAAGAATTGCGCGTCGCCATCGTCGACGGACAAAAGCTCGTCGACCTCGACATCGAATCCGCATCAAGGGAACAGCGCAAGAGCAACATCTACAAAGGAGTCATTACCCGCATCGAGCCCAGCCTCGAGGCGGCTTTCGTCGACTACGGCGAAGAGCGGCACGGGTTCCTTCCCTTCAAGGAAGTAACGCGTAGCTACTTCCGCTCGGACGTCGATGTCGGCAGGGCGAAGATCCAGGACGCCCTCAAGGAAGGCCAGGAACTGATCGTCCAGGTCGAGAAGGACGAGCGCGGCACCAAGGGCGCGGCGCTCACCACCTTCATCAGCCTTGCCGGCCGCTACCTGGTGCTGATGCCCAACAACCCCCGCGGCGGCGGCGTCTCGCGCCGCGTCGAGGGCGAGGACCGCGACGAGCTGCGCGACACGCTCGACCAGCTCGAGCTGCCCGAGGGCATGAGCGTGATCGCGCGCACTGCCGCCATCGGCCGCTCGGCCGAGGAGCTCAACTGGGACCTCAACTACCTGCTGCAGTTGTGGCGCGCGATCGAAACCGCCGCCAACGACCGCACGCCCGGACCCGACGGGCGCTACGTTCCCAAGCCGTTCCTCATCTACCTCGAATCGAGCCTGGTGATCCGCGCGATCCGCGACTACTTCCAGCCGGATATCGGCGAGATCCTGATCGACACGGATGAGGTCTGCGAGCAGGCGCGTGCCTTCATGCAGACCGTGATGCCGGGCAACGTCGGCAAGGTCAAGCTCTATCGCGACGACGTGCCGCTGTTCTCGCGCTTCCAGATCGAGCACCAGATCGAGAGCGCCTATGCGCGCCACGTCAACCTGCCTTCCGGCGGCGCAGTGGTGATCGACCACACCGAGGCGCTGGTGGCGATCGACGTCAACTCGGCGCGCTCGACCAAGGGCCACGACATCGAGGAAACCGCCCTGCGCACCAACCTCGAGGCCGCGGACGAGATCGCGCGCCAGCTGCGCCTGCGCGACCTGGGCGGCCTGATTGTCGTCGACTTCATCGACATGGAGGCGCAGCGCAACCAGCGCGAAGTGGAGAACCGCTTCCGCGAGGCGTTGCGCTTCGACCGCGCACGCGTGCAGATCGGCAAGATCTCGCGCTTCGGCCTGATGGAGCTTTCGCGCCAGCGTCTGCAGCCTTCGCTCGAGGAGACCGCGCACATTAACTGCCCGCGCTGCAGCGGCACCGGATACATCCGCGGCACGGAGTCGACGGCGCTGCACCTGCTGCGGATCCTTCAGGAAGAGGCGATGAAAGAGAACACCGGCGCGGTGCACGCGCAGGTTCCGGTAGACGTCGCGAGCTTCCTGCTCAACGAAAAGCGCAGCGAGATCCAAAAGCTCGAAGGACGCCTCAAGGTCAACATCGTGCTGGTGCCCAATCCGCACCTTGAGACGCCGCACTACAAGGTGCAGCGCCTGAAGCACGACGAGCTCAACGCTATGGAGCACGTTCCCGCGAGCTACGACCTGGTCGAGCGGCCCGAGGAGCCCAAGCTCGGCGCCGAAGCCGAGCCCGCCAAGGAGCGTCAGGAGGCGGTGGTCAAGGCCATCACGCCGGCGCAGCCGGCGCCAATGGTCGTGGAGCCAATGGTGTCGGAGGCTGCTCCGCGGGCGGCGCCGCGCGCGGCGCGTGCGCCCTCGCCGCTGATGCAACGCGAAGCGCGGCCCGGCGTCATCGGCCGCATTCTCGGCTGGTTCAAGCTCGAGCGGCCGAGCGAGGCGCCTTCGGCGAGCGCCCCGGCTGCGGCGCAGCCCGGGCCGCGGGAACCGGTGCGCGAGCAGCGGCAACGCGGCGAACGGGGCGATCGCCGGCCCGACCAGCGTCGCGGTGAGCGGAGCGAGCGTGGCGGGCGTGGTGAACGAGGTGAACGCGGTGCGCGTGGCGAGCCGCGCGGCGGGCGGCGCGAGCCGCGCGAGCGCGGCGAACGTGGCGAATTGCCGCAAGGCAGGCTCGAGCAGCAACGCGGCAACGGCCAGCAGCGCGCTGAGCGTCAGGCGGGCGGCGAGCGGCGGCAAGAGCAGCGGCCGCCCCGCCAGCAGCAGCAGCCGCAACGGCCGCAGCCGCATGCCGAAGACAGGCCTGCGCAGCCGCCGGCCTCGGGTGCGCCGGAGCGCGAAGGCGAGGAGCAGCGTCGCGGCCGCCGTGGACGGCGCGACCGGCATCGCGAGCGCCGTCCCGAGCAGCCGCTGGCGGCCGAAGCAGCGTCCCAAGCCATCGCCCCGCAGCAGCCCGCCGTGTCCTCACATGCCGAGCCGATCGCCGACGCACAGGTCGAGCCGGTCGCCGTCGTCACGGCGCCACCGCTGCCCGAGTTCCCCGCGCCAACGCGCGTCGGGGCGGAGCAGCCTGCGGTCTTGGTCAGCGAAGCGCCCAAAGCCGAACCGCGAATCGAGCAGCCGCGGCACGAGGAAGCGCGAAAACAGGCACCCGCGCCGCAGGTCCCCGCGCCCAAGGTCGATCTGCGGACGACGCTCGACAGCAGCGGCCTGGTGATGATCGAGACCGATCCATCGAAGGCACGCGCCGTGCCGTCGCAGCCAGAGCAGCCGGTAGCGCTGGGACGACCGCGGCGCGAGCGCCCGCAAACGCAGGCTGCCGAACCGCTGGTGCAGGTCGAAACGCACAACAAGTAGGGTCCGACTACACAACGTGAAAGCCGGCCGCGAGCCGGCTTTTCTTTGTTGCCCGCAGGAGTGCGATGCAGAAGATCTGGCTCGATTCCTATCCTGCCGGCGTGCCGGCCGAGATCGCGCCGCCTGCCTACGCATCCCTGTGCGAGCTGTTGGAGCAAAGCTGCGCGCGCTTCCGCGCTGGGGCCGCGTTCACTAACATGGGCGTTGCTCTCAGCTTCGGCGAGCTCGAGCGCCTGTCGCGCGATTTCGGCGCCTACCTGCAGAAGGTGGCCGGCCTTCGCGCCGGCGACCGGCTCGCGATCATGCTGCCCAACCTGCTGCAATATCCGGTTGCGATGTTCGGCGCGCTGCGCGCCGGACTGGTGGTGGTGAACGTAAACCCGCTGTACACCGCGCCCGAGCTCGAGCAGCAGCTCGCCGATTCGGGAGCGAGCGCGATCGTGGTGCTGGAGAACTTCGCGCACGCGCTCGAGGTCGCGCTCGCCGGGACCCGCGTGCGCCAGGTCATCACCACGCAGGCCGGCGACCTCTTTCCCGCGGCCAGGCGCTGGCTGGTGAATTTCGCGGTGAAGCACGTGAAGCGGCTGGTCCCGACATGGCGCATCGATGGCGCGGTCGGCATGCGCGCGGCGCTCGCCCGTGGCGCGACGCTTTCACTGGAAAAGGCCGCGCTCGGCGCAGACGACGTCGCCTTTCTGCAGTACACGGGCGGCACCACCGGCAATCCGAAAGGCGCGATCCTCAGCCACGGCAACATGGTGGCGAACGTCGAGCAGACCCTCGCCTGGAGCCGCGCGACGCTGCGCGAGGGCGAAGAGACCGTGGTGACCGCCCTGCCCCTGTACCATGTCTTCGCCCTGACCGCGAACTTGCTGCTGTTCATCAGGCTGGGCGGCAACAACCTGCTGATCACGAACCCGCGCGACCTGCCTGCCATGATCGCCGAATTGCGCAATACCCGCTTCACCGCGATGACGGGGGTCAACACCCTGTTCAGCGCGCTGCTCGACGCGGCCGGCTTCGCCGAAGTGGCCACGACCGAGCGTGGCTCGCTCAAGCTGGCGGTGGCGGGCGGCATGGCGGTGCAACGCGCCGTGTCGGAACGCTGGCAGCGGGCCATGGGCGTGCCGGTCATCGAGGGCTACGGCCTCACCGAGGCCGCGCCAAACGTATGCGCGAACCCGTTCGACGACAAGGCGTTCAGCGGCAAGCTCGGCCTGCCGCTGCCCTCGACCGAGGTCGTACTCCTCGACGAGCATGGCGCCGAGGCGCCGCTCGGCGAGCCCGGCGAGATTTGCGTGCGCGGCCCACAGGTGATGCGCGGCTACTGGAACCGCCCGGAAGAGAGCGCGCAGGCGTTCGCCCCCGGCGGCTGGCTCCGCACCGGCGACATCGGGCGCATGGACGCGCGCGGCTACCTTGAGTTCGTCGAGCGCAAGAAGGACGTCATCGTCGTCTCCGGCTTCAAGGCGTATCCGACGGAGATCGAGGACGTGGTCATGCGCCACCCCGGCGTCCGGGACGCCGCGGCGGTCGGTGTGCCCGACCCGCGCAGCGGCGAAGCGGTAGCGCTGCTCGTGGCACGAAAGGACCCCGCGCTCACCGCGCAAGCTCTGCGTGCGCACTGCGCTCGGTTCCTGACTGGCTACAAGCAGCCGGCGCGCATCGAATTCCGCGATGCGCTGCCCAAGAACCCGCTCGGCAAGGTCAAGCGGCGCCGGCTGAGGGACGAACTGGCGCGTACCGATGGCTGAATATCCCGCTCACCTCGGGCACGAGCACCACCTGTTCGACGGCAGGACGGTCACCATCCGGCCGATCCGACCGCAGGACGACCTGCTGGAGCGCGATTTCCTCGCCACCGGCCTGTCGGGCGAAAACAGGTACCTGAGATTCCAGAAGTGGGTTGCAGCGCCGTCGGACAAGCTGATCCACTTCCTCACCGACGTCGACTACGAGCGCCACATGGCGTTTGTCTGCACCGCGCGTCGCGGCGAAGACGAGGAAATCGTCGGCGAGGCGCGCTACGTGACCAATCCCGACGGCAAGAGCTGCGAATTCGGCATCATGATCGCCGACGCCTGGCACAAGAGCGGCATCGCCGGACTGCTGATGGACGACCTGATCCAGGCGGCGCGCGCGCGCGGGCTCGAGAGCATGGAGGGCATCGTGCTCCGGAACAACGCCACGATGCTGAAATTCGTGCGCGCGCTCGGCTTCGAGGTGCACCACGTCCCCGAGGATCCTGTGAACGCGCGCGTCACGAAGACGCTTTGAGCGCGGCCTGCAGCTCGGCCAGCACGCCTCGGGAGCCCGCCTCGATCATGTCGAGCACCCGCTCGAAGCCCGCCTCGCCGCCGTAGTACGGGTCGGGCACGTCGGTCGCGTCCCAGCCGACGGCGAATTCCATGAACAGCCGCAGCTTGTGCCGCTGGCCGGCCGGCGCCAGGCGCTGCAGGAGCCTGAGGTGGCCGCGGTCCATGGCGAGGATCAGGTCGAAGCGCTCGAAATCGCCCTTCTCGATCGCGCGCGCGCGCAGCGCGCTCAGGTCGTAGCCGCGCCGCCGTGCGTGCTCCTGGGCGCGCGGGTCGGGAGCTTCGCCGACGTGGTAGTCGTGCGTCCCGGCCGAGTCGACATGCACCAACTCCTCGAGCCCGGCGTCGCGCACCAGCTGGCGCAGCACGCCGTCGGCCGTCGGCGAGCGGCAGATGTTCCCGGTGCACACCAGCAGGACGCCGCGCACCGTCACTCCGAGGCGAGCGCGACGCCGAACACCCGCTTCTTGAGCTCGGCAAGCTGGTCGCGCAGCCTCGCCGCCTGCTCGAATTCCAGGTTGCGCGCGTGCTCGAGCATCTTCTTCTCGATCTGCTTGATCTCGCGCGCGATCTGCTTCTCGCTCATCGACTCGTAGCGCGCCTCGTCCTGCGCCGCGGCAAGCTGGGCCTGGGCGTGCTCGGCATCGTACACGCCGTCGATCAGGTCCTTGATGCGCTTGGAGATGCCCTTCGGCGTGATGCCGCGCGTGCGATTGAAGTCGATCTGCTTGCGGCGGCGGCGGTCGGTCTCGGCGATCGCGCGCCGCATGGAATCGGTCATCACGTCGGCGTACAGGATCGCCGCGCCGTTCAGGTGCCGCGCCGCGCGGCCCATCGTCTGGATCAGCGAGCGCTCGGAGCGCAGGAAGCCTTCCTTGTCCGCGTCCAGGATCGCCACCAGCGAGACCTCGGGCAGGTCGAGCCCCTCGCGCAGCAGGTTGATGCCCACCAGCACGTCGAACTCGCCCAGCCGCAGGTCGCGGATGATCTCGACGCGCTCGACCGTGTCGACCTCCGAGTGCAGGTAGCGCACCTTGACGCCGTGCTCCGAGAGGTACTCGGTCAGCTCCTCGGCCATGCGCTTGGTGAGCGTGGTGACCAGCACGCGCTCGTTCTTCTTGACCCGCGCGCGGATCTCGGACAGCAGGTCGTCCACCTGGTTGCTCGCCGGCCGCACTTCCACCGTCGGATCGACCAGGCCGGTCGGGCGCACCACCTGCTCCACCACCTGCGCCGATTTCCCGGACTCGTAGTCCGCGGGCGTCGCCGAGACGAACACCGTCTGGCGCACCACCTTCTCGAACTCGTCGAACCTCAGCGGCCGGTTGTCGAGCGCCGAGGGCAGCCGGAAGCCGTACTCGACGAGGTTTTCCTTGCGCGAGCGGTCGCCGCGGTACATGCCGCCGAGCTGGCCGATGGTGACGTGGCTCTCGTCGATGATCATCAGCGCATCGGGCGGCAGGTAATCGATCAGGGTCGGCGGCGGCTCTCCCGGCCTGCGCCCGGACAGGTGGCGCGAGTAATTCTCGATGCCCTTGCAAAAGCCCAACTCGACGAGCATCTCGAGGTCGAAGCGCGTGCGCTGCTCGATGCGCTGCGCCTCGACCAGCTTGCCCGCCGCCTGGAAGAACTCGATGCGCTCCGCGCAGCTCAGCCTTGATCGCCTCGATGGCCCTCAGCGTGGTCTCGCGCGGCGTCACGTAGTGGCTGGAAGGATAGACCGTGAAGCGCGGCATCGGGTGCAGCACCCGCCCGGTCAGCGGATCGAACACCTGCAGCTGCTCGATCTCGTCGTCGAACAGCGAGATGCGCACCGCGTGCTCGGCATGCTCGGCCGGGAACACGTCGATCACGTCGCCGCGCACGCGGAATGTGCCGCGTCGGAAATCGAGCTCGTTGCGCTCGTACTGCATCGCCACCAGGCGCGCGATCACGTCGCGCTGCGACAGCTTCTCTCCGCGCCGCAGGTGCAGGATCATGCCGTGGTACTCGGACCGGGTCGCCGATGCCGTAGATCGCCGACACCGTGGCGACGATGACCACGTCGCGCCGCTCCAGCAGCGACTTGGTCGCCGACAAACGCATCTGCTCGATGTGCTCGTTGATCGACGAGTCCTTCTCGATGTACAGGTCGCGCGACGGCACGTAGGCCTCGGGCTGGTAGTAGTCGTAGTAGGAGACGAAGTACTCGACCGCGTTCTCGGGAAAGAACTCGCGGAACTCGGAATACAGCTGCGCCGCCAGCGTCTTGTTCGGCGCCAGCACCATCGCCGGCCTGCCGAGCCGCGCGATGACGTTCGCCATGGTGTAGGTCTTGCCCGAGCCGGTCACGCCGAGCAGCGTCTGGAACGCGAGGCCGTCGTTGATGCCCTCGATCAGCTTTTCGATCGCCTCCGGCTGGTCGCCCGCCGGGGAGTACGTCTGGTGCAGCTTGAACGGGCTGGCCGGGAAGCGTTCCGTGGACATGTATGCGGGCGCTGGCAAAACGGAGATTTTCGCACAGCAGCGCGCCCGGTAGAATACGCACCTCACTCCAAATCGGTCATCCATGAGCGCATCGATCCTTTCGGCCGTCCCGCTGGCGCCGCGCGACCCCATCCTCGGCGTCACCGAGGCCTACGTCGCCGACCAGAACTCCAGGAAAGTGAACCTCGGCGTGGGCGTGTACACCGACGACGACGGCAAGGTTCCGCTGCTCGAATGCGTGCGCCGCGCCGAGCGGGCGTACATCGAGGCCGCGCCGCCGCACAGCTACCTGCCGATTGACGGGCTGCAGGCCTACGATCGCGCGGTCATGCAACTGGTGTTCGGCGCCGAGCAGGCCGCCAGCGGTCGCATCGTCACGGTGCAGGCGCTCGGGGGCACCGGCGGGCTGAAGATCGGCGCCGATTTCCTGCGCCTCATCGCTCCCCAGGCGCAGGTCTGGATCAGCGAGCCGAGCTGGGAGAACCACCGCGCGCTGTTCGAGAACGCGGGCTTCAAGGTCAACGCCTACCCCTATTACGACGCCAGGACCCACGGCGTCGACTTCGACGGCATGCGGGCGGCGCTCGACGGGCTGCCAGGCGGGAGCGATCGTGGTGCTGCATGCCTGCTGCCACAACCCGACCGGCGTCGACCTGACGCAGGCGCAGTGGCAGGCGGTGCTCGAGGTGGTGCAGCGGCGCGGGCTGGTGCCGTTCCTCGACCTCGCCTACCAGGGTTTCGGCGACGGCATCGATGCCGACGGCTACGCGGTGCGCCTGTTCGCCGGCGCCTACAGCCCGGTGTTCGTGTCGAGCTCGTTCTCCAAGTCGTTCTCGCTCTACGGCGAACGCGTGGGCGCGTTTAGCGCGCTCACCGAAAGCCCCGACGAGGCCGCGCGCCTGCTGTCGCAGGTGAAGCGCATCGTGCGCACCAACTATTCCAACCCGCCGACGCATGGCGGCCGCATCGTCGCCACCGTGCTCGCGGCGCCCGAGCTGCGCGCGCTATGGGAGAAGGAGCTCGGCAGCATGCGCGAGCGCATCAAGTCGATGCGCAAGGCGCTGGTCGAGAAGATCAAGGCACGCGCGCCACGGGCCGATTTCGGCTTCGTGCTGGCGCAGCGCGGCATGTTCTCCTATTCGGGCCTGACCAAGGAGCAGGTCGGCCGGCTGCGCGCCGAGTTCTCGATCTACGCCATCGACACCGGGCGCATCTGCGTCGCGGCGCTCAACAGCAAGAACATCGACTACGTCGCCGACGCGATCGCGAAGGTGCTGTAGCCTTACTCGCAGCCGGAACCGCCTTCGAGCTTGGCGCCCGCGGTGGCGCCGATCGTGGTCCCTACGCCGGGCAGCAACAGCGTGCCGAGCACGGCGCCGATCGCCGCGCCGCGCGTCAGGCCGACCGAAGGCTCCGACACGGTGCCGCCCAGGGCCAAGGGCACGCCAATGATGCCGCCGGTCTTCGCCACCGACACATCGAGCTTGCCGCTCAGCGTCTGATCCGGCGCCACCTCGGCGCTGCCGCCCGCCACCAGCGTCGGCGATCTCGCGCAGAGCTGCTCGAGGCGGATCGTCTTGCCGCGCACCTCCACCCTGGCGCGCAGTTCCTCGAACGGCGTCTTGCCGCCCTCTGGCAGCTTGCCCAGCGGGAGCTCCGCCGCGCGCGCGAGATCGACGCCGTGCCAGGCGCCGCCCTTTACCTCGGCGGGGGCGTCGAGCACGAAGGCGTCGCCCAGTTGCCCCGCCGTCCGGGCGTTCGCCGAGAACACCGCCTTGGCGTTCAGGCGGCCACTCAGCCTGCCGGGCTTGCCCAGGTCCTTGAGCATCGGCGACAGGTCCACTTGCACGACGTCGGCCTTGCCGCCGAGGCGCCAGCTCTTCGCCCAGTCGAGGTGAAAGTCGCCGGTGAGCGTTCCGCCGTAGAGCTTGCCTTCGACCTTCGGCAGCTCGAGCCGGCTGCCCTGCAGCGTACCGCTTGCGTGCAGCGAACCGAATACCAGCGGTGCCGACGGAAACGGCATTCGCCATTTGCGTGCTTCGAGCGTCACGCGCGCGAGCCCCTTGCCCCCGGGCTCGAGCCCCACTTCGAGCGCCCGGTCGCCCGTCCTGAAGGTGGCGCTCACCGGCGCATAGCTCTCGCCGAGATCTACCCAGACGTCGAACTGCGGCACTTTCATCGTCCGGTGCTCGAACGTCACGTCGCGCAGCTCAACGCTCTCGATACGCACCGGCGCCGCGCCCTCCTTGGGTTCCTTCGATTTGGGCATCTTGTCGAGCATGGCGAGCGCGGCCTCGCGGATGCGCACCCCGTCGGCGCGGATCAGGCGGATCGCCATGTGCTCGCCGAGGAGCGAGAGCAACTCGGGCACCACGCGCAGCTTGTCGATCTGCAGCAGCGCCGTCTTCCCGACTTTGATGCCGGTGAGCGCCACGCACGGCGTCGGCAGGATCTCCAGGCGCAGATCCTCGACGCTCACCGGCTGACCGATGCGCAGGGACGCGGTTTCCGCGATCTCGGGAATGAATCCGCGCATTGGCACCAGGACCGGGACCGCGAGCGCCGCCAACACGAGGACGACGAAGATCGCAACGGCCAGGAACCACTTCCTGCGGGACAATCCACTAAATTCGGACATTCAATTGCTTAGCCGAACGGAAATCCATAAAATAGCCGGCTTTCCCAGATCCCCGATAGCTCAGTCGGTAGAGCGACGGACTGTTAATCCGCAGGTCCTAGGTTCGAGCCCTGGTCGGGGAGCCACCTTATTACAAGGCCTTAGCTTTTGGCTCGGGCCTTTGTCACATCCGCACCTTGGGGAAAACGTGACGTAAGCTCAATCACGTTGTTTCCAACGCCTACGGACTCGATTCGCGACGCCGCAGCGGCCAAATTCTCCGTCGCAAACTTCGCGTAGCGATCCACCATCACCCGAGACTTCCAGCCCCCTAAGTCCTTCAGCTCGTCGGTCGATGCTCCGGCCTGACGATGCCAAGAGTGAGACCTATTCTGACTACGAAATTCCCGAACTTCCGGACGGACAGGGTAAGTGTAGCAAGCGTTACGAAGCACTCTTTAGGATCGCGTTCGACTTTGAATTTATCAAGCGCAAGGTCGCCGAAACGATCAAGAAGCTCTTGGAAGATAAGAACGCTGACGAGGAATCGCTCGAACAGCTTAAGAGCGTTACTGATGCACTGCTTACTAAGCTTCGAGCCCAAACACCATGAATCGCCGTACCCCCCTCCGAGCCCGACGTGACGGTAGTCCCACGTAGCCTGCACGACTTAGCCCGCTTTCAGCGCGGGGATCTCGTGACGGTCTCCAATTACCACAATTGGGGCATTTCGAGAATCTGCTGTGCGCCAGTAGCCGACGCTCGAACAACGATCTCGCTCAACTGTCGGGGCACGCGATCGGTTGCAGCCCGTAGTCAGGCACAACAGAGTCGTGCAAAGCGGTCTTCGACCTGCCCCCAAGAACCCGGTTGTTGCAGGCAAAGCTGTGAACGCGTCGTTCTATTCGGGTATCGCGCTGCCCGAACCGCCCATTTCCTTGGGAAGATCCTTCATTTTCGGTAATCCATCTTTTATGTGCAGGACCGTTTCTTGATAGTTAACGTGAACCCCTGGCTTGAACGGAAAACTCGGTATCGCGGCGGCATAAACGTCAACGAGCTTCCACTGCGGGTGGTCGGTGAAGACGTGGCCCCCGCAGGTCGCGCACCACTTTCGCGAGCTTTTCGCGGTCTTATTGTAGGTACGGATCTTGTCCGCACCTTGGGTCACCTTTACCGCGTCGGGTTTCCACAGAGTGAAGGCGTTCACCGGACCCGCTGACCAGAGCCGACAGTCACTGCAATGACAATAGCCCATGCCAGCCGGTTCGCCCGTCACCGTGAACTGCACCGCCCCGCAAAAGCAACTTCCCTTGTACGCATTTCCATTGCTCATAAATCACTCCTTTACATTCCGCTCGCAAATATAGGTCCGATGCCGATTGCTTCCGATCTCCATATGGCGGTTGAGCCGCGCACGGCTGCGCCTCGATGGATCGCGGTCTTCCGACAACTTCGCAGAGTGGTACAGGACGTACCGAAAGGACGGTCCCTGCAGGCCCAAATGTGAACTCGTGGATCGACTCGAGTGGCCAACCCTCGGGATGCCTCCGTTAGCGCGGATCACTCTATGCCATAACTACGAACTGAGAAAGCTTATTATTCGCTTCGCATAGCGCCTAGCTAGCTCCAATCCTGAAAGGTTACAGCGGGTAGCGCGTTCAAGCGGTCACGCCACAACGTGGGGAAAACGTGACGAAGTCCGCGGCTCTTGGCACGTTTTGGCGAGTGAGGGCGGGCCAATAAACAGCTACTTACGCACCCGGCGCCCCGCTGTTAATCCGCAGGTCGTAGGTTCGAGCCCTACTCGGGGAGCCAACAATATCAACGGAATATCCAAGAAGCCCGGGCCGATCCGCTGCCCCGCTTCCTTTGTCTGTAGCCGTTACTTAGCCGTTGACCCTCTCGACGCCCCCAGTCGGGCTAACAGAGCCAATTCTGCGGGCTCCGCTACACGAATGGGAAGGTACTACTTCCCGCGGAGATCCACGCTTACAATTCGACGAGGCACGGGCCGCTGAAGCGCCGCGCCCCATTGTCCAGGTTAGACATCCCTTGAGGCGCGCTCTCCTGACCGGCGGGAAGCCGGCGCCTGCTCGCGCCGATCCTTGCGCCGGCGCGCGACGAACACGAAGAAGAGCGGCACGAAGAGCGTGGCGATGAACGTGGCGGCGAGCATGCCGCCCACCACGCCGGTGCCCATCGAGCGGCGCGCGCCCGCGCCGGCGCCCGAAGAGAACATCAGCGGCATCACCCCGAGCACGAAGGCGAGCGAGGTCATGATGATCGGCCGCAGGCGCAGGCGCGCGGCGTGCAGCGCCGCGTCGATGGCGCTCTTGCCCTCGAGAAAGCCCTGCTGTGCGAACTCGATGATCAGGATCGCGTTCTTGCCCGACAGGCCGATCAGCACCACCAGGCCGATCTGGAAGTAGATGTCGTTCTCCAGCCCGCGCAGGCCGACGAAGCCGAGCGCGCCGAACACGGCGAAGGGCACAGCGAGCACCACCGCGAACGGCAGCAGCCAGCGCTCGTACAGCGCGGCGAGGATCAGGAACACCATGACGATGGCCAGCCCGAAGGCGATCGCCGACTGCCGGCCGGTGCGCTTTTCCTGGAACGCCTGGCCGGCCCAGGCGATGCCGTAGCCTTCGGGCAGCACCCGCGCGGCGACCTGCTCGACGGCCTTGATCGCGTCGCCCGAGGACACCCCGGGCCGGCCGCTGCCCAGGATACGGGCGGCGACGAACGTGTTGAAGCGGTCGATCTGGTCGGGACCGATCACGCTGGCCGGCGCAATCAGCGCCTTGAGCGGGATCATCTGTCCCGAGGTGGTCGAGCGCACGTAGACCGCGCCGACGTCCTCAGGGCGCCGGCGGAACGGCGCGTCGGCCTGCATCTGCACGCGGAAGGTGCGGCCGAACTTGTTGAAGTCGTTCACGTACAGCACGCCGATCGTGCTCTGCAGCGCATCGAACACGTCCTGCACCGGCACGCCGAGCGAGAGCGCCTTCTCGCGGTCGACCTCCACCTGCATCTGCGGCGAGGTGGGGCGGAAGAACGAGGCGATGCCGGTGAGCCTCGAATCGGCGCGCAGCGCCTCGGTGAACGCGAGCATCGTCCGGTAGAGCTTCTGCGGGTCGGCGTCGGTGCGCCCCTGCAGGTAGACCTCGAACCCGCCCGTCGTGCCGAGGCCGCGGATCGGCGCCGGGTTGAAGACCAGCGCCACCCCGTCGCGCAGCGCGGAGACCTTGGCCCGCAGGCCGCGCACGATCTCCGGCGCCGGCGATTCGGGGCGCTCGCTCCACTCCTTGAGCGGGAAGAACATCGTCGCCGCGTTCGACTTGTTGCCGCCGCCGAGGAAATCGTAGCCGTTGATCGCGAACACGTCCTGCACGCCGGGGTAGTCCTGCGCGATGCGGCTCACCGCCCCCGACACCCGGCGCGTGCGCTCGAGCGTCGCGCCGTCCGGGAGCTGCACGTGGCCGTAGAGGTACCCCTGGTCCTCGGGCGGAACGAAGCTTCCCGGGATCTTGACGAACAGGTAGACGCAAACGCCGATCAGGGCGAGAAACGCGAGCGCCGCGGCGACGCGGTGCTTGACGAGCAGCGCGACGCCGCCGAGGAAGTGCCGCGTGAACCAGGCGAAGGCGACGTTGAACGGATGGAACAGGCGCGACTCGTGCTCGCCGGGGCGCATCAGGATCGCGCACAGCGCGGGCGTGAACGTGAGCGCCATCAGTCCCGAGATCACCACGGCGATCGCGAGCGTCACGGCGAACTGGCGATAGAGCGCGCCGGCGATGCCGCCCAGGAACGCCACCGGCACGAACACCGCGCACAGCACCAGCACGATGGCGATGACCGCGCCCGAGACCTCGTCCATCGCCTCGAGCGCCGCCTCGAACGGGCGCATCTTCTCCTCGCGCATCAGGCGCTCGACGTTCTCCATCACGACAATGGCGTCGTCCACCACGATGCCGATGGCGAGCACCAGGGCGAACAGCGTGAGCGTGTTGATGGAGAAGCCGGCGAGCCACAGGCCGGCGAAGGCGCCGATCAGCGACACCGGCACCGCGATCATCGGGATCAGGGTCGCGCGCCAGCTCTGCAGGAACAGGAACACCACCGCGAGCACCAGCAGCGCCGCCTCGAGAATCGTCTTGTTCACCTCCTTGATGGAGGCGCGCACGAAGCGCGTGGTGTCGAACGGGATGCTGTACTCGACGCCCTCGGGAAACTGGGGCGCGAGCTCGCGCACGCGCGTTTCCACGCGCTCGACCACCTCGAGCGCATTCGAGCCGGGCTGCATGTACACGCCCATGCCGATGGTCGGCTTGCCGTTCAGGGTGTTGGCGGTGTCGTAGTTCAGCGCTCCCAGCTCGATGCGGGCGATGTCCTTGAGGCGCAGGATGCCCCCGCCCGGCGCGGTGCGCATCACGATCTCGCCGAACTCCTCGGGCTCGACCAGGCGCCCGCGCGCGGTCACCGTGTAGGCGAGGTTCTGCCCCGGCGACGAGGGGTCGGCGCCGATGCGCCCGGCGGCGTACTGCGCGTTCTGCGCGCGCAGCGCGGCTGCGACGTCGGCGGTCGTGACGCCGAGACGCGCCATCTTCTCCGGGTTGATCCAGACGCGCATCGAGTAGTCGCGCGCGCCGAACACCGTGACGTCGGCCACCCCCGGCAGGCGCTTGAGCTCGTCGACGATGTTGAGCGAGGCGTAGTTCGACAGGAACAGCGTGTCACGCCGCTCGCCGGGCGAGTTCAGCGTGACCACCACCAGGATGTCGAACGAGCGCTTCTGCACGATGACGCCGTTGCGGCGCACCTCCTCGGGCAGGCGCGGCAGGGCGAGCTGCACGCGGTTGTTGACGTTGAAGATGGCCTGGTCGACGTTGGTGCCGGGCTCGAAGGTGAGGGTGATGGTGAGCGAGCCGTTGGACGAGGCGCTCGAGCCGAAGTAGGACAGGTTCTCGACGCCGGAGAGCTGCTCCTCGATCGGCGCGGCGACCGTGCGCGAGACCGTCTCGGCGCTGGCGCCCGGGTAGGTGGTGGTGATCAGCACCGTGGGCGGCGCGATCTCCGGGAACTGCGCGATCGGCAGCACCTGCGAGGCGACCAGCCCCGCGAGCACGATGATGATCGCCAGCACGCCGGCGAAGACGGGCCGGTGGATGAAGAAGCGCGAGAACATGAGTCCGCCGCCCGCTATCCGGTCTTGACGATCTTGACCAGCGTGCCCGGGCGCACGCGCGCGAGGTTGTCGACGATCACCGCCTCGCCCGGCTCCAGGCCCTCGAGCACCACCCAGCCGCCGCCGAGCCAGGCACCGGCGCGGATCGGGCGCCGCACGGCCTTCCCGTCGGCGCCTGCGACGTAGACGAAGCGGCCGCTCGCGTCCTGCAGCACCGCCGCCTGCGGCACGACGATCGCCTCCTGCGTGCCGGCGATCACGTGCACGCGCACGTACTGGCCCGGCAGCAGGGCGTCCCGCGCGTTCGGCAGCTCGGCGCGCATCTGCACGGTGCCGGTCTTCTCATCCACCGTCGAGCCGGCGAAGTTGACTCTGCCGGGATCGGCGTACTCGCGGCCGTCGGCGAGCTCGATCCTCACTGCGACGGCCTTGGCGTCGCTCGCGCGCAGCCGCGCATACTCGGTCTCGGAGAGCGCGAAGCGCACCCAGATCGGATCGTTGCGCGTGATCGTGGTGAGCAGCGCGGAATCCTTGTCCGGCTGCATGAGCGTGCCCACCGATTGCAGCGCGCGTCCGGTGACGCCGCCGATCGGTGCGCGCACCGTAGTGTAGGAGAGGTTCAGCTCCGACTGCCGTACGCGCGCCCGCGCGAGCTGCACCGCCGCGTTGCTCTGCTCGAGCGTGGTGGCGGCCTGGTCGGCGTTCTGCTGGCTGACGAAGCGCCTCGCCACCAGGTCCTTCGTGCGCTCGTAATCGCGCTGTGCGAGCTTGTTGCGCGCAAGCTCCTGCTCGAGCGAGGCGCGGGTTTGCTGCAGGTCGATCTCGAACGGCGCGCGCTCGATCAGGAAGAGCGGCGCTCCCTGCTTGACCGGGTCGCCCTCGGTGTAGAGCTGCCTTTCGAGGATCCCGGCCACGCGAGCGCGCACCTGGATGTCGCGCGAGCCCTCGGTGCGGCCGACCGCTTCGAAGCTCACCGGCACCTGCCGCGGCGCGGCCTTGATCGCCGCCACCGGCAGCGCCGCCGGTGCGCCCTTGGCCACCCCTTCCTGTGCGCCGCCCTCGCTGCACGCCGCGAGCGCGAGCGCCATGACGCCGGCCAGTATCGTCGTCGTTCTCACGGTGAGTAGGCCCTCAGGAAGTAGTCCACGATGCGCGCCGCGCGCTCCGCCTCGGCGCCGCGCGGCGCCATGCCGAAGAGCCGCTTGACGCGGTCCACGCCGATCAGCATGCCGAGAAACACCTCGGCCGCGAGCTCGGCGTCGTCCTGCCGCAGCTCGCCGCGCGCCATCGCCTCGCGCAGGTAGGCCGCGAGGTGCTCGGTCAGACGGCCGGCGCTCTCCGCGTACATCGTGCGCGCGAGCCGCCGGAAGCGCGGCACCTCGGGCACCAGGGCGCGGAACGCGGCGATGCCCTGCGCGCCGAGAGAGCGCGCGCGGTACGCGCGTGCGAAGCGCGTGAGCGCGACGCGCAGGTCGCCGCCCTCGAGCTCGACCAGCACGCCCTTCGCCAGCTCGCGCGCCACCTCGGTGAACAGGTGGTCCTTGCTCGGGAAGTGGTGGTAGACGGTCTGCTTGGCGACGCCCGCGCGGCGCGCGATGGCGTCCACGCTCGTGCGGTAGCCCTCGTGCAGGAACGACTGGCTTGCCGCGCGCAGGACGCGCGCGCGGCTATCGACCGGCAGGCTCAGACGGACCTCCCCTAGACTGGACCGTCCAGTCTACCAGGCGCCGGCGCGCCTGGCAAGGCCGCCGGCGAAAAGCTGGATGAAGCGCTCGAACTTCGCCTGCTGCTGCAGGAAGTTCTTCCCGCTGGCGAACACCTCCTCCGTGGCTGCCAGGGCATCGCAGCACTGCAGATAGCGGCTCGCGAAGTCGGTGATCGTGAGCGGATAGCAGTAGCGCTTGTCGGCGAGCATGAACTCGCCCTTGTAATCCGCACACCACAGATCGTTCGGTCGCGTGAACGCTCGACGTAGAGCGCCTCGCGGCGCAGGTCGCCACCAGTAATCGGCGGGCGCCCGCACGACGCGCGGGCCACGCTGGAGCGGCTTCACGTCGAGCGGCTGCTCGACCGCCTCGAAGAACGGCACGAGCCGGCCGACCTAGACGCGGCTGCGGTGGAACGTCAGCTCTGCGAGGAGGGCGCCAGAGCCCGCACCTAAATAGCTGCTTCGTATTCCTTTATCTCGCGGTCGTGGGCCGTGCAGAACGGCCGCTGCTTCGAGGCGCTCAGCTGGTCGGCAAGGATGCGGGCAAGTTCTGCGACAACCGGAAGTGCTGGGAAGTGGTGATAGATAAGGAAGAGTCGGCGAGAACATCGAGAGAAATGCTCGAGTCCAACAAGAAAGTGAATACCGAGCTCACGCCCCCCGGTCGGGGAGCCGATAATTTAGACGGTTAGAGGGCGGGCCGCGCAGTGCCTAGTAGCGCGCTCCGCGGTGAGCGTCCCGGGGGAGGATCTCGTCCTTGGTTTCTCGCGGGAGTGTGGGCCACGCTGGCCACGTCTCTTCCCTTTCGGCACCACCTTGAACTCCAGGCCCGATGCTTCGAGGATCTTCGTGAGACTGCGCAACTCCGGGTTTCCCGCTTCCGATCGCGTAGCGAAGCGCGAGCCCGTAGGCCACCCAGCCTCGGCCCTCGCGCCGCGTAGTCGCACCGCGGCGAGCGGGAAACTAGCCATTTGACGCAAGCGGTGTTGCTGATCGGGTGAGCGCATTGGCAATATGCTCCCGGGCGCAACAACTGCGAGCCCTTAATCGGTGCGCAACCCCCGCGGTGGGCGGGATTCACCAAGAGCAGGATTGGTTTTGCCGTCTCTTTTCCTATGTCTTTGACAAGTATTCCAACAGTCAAGATACTTACTGATCACCCCGTTGAATTGCCGCCTATCCCACTGCATTGTCCGATAAATTCCGCACTTCTCTTGGAGCCGGCACCTATGCGAACCCTCCTGTTCCCACTGTTCATCCTTGCACTGCTGGCCGGCATGACGACTGCGGCGGTTCCGGCGGCCGCGCAAGGCAACCCGATCAAGATCGGCGCGATTCTTCCACTCACCGGATCGGGGGCGTCGTACGGCGTCTGGATGAAAGGCGGCGCCGAGATGGCAGCCGAGGATATCAACGCGGCCGGGGGTATCGCCGGGCGCAAGCTGGAAGTAATCTACGAGGACCATGCCGCGGACGCATCGAAAGCGGTGAATGCGATGCGACGGCTGGTGGAAGTCGAAAAAGTGCCGTTCAGCCTGACTTCCTATTCGTCGCCGACGCTCGCGATTCAGCCGATCGCGGCGCAGAACAAGGTTGTGATCATGAACGGCGGCGGACAGTCTGACAACCTAGCGAACAAGGACTACCTCTACAACAACATCCCGGTGGTCTCGAACGAAGTCGGGGTCATCGCCACATGGCTCGCGAAGGAGAAGAAGCTCGTCAATGCGGTGCTGATTGTCGCCAACGACGAGGCCGGCCGCAATTCGGCCAACACATTCCGCGAGAAGTTCGGCGCCGCCGGAGGCAAGGTGCTCGCCGAGGAGCGGGTGGCCCTCGATGCCACCGATTTTCGCGCGCAGCTCGCCAAGCTGAAAGCTCGGGGCGGCGATCTCCTGTACGTTTCGTCCTACGGCCGCAACGTCTCGATCATCGCGGACCAGGCGCGCGAACTAGGCATCACCATCCCGATGGCGGGGACGTCCTGGGTCCTGGTGCCTGAGACCTTCAAGTCCAAGGGCGCCGAAGGTATGCTGGTGACCAAGCTGCCATTCGATCCGAACTCCGCGTTCGCGAAGAAGTTCAAGGACAAGTACAAGACTGACGCCGGATTCTTCGCGGTGCAGTACTACAGCGCGACCATGATATTCGCCAAGGCCGCGCAGGAAGCCATCACGAAAAACGCCGGCGCCTTGACTGGCGAGGGCATCAAGAACGCGATCGAGTCGATCCGCGCCTTCGACACCCTCTCGGGCAAGCTTGTATTCCAGGCCAACCACGGCGCGGTAATGGACATCGAAGTCGGCACCCTGAAGGACGGCAAGGTCCAGGTAGAGAAAGTCATCAAGGCCGCCCCTTAGCCCCGCGCAGCGTATCGGGGCGGGCCGGCCTTGGATCTGTTCCTCCAACTCGCGGCCACCGGATTCGTCGTAGGCAGCCTCTATGTTCTGTGCGCGCTCGGCTGGGGGCTGATCTACGGTACCACGCTTCATTTCCATGTCGCGCACGGGGCAGTGTTCACGCTCGCCGCCTACTACGCCTACGCGGCGCAGAAATTCCTCGGCCTGCCGCTCGCCATCGCCGTGATAGGCGCCATCGTCGCGGCAGCGCTATCCGGGATGCTGATCGATCTTCTCATCTACCAGCCGCTGGAACGCCGCGGCGCGATCCGTACCACGCTGTTCATTGCGTCGCTGGGCCTGCTGACCCTGATCGAGAATCTGCTTGCCATTGTCTTCGCGCCCGATCCGCTGCACATGGACGTGGGCCGGCTCGCCGAGGCAGTACAACTCGGACCGGTGTTCCTCACCCGGCTTCACCTGGTAAGCGTGGCGACCGCGATCCTCGGGTTCCTGGCGCTCATGGCGTTTCTCAAATATTCCCTGTGGGGCCAAGCAATCCGCGCGGTTTCGTCTTCGCCCGAGATGGCGCGCACGGTGGGCATCGACCTGCGACGCGTCCATCTGCTGACCTACGCGGTGGGGTCCGCGATTTCCGCCCCGGCCGGGATCCTGCTGGCGATGGATGTCGGGGTCGAGCCGTATCGCGGCACCACCTTCGTGCTGCTTGCCTCGGTGGCGGTCATCATGGGTGGCATCGGTTCCATTCCGGGAGCGCTGCTCGGCGCACTGTTTCTCGCGCTGCTCGAGAACCTTGGCGTCTGGAAGATCCCGTCGGAGTGGCAGTCGTCCATCTCTTTCGGTGTGTTCCTGATCTTCATCGTGGTGCGACCGCGCGGACTCTTCGGCCGCAAGATCCAGTCTGCGGAACTCTGACGCGGATATGAACACGGCATGACCGCTTATCTCACGCACTTTCTGGTGATGGTCGCGATCTACGCGATCCTCGCCTTGTCGCTGAACTTGCTGATCGGTTACTCCGGCATCTTCTCGCTCGCACATGCGGCGATCTACGGCATCGGCGCCTATGCCTCCGCGCTCGCCGCACTCAAGCTGGGCGTAGGTTTTTGGGGTGGCATGGTGGTCGCCGCGAGCGTGGGCGCGTTTGCATCCGCGCTGGTCGCGATTCCGTCATTGCGCGTCGCGGGCGACTATTACGTGGTGGCTTCGTTCGGCCTGCAGGTGGTGGTGCTCGCCGTATTTATGAACTGGACCGACATTACCAACGGCCTTGCCGGATTGCCCGGAATTCCGCGGCCCCGGCTGTTCGGCTGGGTCATTGACCAGCCGTTCGAGTACGTGTTCCTCGCGGCGGCATTCGCCTTACTCACCTGGGCGATCTGTTGGCGCCTGACCAATTCCGCGTTTGGCCGCGTGCTGCAGGCGATCCGTGACGACGAGATCGCAGCGCTGGCCATGGGCAAGAACGTGGTGCTGGTGAAAATCGTGATCGCGTGCATCTCCTCTGCGCTCGGCGCGATGGCCGGCAGCCTGTACGCCCACTACATCACCTACATCAACCCGTCAAGCTTCTCGCTGCACGAATCGATCTTCATCGCAACGCTGGTGATCCTCGGTGGCAGCGAACGGCTGGCCGGCCCGATCGTCGGCGCATTCGTGCTGCTCGCGATTCCCGAGCTGCTCAAGTTCCTCGCCATCCCGGACACGATTGCGGCGCCAATGCGGCAAATCATCTACGGCGCGCTGCTGATCGTGTTCATGCTGGTCCGGCCGGAAGGCATCCTCGGCCGCGCACGCTATGGCCGCTGAACCCGCGGTCCTGCGCGTGCAAGGCGTGTCCCGCTCCTTCGGCGGGATTCAGGCTGTGGACGACTGCACGTTCGAGGTGCAGCCGGGGGTGATCACCGGACTAATCGGGCCGAACGGCGCCGGCAAGACGACCGTGTTCAACCTCATCACGGGTTTCCTCAGTGCGAACCGCGGTTCGATCCGGCTGCAGGGCACGGAAATCCTCGGCCTCTCGCCGCACCGGGTGGAGCGACTGGGCGTAGTGCGCACGTTCCAGCACCTGAGGCTGTGGAACAAAATGAGCGTGCTCGAACACGTGCTGCTCGGCTGCGCGACACCCGCAGGCGAAAACGTGTTCAGCCTGTTCCTACGCGCGGGCGCCATACGCGCCGAGGAGCAGCGCGCGCGCGAACGGGCGATGGGGGTGCTGAGCTTCTTTGGACTGACGGATCGCGCGCGCGACCTTGCCGAGGATCTGGCCTATCCCGAGCAAAAGCTGCTCTCCATGGCGCGAATTTTCGCCACCGAGGCCCCGGTCCTGCTGCTCGACGAACCGACCTCGGGACTGGACAGCGAGTCGCTTGGCAGGATCATTCCCATGGTGAGGCGGCTGGTCGATCACGGCAAGACCATCCTCCTGATCGAGCACAACATGGAGCTGATCTCGGAACTCGCGGACCAGGTGGTGTTCCTCCATCAGGGCCGCGTCCTTGCCGCGGGCCCGCCCGCCGAGATCACGAGCGACCCCGCGCTCACCGAGATCTATTTCGGCGTCTGAGCATGGCCGACGTCCTGCTCGAGGTCGAAGGGCTCGAATCCGGTTACGGCAAGAAGACCGTGCTGCAGGGCGTCAGCCTGCGCGTGAATGAAGGCGAAGTGGTGACCATGCTCGGCCATAACGGCGCCGGCAAATCCACCACGCTCAAGACCATCCTTGGCCTTCTGCCCGCCCGCGCGGGCCAGGTGCGCTTCGCCGGTCGGCCCTGGGCCAGCGGCAACCCGGTCGAAAACGTCCGGCGCGGGATGGCGCTGGTTCCGCAGGGCCGCGGCGTGTTCCCCGATCTCACCGTGATCGAGAACCTGATGCTTGGGGCGTACACGCAACGCGGCGCGGCGGCGAATTCCGCGCGGCTGCGCGAAGTGATCGAGTTGTTCCCGATGCTCGAGGAGCGCCGCGCACAGCGCGCTGGCACCCTCTCGGGCGGCCAGCAGCAGATGGTGGCGGTGGGCATGGCACTGATGCCGCGGCCCCGCCTGATGATGATGGACGAACCCTCGATTGGATTGGCGCCGGTGCTGGTGAAACGCGTGCTCGAGACCGCGCGGCAGATCAATCACCGCTTCGGCACTGCGATCATCCTGGTGGAGCAGAACATCAAGACTGCGCTCGGCGTGGCGGACCGCGCGTACGTGATGAAGTCCGGCCGCGTGGTCCTCGAGAAACCGGCGGCTGAATTGCTCGCCGCCCAGGATTCTTGGTGGCAGTTGTACTAGGGGTCTAAAGCAAGACGGGGGATGCCTTGACCTGCCCGCGCTTTCTTCCAAGGCCAAATCCCGCCAGTCCAATACCCACGAGGAGAAGCGATCCAGGCTCAGGAACGGTGGTCGGATCAAGCCGGTCGATCGCAATTTCGTCCGGCCAATCGACAAATTCCACGTAGTTCACCGGTTGGGAAAAGGTGTGCTCGAAATGTCCCAGTCCCTGCGCATAGTTGTTCCCGTCGGGCTTGAACACCGGGAAATAATCGGGCGCTGTAAACGTATCCGTCGGAACGGTATCCCCAACCATACCAGCCAACAGCTCGAAGTCCGGGTAGTTGGAAGTGCCCGGCGCGCAGGTGCCGCAGGAACCGTTCGGGAAAACCTCCCAGTCGAACGATATAGAGATGATGGGGATTGCGAACGTCATGGTGATCTTGTCGCCACCGGGCGTACCGAACTGAGATGCCGTCCTGGGTTGGGGGCCGGCATTGTAGATAAACGTGTCATATCCGGGATGAAAGGCGGCCCAATCCGCTGGATTTGTCGCGTTGTCAGACGTCCCTAGTGTGAGGTACCGATTATGGTTGACCCCGGAACCCGTATACCTATTCACAAACCCGTCGCCTGCGTAGGTTTGGCTGGCGGCTGCTCCCGTGACGGTGATCATGCCGCTGCCGAGGGTGGCATTGAGATACTGTTGTACTCCCGTATTGGTCCAATGGCCCGAGTAGGCATTTACGCCAAAATTGAAATCGAGGGTAATGGCGAAGGCGCTCGCCGAGTTGATCGCGCCTGCAATCACAACAGCCCCCACCAGCAATGACTTGCGTATCATTTCGTCCCCCAAAGTATTCCAGTTCGCGAGCGCCCTTTTCCTTCATCTGCAGCGAGCAACCGGATTCACCTACCTGCCTGCCACGCCCTGCCCAACGAGTCCCGATGGCATCCGATTGCGGTCGCTGACCGCGCGTCGTCTGCCCACGACACAAGCAAGCATCAGGCCACCTTCATCAACCCATTGATCGTCAAGACGTGTCGCGATATTCAGGGCGCGTCGGCACAATGGAGTGTAAGAAAGGGCGACGCGCAATTCATAGTCCAGGCGGACTATCAACGCCTTTTCAGACGCTTACTAATGGTGAGGTTCAACCTGCCGAAATGGACTCGCGCTAACGACGCCGGCAATGGATCCGCGGCCCGACGCTCGCCGATCTTCACGCCGCTCATTGCCTGCCGCCGCGTTGGATCTTTCCCGCAGCTCCGTTGAGCGGAGCCCTGCCGGTAGCGATCGGACATTCGCGGTCACCCGTCGGTCCTGGAACACGAAATGCGTTGCAGTACCAGCGTGGGGATTTCGTGACCTGTCGCTACATCCCGCAATGACGGGCTGGTCCGAGTGTCTGCTATCGGCGGCAATGGCCGACATCCACGCGCGACGCGCGCTACGTCGACGCGGAGTGGTTGAACGTGTACTCGCCGAGCACCCGCTCGCCCGTCTCGTCCACCGCGACCAGCCGCACCCGCTGTTGATGCGACGGCATCGCACGCAGGCGCGCCATCGGCGGCAAGGTCACCACCTCGCCGCTCGCCGCGTCGAACGGAATGTCGCGCAGCACTTCCGCCGGCGCATCCGCGATGCAGGAGATGGCATCGACGCGCGTCACGCCTTCTAGCGGCGCTTCCAGGTGCGCGACGACGTAGTCGTCCTCGCGCGCCACCGTGCAGTTGACGCTGCCGTTGCGCGCCACCCGGTATTCGCGCAGGCGCATGCCTTGCTCGATGAGCCGCCTCACGAAGGCGTCCGTGACGAAGGCCCGCACCGCACCTTGCGCGAACGCCTTGCGAACGGCACCGCCCAGCGCGATCAGCCCGGCGAGCCTGTCGCTGCACTGCCCGCAACCGAGCAGGTGCTCCTCGACGCGGGCCTGCGCCGCTTCGTCGAGCTCGCCGATCCAGTACGCGACGAGCTCCGGGTATCCGAGTGGCGCGTGGCAGGGCGCATGGCTCATGATTCGAGCTCCTTTCCCGTCACGCATCCACGCAGGCGCTCGAGCCCGCGGTGGCGGATGACGCGGACGTTGCCGGCGCTGAGCCCGAGCAGGCCCGCCACTTCGTCCGCGCCCTTTTCCTCATAGAAGGTCATCAGCAGCACCGCGCGCTCGCGCTCGGCGAGCTGCTCGAGGCAGCGCGCAACCCGTTCTTGATCGAGCTGCGGGGTCATCGAGGCGTCCGCCACCGGCACGTCCTCGCCGTATTGCTCGAGCAGGCGCGCGCGCCGCGAACCGCCCCGACGCAGCTCGAGCACGACCATGCGGCAGATGCCGAAGACGAACGACGCCGGTCGCTCGGACTCACGCAGCTGCCCTGCTCTCAGTTTCTCGATCGTCATCATCAACACCTGCTGCATCAGGTCCGCCGCGGCCTGCTCGTCGCGCAGATGCTTCAGCCCGTACAGGCGCACCCGCGGAGCCAGCCGCCGGTAGAGCTCGGCCTCGGCCTCACGCGCGTGGCCGGGGGCGGCCTGCGCGATGCGACGCGCCAGCTCGGCCTCCTCGCCGAGCTGTTCTACGGGCGGGTTCTGCATGCGGCACAGCATAGTGCCTGTTCCGCCGCCAAGGAAGTGTAACGATCAGGCCTGCCGTTACACATCCTGCCGTCATTCAACCAGGAGGCGACCATGATCACGAACCCGCAGTCAGGAACGAACCTTAACGAGATCGCGCCGGGGATCTACCGGATCAACACCCCCGTGTCCCTGCCGAACGGCGCGGGCCAGTTCAATTTCAACCAGTACCTGGTGGTGGACGACGAGCCGCTCCTGTTTCACACCGGGCCGCGCAGGATGTACCCGCTGGTGCGCGAGGCGATCGAGCGGGTGATGCCGGTCGAGCGCCTGCGCTACGTGGGTCTTTCGCACTTCGAGGCCGACGAGTGCGGCGCGCTCAATGATTTCCTCGCCGCCGCGCCGCGCGCGGAGCCTTTGTGCGGGCAGGTTGCGGCAATGGTGTCGGTGAACGACGTCGCCGACCGGCCTGCGCGGGCGCTCGCCGACGGCGAAACGCTCGCCCTCGGCAAGCACCGGATGCGCTGGTTCGATACGCCGCACCTGCCCCATGCCTGGGAGTGCGGCCTGATGATGGACGCCACCACGCGCACGTTCTTCTGTGGCGATCTGTTCACCCAGGGTGGCCCCGGCGATGTGCCGCTAACCGAGTCCGACATCCTCGCGCCGAGCGAGGCGTTCCGCGGCCACATGGACTACTTCGCGCACGCGCCCGACACGGCCGACACGCTCGAGCGCCTCGCCGCGGAGCGCCCGACGACGCTCGCTTGCATGCACGGCAGCGCCTGGCGCGGCGACGGGGCGGCGCTGCTGCGCGCGCTTGCGGCGGCGGTCTGCGCAACGGCGGCGCTGCCCGCTCCCGCTAGAGCTGCCCGGCGATGAGGTCGCTCAGGTAGACGTTCCGGCCGAGCGGCTCGATCTCGGTGATCTCGCGCGACAGGGCGAAATCGGCGTCGAACTCCTGCGCCCGGAGGAGCGCCACCGCCGCGGAGGCGAGCGCGGCGGCGGCGCGGCGACTTCTTGGAACGATTACCTCGCCTCCCCCGGGAAACGCTATTTGGGTCGGTACGCCTTGCCCCGCCGCTTGCCGCGGTTCGGGGAGCCCTTTCGCTTCTGCGTGCCGAAGTTGAAGCTGTTGTCGCCCTTCGCCTTGGCGGCCTCGCGCATGCGCGTTTCTGCGATGGTTTCGCGCGCTTTGGCGGCGCCCGTTCTTCGTTTCATGGATGCTCCGGATGGACTGGGTTGCTCGAGGGCAGCAATGGTACCCCAGAGTACGGCACTGCCCGGCCCTAACGGCCCCGCCATACGGGCTTGCGCTTCTCGGCGAAGGCCTTCGGGCCCTCGATGGTGTCCTCGCTATTCGTCATCGTCACGTACGCCGGGTAGCTCGCGTTGTGCATCGCCGCCTGGAGTACGGGCACGTCGAGCGCGCGCAGCGCGACCTGCTTGGTGGCGCGCACGCTCATCGGCGAGCACTCGAGGATCATGCCGGCCCAGCGCCGCGCCTCGGCCATGAGCTCTGCGTGCGGCACCACTGCGGTGACGAAGCCCAGCCGGTAGCCCTCCTCCGCCCCGACGCGCCGCCCGGTAAGCATCATGCCCATGGCGTGCTTGAGCGGGATGGCGCGCGGCAGGCGCTGCAGACCGCCCGCCCCCGCCGCCAGCCCGACGCGCGGCTCGGGCAGCGCGAAGCTCGCCCGCTCCGACGCGATGATCAGGTCGCAGGCGAGCGCGATCTCGAAGCCGCCGCCCATGGCGATGCCGTTGACCGCGGCGATCACCGGCTTGTCGAGGTCGAAGCGCGCGGTAAGCCCGGCGAAGCCCTTGGGCGGGTGCACCGGGCGCTCGCCGGTCCTGGCGCGCAGCTCGGCGTGGTACTTGAGGTCGTTGCCGGTGCAGAACGCCTTGTCGCCCGCCCCGGTGATGATGGCGACCCAGAGCTCCGGGTCGGCGGCAAAGCCGTCGAACGCGTCGGACAGCTCCTGGTTGGCCATCGGATGAAGCGCGTTGTACACCTCCGGGCGCTCGATGGCGACGACGAGCAGCCGGCCTTCGCGCCCGGTGCTGCAGAATTTACCCATGATAGTCTCCACGGCTGCGGGGAGGAGGAAATGGACGTACGCACGCAGATGCGCAGCGCTGCACGTTATCACGCGCGGCGCTGCGCGATCGTCGCGGGCGAGCGCCGCCTGAGCTTCGCGGAGGCGTGGACGCGCGGCGTACGCCTGGCGAACGCGCTGCTCGCCTTGGGCCTCGAACCGCAGGACCGCGTCGGGGTGCTGGAGGACAACTGCCTCGAGGCGGCCGACTTCTTTCTCGGCGCGGCCATCGCCAACCTGGTCCGCGTGCCGCTCTACCCGCGCAACGTGCGCGACGCCCACCGGCACATGCTCGGCCACACCGGCTGCCGCGCGGTGCTGGTGTCGGAGAAGTACGCACTCGAGCTGGACGGCGTGCGCGAGTCGCTGCCGGCGCTCGGGCACGTGATCGTGCGCGATGCGGGCTACGAGGACTGGCTCGCCCGGCATTCGGACGCCGACCCCGATCCGCCGATCGACGGCGAGGACAACTACATCATCCGCCACACCGGCGGCACCACCGGCCGCAGCAAGGGCGTGGCCTACACGCACCGCGCCTGGCTCGCCGCCGGACGCGACTGGTTCTACCTCTACCCGCCGGTCGAGCCGGGCGACGCCTGCCTGCACATCGGCCCGATCAGCCACGGCGCGGGCTACCTGTTCGTGCCGATGTGGCTTGGCGGCGGCGCCAACGTGATGGTCGACCGCTTCGAGCCCGCGGCCATCGTCGAGCTCATGCAGCGCGAGCGCATCGCGTACATGTTCGTCGTGCCGACCATGCTCAACGCCCTGAACCGGGTGCCGGGCATCGGAGAGCGGAAGTTCCCGCATCTCAAATGCATCCTGGTGTCCGCAGCGCCGATCGCCGACGACACCGCGCTCAGCGCGCACCGCATCTTCGGCGACGTGCTCTACCAGGGCTACGGCCAGACCGAGGTGCTGCCGATCGCCATGATGGGGCCGAAGCAGTGGTTCGCGCAGGACGTGCCGGGCTCCAGCCCCTTGCGCGCCTGCGGCATGCCGCTGCCCTACGCGCAGCTCGCCATCTGGGACGAGAACCATCGCCCCCTGCCGCCCGGCGAGGTCGGGGAAATCGTGGCCAAGACCGACGGCCAGATGAAGGGCTTCTGGAACGATCCCGCGGGGACGGCCGAGCGCATCGTCGACGGCTGGGTGAAGACCGGGGACATCGGCATGCTCGATGCCAACGGTTATCTCTACATGCTGGACCGCGCCGGCGACATGATCGTCTCGGGCGGCTACAACATCTATCCGGCCGAGCTCGAGAACGTGCTCGCCGGCCATCCGGAGGTCATCGAGGCGGCGGTATTCGGCATCCCGGACGCGCGCTGGGGCGAGACGCCCTGCGCGGTGTGCTGCGTCAGGCCCGGCGCGAGCGTGACCGAGGGCGAGCTGATCGAGCTGTGCGCCGAGCGCCTCGGCCATCTGCGGCGTCCCGGCAAGGTGGTGCTGCGCGCCGAGCCGCTGCCCAAGACGCCCGTGGGCAAGATCAAGCGCAAGGAGCTGCGCGAGCCGTTCTGGGCGGGCCGGTCGCGCCGCGTCGCGGGAAGCTGATGGATCGCGCGGCGCTGCGGGCCGCCCTCGAAGCGGCCGACATCGTGCCACTGGCACTCGCGCTGGTGCACCTCGGCGGCGACGCGTCGCTGCTCGACCGGGTGCGGCCGCATGTCGAGGGGCCCTGGGACTTCTCGCAGCACGTGCCGCCGGATCTCGCTGCCGAGATCCGCGCGCGCCTGGCGCACGAGCTGTCGCAGGCGCCGAGCCCCGCCCACCCGATGCCGGACGAGGCCACCCTGGTGAAGATGATGAGCACCGCGGTCGGCGAAACGGTGAGCGGCGAGTACGTGCCCATGATGCTCGAGGAGCTGTCGCTCGACGGGCGGGACCGCCGCCAGGCGGCCTGGCGCGCGAAGCCCGCGGCGCCGGTGCTGGATGCGTTCCGTGTCGCCGTCATCGGCGCCGGCATGTCGGGGCTCGCCGCCGCCATCCGGCTGCGCGAAGCAGGCATCCCGTTCACCGTGCTGGAAAAGAACGACGCGCTCGGCGGCACCTGGTACGAGAACCGCTACCCCGGCTGCGGCGTCGACTCGCCGAACCATTTCTATTCCTACTCGTTCGAGCCGAACCACGAGTGGAGCGAGTTCTTCTCCAAGCGCGACGAGCTGTGGTCGTACTTCGAGCGCTGCGCCGACCGGCACGACCTGCGCCGCGACATCCGCCTGCGCACCGAGGTGCTCGGCGCGCAATGGGACGAAGCCGCGGCGCGCTGGCGCCTGCGCCTGCGCAACGCCGACGGCGCCGAGGAAACGCTCGCCGCGAGCGCGCTGATCAGCGCCGTCGGCCAGCTCAACCGCCCCTTCGTGCCGCAGCTCCCGGGAATCGGGGACTTCGCGGGGCCGGCGTTCCACACCGCGCGCTGGGACCCCGACGTTGCCCTGGGCGGCCGCCGCGTGGCGATCATCGGCACCGGCGCGAGCGCCATGCAGGCCGCGCCGGCGCTGGCGGACGCGGTGTCGCGGCTCACCATCTTCCAGCGCACACCGCACTGGGCGGTGCCCAATCCCAACTATCACCGGCGCGTGAGCGCGCAGAAGAAATGGGTGCTGGAGCACGTCCCCTTCTACGCGCGCTGGTACCGCTTCCAGCTGTTCTGGGCGTTCGGCGACGGCATTCATCCCGCGTTGCAGATCGAGCCCGGCTGGCACGACCCGCAGCGCTCGCTAAACGCCGCCAACGAACGCTTCCGGCGCGCCATGACGCGCCACCTGCGGCGCGAGCTGGAAGGCGACGAGGAGCTGATCGCCAAGGTGACGCCGTCTTATCCGCCCTACGGCAAGCGCATGCTGATCGACAACCACTGGTACCGCATGCTGCGCCGCCCGAACGTCTCGCTAGTGACCGATTCGATCCGGCGCGTGACCCGTGACGCAATCGAGACCGCCGACGGAGCCCGCCATCGGGCGGACGCCATCGTGTTCGCCACCGGCTTCGAGGCCGCGCGCATGCTCGCGCCGATGGAGCTGCGCGGCCGCGGCGGCGTGCCGCTGCGCGAGCTGTGGGGCGACGACGATCCGCGCGCCTACCTCGGCATCACGGTGCCGGGATTCCCGAATTTCTTCGTCCTGTACGGTCCCAACACCAATCTCGGCCACGGCGGCAGCATCATCTTCCATACCGAGTGCCAGGTGCGCTACGTCATGCTGTGCCTGCGCGAGATGCTCGAGCGCGGCTGGCGCTCGCTGGAATGCCGGGGCGAGGTGCACGACGCCTACAACGCGCGCGTCGACGCAGCGCACCGGCGCATGGTTTGGTCGCACCCGGGGATGGGCAACTGGTACCGCAACGCCAGTGGGCGCGTGACGCAGAACTCGCCCTGGCGGCTGGTCGATTACTGGCGCATGACGCGCGAGCCCGACTTCGCCGACTACCGCACGCGCTGAGACGCGAGCTCGATCGCCTGCATGACGACGTTACGCGCGGCGCCGGCGTCGCCCCACTCGACGATCCGGACCCACTTGCCCGGCTCGAGGTCCTTGTAATGCTGGAAGAAGTGCTCGATCTGGCTGCGGGTGATTTGCGGCAGGTCTGCGACGGTACGCACGGAATCGTAGCGCTTGGTCAGCTTGCTGGCGGGAACCGCAATCAGCTTTTCGTCCATGCCGGCCTCGTCCTCCATCACCAGCACGCCTACCGGGCGGCAGTTGATCACCGACCCCGGCACCAGTGCCCGCGTGTTGGCGACCAGCACGTCCAGCGGATCGCCGTCGCCGCACAGCGTATGCGGGACGAAGCCGTAGTTCCCCGGATAGCGCATCGGCGTGTACAGGAACCGGTCGACGAACAAGGCGCCGGATTCTTTCTCGAGTTCATACTTGATCGGCTCGCCGCCGACTGGGACTTCGATGATGACATTAATGTCATCCGGCGGCTGCTTGCCTACCGGGATTGCGTCGAGTCGCATCGGGTGCCTCCATGAACTGAATGCAGGATAATGCATGACCAGGGACGGCTTGTTGCGTGCGGCGGATTTTTAATTCAGGCTCGCCCTGCTAACATGCCGCCGTTGGCCATAAATACAAAGGAGGAGGAGATGAAGATCCAAAGGGCAGTATCCGCAATCGTCGTCGGAGCGGCCTTCGCCGCGCTATCGTCCGGCGCCGGCGCGCAGCAGATCACGCTCAAGCTGCACCACTTCCTCGGGCCCAAGTCGCCGGCCCAGGTCGACATGCTCGCGCCTTGGGCCGAGCAGGTCGAGAAGGCCTCCGGCGGCAAGGTCAAGATCGAGCTCTATCCGTCGATGTCGCTCGGCGGCAAGCCGCCCCAGCTCATCAACCAGGTGCGCGACGGCGTGGTGGACATCGTGTGGACGGTGAACGGCTACACGGCGGGCCTGTTCCCGCGCACCGAGGTGTTCGAGCTGCCCTTCGTGCACACCAACAATCCCGCGGCGACCAACCTCGCGATGCGCGCGATGTACGACAAGTACCTGAAGCAGGAATACCAGGGCGTGCACGTGCTGTTCCTGCACGTGCACCAGGGCCAGGGTATCCAGATGGTCGACAAGCTGGTGCGCAAGCCCGACGACATGAAGGGCCTGAAGATGCGCATCCCGACGCGCACCGGCGCCTGGATCATCGAGGCGCTGGGCGCTTCGCCCGTAGGCATGCCGGTGCCCGACCTGCCGCAGGCGCTGTCCAAGAAAGTGGTCGACGGCGCGTTCATTCCCTGGGAGATCATCCCGGCGCTCAAGCTGCAGGACCTGATCAAGTACGAGATCGAGGGCCCGAGCAAGACGCGCTTCGGCAACACCACTTTCCAGGTGTCGATGAACGAGGCGCGCTGGAACTCGCTGCCCGCCGGCGTGAAGAAGGCGTTCACGGAAAGCTCGGGCGCGGCCTGGGTGCGCAAAGTGGGGGAAATCTGGGCGCATAACGACGACCGCGGCATCGCGATCGCCGAGAAGGCCGGTAACCAGCACATCCAGCTGACCGAAGCCGAGCTCGACGCATTCAAGGACAGGCTCGAGCCGGTGGTCAACCGCTGGATCGATGAAGTGAAGAGCAAGGGCATCGACGGCAAGGCGCTCGTCACGGAGGCCCGCAAAGAGATCGCGAAGTACTCGAAGTAATCCGGTGAACGGTGACGCGACGGACGCGCGGACGGGCCTGACCGGCCTCGCACGCCGCGTCATCGAGATCTGGGCGTTGCTGGGCGGCGCGGTGCTGCTCGCCATCGCCCTGATGAGCACCTGGAGCGCGACCAGCGCGTTCGCTCTTCAACAAGCCGCTGCAGGGGGACTTCGAGCTGGTCGAGATGTGCGTCGCCGTGTCGGTGTTCATGTTCCTGCCCTACTGCCAGCTCAGCGACGCGAACGTCACCGCAGACATCTTCACTGCTCACGCCAGTCCGCGCACCATCGCCCGGCTCAAGCTGCTGTCCGCTTTCATCGCGCTCGGCTTCAGCGTACTGCTCATCTGGCGCATGTACGCGGGCCTGCTCGACTACCGGCAGTACGTGGAAACCACGACCATCCTGCACATCCCGATCTGGTACGCCTACATTCCGGCCCTGATGTCCCTCGCGCTGCTCGTCCTCGCGTCCCTGATCTCGGTCCGGGACCTGCTGCACGATCTGCGACACGCGAGTTGAGCGGAGATACACATTGGAACATAGCCTGCTGATCGGGCTGGGGGGCCTCGTTGCGCTGGTCGCGTTGATCGCGATTCGCGTCCCGATCGCCTACTCGATGATCCTCGTGGGCGCCATCGGCACCATGATCCTGACCGATCCGCGGATTTACCTCGCGCAGCTCAAGAACCTCGCCTATTCGCAGTTCTCGATCTACGACCTGTCGGTGCTGCCGATGTTCGTGCTGATGGGCAACATCGCCACGCGCGCCGGCTTGAGCCGCGACCTGTTCCGCGCGGCCAACGCCTGGCTCGGCTGGATGCGCGGCGGCGTCGCCATGTCGGCGATCGCCGCCTGCGCGGGTTTCGGCGCGGTGTGCGGCTCATCGCTCGCCACTGCCTCGACCATGGGACAGGTGGCGCTGCCCGAGCTGCGCCGCTACCGCTACAGCCCGACGCTCGCCACCGGTACGCTTGCCGCGGGCGGCGTGCTGGGCATCCTGATCCCGCCCTCGGTGGTGCTGGTGGTCTACGCCATCGTCGTCGAGACCAGCATCGTCAGAATGTTCATCGCCGCCTTCGTCCCGGGACTGATCGCGGTGCTGTTCTTCCTCGCCACCATCGCCATCTACGTGCGCGTGCGGCCGGACGCCGGGCCGCGCGGAGACCGCGTGCCGCGCGCCGAGTTCATCGAGGCAACCATCCGGGTCGGACCGGTAGTGCTCATCTTCGGCATGGTGATGGGCGGCATCTACTTCGGATTCTTCAACCCCACGCCGGCGGCGGCCGTCGGCGTGTTCCTGGTCGCCGTGTTCGGGCTCGTGCGGCGCACGATCGGGTTGCCCGAGATGAAGGCCGCGCTGCTCGACACGGCCAAAACGAGCGGCATGATCTACCTGATCCTGCTCGGCGCGCAGATGCTGAACATCTTCATGGCGCGCGGCGGCGTGCCCCAGGCCGCTGCCCAGACGATGGCCAACTCCGGGCTGTCGCCGACCATGATCCTGGTGCTGCTGCTGTTCGCCTTGATCGTGCTCGGTTGCCTGATGGACAGCCTGTCGATGATCCTGCTGACCATCCCGTTTTTCTGGCCGGTGATCTCGGGGCTCGACTTCGGTATGAGCCAGGACGACCTGAAGATCTGGTTCGGCATCCTGGCGCTGATCGTCGTCGAGCTCGGCCTGATCACGCCGCCCGTCGGCATGAACGTGTTCGTCATCAACGCAATGGCGCGCGACGTGCCGATGAGCCAGACCTTTCTCGGCGTGATGCCGTTCTTCGTCGCCGAGCTGTTCCGCGTCGCGCTGATCGTGGCCTTCCCCGCCCTCTCGCTCTGGCTGCCCAAAGTGCTCGCCGGCTGAGGCCGGCCGTTGTACGATTTCCCCGTCCAGCAAACCTTGGGAGGGGGGGCATGGCCGAGACCGTCGTTGATGCCGTCAAGCGGCACGCGAGCGCGCAGCCGGACGCGGTGGCGTACTGGACGCCGACGCGCACCTGGAGCTTCGCGCAGCTCGAGCAGGAGTCGAACCGCGTCGCGCAGGGCCTGATTGCGCTCGGCATCGGCAAGGGCGAGCGCATCGCCTGCCTCACCAAGCACACAGTGGAATGCGTGCTGCTCACGCTCGCCGGCAACAAGGTCGGCGCGGTGTGCATGCCCGTAAACTGGCGCCTGGCGCCACCCGAGCTCGAGTACGTCCTTGGGAACGGCAAGGCGCGCCTGCTGATGGTCGACGCGGCGTTCGCGCCCGCGCTGAAGCAGGTCGACGTGCCGGGTCTCAAGCTCACGCTGGCCACCGACCTGGCGGCCGAAGGGCTGCAGACCTTCGCCGACTGGCGCGCCGTCTTCCCGCCGCAGGACCCTGGCATGGCGATCTCGGACGAAGACACGGCGCTGCAGCTCTACTCCTCCGGCACCACGGGGCTGCCCAAGGGCGTCGAGCTCACCCACCGCAATATCACGGCGAGCATGATCATCGCGACGCCGCAGGCGATATCCTACCGCGGCCCGCCCGACGTGTTCCTCAACGTGCTGCCGACTTATCACATCGCGGGCACCGGCGTCGCGCTGCTCACCGCCTCGCAGGGCGGCTACAGCGTCATGTATCCGGACTTCGATCCGGTGAAGGTGCTGGCGGCGATCGGCGAGCATCGCGTCACCCACACCTTCCTGGTGCCGGCGATGATCCAGTTCCTGCTGCAGGTGCCCGGCGTCGAGCAGCGCGACTACTCGTCGCTTAAGGCGATTTCCTACGGCGCCTCGCCAGTCTCCGAGAAAGTGCTGATCGGCGCGATGCGCGCGTTCAAGTGCAGCTTCATCCAGGTCTACGGCCTGACCGAAACCACCGGCGCCGTGACCTACCTGCCGCCCGAGGATCACGACCCCGAGGGACCGAAGAAGAACCTGCTGCGCTCGGCCGGGCGCCCCATGCTCAACGTCGAGCTGCGCGTCGTCGATCCCGCCACCGGCACCGACGCCGCCCCGGACAAGATCGGCGAGGTGTGGATCCGCACGCCGCAGAACATGAAAGGCTACTGGGACAACGCCAAGGCGACGCGCGACGCCTACGTCGGCCGCGGCGCCGACGGCATGGGCTGGTTCCGTTCCGGCGACGCAGGCTACCTGCGCGACGGGTATCTCTTCCTGCACGACCGCATCAAGGACATGATCGTCTCGGGCGGCGAGAACATCTACCCCGCAGAAGTCGAAAACGCGCTCATGCAGCACCCCGCGGTCGCCGACGGCGCGGTGATCGGCGTCCCCGACGAGCAATGGGGCGAGGCGGTCAAGGCCTGCGTGGTGCTGAAAGCCGGCGCGCACGCGACGCAGGCCGAGATCATCGATTTCATGCGCGAGCGCATCGCGCACTACAAGTGCCCACGCTCGGTCGACTTCCTCGACGCCATCCCGCGCAACCCCACCGGCAAGATCCTGAAGCGCGTGTTGCGCGAGCCCTACTGGCAGGGCCGCGAGCGGCGCATCGCCTAGCGGCCCCTGAACTCGGGCTTGCGCCCCTCCGCCCAGGCCTTTGCCGCGTCGGCGAAATCCTGCGAGCGCGCGCTGTCGGTCATGGTGCCGGCCTCGAAGGCCAGCGCTTCGCGTGCCGGCGCGCTCGCGGCGAAAGCGAACGCGGCCTTGATGTTGCCGTAGGCGCAGGTCGGCCCCGCGGCGAGGCGTGCGCAGTAGTCCAGGCCGCGCGCCATGAGCTCGTCGTGCGGCACGATGTGGTTGGCGAGGCCGAGCTCGAGCGCGCGCGCCGCGTCGATCGGCTCGGCGAGCAGGTAGGCTTCGAGCGCGCGGCCGTAGCCAATCAGCCGCTGCAGGAAATAGCTTCCGCCGAAATCGCCCGACAGGCCGATCCTGGAGAAGGCGGTGACGAAGCGCGCCTGGTCGGAGCAAAAGCGCAGGTCGCAGGCGAGCGCCAGCGACATGCCGGCGCCGGCCGCCGGGCCGTTGACCAGCGCGACCGTGGGCTTGCGCATGGTGTGGAGCTTGAGGCTCGTCGCCAGCGCGCCCTGCTCCAGGGTCTCGCGCGTGATGCCGCCGTGGCCGCCGCGCGCCGCGAATCCCTTGACGTCGCCCCCGGCGCAGAAGCCGCGCCCCGCGCCGGTAAGCGCCACGCAGCGGATCGCGGCGTCCTGCTCGCAGCGCTCCAGGTGCGCGACCAGCTGCGGCAGCAGCTGCCCGCCCATGGCGTTCAGGCTGTCCGGGCGGTTGAAGGTGATGAGCGCGACGCCGTCGGCGCGCTTCTCGAACAGGCAATCCTCGGCCATGGCACTCACTCCTTTCCTTGCATGCGCGCCCTCGCCTGCGCCGGCGTCTCGAGCTCGGCGGCCGCCGCGAGCGCGGCCTTGCGGTCCACCGGCACCGGGCCGCGCGCGTCGGGCGGCGGCATCATGCGCGCCGGGTAGATGGCGATCTTCTGCTTCGCGCGATCGACCCTGCGCGCCGGGTCGATGTCGCGCCGGTTGACGCCGCTGGGCTCGACCGTGACGTCGCCGACCACCTCGTGGTCGAACCACCATTTCTTCGCCGGGTTGCGCTTGCCGTTGCCGATCCAGTCGTCGAACCAGGTGGCGATCGGCACCATGAGCGGCTTCGCCCACAGCGCGTTGACGCCCATCCAGCTCGCCACGCGCGTCAGCAGCGGGCCGTCCGCGTCGACCACCTTGTTGATCGGGCAGGTCTTCATGCAGCGGCCGCAGGCCGAGCCGTGCGGGTTGGTCACCCGGTAGCGCGCGCAGCGCTCGACGTCCGGCTTCCAGGTCTCATAGCCGTTGAACATCACCTTGTCGCCGAACGGGATGGCGTCGCAGGGACATTCGCGCGCGCACTTGAGGCAGTGGCTGCAGAAGTACTGCAGCCCGAAGTCGATCGGCTTGTCGACCTCGAGCGGCAGGTCGGTGGTCAGCACCACTGACTTGAAGCGCGGCCCGACGAACGGATTGAGCACCAGCTCGCCGATGCGCGACAGCTCGCCCAGCCCCGCCCACAGGATGAGCGGGATCTGCAGCACGTCGCTGTCGGCGTTGGTCTGCGCGCGCGCGGGGAATCCCAGCCTGCGCAGCATCTCGCCCATCGTGCCGGCGATCGCCGCGCCGCGGATGTAGCCGCGCATCGATTGCGCGCCGGAGATCCAGTCGTCGCCGCTGGCGCCTTCCATGGTGTCGAATTCCTGGTCGATCAGCATCACCACCGCGTAGCGGTGGTAGGGCTCGATCGGCGTGCCGTCGTCCTTGTGCGAGAACCACGCATAGCGCGGCACCTCGCAGATGCCGGTGAGATCGGCGCCCAGGAAGTACGACAGCGCCTTGATCGCCCTGGCGTTCTGAGCCTGGTCGGCATAGTGCGAAGTGTCGGCGGCGGCGTTCGCCTCGCCATCCTGCATCGGCACCATGCCGCGAATGCCCGCCACCATGGCGCGCGACAGCGGGTGCTTGGTGGCGAAGCGCAGGCGCTCGCGCTGCGCCTTCTCGCCCAGGTCGCCTTTCAGCGCGCGCTCGAAGAACGCCGCGCGCTTGGGCACGCGCGGCACCTCGTCGTCGAGGATCAGCGTGGTCGGGCGCTCGATGCGCTTCACCGTTTCCATCGGGTAGGCGCTGGCGTACGAGGCGCGCGCGGCGCGGCGCCGGCGCTCGCGCCCCGAGCGCGCGCCGTTGATGCCCCACCAGTAGCGCAGGCCTTTCGCCTTGAGCGCCGCCTGCGCCAGCGGCCTGTCGAGCGCCAGCGCATAGTCGGTCGACACGACGGCGAGCGAGAACGCGTCGACGAACGGGTTGACGAGGCGCCCGTCCCGCCGCAGCGCGAGGCCGGCGAGCACCGCGAGACGCTCGGCGTCGAGCTTGCGGTGGCCGGCGACGTCGGCGCGCGCCGCAAAGCCCATCTGCCGCACGTGGCGGGCGATCACCGTGGAAATTTCGGCCAGGCGCGTATCGGCTGCTTCCACGACCGCCGGGCGGATCCACGCGGCCGACAGCGGCTCGTCGTCCGGCACGCGGCCGTGCTCGAGCAGCAGCACGATCGCGAACCCGTGCGCGTCGCGCGCGACGCCCTGCAGCCAGGCGCTTTGCGGGATGCGGCAGATCCCGACCTGGCTCGCGTTCATGAAAGTGCAGGCGCCCTTGATGTCGATGGCGCGCCGCTCGCGATCGTCGGGCAGCGGCGCGCGCTCGGGCGCGTGCGGCTGCTCGGCGAATCCCGCGAACAGCTCGCGATAGCCGCGCAAGGCCTCGCCGAGCACGCCTTGCGGCGTCGCGTCGCGTTCCCGGGCGAGCGCCGGGCGTGCCGCCTCGGCATCGATCGGCGCGTCGTCGCGCGGCAGCGCCTCGAGCGGAAACGGCCCGAGGTGGTATGGTCGGCTGTTGTTCCTCAAGACTTGCATTCAGTCGATGTTACACAAGCTCGTCGCATTGCGGGACCGCGATATTCATTACATCGTCGGCAGCGGGCCGGCGGCGTATTACATCGCCGACCGCGAAGCGGGCGGCGTGCTGGTCAACGCGCCGCCCTTCGATCGCGCGCTGCTCGCGGCGCTGCAGGCGCGCGCGCCGCTCGCCTACATCTTTCTTCCCAGCCGCCGCGGCGCCCGCGATCTGCAGCGCTGGCGCGCCGCGGCCGGCGCCGAGACTATCGCCTTCGAGGCGGAAGCGCCGTACATCGCCGGCGGCGTGGACCTCGCCGTCGGCCGCGACAGGAAGCTCACGCGCACGATTGATTTCCTGCCGATGTCCGGGGTCACGGAAGGGTCTTGCGCGCTGCGCATCAAGACCAACGGCGGCGTCGTGTTCTTCGGCCCGATCCTGGAGCCGGGCGACGACGGCTGGCCGGCGCTCATCGCGCATGCCGACGACCACTCGGCCGAGAATCGTTTGATCGGTGCGCTCGGCCTGCGGGATCAGCGCTTCGAGTACGCCTTCACCGATGTCTTCGAGGCGGGCCATACGCGCTTCGGCCCCGGCGCCGACGCCGCCGTGCGTGAAAACCTGCGGCGCCTGCTGGGCGACTAGCGGCGCCTGAAGTACTGCCGTCCGACGATTGAGCACACCACCTCGCCGGCCTGGTTGAGCGCCTCCCAGCTGAACTTGACGCTGCCGCGCGTGGCGTCCTTCTGCGACGACGTCTGCTCGAGCGCCGTCGAGCGTAGGCGCAGGGCGTCGCCCGGGCGCACCGGCTTGAGCCATCTCACCTCGTCCAGCCCGGGCGAGCCGATGCACGCCGATTGCAGCAGGTAGCCGTCGCACATGAGCCGCATCATCACGCCGCAGGTCTGCCAGCCGCTCGCGATCAGGCCGCCGAACGGCGTCGCCTTGGCCGCCTGCTCGTCGGTGTGATAGATCTGCGGGTCGTATTCGCGCGCGAAGCGCACGATGTCCTCGGCCGACAGCGGGCGCGGCGGGCTTTCGTAGACCCAGCCGGGCGCGAAGTCTTCCCAGTAATACTTGATCATTGTCTACCCCTTGACCGCCCCGGCGGTGAGGCCGGCGACGATGCGCCGCTGGAAGAGCAGTACCAGCGCGATGAGCGGCACGGTGACGATCACCGAGGCCGCCATGATGCTACCCCAGGGCAGCTCGTACTGGCTCGCGCCGCTCATCAGCGCGATGGCCACGGGCACGGTGCGCTGCCCGTCGGTGAGGGTGAAGGTCAGCGCGAACAGGAATTCGTTCCATGCGGCGATGAACGCCAGCAGACCGGTGGTGACCATGGCGGGCGCGGCAAGCGGCAGGAACACGTCGATCAGCGTGCGCCATGCGCCGGCGCCGTCGAGCAGCGCGACCTCCTCCAGCTCCCTGGGCAGCTCGCGCATGAACATCGTCAGGATCCAGATCGTGAAAGGCAGCGTGAACACCATGTAGGAAAGCGTCAGCCCGCCGAGCCGGTTGTACAGGCCGAGCGCGCGGATGAGCTCGAACATCCCAGAGAGTATCGCCACCTGCGGAAACATCGATACGGCCAGGATCACCGCCAGCAGCGTCGAGCGGCCGCGAAACCGCACGCGCGCCAGCGCATAGGCGGCCATGACACCGACGAGCATCGACAGGGCCACCACCGAGCCCGCGACTGCCACCGAGTTGAGGATATTGCGGCCGAAGGGCTGGTCGGAGAACACCGCCGCGTAGCTGGCCGTGGTCCAGGTCGCGGGCAGCCACGCCGCCTCGAACAGGCGCGCCGGCGGCCGCAGCGAAGAGACCACCGCGTAGTAGAAGGGAAACAGCGCGAACGCCAGGATCGCCGCCACCATCAGCCAGAAAGCGCTGCGCCGCACGAGCCTCATCGCAGCACGCCGCCTTCGGCGAGGCGCACGCGGCCCGCCGTGAGCACCAGCGCGGCGACCAGCGCCACGATGACGAACAGCAGGGTGGCCGCCGCCGAGCCGTAGCCGACGTCCTGGAAGTCGATCAGCTGCTGGCGCGCGAACACCGACATCGACATGGTGTCGACGCTGTTCGAAGTGAGCACGTAGATGATGTCGAACACGCGCAACGCGTCGAGCGCGCGGAACACGACGGCCACCACCATCGCCGGACGGATGATGGGCAGCGTGATGTCGAAGAACGCGCGTACCGGCCCGGCGCCGTCCATCTTCGCCGCCTCGTAGAATTCGCGCGGCACGATCTGCAGCGCGGCGAGCGCGAGCAGCGTCATGAACGGCGTGGTCTTCCACACGTCGACCATCACGACCGACGCCATCGAAAGTCCGGGCTCCGCGGTCCAGGCGAGCGGCTGCGCGATCAGTCCGAGCGACAGCAGCGCGTGATTGACGATGCCGAACTGGTCGTTGAGCATCCAGCTCCACATCTTCGCCGAGACGATCGTCGGGATCGCCCACGGCACCAGCACCGCGGCGCGCACCCCTGCGCGCCCGCGGAAATTCGCGTTCAGCACCAGCGCGATCACCACCCCGAGCAGCGTCTCGATGCTCACCGACACGGCCGTGAACACGAGCGTGTTCGAGACCGCGCGCCACCAGACCGGGTCGAGCAGCAGCCCGACGCTGCGACCGCCGTAGCTGGCGAGATAGTTCTCGAAGCCGATCCATCTCCAGTCCTGCAGCGTGCCGAGGTCCGCGTCGGTAAAGCCGAAGGCGACGGTGCGCGCCAGCGGCCATGCGGCGACCAGCGCGAGCAGCGCGAGCGACGGCATGAGGAACAGCCACGCGCTCCGCGTACGCCCTACCATCGGCCACCTCGCGACAGCCGAAGCAGATTGCGCTCGAGCGAGCCGAGCGCCGTGGTCGCGTCGGACTGCCCCGCGAGCACGGCATGCACGGCACTCCAGAACGCGGTGCTCACGCGGTTGTAGCGCGCGCCCGTCACCGCGGCCGGCCGCGGTACCGCGTGCGCGAAGGCCTGCGCGGCCGTGCCGAGATACGGGTTGGCGCGCAGCACCTCGGCATCGCGGTACAGCTCCGGGATGGTCGGATTGAAGCCGCCGACGACGGCACGGCGCCGCTGCTCGTCGCGCCCGGTGAGATAGAGCACCAGGTCAGCCGCCAGCGCCGGATGCCTCGAGTAGCGCGACACCGCGAGCTGCGCGCCGCCGAGCGTCCCCGCGCTCTCGCCATCCGCGCCCGCAGGCAGCGGCACGACGCCGACCTTGCCGCGCACCGGGCTGCCGGCGGCGTTGGCGAGCGCCCAGGCGTACGGCCAGTTGCGCATGAACACCGCGTTGCCGGACTGGAAGACGCCGCGCGCTTCCTCCTCCGCGTAATTCAGCACGCCGCGCGGCGTGATGCCGCCTACCCAGCTCGCCGCCAACTCTAGTGCGCGCGCGGCGCGCGGGTTGTTCACCGAGATCCGCCCATCGGCTTCGACGATGCGGCCGCCGCCGTGGCTCGCGATCCACTCGACCGCGTTGCAGGTCAGGCCCTCGTAGGCGCGCCCCTGCCAGACGAAGCCCCACAGCCGATTCTTGCCGGCGGCGTGCTCGGCCCGTTGGATGCGCCGCGCGGTCGCGGTGAGCTCGCGCCAGGTGCGCGGCACGCCCAGGCCGTACCTCTCGAGCAGGTCCTTGCGGTAATAGAGCAGCGGCACGTCGGCGAACCAAGGCATCGCCACCAGCCGGCCGCGAACCGTGTCGTTGGCGATGATGGCCGGAAAATGATCCCGCCTGCGGTCGCCGGCGTACGGCGCGAGATCGAGCAGATGGTTCGCGAGCAGTCCGGGCCAGATGACGTCGATCTGCAGCACGTCGATGTCGCCGGATCCGGCGGCGAGCAGCTGCTGATAGAGCGCCAGCCGTTCGCTCGCCGAGTTCGGCGTCGACACCAGGCGCACCGTATTGCCCGTTGCGCGCGCCCAGGCCTGCGCGCCGTCGCGGCAGATCTCGAGCTCACGGCCGACCGCGCTGCACGATATCGAGATTTCCGCGGCCCGGGCGCAACCGGCCGCCAGCAGGCCGCAAACGACGGCGATCTGTATCGCCCGCCGCAGCCTCAAAGCACCTTGCCGCTCTCGTCGTCGATCAGGTGAATGTTGTTCAGATCGGCGACCAGCTTCATGCGCGCGCCGTCGCGCGCGCCGGAATTGGGGCTGACGCGCCCGCAGACCTCCGTGCCCCGCACCAGGAAATAGACCAGCGTCTCCATGCCCATCGGCTCGGTGACCTCGAGCTCCACTTCGAACGGGTGCTGGTTCGGCTCGAGATGCTGGCGCTGCTCCATGATGTGCTCGGGCCGCAGCCCGAACAGCAGCCTGCCGCGGCCCAGCTGCGGCCGGTAGCGGGCCGTGCGGTCCGGCGGTACCGGGAACGCGAGCTGATCGCTCAGGCGCACCCGCAACCCGCCCGCGGCCTCCTCTAGCGCGCAGGGCACGAAGTTCATCGCCGGCGAGCCGATGAATCCGGCCACGAACTTCGTTCTTGGGCTGTGGTACAGGTCGTTCGGCGCACCTACCTGCTCGATGTTGCCGCCGTTCATCACCACCACGCGATCGGCGAGCGTCATCGCCTCGACCTGGTCGTGCGTCACGTACACAGTGGTGGTGCGCACCTTCTGGTGCACCTTCTTGATCTCGGTGCGCATTTGCACCCGAAGCTTCGCGTCGAGGTTCGACAGCGGCTCGTCGAACAGGAACACCTTCGGATCGCGCACGATGGCGCGCCCCATGGCGACCCGCTGGCGCTGCCCGCCCGAGAGCTGCTTCGGCTTGCGGTCCAGGAGCTCGCTGATGTCGAGGATCTGCGCCGCGTTCTGCACCCGGCGCGCGATCTCGTCCTTCGGCGTCTTCTTCAGCCGCAGGCCGAAGGACATGTTCTCGTACACCGACATGTGCGGGTACAGCGCGTAGTTCTGGAACACCATCGCGATGTCGCGGTCCTTCGGCGGGACGTCGTTCACCACGTCGCCGCCGATCAAGACGTCGCCACCGGTGATCTCCTCCAGCCCGGCGATCATGCGCAGTGTCGTGCTCTTGCCGCAGCCTGAGGGCCCGACCAGGACGACGAACTCCTTGTCTGCGATTTCGAGGTCGATGCCGCGCACCGCGGGCGTCTCGTCGTAGTGCTTGACCAGCTTGCGCAGCGTTACCTGGGCCATGATCGGCTCTATCCTTTCGTCGCGCCGGCGGTCAGGCCGGCGATGTAGTAGTCCATGAGGAACGCGTAGATGATGAGCGGTGGCGCGGCCCCCATCAGGCAGGCGGCCATGATCTGCCCCCAGGCGTAGACGTCGCCGCGGATCAGCGTCGTGACGATGCCCACCGGCAGCACCAGCTGGTCGGCCGAGACCGTGAATGCCATGGGATAGAGGAATTCGGACCACGCAACGGTGAAGGCGAAAATCGTCGCGGCGATGATGCCGGGAAATGCCACCGGCAGGAAAATCTTGGTCAGCATCTGGATGTAGCCGGCGCCGTCGATCAGCGCCGCCTCGTCGAGCTCCTTCGGAATCGACTGGAAATAGCCGATCATGATCCAGGTGCAGAACGGCACCGTGAGCGTCGGATAGATGATGATCAGCGCCCACCAGCGATTCAGCAGCGTGATGCCGGTGGTCTCGTGCACCCAGGCCATGATTTTGAACAGCGGGATGAACAGCAAGGTGTCGGGTACCAGGTAGGTCAGGAACACACCGGCCGCGAGTGTGGTCGAGCCCCAGAACTTCATCCTCCCCAGCGCGAACGCAGCCGGAACGGCGATCAGCATGGTGATCGCCACCACCGCCAGCGCGATCACCGCCGAATTGCGGAAGAAGGTCAGGTAGACCTTGGAGGTGAGCAGGGCCTTGAAGTTATCCAGCGTCGGGTGAAACACCCACCACGGGTTGGTCATCGATGCGATCTCGCCGCTGGTCTTCAGCCCCATGATCAGCATGTAGACCGGCGGCAGGAGGAAGAACACCGCGAACAGCACCAGGAAAACGTAGGACCAGATCAGTGCCCAGCGCCGGCTGCGCTTGAGGCTGCCGCGTTTCGCCGCCGCTGCGGCTTCAATCGCTCCTGCGGTCGCGCTCATGCTCAGACGGTGCTGCCGCGGCGGGTGATATCGCGCAGGATGAAATACGCCGCCACGCCGAGGATCGGCAGCATGAAGAGCGAAACCGAAGCGCCCATCGGGATGTTGTTGCCCTGGATGCCGAGGGCGAACGCCCAGGTGGCGAACACGTGCGTCGTGTCCACGGGTCCGCCCGAAGTCAGGATCCGCACGATGTCGAAGTTGGCGAAGGTGACGATGAGCGAAAACAGCATGGTGATGGCGATGATGTTGCGCATCATCGGCAGGGTCACGTACCAGACCTTCTGCCACCAGTTGGCGCCGTCGATCGCCGCCGCCTCGTAGAGCTGCTCGGGCACGGACTTGAGCGCCGCCAGGTACATGATGAGGAAGAACGGCGCGCCGTACCAAATGTTCACCAGGATCACGGAGAAGCGCGCCCAGCTCGTGACGCCGAGCCAGGATATCGGCCCGATGCCGAACTTGGCCAGGATCCAGTTGAAGGCGCTGTACGACGGGTCGAACAGCCAGAACCAGGCGATGGTGCTCATCGCGGTCGGGATCACCCACGGCACGAGCAGCATGCCGCGCCACTTGCGCTGGCCCTTGGCCGGAAGGTTGTGCACCAGGTGCGACGTTACGAAGCCGATCAGCGCCTTGAAGATCACGGCGCTGATGGCGAAGATGCAGGACTGCTCGACCACCATCCAGAAGGTGTCGAAGTGGAGCAGGAACAGGATGTTCCTCAGGCCCGTGAAATGCTCCATCGTGCGGTCGAGCATCGACAGGTACACGGCATAGATGGCCGGGTAGATGACCAGGCCGGCAATCAGCACGATGAGCGGCAGTGCCAGCACGAACGCGGTCGTCGACCTGCGCCGCATGAACTTCTGCATCGTCATGCGCCGGCCTGCGCTGGCTGCGGGCGCTTGAGCGGCGATTCCGTTGGCCATTGCTCCCCCTCCTCGATAGCGCCGGCTTCGACCCCTCCAGGTCGAAGCCGGCCGCCAGCTTACATCATCGTATAGGCTTGCAATTGCTTCGACGCCCAGCCGATCGTCTCCGGGATCGACTGCCCCTCGGTAGTGCACTTGGCGATCATCTTGGTCATGAGCGCCTGGGTGTAGATCTGGTTGGCGATGTGCACCGGCGCCGGCGCCCCGGCGATCGACACGATGGTCCCGGGTTGCGGCGGGTAGTTGTACACCGTTCCCTTCGGCGGACCTTCCTCGGCCCAGGTCTTGAATTTGCGCAGGCCGTCGAACCCCGGAAGGTCGTAGCCGCCGCTCGCCGCCACCAGCCGTTCGGTCGACCCGCGCGTCAGCAGGTGCGCGAGCAGGCTCTTCGCCGCCGACTTGTTCGGCGCCCACTTCCATATCGTCCAGAAGAACGGCAGCCCGGGATCGAAGCGGCCCATCGGTCCCTTGGGCGCCTGGAAGGTCCAGCACTGCTCGGCGACCTTGATGTTGTCGCGCTTGGCCACCGCCCAGGCGCTCGGCGGGTTCATGATCAGCGAGCCCTGCCCCGAGACCAGGTACTTGTTGTTGGAGGCATCGTCCCACGCGAACACGTCCTGCGGCAGCACCTTCACCAGCCGCTGCGACCACTCAAGCACGCGCTTGGTGTTGTCCGAATTGACGGTGATGTCGCCTTTCGCGTTGACCAGCTCGGCGCCGAAGGCGTGGAACAGCGCGCCGACCCAGTCCACCGAGTCGGTGGTCTGGCCGAGGCCGAGGCCGAATGGGTTGCCGCCCTTGTGACACTTCTCCGCCACCGACAGGAAGGTATCCCAGGTCCAGTTGTCCTGCATCGCCTTGTCCGGCTTGCCGCCCGGCCCCGGGTACATCTTGGTGACGTCGAAGTCAGCGTACTTCTTCAACAGGTCGATGCGCGCGCAAGGCGGCTTCACCTGGCTGCCGGTGACCGCCGGCGCGCCGGCCCAGTGGCCCTTGTGGTGGGCGAGGTACTTGACCGCCTCGGGAGTCTCGCCGTTGCTCTTGATCGCCGTGGCCATGATGTCATTGACGTTTTCGAAATCATCGGCGTAGGCGGCGACCGACCAGGCCAGCGGCTGAATCAGGTCGTGGCCCGATTTGGATAGCTTCTCCGCGGCGATAGTCAGCTCGAGCTTGCTGCCCTGCGAGGTGATGAAATCGATGCTGATGTCGACCTTGTTCTTCTTCGCCCACTCGTGGCAGATCGCCTCCATGGTCTTGTTGGCGCCCGGCACCCAGTGGTCCCAGAACGCGACTGACAGCTTGCCGGCGGCGCGCGAGGTATGGATGTACGGGAACATTGCGGCGGCGGACGCCGCTGCGGTCGTCTTGATGAAGCGACGCCGGTCAAATTTTCTTGCGGTCATTGCTCTCCTCCAGGGGTTGTATGAGTCGGGCCTTGCTGGCGCACGCGTCGGGACGACGTGCTGGGAGTCGTCGCGCGATACCGATCAAGTCTAGACTCGTTGCCTAACATCCTGCTGACGTTCTTTTGCTGCGACGCAGCTTGACGCCTACGAACCGGATGGTAAATGATGCTGCGTTTTTTTTCAGGCCGTCAGCAGCGCCGCGGACAGCAGCACGCCGTGCGACAGCGCCGCGGCGATCGTCAGCTTGATGCCGCCGGCGAGCATCGCGGGTTGCGCGGCATGGCGCCACAGCTGTTTCGCAGCCAGTGCCGAAGGCAGCGCCGCGATCAGCGCGACCAGGCAGCGCCCCGGCAGCGCGCCGGCCGCAACCGCCGCCGCCAGCCAGGCGTACGCCAGCGCGCACAGCGCCGGGTAGACCCAGCGCGCCCGTTGCGGCCCGAGCCTGACCACCAGATGCCATTTACCGGTGCGCCGGTCGGCCTCGCGATCGGGGAACTGGTTGATGTACAGCAGGTTCGTCACCAGCAGCGCGTAGGGCACCGCTGCCACCAGCGGCAGCCAGGCGAACTGCGCGCGCTGCACATAATCCGTGCCGACGACGATCAGCGCGAAGCCGGCGGCGACGCATAGCTCGCCCATGCCGCGGCTATTGAGCTGGAGCGGCGGCGCCGAGTAGGCCCACCCTATCGCGAGTCCTGCGGCGCCGACCAGCATCAGCCCGGTGCCCGAGCGCGCCACCAGCAGCAGCCCGGCGGCGACGACCGTTGCGAACAGCGCGGCGCCGTAGCGGCCCGTATCCGACACGCCGAGCACGCCGTTCTGGATGAAGCGGCTGCCGCCGGTGAACGGGAAGATGCGCCCCTCGTTGATCGCGTCGGTGCCGATGCGGGCGTCGTAGTAGTCGTTCAGCACGTTCACGCCGGCATGCGCCACCAGCGCGAGCAGCAGCGTCAGACTGGCGAGCCCGGCATCGAGGGCGACGCCGGCATGGCGGGCGGTGCCCATGCCGATCAGCCAGCCGCACAGCGTGACGCTCAGGAACGCCGGCCGGGTGGCGAGGAAATAGCGCGCGAGCGGGTTGCGCAGCGCCTCGGGCGTGGGCTCTGTTGCAGGCATGCCTCGAAGTCTAGCGGCGTCGCCTGAAGACGAACACTGCCAGCGCCAGGGCGGCGAGCGTCCAGGCGATCACCGGCCCCGTGGGCAGGTCGCTGAGCACCGAAACGAGCAGTCCGAGCGCATAGCCCGCGGCGCCCAGCGCGTAGCCGGCGGCGAGCGGCCGCCGCCCCAAGCCCCGCACCGCGAGCGCCGGGACGATGAGGCTCGCGAACACCAGGTACACGCCGACCAGCTGCACCGACGCGGTGACGCTTAGCGCGAACAGCAGGTAAAAGCCGATCGCGCCCAGCCGCTCCCGCACGCCGAACCACAGCGCCAGCACCAGCGCGCTCGCCGCTGCGGTCGCGGCGAGCTGAGCCTGGCTTACCCACAGGATCTGGCCGACCAACAGGTCCTTGAGATGCTCGCCGCCGTGCGGATTTCCTGCAAGCAGCAGCGTCGCGCCGGTCGCCGCGAGCACGAACAGCGTGCCGATCAGCGCCTCCTGCACTTCGGGCCAGCGCTTCTCGGTCCAGGTGAGCAGCAGCGCGCCCGCCAGCGCGGCACCGAGCGCCGCGCCCTGCCCGGCCGGGCCTTGCGGCGCCCAGCCGAACAGGCTCGCGGCGAGCACGCCGCAGCCGGCGATCTGCGCGATCGCCAGGTCGATGAACACGATACCGCGCCTGAGAACCTGCATGCCGAGCGGCACGTGCGTGGCGAGCACAAGCAGGCCGGCGAGAAAGGCCGGCCCGACGATGGTGAGGTCGATCGTAGTGAAGCTCATTTGCCGGCGGCCTTGAGCAGGATCGACAGAATATCGTCGTACCAGCTGAACAGGTCCTTCGACGCGTCGTCGCCGCCGACCGAGAACGGCAGCATCACCGCCGCGATGCCGGCGCGTCCGGCGAACCACTCGGAGGCGCGCGCGTCGTTGAACGAGGCGCGCACCACCAGCTTGGCTGGGTTTGTCTTCTGTGCCTCGAGCAGCTGTGTCATGTGCGAGATCGTGGGATCGATGCCCGGCAGCGGCTCGAGTGATCCGACCGCATCGATGCCGAGCCAGGCGAACAGGTAATCGAAGGCTTGGTGATGCACCACGACCTTCAGCCCCTTGAGCGGCGTACCCTCGCGTTGCCAGCGCGCGATCGCCTGTTGCCATCGCTCCGCGAACGACGCGTAGCGCGACTGGTAGAACGCCGCGTTCGCGGGGTCGATCTGCGCCAGCCGCGCGGCCAGTGCCTGCGCCACCTTGGCGATGTTGCGCGGGTCGGTCTGGATGTGCGGGTTGCCCATCGGATGAACGTCGCCCTCGCGCCGGTCGAGACGGGTGGGGATCTCGACCAGGTCCACGTAGCGTGCAGCCTCAAAGTAGCCGGGCGCGCTGGGCTGGATGCGGTCGTTGCCCGACTCGCGCGTCAGCACCGGCAGCCAGCCCACTTCCAGCTCCGCGCCGGTGCAGACCACGAGGTCGGCGCGGCGCGCGGCCGCGATCAGGCTCGGGCGCGCCTGGACGTGGTGCACGTCCTGCAGCGCGGTGCTCGCCTCGTAGACCTTGGCGCGGTCGCCGGCGAGCTCGCGGGTGAGCGCGCCCCATTCGGGCTCGCAGGCGAGCACGTTTAGCGCCGCCGCGGCGGGCATCGCCGCGAGAAGTGAAACGAGGAACAACAGGATTCGGGATGTCATGTCCATGTCCTACCAGGTGTGCGCCCCGTGCGTGCCGAGGCTGAGGATGTATTGCAGGAAGATCTGGTCGTCGGTCGCGTCCGGGCGCGACTTGTCGCGCGCCAGCTGCAGGCGGATGCGGCTGAACTCGCTGGGCGAGAAGTCGACCATCGCGGTTTGCAGTGTCGGACGGTACGACTGCAGGATCGGGAAGTCGGCCGCCGTCAGCGCGCCCGACTCGACCTGGCCGATGCTTACGCTTCCCGGGCTGAGCCGGTCGTAGCGCAATCCCACCCGCCAGCGCGGCATGAACTGGTACACCGCCTGGCCGTACCACCCGGATTGATTCGAGGCGTACGCACCGGGCAGCGCGGCGCCAGCGGTATCGTAGGTAAGCGTGCCGTCCTCCTTGCGCTGGAAATATTCGCCTTGCAGCTTGAAGTTGCGGCTGTACGGATTGCCGTTCGGCGCCCACTTCCAGACCGCATCGGCGATCCACAACTTGCTGTGTCCGGTAAAGGCGTTCGTGACACCATCTTCGTAGGCGCGGTTGTCGGGCGAGGTCTCGAGGTACGACAGCCCGGCGCGCCAGCTCTGGCTCACGCCGATGTCGCCGCCCACGTGGCCGAACAGCGTGCCGAGCGAAGCGCCGTTCTTGTTGCGGTCGCTGCCCGGGAAACTGAGCCCGCGCCCGGCCTCGCCGCCGACTTCGACCAGCAGGTCGGTGGGCGCGACCCACTTCGCCTGCACGCCGTCGTCACCGAGCTGTCCCCCGAGGAACGCGCGGTACGGCAGCGGCGCGTCGATGAAGTCCCAGGCGTGCTGGTGCTGCTCGTTCTGGTAGCCGATCTTGGAGAAGAAGCGCCCGGCCTTGAGCGTCCAGCCATTCGACAGTCCTATCGTCTGGAGGTAGCCGTTTTCCACGTCGATCCCGCCATCGGGCGCGAGCGAGGCGATCAGCGTGCCCGAGAAATACGGGTCGGCGGTGGCGCTGAACACCAGCTCGGATTCCGCCAGGCTCAGGCCGCGCTTGCCCGGATCGACCTCGCCGCCGCTCGGGATGAAGCCGCCGATGCGGTAGCTGTCCGGGTCCTGCGACAGGTTCGCGTAGCGCCCCTGCAGGATGACCGAGATCGCAGGGTTGAAGGCGTTGGCGCGGCTCTGCTGCGCTACCGATTTTGCCGCCGACTGGGCCTGTTCGGCTTTTTGCTCGGCCTTGCCGGCGTCAGCCGCGGCCGCGGCGAGGCGCTTTTCCAGCGCCTCGATGCGGGACTCGTAGTCCCGCTTCATCTGCTCTATCTGGGTACGGATCTGGGCGATGTCGTCGCGGGTGTCGGCGCGCGCCGCGAACGGCATGCTGCACGCCAGCACCGCCGCGACCAGCCCGATGACCGGTCGTTGCATGGCAGTCTCCTCGTCAAGTGCGAATGGGCCCGGCGCGAGGCCGGGCTACGGTTTCATGCGCTTGGCGACGACGACGGCGGGGCTCTCTCCTGGTAAGTGTGACGGCGCCCGGCGGGCCTACTGAGCGGGGTGAACGCGATGCGCGGTTGGCTCGCCTGGCGCGTCGCCTCGAAGGCCGGCCGTGGCGACAGCGCGTGGCCCATCGCCGCGAAGGCGGCGCAGATCTCGCATGCCGGCTTGACGGTACCCGGCTTCTTCTGCGTGTCGCTGGAGGCCGGCCGCGCGTGCTGGAACTCGTGCAGCGTCTCGGCCGCCGGCGCGGTGACCAGGCCGGCGAGCGCGATCCACGCGAGCAGCGTGCGCCGCAATCCAGCCAGGACTACTCGGGTATCGATCGCCACTTATCCGCCCGCGAAGCAAGCCGTGATTATAGGCAGATCAAGCTTTCCGCGGGCCATGCTTGCAAGCGGCTTGCGGGTGGTGAAGAATGCCTGCCGCACAAGAAGACTCGAAAACCTCGTTCATCCAGACGGAGCGCAATCATGAGAATCACCGGAGCATTACTGGCGGGCGCGTTGGCGCTCGCCGTCGCGGCCGCCGCCCAGGCGCAGCCGATCATCGTCAAACTCAGCCACGTCGTGGCGGAGAACACGCCCAAGGGGCAGGCGTCGCTCAAGTTCAAGGAGCTCGCCGAGAAGAAGCTCCCCGGCAAGGTGCAGGTGCAGGTGTTCCCAAGCTCGCAATTGTTCGGCGACGGCAAGGAGATGGAGGCGCTGCTGCTGGGCGACGTGCAGATCATCGCGCCGTCGCTCTCCAAGTTCGACCGCTACACCAAGAAGCTGCAGGTGTTCGACCTGCCGTTCCTGTTCAACGACATTGCCGCGGTCAACCGCTTCCAGCAGTCCGCGCAGGGCAAGGCGCTGCTCGATGCGATGAAGTCCAAAGGCATCAAGGGCCTCGCCTACTGGCACAACGGCATGAAGCAGATGTCGACCAACAAGGACCAGCTCAAGCGGCCCGAGGACGTCAAGGGCCTCAAGTTCCGTATCCAGCAGTCCGACGTGCTCGAGGCGCAGTTTCGCGCGCTCGGCGCCAATCCGCAGAAGATGGCGTTCAGCGAGGTGTACCAGGCGCTGCAGACGGGGGTCGTCGACGGCCAGGAGAACACCTGGTCGAACATCTGGTCGCAGAAGTTCTTCGAAGTGCAGAAGACGATCGCCGAAACGAACCACGGCCTCGTGACCTACATGGTGATCACCAACGCCAAGTGGTGGGACGGGCTGCCCGCCGACGTGCGCACGGGCCTGGCGGAAGCGATGGACGAGGCCACCGCATACGGCAACAAGATCGCCAGCGACCTCAACGAGCAGGATAAGAAGCGCATCGCCGATGCCGGCAAGGCGAAGATCCAGACCCTGTCCAAGGACGACCTGGCGGCATGGCGCAAGACCATGGCGCCGGTCTGGAAGAAGTTCGAGGACGGGATCGGCAAGGACCTGATCGAAGCCGCGCAGAAAGCCAACATGTAAGGCGCGGCGGCCCGGGATCCGAGCCGTGCGCTTTGCCTGGTTCCACCGGCTGGAGGAGGGGCTGATCGCCCTCCTCCTCGCTGTCATGACGCTCGTCACCTTCATGCAGGTGGTGGCGCGCTACGTCTTCAACTACAGCTTCGTCTGGGCGCTTGAGCTGACCATGTTCCTGTTCGCCTGGCTGATCTTCCTCGGCATGTCCTACGGCGTGCGCGTCGGCACGCACATCGGCGTCGACGCGCTGGTCAAGTCACTCGAGCCGAAGGCGGCGCGCGTCGCCGGCGCCACGGCGGCGCTGCTGTGCGTCGCGTACTCGGTGATAGTGTTCGTCGGCGCCTGGCGCTACGTCGCCAAGATGTACGAGATCGGCATCATGGCCGAGGACGTACCGATCCCGCAGTGGGTGCCGAGGCTGTCGCTGCTGGTCGGCTTCGGCCTGCTGATCCTGCGCTTTTCCGAGGCCTTTTTCCGCATCGCCACGGGCCGCGAGACGCGCATGCAGGTCGCCGACGAGGCGTCCGACGCACTCAAGCACAAGGACGACTTCAAGGCGTGACCACCGCCGCGCTGTTCGTGATGCTGTTCGCGTTCATGCTGCTCGGCATGCCGATCGCCGTCGCGCTCGGGCTGTCGTCGGTGCTCACGATCCTCTTGTTCGGCAAGGATTCGCTCGCGTCGCTCTCGCTCAAGCTGTTCGAGACCTCCGAAGCCTTCACGCTGCTCGCGATCCCCTACTTCATCCTGGCCGGATCGTTCATGACTACGGGCGGTGTGGCGCGGCGCATGATCCGCTTCGCCATCGCCTGCATCGGCCACCTGCGCGGCGGGCTGGCGATGGCGTCGGTGCTCGCCTGTATGCTGTTCGCCGCCGTCTCGGGGTCCTCTCCTGCCACGGTGGTCGCGGTGGGCACGATCGTCATCGGCGGCATGGTGCGCGCGGGATATACGCAGTCGTTCGCCGCCGGCGTGATCTGCAACGCAGGGACCCTGGGCATCCTGATCCCGCCTTCGATCGTGATGGTGGTCTACGCCGCCGCCACCGAGACTTCGGTCGGCAAGCTGTTCATGGCCGGCGTCATTCCCGGGATCGTGCTCGGGCTTATGCTGATGGCGGCGATCTACGTGCGCGCGCGCATGATCGACCTGCCGCGCCAGCCGCGCGCCTCGCTGCGCGAGGTGCTGGTTGCGGGACGCGACTCGCTGTGGGGCCTGCTGCTGATCGTCATTATCCTCGGCGGCATCTACGGCGGCGTGTTCACTCCCACCGAGGCGGCGGCGGTGTCGGCGGTGTACGCCTTCTTCGTCGCGGTGTTCGTCTACCGCGACATGGGCCTGAAGCAGGTGCCGAAGGTGCTGGTCGACGCGGCGCGCGTCACCGTGATGCTGATGTTCATCATCGCCAACGCGCTGCTGTTCGCCCACGTGCTCACCACCGAGCGCATCCCGCAGGCGATCGCCGAGCAGATCGTGTCGATGGGCATGGCGCCGTGGCAGTTCCTGATCGTGGTCAACGTGCTGCTGCTTATCGCCGGCAACTTCATGGAGCCGACCGGCATCATCCTGATCCTGGCGCCGATCCTGTTCCCGATCGCGACGCGCCTGGGCATCGACCCCGTGCACCTGGGCATCATCATGGTGGTCAACCTGGAGATCGGCATGGTCACGCCGCCGGTCGGCCTCAACCTGTTCGTCACCTCCGGCATCACCGGCATGTCGATCATGCAGGTGGTGCGCGCCGCGCTGCCCTGGCTGTCGGTGCTGCTGGTGTTCCTGGTGATCGTGACCTACGTCCCTCAGCTCTCGATCTGGCTGCCCGGCAAGTTGTTCTGAGGCCTGAGCGAGAAGCGCGGCTCGAACGCGACGAACAGGTCGAGCTCCTGCTCGAGCAGCCGGCTCATGAGGAAGTTCCGGCGCACCGACTCGCGCGCGGCGCTGCCCAGCCTGCGCCGCAGGCCGGCGTCCTTCAGTAGCTGCACCATGCGCCCCGCGGCCTGCTCGACGGTGGACACGCGGAAGCCGCTGACGCCGTCCTCGATTTGCTGGCGGATGCCGCCGCAGTCGCCGCCGATCACCGCCGCCCCCTTCCACATCGCCTCGGTAACCGTGAGCCCGAAGCCCTCGCGCAGCGACTTCTGCAGGATCACCGCGGCGCGGCGCTGCAGCGCGTTCACCAGCGCGCTATCCTCGGCGGTCAGGATCAGGATGCGCTCCTCCTTGCACTCGAGCAGCGCCTCGAACACCTCCTGCCCCTCGGGATCGTCGGTCGCCACGTTGCCGAGCAGCACCAGCGTCGCGTCGACCTGCTTGCGCGCCAGCCTGAACGCCTCGATCACGCCCTGGGGATCCTTCCAGCGGTCGAAGCGCGAGATCTGGGCGACGATCGGCAGGTCGTCCGGGATGCCGTAGTGCTCCAGCCGGTCCTTGATCTCGGCGTCGTCCAGCTCCCGGTTCTTGATCGAGAAGGGATCGATCGCAGGCATGAAGAACACCTGCGGCACCTCGAGCTTCTGCGCGTACTCCGGCAGCGACATCACCACCGCGTCGTATTGCTCGACGAACCCGCGCAGGTAGTCCCAGGCCTCCTGGTTCGGTCGCGACAGGTCGATGTGGCAGCGCCAGATCCAGGGACAGGTGTGGCGGAAATGCGTCACCAGCGGCAGCGGCTGCGGATCGTGCACCACCACGACGTCCGCTTCGATGTTCATGCGCAGGGAATTGTGGAACACGATCTGCTCGTAGTGATGCTTCTTGAGGTCCGTCAGGTCGATCTCGGCGCCCTGCAGCGCGTTGTGCAGCTTCTTGGTGACGCTGAAGAAATCGGGGCTGCCCTGGATCAGCCGCCAGTCGGCGCGGATACCGATGGCCGACTGCGCCAGCGTGAGCGAGGACAGGATCTCCGCCACCCCGCCGCCGTAGAAGGTGGAGCTGATGTTGACCACGCGCAAGTCGTGCAGGCGCTTGGCCTTGAGCATGATGCGCTCCACGGCCTGCGCGCCGATCAACTCTTCGTATTGCTCGATGCGCAGCGGATAGAAGAACTTCTCCATGCGCGCTCCTCAGCTTCGCCGGGGCGCTTCGCGCGCCGCGGCGCGCAATTCGCTTGCGGCCTGCTCGGGCGTCTTGACGTTCACGACGATGCGCGAGCCGAGCTCGAAGCCCGCCGGCGTGGTGAGGCGCGGCAGGATCTCGATAAACCAGTGGCTCGCTGAACGGTGCACGACGTCGAGCGGCGGACTGGAGACCACCAGGTTGTAATGCGGCTCGCCGATGCACGCGCGCAACGCCGCGACCGCGCGCGTCAGGTGGCCGGCGAGGTCGTCCAGCTCCTCGGAATCGACCTCGAGGAAGCTCGGGCAATGGCGCAGCGGAACGATCTGCAGCTGGTACGGGTTGCGCGACGCGTACGGCGCGAAGGTGAGGAAGCGTTCGGTCTCGAGCACCACGCGCTCGCCGGCCGCGCGCTCCTCGTCGAGCACCCGGCAGAGGCCACAGCGCCCGTGCTCGTCGAAGTAAGTGATCTCGTCGTTCACCCGGCGCCGCGTCTCGGGCGAAACCGCGGGCGTGGCGACGATCTGAGAATGCGGGTGCGTCAGGCTGGTGCCGGCGCGCGTGCCCTGGTTGCGGAACAGCACCACCTGCCGCACGCTGCCGTCGCGCACCGCGAGCGCGCGGTAGCGCCGCGCGTACATCTCGAGCACCCGGCGCAACTGGTCGGGCGGCATCGCGCCGAGCGTGGTGCCGTGCTCGGGCGACTCGACGATCACTTCGTGATAGCCGCGGCCGGCGAGCCAGCGTCCGAAGCCCGCGTGGGCGGCGCCGGAGTTCTCGACCGGGGGTGATGCCAGAACCGGATACTTGTTGGGCAGCGCGCGCACCAGCCAGCTGCCGTCCGGCGCCTCGATGCTGTCCAACGCCGCCGGCGCGAGGCGCTCGTGCCCCGGGCAGAAAGGGCACGCCGACGCATCGCTGCCGCCGCCGTCGTGCGGGCGCTGCGCGCGCCCCGGGTTGATGATCACCCAGTCGCGCGTGACCGGATCCTGGCGCAACTCTGACACGCGACGGATTGTAGCAAGCCGCGCGCGTCAGCCGCGCGCGAGATTGTCGGCGGTGTTGATCAGCGCGATGTGCGACAGCGCCTGCGGAAAGTTGCCGAGCTGGCGGCGCGCGCGCGGGTCGTACTCCTCGGCGAGCAGGCCGACGTCGTTGCGCAGGGCGAGCAGGCGCTCGAACAGCTCGCGCGCTTCGTCCGTGCGCCCCATCATCGCCAGGTTGTCGGCGAGCCAGAAGCTGCAAGGCAGGAAGGCGCCCTCCCCCGGTGGCAGCCCGTCGACGCCATCGTCGTGCTGCAGGTAGCGCCGCACGAAGCCGTCCACCGTCAGCTCGCGCTGCACCGCCTCCACGGTGCCCACGACGCGCGCATCGCTCGCCGGCAGGAAGCCGATCTTGGGGATCATCAGCAGCGACGCGTCGAGCGCGCTCGCGCCGTAGTACTGCACGAACGCCTTGCGCCTGGCGTCGTAGCCGTGCTCGCAGACGTCGCGGTGCACCGCCTCGCGCAGCGCGCGCCAGCGCGACTCGAGCGCATCGAGCAGCACACGCTCGACGCGCCACGCATCATGGTCGTAGTCGAGCCCGTGCTTGCGCGCCACGTGCATCATGTCCATGATGGATCCGTAGGCGTCGAGCTGCACCTGGCCGTGGGCCGCGTTGCCGGTGCGCACCGGCACGCTGCCCGCATACCCCGGCAGCCAGTCGAGCTGCATCTCCGGCAGGCGGCGCTCGCCGGCGATGCCGTACAGCACCTGCAGCTGCTCCGGCTGTCCGGCGACGGCGCGCAGCAGCCAGGCGCGCCATGCGCGCGCTTCCTCGATGTAGCCCGAGATGAGCAGAACGTAGAGGGTGAACGCCGCGTCGCGCAGCCAGCAGAAGCGATAGTCCCAGTTGCGGCTGCCGCCGAGCTGCTCCGGCAGCGACGTCGTGGGCGCGGCGACGATGCCTCCCGTGGAGGCGTAGGTGAGCGCCTTGAGCGTGATCAGCGAACGCACCACCGCGTCGCGCCAGGACCCGTGGCCAGCGTAGCGCCCGCTCCACTCGCGCCACCAGGCGTCGGTCGCCTCGAGCGCGCGCTGCGCGTCCGGCGCCTCAGGCATCGGCCGGTGCGACGCACTCCAGGTGAGCGCGAACGCGGCGTGCCGGCCCGCCGTAACGCTGAATCGCGCGCGCGTCGTGAAGTCCTCGTTCGTGAGCTCGACCGGCGAGCGCAGACGCAGCGAGTCAGGCCCCGCGACCGCGCGCAGGCCGCCTTCCTCGCGCCTCACCCACGGCACGATGCGGCCGTAGTCGAAGCGCATGACGAGCTCCATGCACATCGGCACCGTGCCGCGAACGCCGCGCACCACGCGCAGCACGTCGACGCGCTCGTCGCCGGGCGGACAAGGCATGAAGTCGATCAGCCGTACTGCGCCTTCTTCGGTCTCGAATTCGGTCTCAAGCACCAGCGTGCCGTCGCGGTAGCGACGCCGCACGGCGCGCGGCGCGCCGGCCGGCGCGATCAGCCAGCGTCCGTGTTCGGGGCCGCCGAGCAGCGCGGCGAAGCAGGCCGGCGAATCGAAGCGCGGCGCGCACAGCCAGTCGATCGATCCGCCGCGGCTGACGAGCGCAACGGTGTTCGTGTCCCCCAACAGCGCGTAGTCCTCGATTGGCAGCGATTCGGACATGTACGTGTAGCGACAGCGGTTTCACGCCCCTTGTTCCAGCGGGGATCAAGTAAGCTACACGAAAGTCAAGGGAGGTGCAGGCCATGATTCTCGAAGTCGCGGTAGTGCAGATCAAGGCGGGAGAAGGCCGCAGGTTCGAGGAGGCCTTCCCGCAGGCCGAGAAGGTGATCGTCCAGGCGAAGGGCTACCTTTCGCACGAGCTCAGGCGCTCGATCGAGACGCGCGATCGTTACCTGCTGCTGGTGCGCTGGGAGACGCCCGAAGCGCACACCGAGGGCTTTCGCGGCTCGCCGCTGTTCCAGCAGTGGCGCGCGCTGATCGGGCCGTTCTTCGACGGCGCGCCCGTGGTCGAGCATTACCAGGCCGTCTCCGACAGCCGGATCTGAGCGATGCGCAGCAAGGCGCTCGCCTTCGACACCGGCGTCGCTCGCTCGAGGCCCGGCCGAATTTCCCTCCGGCGCTGAAGCGAATGCGCAAGCGCTACGTCGCGGCGTCATTTACCATTTTGTCCGTTTCGCCGGTCGTCGATGTGTCGCGGCGCAACCTCATCGACTGGGACGCAGTCATCTCCCGCGAGATGATCGGCACCTACAAGCCCGGATCACGACGTCGCCGTCGACGGCTTCGCGGAACTCGCCGACGCTTTGGCAACCTAAAGTAGGTGCGCGTTTGATGTACGTCAAACGCACCCGCATGGTTGCAATGACAATGAGTGAGGATTGCATGCGGGTTTCCGGCAACCGGGGGCGGGAGGCCTATCGTGGGTGTCACCGATCGGGAAGCGCGCGAAGCTGCGGTCAGCACGACCGATGATTGTCTCCACGCCTCCTATTGCACCTTGAAAAACAAGCCGGATCCTCGCCACGTCAGCCACCTCACCAAGGAGACCTACGCGCTGATCCTCGCCGGCGGGCGCGGCGCGCGGCTGCAGGCGCTCACCGACTGGCGCGCCAAGCCCGCGGTGCCCTTCGGCGGCAAGTTCCGCATCATCGACTTCACGCTCTCGAACTGCGTCAACTCGGGCGTGCGGCGCATCGGCGTGGCCACGCAATACAAGGCGCAGAGCCTGATCCGGCACCTGCAGCGCGGCTGGAGCTTCCTCGACGGGCGCATCCGCGAGTCGATCGACATCCTGCCGGCACAGCAGCAGATCGCCGAGAGGTGGTACCGCGGCACGGCCGACGCGGTGTACCAGAACCTCGACATCCTGCGCGCCGACGGCTGCGCCTATGTGCTGGTGCTCTCGGGCGACCACGTCTACAAGATGGATTACGGCCGGCTGCTCGCCTACCACGTGTCCCGCAATGCGGACATGACGGTCGCCTGCGTCGAGGTGCCGCTGCGCGACTCGAAAAGCTTCGGCGTGATGAACGTCGACGCTGACGGCCGCGTGGTCGGCTTCGTCGAGAAGCCCGAGCGCGCCGACCCGATGCCCGGCTCCACCGATCACTTCCTCGCGAGCATGGGCGTGTACGTGTTCAACGCCGGGTTCCTCTTCGAGCAGGTGATTCGCGACGCCGACGAAGGCTCCTCGAGCCACGATTTCGGCAAGAACATCATCCCCTACATCCTGCCGCGCTATCACGTCTATGCGCACCGCTTCGCAGACAGCTGCGTCGGCATGCGCAACGAAACGCCCTACTGGCGCGACGTAGGCACGCTCGACGCCTACTGGCAGGCGAACATGGAGCTCATCAAGGTCACGCCCGAGCTCAACCTGTACGACACCGAGTGGCCCATCTGGACCTACCAGGAGCAGCAGCCGCCGGCCAAGTTCGTGTTCGACGAGGAAGGACGCCGCGGCATGGCGATCGACTCGATGATCTCCGGCGGATGCATCGTCAGCGGCGCCACGGTGCGCAGGTCGGTGCTGTTCTCCAACGTCAGGCTCGAGACGCACTCCAGGGTGGAGGACTCGGTTGTGCTGCCGGACGTGCAAATCGCGCCGCGCGCGGTGGTGAAACGCGCGATCCTCGATCGCGGCTGCCACATTGCGGAAGGCGCGGTCATCGGGCTCGATCCGCAGGAGGACCGCAAGCGCTTCATGGTGACCGACAACGGCATCACGGTGGTGACGCCCGACATGCTCGGCCAGCCGGTGCACCACGTGCGCTGAGCGCGGCGGCGCCCCGCGCGCGGTGTAAAATCGCCGCACCTTGCGTGGCACCCCCTACCGTCTAGACGTCCGGCCCTCGCTGCCGCAGCGCCTGCAGCGTCTCGAGGAACTCGCCAACAACCTTTGGTACAGCTGGGACCGGTCGACGCGCACCCTGTTCGCGCGCCTCGACCGCTCGCTGTGGCAGGCGGTGGGCCACAGCCCGAAGGCCTTCCTGCGCAACATCGACCAGAAGCGCGTCGACGAGGCCGCCGAGGACCCGGTGTTCCTGGACGCCTACCACAAGGTGCTGTCGGCGTACGACGGCTACCACGGCGAACAGACGCGCGGCAATCACACCGCGCATCTGCAGCAGGGCGACGTCATCGCCTATTTCTGCGCGGAGTTCGGCCTGCATGAGAGCCTGCCGATCTACTCCGGCGGCCTCGGCATACTCGCCGGGGACCATACCAAGACCGCGAGCGACCTGCGCATGCCCTTGGTCGGCGTGGGGCTGCTCTACCGGCAAGGATATTTCCAGCAGACGATCGACGGCGAAGGCCGTCAGCACGCGCTGTACAGCGACACCGAGTTCGAGCTGCTGCCGATCGAGCCGGCGCTGCGCGACGACGGCAGCGAGCTGCGCGTCGCGCTCGATCTGCCCGGCCGGCGGGTCCAGGTCAAGCTGTGGCACGCCCGCGTCGGGCACGTCGCGCTCTACCTGCTCGACACCGACATCGACGAAAACGGCCAGCACGACCGCGGCATCACCGACCAGCTCTACGTCGGCGACCGCGCGACGCGGCTGGAGCAGGAGATCGTGCTCGGCATCGGCGGCGCGCGCGCCCTCGCCGAGCTCGGCATCCGGCCCGATTGCTGGCACGTCAACGAGGGACACCCCGCGTTTCTCGCGTACGAGCGCATCAGGACGCTGATGCTCGGAGGGCTCGATTTCGACGCCGCGCTCGAGGCAGTCGCCGCCAACACCGTATTCACCACGCATACGCCGGTCGCCGCCGGACACGATCATTTTCCCGAGGCGCTGGTGCGCGCGCACCTCGAGGCGGCGTGCCCCGAACTGCACGGCGAGCTCGACGCGGCCGTAGCGCTCGGCCATTCGTCCGCCTCGCACGACTTCAATATGACCGCGCTCGCGGTGCGCGTCTCGCGCTACCAGAACGGCGTGTCGCGCATCCACGGCCGCGTCTCGTCGCAGATCTGCGCCGACCTGTGGCCGCAGATCGACGCCGACGAGAATCCGCTGCAATACGTCACCAACGGCGTGCACGTGCCGACTTTCCTCGCCGACACCTGGCACGAGCTGTTCGACGACCACCTGGGGCCGGGCTGGTCGCAGCGCCTGTTCGACCTGGAGTGCTGGCAGGCGGTGCACAAGATCCCGGACGCGCAGTTCTGGAGCGTGCACCAGGACCTGAAGGCCGAGATGCTGCACCTGGTATGCCACCGCATCCGCGCGCAGAACGCACGCAACCACGGCTCGGAGGCGCACCTCGACCGCATGCTGAAGCTCGCCGATCCGGCCAATCCGACGGTGCTCACGATCGGCTTCGCGCGCCGGTTCGCCAGCTACAAGCGCGCCACGCTGCTGTTCGACAACCTCGACTGGCTGCGCGAAATCACGGGCGACCCGCGGCATCCGGTGCTGTTCGTGTTCGCCGGCAAGGCGCATCCCGCCGACCAACCCGGCCAGGAGCTGATCCACCGCGTCGCCGAGGTGGCGCGCATGCCGGAATTCGAGTCGAAGATCCTGATGGTCGAAGGCTACGACCTGCGGCTCGCGCGCCGCCTGGTCGCCGGGGTCGACGTCTGGCTCAACAACCCGGTGTACCCGCTCGAAGCCTGCGGCACTTCGGGCATCAAGGCCGCCATCAACGGCGTGATCAACCTTTCGGTACTCGACGGCTGGTGGGGCGAAGGCTACAACGGCAAGAACGGCTGGGCGATCAAGCCGGCCTCGGACACGCTCGACGCCGCGCACCGCGATGCGGAGGAGGCACGCACGCTCTACGAGCTGCTGCAGGACCAGGTGCTTCCGCTTTATTACGCCACCACGCCGGCGGGCTATTCGCCCGGCTGGGTGGCGATGGCGAAGGAGTCGATCGCATCGGTCGTGCCGCGCATGTCGTCGATGCGCATGCTGACCGAGTACCTGGAGCGCTTCTACCGGCCGGCGACCGGCCGGTCGGGCCGCTTCGCCGCACAGGAGTTCCACGCGGCGCGCGAGCTCGCCGCCTGGAAGGAAAGGGTGCGCGCGGCCTGGAGCGGCGTGAGCCTGCGGCGCATCGACCAGCCAGTGGCGCGCGTCGAGTTCGGCGGCGGGCTGCGCATCGCGGTGGCGGCGAAGCTGAACGGGCTGGCGCCCGAAGACGTCGTCGTGGAAGTGCTGCTGGCGCGGCCGGGAACCGAGCTCGCGAGCCAGCGCGCAGGAAGCGAGCGCCTGCCCTTCGAACGCGTCCTGCCCGAGACCGGCGAGCACCTGTTCGCGCTCGAATTCACGCCGCAGCTCTCCGGCCGCATCGAGTACCGCATCCGCGCCTATCCCGCGAGCGAGTCGCTGACGCACCCGTTCGAAATGGGGATGATGGCGTGGCTCTAGCCTAGCGCCGCATGGCGCCGCCGCTGCGCATCCTGTACGTCGCACCCGAACTGGCGCCGTGGTCGAAGACCGGAGGGCTCGGTGACGTGGCGCAGGCGCTGCCGCGCGCGCTCGCAGCGGCCGGCGCCGACGTGCGCGTGCTGACGCCCGCGTACGCCGCGCTCGCGCCGCTGCTTTCCGCCGCGCGCGTCATCGCCGAATTTCCCTCGCCGGGCGGCGCGCTCGCCCCGGCGCGGCTGCTCGAGGCGCCGGGCGAGCCGGCGCTGTGGCTGGTCGATTGCCCGGCTTACTACGCCCGCCCCGGCGGTCCCTACCAGGGCCCCGAAGGACTCGACTGGCCCGACAACCACCTGCGCTTCGGCCTGCTGTCGCGCGTTGCCGCGCTGCTCGGCGGTGCGTCGAGCCCGCTCGCCTGGCGTCCCGACGTCGTGCACGGCAACGACTGGCAATGCGGTCTCGCGCCGGCCTACCTAGCCCTGGCCGGCGGCGCGCGGGCCGCGAGCGTCATGACGCTGCACAACCTCGCCTATCAGGGGCTGTTCCCGGGTGCGCTGCTCTCCGATCTGGCGCTGCCGGCGGCCTCGTTCGCGCCGGAGGGTCTCGAGTTCCACGGCAAGCTGTCGTTTCTAAAGGCCGGCCTGCGCTACGCGGACGCCATCAGCACCGTGAGCCCGACCTACGCGCGCGAGATCCAGGGCGCCGAGCTCGGCTTCGGCCTCGACGGGCTGCTACGCGAGCGCTCGGCCGATCTCGTGGGGATCCTGAACGGCATCGACACCGAGGTCTGGGATCCGGCGCGCGATAGCCTGATCGAGCAGTGCTACGACGCCTCGCGCCTGGAAGGCAAGGCGTTCAACAAGGCGGCGCTGCAACGCGCCTTCCGTCTGCCCGAATCTGCCGACGTGCCGCTCGCGGCGATGGCGAGCCGCCTGGTGCCGCAAAAGGGCGCCGACCTGGTGCTCGCGGTCGCTGACGACCTGGTGCGCGCCGGCGCCCAGCTCGCGCTGCTCGGCACCGGCGAGCGCGACATCGAGCGCGCGCTGCTTGCCCTCGCCGCGCGCCACCCGCGGCACGTTGCGGTGCGCATCGCCTTCGACGAGCGGCTCGCGCACCTGCTCGAGGCCGGCGCCGACATGTTCCTAATGCCGTCGCGCTTCGAGCCCTGCGGGCTGAACCAGTTCTACAGCATGCGCTACGGCACGCCGCCGGTGGCTCGGCGCACCGGGGGACTGGCCGACTCGGTGACCGAGGCGACCGGGTTCCCGTTCGATGACGCCACGCCCGCGGCATTGCTCGGGGCGCTCGCGCGCGCATTGGAAACCTGGCGCGATCCGGAAGCCTGGCGCAGCATGCAGCGCGCCGGCATGGCGCGCGACTTCGGCTGGCGAGTCCCCGCGCAGGCCTATCTCGAAACCTACCGCCGCGCGCTCGGCCGCGGTTAGGTCTCGCCCGCCGGCTCGCCCGGCTCGTCGAGCTGGGCGACGATGCAGTCGGTGGTGAGCACCAGGCCGGCGATCGACGCCGCGTTCTGCAGCGCGCTGCGCGTCACCTTGCACGGGTCGAGCACGCCCATCTTCACCAGGTCGCCGTATTCGTTGCTGGCGGCGTTGAAGCCGAAGCTGCCCTGGCCGTCGAGCACCTTCTGCACCACCACCGACGGCTCCTCGCCCGCGTTGGCGACGATCTGGCGCAGCGGATCCTCGAGCGCGCGGCGCACGATCTGCACGCCGGCGTCCTGATCGGCATTGATGCCGCGCAGGTCCTTGAGCGCCGACCGCGCGCGCAGCAGCGCCACGCCGCCGCCCGGCAGCACGCCCTCCTCGACCGCGGCGCGCGTCGCGTGCAGCGCGTCCTCGGTGCGGCTCTTGTGCTCCTTCATCTCGGTTTCGGTCGCCGCGCCGACACGAATCACGGCCACGCCGCCGCCCAGCTTGGCGGCGCGCTCCCGAAGCTTCTCGCGGTCGTAATCGCTGGTCGCGTCCTCGACCTGTTGCCTGATCATCGCCACGCGCGCCTTGATCGCCTGCACGTCGCCCGCGCCGCCGATGAGGGTGGTGTTGTCCTTGTCGATCTCGATGCGCTTGGCGTGGCCGAGGTCCTCGGGCGCGAACTTCTCCAGCGTGCGCCCCGCCTCCTCGGCGATCACCGCGCCGCCGGTGACGATCGCGATGTCCTCGAGCATGCTCTTTCGCCGGTCGCCGAAGCCGGGCGCCTTCACCGCGCAAGCCTTGATCACGCCGCGCAGCGTGTTCACCACCAGCGTCGCGAGCGCCTCGCCCTCGACGTCCTCGGCCACCACGAGGAGCGGCTTGCCGCTCTTGGCCACGTGCTCGAGCACCGGGATCAGGTCGCGCGCCGCCGAGATCTTCTGGTCGTGCAGCAGCAGGTATGCGTCCTCGAGCACCACCTGCTGCTTCTCGCGGCTGTTGATGAAGTACGGCGACAGAAAGCCGCGGTCGAACTGCATCCCTTCCACCATCTCGAGCTCGTTGGCGAGCCCCTTGCCGTCCTCGACCGTGATCACGCCTTCCTTGCCGACCTTCTCCATCGCCTCGGCGACCATCTCGCCGATGGCCTTGTCGTTGTTGGCGGAGATCGACGCGACCTGCGCGATCTCGGTGCGGGTCGCGCACGGCCTGGCAAGCCGCTTGAGCTCGATGACCAGCGCGTCGACCGCCGCGTCGATGCCGCGCTTGAGATCCATCGGGTTCATGCCCGCGGCAACGTACTTCATGCCCTCGGTGACGATGCCGGCGGCGAGCACGATGGCGGTGGTGGTGCCGTCGCCGGCGACCTCGGAGGTCTTGGCCGCGACCTCGCGCATCATCTGCGCGCCCATGTTCTCGAAGCGGTCCTTGAGCTCGATCTCCTTTGACACGATGACGCCCGAGTTGATCACCATCGGCGGTCCGTAGGGTCTCTCGAACATCACGGTGCGCGCCTTTGGCCCGAGCGTGACGCGCACCGCCTCGGCCAGGATGTTCATTCCGCTGACGATCTTGGCGTGCGCCGATTCCCCGAACTTGAGCTGTTTGGCAGGCATGGATATCTCCGCTGGTGCAGAAAACAAGCCTAGCGCCGCCGTCTGGACACCGGTTGACCGAGATCAACATAGCGTCCTGCCCGCTGCACACAATCGTGCGAGACATGGCGAACGACAACAAGACTTCCGCGTGGCCGGGCGAGCACGACGCGCTGCTGGTGGTCGACGTGCAGAAGGACTTCCTTCCGGGCGGCGCGCTCGCCGTGGCGCGCGGCGACGAGGTGCTGGCGCCGCTGAACCGGGCGCTGCGCGCCTTCGAGCGCGCCGGTCGCCCCATCTACGCATCGCGCGACTGGCATCCCGCGCATCACTGCTCGTTCAAGGCGCGCGGCGGGCCCTGGCCGCCGCATTGCGTCGCCGGCACGCCGGGCGCCGGGTTCGCCGACGGGCTGGCGCTGCCGGCTTCCGCGGTCGTGGTGTCGAAAGCGAGCACGCCGGACGCGGACGCCTACTCCGCCTTCGGCGGCACCGATCTCGCGGTGCGGCTGCACCATGACGGCGTGCGGCGCGTCGTCGTGGGCGGCCTGGCGACCGATTACTGCGTGCTCAACACCGTGCTCGATGCGCGCGCGGCCGGCTTCGAGGTGCTGGTGCTGACCGACGCAGTGCGCGCGGTCGAGGTCCGCCCCGGCGACGGCGAGCGCGCGCTCGATACCATGCGCAAGGCCAACGCCCGGCTGGAGCCCGCATGAGCCCGGTTGAGCGCGATCCGGGCGCGAGCGCGCTGCTCACGGATCTCTATCAGCTCACGATGCTCAAGGCGTACTTCGAGCGCGGCATGAACGAGGTCGCCGTGTTCGAGTTCTTCGTGCGCAAGCTGCCCGCGCAGCGCAACTTCTTCATCGCCGCCGGACTCGAACAGGCGCTCGGATTCCTCGAGAACCTGCGCTTCGCCGACGAGGAGCTCGCCTGGCTCGCGGCGCAGCCGGGTTTCGACGCAGGCTTCCTCGACCGGCTGGGCAAGCTGCGCTTCACCGGCGACGTCGACGCCATGCCGGAGGGAACGGCGTTCTTTCCGGACGAGCCGATCGTGCGCGTGGCGGCGCCGCTGCCGCAGGCGCAGCTGGTCGAGACGCGCCTCGTCGCGCTGCTGCATTTCTGCTCGCTCATCGCCAGCAAGGCGGCGCGCTGCGTGCTCGCGGCGCCGGGCAAGCTGCTGGTCGATTTCGGCCTGCGGCGCGCGCACGGCGCCGAGGCCGGATTGCTCGCGGCGCGCGCGGCCTACCTCGCCGGCTTCGGCGGCACCGCGACGGTGCTCGCGGGCGTGCGCTTCGGCATCCCGCTGTACGGCACCATGGCGCACTCGTTCATCCAGGCGCACGCGCACGAGGCCGATGCCTTCGTCGATTTCGCGCGCGCCCACCCTGACAACACCACCATGCTGATCGACACCTATGACACCGAGGCCGGCGCGCGGAAGGTGGTCGAGCTCGCGCCGCGGCTCGCGCGCGAGGGCATCAAGGTCAAGGCGGTACGGCTCGATTCCGGCGACCTCGCCGCGCACGCGCGCAAGGTGCGGCGCATCCTGGACGACGGCGGCTGCCGCGACATCCGCATCTTCGCCAGCGGCGGCCTGGACGAATACGAGCTCGAGAAGCTGTCGGCGGCGCCGATCGACGGCTTCGGCGTCGGCACGAGCCTGGTGACCTCGTCGGACGCGCCCGGGCTGGATTGCGCCTACAAGCTGCAGGAGTACGCGGGCGTCGCGCGGCGCAAGCGCTCCGAGGGCAAGGCCACCTGGCCGGGCCGCAAGCAGGTGTTCCGCTCGCCCGGCGGCGACCTGCTCGCGCTCGAGACCGAACGCCATCCGGGAACGCCGTTGCTGGTGCCGGCGATGCGCGCGGGAAAGCGGGTCGCGCCGTCCGAGCCGCTGGAAGCGATACGCGCGCGCGCGTTCGCGGGGTACGCTGCGCTGCCGCCCGCGCTGCGCGGCCTGCGTAAGGCCGAGCCCGGCTACCGGGTCGAGGTATCCGGCGCGCTGCGCGCGCTCGCGGACGAACTCGATCGAGCCGGCACGTAGCGGGTACCCAGCACGACGTCCCACAGCGGGCTGGTCACCCCGAAGTTGCGCGCGGGATGATGGTGATGGATGCGATGGCGGCCGGCCCAGCGGCGAACCAGCGGATGGCGGAAGTGCCGGTGGTGGATCATGAAGTGGCTGATGCCGTAGGCGACGTAGCCGAAGGCGATGCCGCTTGCGAACAGCCAGGCGTCGGCCGCCGGCATCCACAGCGCGCACAGGCCGGTCACCGCCGCCAGCACCAGCGCCGGCACGAAGAACGGCAGCGCCTCGTAGCCGCGCGGATCGCGGTGATGCACGGCGTGGCCGCGCGCCATGGGTTGCGGCGGGCCGTGGAACACCCAGCGGTGCACGACGTACTCCATGAAGCTGAAAACGAACAGCCCGAGCAGGACCAGCAGGGCCGCGGCCGGCGCGGGGACGTGGTGCCTGAGCCCCGCGGCGAGAAGGGCGGCTCCCAGCGCGGTATCGACCGCGGGCTCGAGCCAGTAGTTGGTGCGGGTGCGTGACAGCCTGACGACGAATTGGAGCATGGTGCGTGCCTTATTTTCGCGGCGTGCCTATGCATCAGGCACCCAAACCGGCCGAACGTTCAGGACCGCCGCCGGCGCGCCCCGAGCAGCGTCTTCAGCTCGGCCAGCGACCGCGCGTTGAGCACGTCCTTCTTCTCCAGCCAGCCGCGCCGCGCCTGACCCACGCCGTAAACCAGGTTGTCGAAGCCGTTCACGTCGTGGGCGTCGGAGTTGATCGACACCAGCACCCCCTCGTCCTTCGCCATGCGGCAATGCACGTCGCTTAGGTCGAGCCGCTCCGGGTGCGCGTTCAGCTCGAGGTAGACGCCGCTGGCGCGCGCCTTGCGGATCACCTGCTGCATGTCGACGTCGTAGGGCTCGCGCGCGTCGATCAGGCGCCCGGAGGGATGCGCCAGGATCGAAAAATACGGCCGCTCCATCGCCGCAAGGATGCGCTCGGTCTGGCGCGCGCGCGACAGGTTGAACTTGCCGTGCACCGCACCGATCACCAGGTCGAGCCTGGCGAGGATCGAATCGGGCAGGTCGAGCACCCCGTCCTCCAGGACGTCGACTTCGATGCCCTTCAGCAGCGTGATGCCGCGCAGCTCCCGGTTGAGGCGGTCTATTTCGTCGATCTGCTTCGCCAGGCGCACCGGGTCGAGCCCGTGCGCCATGGTCTCGCGGCGCGAATGCTCGGTGATCGCCAGATAGGCGAGGCCCTGCGCGCGAGCGGCTTCGGCCATTTCGCGCAGCGTGTTGCGACCGTCGGTCGCCTTGGTGTGCGCGTGCAGGTCGCCGGCGAGATCGGCGCGCTCTACGAGCCGCGGCAGCGCGCCGCGGCGCGCGGCCTCGATCTCGCCCTGGTCCTCGCGCAGCTCGGGCGCGATGTACGGCAGGTCGAGCGCCGCGTACACCGACGCCTCGGTGTCCCCGGCCACGCGGAGCTTGCCCTTGAACACGCCGTACTCGTTGATCTTCAGGCCGCGCGCCTGGCCGAGCTTGCGGATCGCGATGTTGTGCGCCTTCGAGCCGGTGAAGTAATGCAGCGCCGCGCCGAAGCTCTCCTGCGGCACCACGCGCAGGTCGACCTGGATGCCGCAGGCCAGCGTGGCGCTGGCGCGCGTCGTGCCGCTCGCCAGCACCTCCTTCACCTCGCCGTAGCCGGTGAAGCGCTGCATCACCGCCTTGGCGTCTTTCGCCGTGACCAGGATGTCGAGGTCGCCGACGGTTTCCTTCATGCGGCGGAAGCTGCCGGCGACCACCACTTCGCCGGCGCCGCGCGCCTTGCGCAGGTGCTCGACCAGGGTGCGGGCGTATTCCCCCGCGAGCGCCAGCTTGAAGCGCCGCGCCTTGGACAGGTGCGCGCGCGCCGCCTCGAGCAGCTTCTTCTCGGTCGTGGCGCCGAACCCCGGCAGCTCGCGCAAGCGCCCGTCCTGCGCCGCGCGCTGCAGCTGCGCCGGCGTATGCACATCGAGTTCGCGGTACAGTGCCTGCACGCGCTTGGGCCCGAGGCCCGGGATGCGCAGCAGCTCGGTGATGCCCGCGGGCGCGCGCTTTTGCAGCTGCTCGCGCAACGTGCAGGTGCCCGTGGCGGCGATTTCGACGATCTTGGCGCCGAGATCCGCGCCGATTCCCGGCAGCTTGGGCAGCGCCTCGCCCTGTGCCAGCCGTGCGGCGAGGTCGAGCCGCAGGCCTTCCACCATGCGCGCCGCATTGCGGTAAGCGCGCACGCGGAACGGGTTGCCGCTCTCGAGCTCGAGCAGGTCGGCGATCTCCTCGAACACGCGCGCGATATCTGCATTATGCACCGGCATATACCCATTATTGCGCCGCGTCGCCGCACTGCGACAGGGATATACCGTCCATTCAAGCGCTTGGATCGCCATCGCAAAACGCGTCGGGTTGAAGCGACGAACTTCATCATGTTATTTCTTACAATAGTCCTTTAAGTTATTGATATATAGTATTTCACCACCGTTGGCACGGGCTTCGCTAAAGAATTGATCTATGACTACGACGCGCATGGGGACATATGGGCTGCTGACGCTGGCCACGGTCCTGGCGCTCGCCTCCCCGGCGTCGCGCGCCGAAGGGAGCTACGGCGGCCAAGGCAACGACGCGAACCGCGACGGCTACGTAACGCTCGACGAGTGGCGCCGCCTCGGCGGCGACCCAAGCGTGTTCCAGGGCTCGGATGTCAATGGCGACGGCCGCCTCGACCAGGACGAGGTGATCAAGGCGAGATCCTGGGACGAGCGCATCAAGGCGGCCGAGTACGCCGGCGACGCGTGGATCACCGCTAAGGTCAAGGCGGTGCTGCTGATGGACGAGGCGGTGGGCGGCTCAGGGGTCAGCGTGGTGACGCACGACGGCACCGTGCAGCTCTCGGGATTCGTGCGCAGCGACGAGGAGGCGCAGTATGCGGGTCACCTCGCGTCGCAGGTCGAAGGCGTGCGCAAGGTCATCAATTCGCTCACCGTCAAGCGCGCGGTCGCGGCGAAGCGCTCGTAGCGGCGCTGCGAACCGGGCGCGCGCGGCCGCGCCGTCGGGCGGTACACTGGGCAGTTCACCTGGAGGGACCGCCCATGGATCTCAGCGACAAGCTGTTGCGCCTCAAGCCCGAAGGCATGAGCGGCGAGGAATGGCAGACCCGCCTCGAGCTCGCTGCCCTGTACCGGGCGTTCGACTGGCTCGGCTGGTCCGAGCTGATCTACAACCACATCACGGCCCGCGTCCCGGGCAGCGACCACCACTACCTGATCAACCCCTACGGCCTGTGGTACAGCGAGGTCACCGCGACCAACCTGGTGAAAATCGACGCCAAGGGCGACGCGATCGACGGGTCCAGGCTGCCGGTCAACACGGCCGGGTTCGTCATCCACAGCGCGATCCACGCCGCGCGCGAGGATGCGCACTGCATCATCCACACCCACAGCACGGCGGGCAGCGCCGTAGCCTCGAAGAGGGACGGGCTGCGCTTCGAGAATTTCTACAGCACGGTGCTCTACGGCGAGATCGCCTACCACGACTTCGAGGGCATCACCACCGATCCGGCGGAGCAGCCGCGCCTGGTGAAGAGCCTGGGCTCGAAGCCGATTCTGATCCTCCGCAACCACGGGCTGCTGGTGGCCTGCCCGAGCATCGCGGAAGCGTTCCGCACCTACTGGACCCTGCAGCGCGCCTGCGAGATCCAGATGGCGATGGACTCGATGCAGGGCGACAACCAGCCGATCGCGCGCTCGGTGCTGGAGGCCACCCCGGCGCGCGTGGCGGCGTTTCGCAATGTGCCACGTCCCGGCGGTCTCGAGTTCGACGCCTTGCTGCGGCGCGCCGGCGTCCGCTATGAAGATCTCGTCTGACCAACCCCAAGGAGAAACGATGGACAAACGCGCCCACAAGGAACGCTACGATGCGGGCCTGAAGACGCGCCGCGAAGTGCTCGGTGCCCAGTACGTCGACAAGGCGATGGTCGCGACCGACGATTTCAGCAAACCGTTCGTCGAGCTGCTCAACACCTACTGCTGGAACGACATCTGGAACCGGCCGGGGCTGGACCGCAAGACGCGCTCCATGCTCAACCTCGCGATGCTCTCGGCGCTCGGCAAGGAGCACGAGTTGAAGCTGCACCTGAACGGGGCGCTCAACAACGGCCTCGCCAAGGAGCAGATCCGCGAAGTGCTGCTGCAGGTGGCGATCTATTGCGGCGTGCCCGCCGCTGTCGTCGCGTTCCGCTGCGCCAGGGAAGTGTTCAAGGAACGCGGCGTGTGAGCGCCATCCGCACGGCAGCCTTCATCGGCCTGGGCCAGATGGGCCGGCCGATGTCGGCCAACCTGGCGCGGGCGGGCTTCACGCTGCGCAGCTACGACCTGAACGGCGCCGGCAACTGCCCCTCCGCCGCCGAGGCGGCGCGCGGCGCGGACGTGTTCCTCACCATGCTGCCGGACGGCAACGCGGTGCGCCAGGTGGTGCGCGGCGCGCGCCTGCCAAAGGGGATGCTGGTGCTCGACATGAGCTCCTCGGACCCGGTCGGCACGCGCGCGCTCGGCGGCGAGCTCGCCGCGCAAGGCATCGGCCTGGTCGACGCGCCGGTGTCGGGAGGCGTGAAGAAGGCGGTCGACGCCAGCCTGGCGATCATGGCGGGCGGCGAGGCCGCCGCCATCGAGCGCGTGCGCCCGCTGCTGGAGAAGATGGGCAGCAGGCTCTTCCTCACCGGTCCGCTCGGCTCGGGACATGCCATGAAGGCGCTCAACAACTACGTTTCCGCCGCCGGCCTGGCGGCGACTGCCGAGGCGCTGGCGATCGGGGCGCGCTTCGGCCTCGATCCGGCGGCGATGACCGACATCATCAATGCCTCGAGCGGCCGCAACAACACCACCGAGGTCAAGGCGAAGCAGTTCATGCTCTCAGGCGCCTATAACTCGGGATTTTCGGTGGCGCTGATGGTCAAGGACGTCTCCATCGCCGCCGCGCTCGCCGATGCACTCGGCGCCGACGCCCCGTTTGCGCACCAGGTCGCCGGGCACTGGCGGGCGGCGGCCGAGGTGCTCGGCGGCAACGCCGACCACACCGAGATGTACCGCTTTGCCGGCGGGACGCCGAAAAAGTCCTGAGCGGAGCAATATTCCCAGAATCCGTCGACAATTGCGTTGACAGGCCCCTGATTCGATTATTACCGTGGGGACTCGGACCGCCATGGCCCGGTAGGGAGCGGCAAGCTCTGCATGGCCAAGATCGCGATCTTCAATCAGAAAGGCGGGGTCGGAAAGACGACCACCTCGCTCAACCTCAGCGCGGCCCTTGCCCGCCGCGGCTACAACCCGTTGTCGATCGACCTCGATCCCCAGGCGCACCTGTCCTACGTCTGCGGCGCCGCGGTCGAGCGCTCGGACGAATCGGTGTTCGGCTTCTACCACCGGTCCAAGCCGCTCACCCAGCTCATCCGGGCGTCGACCGGCGGCTGGCTGGTGATCCCCGCGCACGTCGAGCTGTCGAAGGTCGACACCCAGTTCGGCAAGGGGGCGAACGTGCTCAACCGCCTGAACTACGGCATCGTGCGGGAGAACCTGAACACCGGGCGGCCGATCGTCATCGACTGCTGCCCGATGCTCGGCGTGTTGTCGCTGTCGGCGATCTTCGCCGCCGACCGCGTGCTGATTCCGGTGTCGGCCGACTACCTGGCGGTCAAAGGGGTGCAGCAGAGCGAGAAGACCCTGAAGGCGCTCGAGCACGTGCTCAAGAAGCGCGTCGCGCGCCGCTACGTGGTCACCCGCTTCGACAAGCGCCGCAAGCTGTCGCACCAGATCTGCGACGAGCTGCTGGGGCGCTACGGCGACGAGATCTGCCGCACGCGCATCTCGGAGAACGTGGCGCTCGCCGAGAGCCCGGCGGTGCGCAAGGACGTGTTCGCGCACGCCCCGGAGAGCAAGGGCGCGCACAACTACGACGCGCTGCTGGACGAGCTGGTGCAAACCGGCTTCGTCGAAGCGCGGCCCGCCTAGTCCCCGGATCTGTCGTCCGGCTGCTTCGCGATGAGCGAGATGATGCTCTCGAGGTTGAGGGCGTCGTCGCCGATCGCCGACTGGATCTGCCGGCACTCGAGGATCTCGCAGTGCGGGTAGATCTGGTTGATCTTGCGTTCGGCCTCGGCCTGGTCGCGCGCCTGCACCGCGAGGTTATCGACCGGCGTCCCGCTGCGGGTGCGGATGCGGAAGCCGTACTTGGTCATCGACGTCGAGGCGGGCGCGGCCATGGCGTCCCATTCTAGTCAGGTATTTCGGATCGCCGCGCGGCACGAGTGCTCAGATGCGCGGATAATGGTCTATCAGTATCCGCAAGCCGATGTTCTCCGGAGAGCTCGAATGGCCAAGAGTCAACTGCGCAGCAATCGCGAACACAAGAAACCGAAGCAACCGAAAAAGCCGGCCGCTCCAGCCGGTTCCAAGACGTCCGTGCCCTTCAGGATGCCGCCCTCCACGCACGGCGGCAAAGGCTGACGCGGCGCCGGCGCTAGGCCGCGTCGCGCTGCGGCACGCGGAACTGCGTCTCCATCTCGCGGCGGAATTTCACCGCGGTATTGCTCGCGTCGACCGCGACGTCGCTCCACTTCACCGGCTGGCCGGCTGCGACCGGCTTGAGGAGCTTCCAGCCGTGCGCCAGGCCGAGCGGCAGGCAGCCCTGCGCGAGCGAGTCCACGGCCGGCATCAGCCTGCCGACCACGGTGTAGCCGCCTTCGCCGTCGAGCAGCTCGCCGGCCCTGAGCCCGCGCTTGGCGGTCGCCACGGCGTCGGCGCGCCAGCCGGTCGCGCAGCCGGTGGGCTCGCCGCGCACCCCGACCGAGGCGACCGAGATCCCCACCTCGAGCCCGATAAGGTGCCAGCGCTTGTACATGCAGGCGTAGCGCCCCGACGGGTCGGTCTTGACGCCGTACTCCATGAAGCAGCGGCGCACGTACTCGGTCTCGGCCTCGAACACCACCCAGATGCCGAAGCGGATATCGTACGGGATGACGCGGCCGTCGCGCTCCAGCGACGAGACCACCTCGACTTGCCCCTTGTGGTGCAGCTGGCCGCCCTCGTCCTGCGGCCGCATGACGAACGGAATGTCGTCCACCGCCGCCGGCGGAAACGCGAGCCCGCCCGGCGCCGGCGTGAGGCCGGTGGCGTTGCATACGGCGCTCATCTCCAGCGCCGGCTTCGAACCGTCGAGGAACGAGTTGAACATCTTCGGGTTGAGGCCGCCGAGCTTCGCCTGCTCGGGCGTCAGGCCGTAGTAGCCCCACACCGTCTCGGGCGTCGACTGCGCGAAATGCGGCAGCCACTTGTGGCCGCGGCCGGCGGCCACCACGCTGAATCCCGCGGCGCGCGCCCAGTCGACCAAATCGCAGATGATCGCCGGCTGGTCGCCGTAGGCGAGGCTGTAGACCACGCCCGCTTCCGCCGCCTTCTTCGCCAGCAGCGGGCCGCAGAAGGCGTCGGCCTCGACCGTCACCATCACCACGTGCTTGCCGTGGCGGAAGGCTTCGAGCGCGTGCTCGACCGCCGCCAGCGGATGGCCGGTCGATTCGACAATGATGTCGATCGCCGGGTGCGAGACCAGCGCCCGCCAGTCGTCCGAGACGTGGGTGCGGCCTTCCTTCAAAGCCGCATCGACCGAGACGGCGTCGTAGCGCTCGGAAGCCCATCCAACCCGATTCAAATTCTCCTTCGCATTCTGGGGCGCGAGGTCCGCGATGCCGGCGAGATGCACCCCGGGGGTGTTCGGCACCTGCGCGATGTACATGGCACCGAACTTGCCGGCGCCGATCACCCCGATGCGCAGCGGATTGTCGCGCCTTTGCTGGAGTTTCGAGTAAAGATTCATGCGGCTTTCAGTTCCCCATGGAGCTCCTGGGGCGGCGTGCCGTCCTTCCAGGGAAGCGGCACGTCGTAGTGCCTCAGCAGGCAATCGTCGGGCAGGCACTCGATCGGCGTGAAGTCGCGGTGCGCGATGTAGCCGGGGCGCTTGAAGCGGCGGATGTGGTTCGACACCGCGCACAGCGACAGGTACACGCTCACGCGGTTCCACGGCGAGAGGTTGGAGGTCGAGGCATGCACCAGGCAGCCGTGGAACAGGATCATCGAGCCCGCGGGTCCCTTCGGCGCCACGATGCCGCCGCGCTCGACCAGTTTCCTGATTGTCTCGTGGTTGATGGTCCACAGCGGATAGCTGGTGGTCGAGGTGTCGTGCTCGGCCTCGAGCACCCCGAGCTTGTGGCTGCCGGGGATGAACATCAGCGGCCCGTTGAACTCGTTCACCTCGTCGAGGAAGATCGCCACGTTCATGGCGCGCGCCTCGGGCATCTGGTCGTCGTTCTTCCAGGTGCCGTAGTCCTGGTGCCATTGCCAGACGTCGCCGTCGAAGGCCATCTTGCCGTTGATCTTGAACTGGTGCATGTATACCTGCTCGCCGAACAGTTGCTCGATCGGCTTCACCATGCGCGGGTGGCGCGCCAGCCTGGCATACGGGGCGCTGTACATGTGCGCCGCGAAGTTGGTGCGCACCGCGTCGCCCGTCTTCTCGCGCACGTTCTCCGGCCTGCGCTGCGCGTACAGCGCCGGCACCTCGTCGGTCAGCACCTTGATCTCCTCGCGGGTGAACAGCGAGGGGAAAAACAGATAGCCTTCGCGCTCGAACTGCTCGAGTTGCGCTGGGTTGAGCTTCATGGTCTCGGGCCCTCCTTGGCCAATTATAAGAGGGATGGGGTCATTAATCTCGTAGCGACACCGGTGCATCGACGCATTACCTGCCCTATCGTCCGACGCTGCCGGTGCGTGGCGACTCACTCGTCGAACAGGAGGGTGGACTCGTGGTAGTAACGAACGGTCTTGGAGGCCACCTTTTGCTTCAACCAGTCCAGCAGCCAGACGTTCTTTTCAGCCAGGCTCGCGCCTCCGCCGAGCACTGTCAGGGGTAAGTTGATGCGCAGCGCGCGCCTCGGAATCAGGTGGCGCGTGATGCCCGCGGGCAGACACGCGCCCACGCGCGCCAGGTCGACGATCTCCGCCGGCGTAAAGCGGGGAAACACGACCAGTGCGGCAACAGCGTCGTGAAACGGCAGCAGTGACGGCAGGCGGTCGGTGTCGGCGCGAAAGATCCGGCCCTGCACTTTGTAGCGATCCACGATCTCGTTGAGACGTTGGGTGCGCTGATGCAGATCACCCGAGGCCTGCAGGGTCCAGACTTCACCGTTCAGGTACTCCACAAAGGCCAGAATCTCGCGGCGGGCAAGCCGTGCGCGTGCGTGTGCCGCGTCTGCCAGTTCGATATTGACGCCTTGTACCGCCTGGAGCATGCCTTTCAGGTCCTCGGCGCCGATGCCCTTGACCAGGTGATGCCATGTATCCAGGATCAGTTCCGCGTCTTCATAGTCCACCACCTGCACGGCGATGTGGGCGATTCCCAGCGCCTGCACGGCGGTCACGCGGTTGGCGCCGTCCAGCACCACGTAGCGCTGCTCGCCGCTGACGGGGGCGACGATGGGCGGGTTCTTCAACACCCCGTCGGCTTGCAGACGCTGCAACAGCGGCTCGCTGCGCTGCGCGTCATGCTGCTCGTGCAGCAACAGCTCGGCCAGCGGCACCACACGCAGGTCGGGGATTTCGGGTTGGCGTCGATGAGTGGCCATGCGAACTCGCTGGGGCGTCTGCGCTGCCTGCAATCTGGGTCCAGCCGCACAGAGAGTATCACCGGCCTTTGCAGCGGTTACCAAATTTCCTTCCGCTTTCGATCCGGAAGAACCGCCAGCCGCAGAAACAGCGCCAGATCGACGTTGCCGCCCGAGAGCACCAGCCCGACGCGCTTCCCGGCCATCCGCTCCCGTTCCTTTTGCAGCGCGGCGAGCGGCGCCGCGCCGGCGCCCTCGGCGAGGTTGTGCGTGTCCTGGAAGTAGGCGCGCATGGCACAGGCGACTTCCTCGTCGGTCACGGTCTCGACGCGCTCGGCGCCGCGACGGATGATGGCGAAGGCATCCGGGTCCGGGACGCGCGTCGCCATGCCGTCGGCGAGCGTGTCGGCGCGCTCGGTGGCGACGATGCGGCCCGCGGCCATGGACAGCGCGTAGGACGGCGCGCCCGTGGCCTGCACGCCGACGATGCGCGTCGGCAGGCCGAGCAGGTCGCGCACCAGGATCAGCCCGCAGATCCCCGAGCCCAGGCCGATCGGCGCGTACACCGCGTCCAGCGCGGGCGCGCCGCGGAACAATTCCAGCGCGTAGGTCGCGACGCCCCGCACCAGATCGGGGTGGAACGGCGCCACCATCTCGTATCCGCGCTGCGCGGCGATGCGCACGGCCTGCTCGCGCGCCTCGTCGAAGTCGCGGCCGTGCTCGACGAGCTCCGCGCCGAATGCGCGCATCGCGGCGTTCTTCTCGACGCTGTTGCCGTGCGGCACGACGATCACCACCGGCACCGCGTGGCGCCGCCCCGCGTAGGCGAGGCTCTGGCCGTGGTTGCCGCGCGTCGCGCTGACGATCCCGGGCACGCCCGGGCGCTCGCGCCTCATGCGCTCGACGTAAACCAGGCCGCCGCGCACCTTGAAGGCGCCCGTCGGCGTGTGGTTCTCGTGCTTGACCCAGACCTCGCAGCCGCAGCGCCCGGCGAGCAGCGGCCAGGCATATTGCGGGGTCGGCGGCATGGCGGCGTAGACGACGCGCGCGGCGGCTTCCAGCTCGGACAGCGTAAACATGGACGATACGACCCGCCTCTAGTTCTTCGGCGCGGGCGACTCGACCACCTGGAAGAACACCTCGTTCTTCTTCACCATGCCGAGCTCGTAGCGTGCGCGCTCCTCGATAGCGTCGGTGCCCTGCTTGAGGTCGCGCACCTCGGCCGCGAACGAGGCATTGCGCAGCTCGAGCTGCTGGTTGTGCGCGCGCTGCGCGGCCAGCTTCTGGCCGGCCTCCCAGGCGTGCATCCAGCCGCCCTTCCCCAGCCACAGCGGGTACTGCACCAGGACGATCAGAGCGCCGAGGATCCCGGCCAGGATCTTCACGCTAGCCGGGCTGGTAAAAGGCCTCGCGACCCGGGTAGCTGACCGATTCGCCGAGGTCTTCCTCGATCCTGAGCAGCTGGTTGTACTTCGCCACGCGGTCCGAGCGCGACAGCGAGCCGGTCTTGATCTGCAACGCGTTGGTGCCCACGGCGATGTCGGCGATGGTGGTGTCCTCGGTCTCGCCGGAGCGATGCGAGATCACGGTCGTGTACCGCGAGCGCTTGGCGAGCTCGATGGCGGCGAAGGTCTCGGTGAGCGTGCCGATCTGGTTGACCTTGACGAGCATCGAGTTTGCGACTCCCTGCCGGATGCCCTGCTTCAGGATCTGCGTGTTGGTGACGAAGATGTCGTCGCCGACCAGCTGCAGCTTGCGCCCCAGGCGCTCGGTGAGCAGCTTCCAGCCGTCCCAGTCGCTCTCGGCCATGCCGTCCTCGATCGAGACGATCGGATAGCGGTCGGCGAGGCTCGCGAGGTAGTCGCACATCTCCGCGGAATTGAGCTTCAGGCGCTCCGATGCGAGCGCGTACACGCCGTCGCGGTAGAACTCCGAGCTGGCGCAATCGAGCGCCAGCACCACGTCGCGGCCCGCGGTATAGCCCGCCGCGTCCACCGCCTCGAGGATCAGCTCGAGCGCCGCGGCGTGCGTCGCCAGGCCGGGCGCGAAACCGCCCTCGTCGCCCACCGCGGTCGACATCCCCTTGGCGTCGATCAGCTTCTTCAGCGCGTGGAACACCTCCGCGCCGCAGCGCAGCGCCTCGCGGAACGACTGCGCCCCGATCGGCACGATCATGAATTCCTGGATGTCGAGGCTGTTGTTGGCGTGCGCGCCGCCGTTGACGACGTTCATCTGCGGCACGGGCATCTGCATCGGCCCGGAGCCGCCGAAGTAGCGGTAGAGCGGCAGGCCCGACTCCTCGGCCGCGGCCTTCGCCACCGCCATCGACACCGCGAGCAGCGCGTTGGCACCGAGCCGCTCCTTGGTTTCGGTGCCGTCGAGCTCGATCAGCGTGCGATCGATGAAGCTCTGCTCGGAGGCGTCGAGGCTGACGATCGCCTCTGAAATTTCGGTATTGACCGCTTCTACGGCCTGCAGCACGCCCTTGCCGCCGTAGCGCTGCGGATCGTCGTCGCGCAGCTCGATCGCCTCGCGGCTGCCGGTCGAGGCGCCCGAAGGCACCGCGGCGCGGCCCATGACGCCGGATTCCAGCAGCACGTCGGCCTCGATCGTGGGATTGCCGCGCGAGTCGAGGATCTCCCGCGCGACGACATCGACAATGGAGCTCATGGCTTGGTCCCTTTTACGAGGTTTTCAGCAAATCCCTTCTTCTTCACCGTACGGTCGAGCTCGACCAGCGTCTCGAGCAGCTCGCGCATCATGCCGAGCGGCCAGGCGTTCGGGCCGTCCGAGAGCGCCTTGTCCGGGTTCGGGTGCGTTTCCATGAACAGCCCCGCGATGCCGCTCGCCACCGCGGCGCGCGCGAGCACCGGGATGAACTCGCGCTGCCCGCCCGAGGCGTTGCCCTGCCCGCCGGGAAGCTGCACCGAGTGCGTGGCGTCGAACACCACCGGGCAGCCGGTGTCGCGCATGATGGCGAGCGAGCGCATGTCGGACACCAGGTTGCCGTAGCCGAAGGCAAAGCCCCGCTCGCACACCATGATGTTGTCCGTGCCGCTCGCTTCTCTCGCCTTGTCGACCACGTTCCTCATCTCCTGCGGCGACAGGAACTGGCCCTTCTTGATGTTGACTGGCCGGCCCGCCGACGCGGCGGCGCGGATGAAGTCGGTCTGGCGGCACAGGAACGCCGGCGTCTGCAGCACGTCGACCACGGCGGCCACGGGCTTCACCTCCTCGATCGCGTGCACGTCGGTGAGCACCGGCAGCCCGAGCTGGCGCTTCACCTCCGCCAGGATCTTCAGTCCGGCATCCATGCCCAGGCCGCGAAAAGACTGCGCTCGAGGTCCGGTTGGCCTTGTCGTAGGACGACTTGAAGATGAGCGGCACGCCGAGCGCGGCGCAGATCTCCTTGAGACGCCCCGCGGTCTCCATCTGCAGCTCGCGCGATTCGACCACGCAGGGTCCCGCGATCAGGAAAAGCGGGTGATCGAGTCCGGCCTCGAAGCCGCAAAGCTTCATGCCGCCACGACGGACAGGCTGCCGCCCGGCGCGGAGCGCTTGCCGCGCAGGCGGTTCCTGAGCGCGGCCGCGATGAAGGCCTTGAACAGCGGATGGCCGGCGCGCGGCGTCGAGGTGAATTCGGGGTGGAACTGGCAGCCGACGAACCACGGATGCCCGGGGAGCTCCATCATCTCAGGCAGATTCTCGCTCGGCGTGCGCGACGAAACCTTGTAGCCCTGCGCTTCCAGCTGCGGCACGTAGGCGTTGTTGACCTCGTAGCGATGGCGGTGACGCTCGTTGACCTCGGCGCCGTAGATCGACGCGGCGAGCGTCCCGGCCTCGATCGGGCAGCGCTGCGCGCCGAGCCGCATGGTGCCGCCGAGGTCGGAGGTCTCGCTGCGGCGCTCGATGCGCCCGGTGCGGTCGAGCCACTCGGTGATCAGCGCGACCACCGGGTGCGGCGTGTCGGGGTCGAACTCGGTGCTGTTCGCGCCCTCCAGCCCGCAGACGTTGCGCGCGAACTCGATGGTCGCGAGCTGCATGCCGAGGCAGATGCCGAGGTAGGGAACGCCGTTCTCGCGCGCGTAGCGGATGGCGCGGATCTTGCCCTCGGTGCCGCGCTTGCCGAAGCCGCCCGGCACCAGGACCGCATCGACCCTCTCCAGCGCCGCGACGCCGGATTTCTCGATCTCCTCGGAGTCGACGTAGTGGATGCGCACGCGGCTGCGCGTGTGGATGCCGGCGTGCACCAGCGCCTCGTTCAGCGACTTGTACGAGTCCTGCAGGTCGACGTACTTGCCGACGAAGGCGATGTCGACCTCGTTCTCCGGGTGCTCGAGCGCGTCGACCAGCCTGGTCCAGACCGACAGGTCCGCGGCGCGCGCCAGGATGCCGAGCTTGTGGCACACGATCTCGTCGAGCATCTGCTCGTGCAGCATCATCGGGATCTTGTAGATCGAGTCGACGTCCCAGGCCGAGATCACGGCCTCCTTCTGCACGTTGCAGAACAGGGCGATCTTGCGCTTCTCGTCCTCGGGCAGCGGGCGGTCGGTGCGGCACAGCACGACGTCGGCCTGGATGCCGATCTCGCGCAGCTCCTTGACCGAGTGCTGCGTCGGCTTGGTCTTGATCTCGCCGGCACTCGCGATGTAGGGCACCAGCGTGAGGTGGATGTAGCAAACGTTGTTGCGTCCGAGCTCGAGGCCCATCTGCCGGATCGCCTCGAGGAACGGCAGCGACTCGATGTCGCCCACGGTGCCGCCGATCTCGACGATCGCCACATCCGCGTCCGCGGCGCCCGTCCTGATGAACGCCTTGATCTCGTCGGTGATGTGCGGGATCACCTGCACCGTGCCGCCCAGGTAGTCGCCGCGGCGCTCCTTCTTGATCACCGACTCGTAGATCTGGCCGGTGGTGAAGTTGTTCGAGCGGTGCATCTTCGAGCTCTGGAAGCGCTCGTAGTGCCCCAGGTCGAGGTCGGTCTCGGCGCCGTCCTCGGTGACGAACACCTCGCCGTGCTGGAACGGGCTCATGGTGCCCGGATCGACGTTGATGTACGGGTCCAGCTTGATGTTGGTGACTCGGATGCCGCGCGATTCGAGGATCGCGGCGAGAGACGCGGCGGCGATGCCTTTCCCCAGAGAGGAAACTACTCCACCGGTTACGAATACATATTTGGTCATCACCCGACGTCGTGCATGGATGGGCAAGTCTACCGGACTTCGCCGCACCTCTCAACGCCGCCGCGGCCGAGTAAACTGGTGGTCCGCATGAACGAGATCGCCGCCAATCTCGCCGCAGACGCCACCAGCCGGATCTTCCGCGATCTCGGCGATCCGCAGGCGCTCAACTCCGCGCGGGACGAAGCCTGGCGCGCGCCGCTGTGGGGCGCGCTCGAGGACGCCGGCCTCACGCGCGCCTGGGTGCCGGAAGCACTCGGCGGCGCCGGCGCCGGGATTGCCGACGGCTTCGAGGTGCTGAGGACCGCAGGCGGCTACGCGGTCGCGCTGCCGCTTGCCGAGACGCTGCTCGCCGGCTGGCTGCTCGCCCAGGCGGGCCTCGAGGTTCCGGCGGGCGTGCTGACGGTCGCGCCGGTGCGCGCCGCCGACCGGCTGGAGATGGATCGCGACGGCGGCATATCGGGCCGCGCGCGCGCCGTGCCGTTCGCGCGCGACGCCGCGCGCGTCGCGCTCATCGCGCGGCGCGGCGCCGGCTGCGTGGTGGCGCTCATCGAGGCCGCGCAATGCTCGATCGAGCCCGGCAGCAGCCAGGCGGGCGAGCCGCGCGACGCGCTCGGCCTGTCCCGCGCGCGCGCCCTCGCCGCGGCGGATGCTCCGCCGGGCCTGGACGAGGAGCGCCTGCTCGCGATGGGCGCCGCGGTGCGGGCGGCGCAGATGAGCGGCGCGCTGGAGGCGATCCTCGAGCGCTCGGCGACCTACGCCAACGAGCGCGTCGCGTTCGAGCGGCCGATCGCCAAGTTCCAGGCCGTGCAGCACCAGCTCGCGCGCCTCGCCTGCGAGACGGCCGCCGCGCTCGCCGCCGCGGGCTCGGCCGCCGACGCGCTCGATCGCGGGCAGGCGCCGGACGACGCCGTGTTCCTCGAACTCGCGAGCGCCAAGATCCGCGCCGGCGAGGCGGCCGGCGCCGGCGCCGCCATCGCCCACCAGGTGCACGGCGCGCTCGGATTTTCCGCCGAGCACGTGCTGCACCGCTACACCCAGCGGCTGTGGGCCTGGCGCGACGATTTCGGCAGCGAATCCGAGTGGGCCGCGCGCCTCGGGCGCGCGCTCGCCGCTGCGGGCGCGGAGGCCCTGTGGCCGCTGCTCGCCGCGCGCTGAGAGATCGATGATGACCGCCATCCGCTTCGACCCGATCCGCCTGCCGCCCGCGGCGCAGACGCTGCGCGCGGAGGTGCGCCGCTTCGTGCAGGAGGAAATCTCCGCCGGCACCTTCGATCCGCGCGCCAGCGGCATGGCGCGCGGCTACAACCTGGAGTTCAGCCGCAAGGTCGGCGCGCACGGCTGGATCGGCATGACCTGGCCGCGCAAGTACGGCGGCGGCGAGCGCAGCTACCTCGAGCGCTACGTCGTCACCGAGGAATTCTCCGCGGCGAACGCTCCGGTGCGCGCGCATTTCGTCGCCGACCGGCAAAGCGGCCCGATCCTCCTCAAGTATGCGTCCGAGCGTATCAAGGCGGAGGTGCTGCCGAAGATCGTGCGCGGCGAATGCTGCTTCTGCATCGGCATGAGCGAGCCCGGCTCGGGCTCCGACCTGTTCGCGGCGCACACGCGCGCGGTTAAGGTCGACGGCGGCTGGCGCGTGAACGGCGCCAAGATCTGGACCACCGAGGCGCACCATGCCGATTACATGATCGGCCTGTTCCGCACTTCGCCACCGACCAGGGACAATCGCCGCCACGGCCTGACGCAGTTCCTGGTCGACATGAAATGGCCGGGCATCATCGTCAACCCGATCCTCGACATGAGCGGGCGCCACGATTTCAACGAAGTCGTGTTCACCGACGCCTTCGTACCGGACGAGTACCTGCTCGGCGCCGTGGATCTCGCCTGGCAGCAGGCCACCAGCGAGCTCGCCTACGAGCGCAGCGGCCCGGAGCGCTTTCTCGAGACCTCATACGTGCTGTTCGACCTGCTCGGCGTACTCGGGCCCGATCCCGACCTGCGCAGCGCCGAGGGCATCGGGCGGCTGGCGGCCCAGCTGCACGTGCTGCGGCGCATGTCGGTGTCGGTGGCCGGCATGCTCGAGCAGGGCAAGGAGCCGGTGCTGGAGGCGTCGATCGTCAAGGACCTCGGCACTGTGTGGGAGCAGAGCCTGCCCGCCAGGGCGCGCGAGCTGGCGGCGTTCGTCGACGCCGATGCGGCCGGGCGCCGCGGCTTCGACGAGCGCCTCGCCTACGCGATCAACATCGCGCCCAAGCTGACCATCCAGGGCGGCACCACAGAGGTGCTGCGGGGCATCATCGCGCGTGGGCTCGGGCTGCGCTGAGCGGACGCACATCATCCAGGAGGAGTCCATGCCAGAGAAGAGCGCCACCCCGGAGCTCGGCGTCGAGCTCGCCAACGCGGTCGCCACGGTCGAGATCCGGCGCCCGCCGCACAATTTCTTCGACCTGGCGCTGATCCGCCAGCTGGCCGCCGCTTTCGAGGCGCTCGACCGCGACCCCGCCTGCCGCGCCATCGTACTCGCCGCCGAGGGCAAATCGTTTTGCGCCGGAGCCGACTTCAGCGACGCCAGCCGCTTGACGGGAGAAGGCGCCGGCAACACCACGCACCTGTACGTGGAAGCGGTGCGCCTGTTCGCCTGCCGCAAGCCGGTGGTCGGCGCGATCCACGGCGCGGCGGTCGGCGGCGGCCTGGGCCTGGCGCTGGTGCCCGATTTTCGCGTTGCCTGTCCCGAGGCGCGCTTCAGCGCCAACTTCACGCGCCTCGGCTTCCATCCGGGCTTCGGGCTCACCGTCACCCTGCCGGCGCTGATCGGACCGGGCAAGGCGGCGCTCATGTTCTACACCGGGCGGCGCGTGAAGGGCGAAGAGGCGCTCGCCATGGGCCTCGCGGACGTCCTGGTGCCGCAGGCCGAAGTGCGCAACGCAGCGCTCGCGCTCGCGCGCGAGATCGCCGAGTGCGCGCCGCTCGGCGTCATGGCGACGCGCGCCACGCTGCGCGCCGGGCTCGCCGAGCGCGTGCGCGCGGCGACGGTGCACGAGCTCGCCGAGCAGACCCGGCTGCGCCGCACGCAGGACTTCAGGGAAGGCGTGAAGGCGAGCGCCGAGCGGCGCACGCCGAAATTCATCGGCGCCTAGGCGCTCGAGAGCTCGGCGCGGCCGCGGAAGTATTCCAGCGCCTCGGGATTGGCGAGCGCCTCGATGTTCTTGATCGCCCGCCCGTGCACCACGTCGCGCACCGCCAGCTCCACGATCTTGCCGCTCTTGGTGCGCGGAATGTCGGCCACCTGCAGCACCTTCGCCGGAACGTGGCGCGGCGTCGTGTTGTCGCGGATGCGGCGCTTGATGCGCGCGATCAGCGCGTCGTCGAGCGTCACGCCTTCCTTGAGCTTCACGAATAGCACCACCCGCACGTCGCCCTCCCAGTCCTGGCCGATCACCAGAGACTCGAGCACCTCGTCGAGCTGCTCGACCTGGCGGTAGATCTCGGCCGTGCCGATGCGCACGCCACCGGGGTTGAGCACCGCGTCCGAGCGCCCGTAGATGATCATGCCGCCGTGCGGCGTGATCTCGCACCAGTCGCCGTGGCGCCAGACGTTGGGGTATTTCTCGAAGTAGGCAGCGTGGTACCGGGCGCCGTCCGGATCGTTCCAGAAGCCGACCGGCATCGCCGGAAACGGCCGCGTGCACACCAGCTCGCCCTTCTGCTCCGTGACGGACTTGCCGTTCTCGTCGAATACCTCGATCGCGAGCCCGAGGCCCTTGCACTGTATCTCGCCGCGCCACACCGGCAGGATCGGGCAGCCGAGCACGAAGCACGACACGATGTCGGTGCCGCCCGAGATCGACGACAGGCAGATATCCCGCTTGATGTCCGCGTACACGTAGTCGAAGCCCTCTGGCAGGAGCGGCGAGCCGGTGGAGAGGATCGCGCGCAGCTTCTCGAGCCTGTGCGTGGCGCGCGGCTTGAGGCCGACCTTGGCGATGGCGTCGATGTACTTGGCCGACGTGCCGAAATGGGTCATCCCTTCGGCGTCGGCGAAATCGAACAGGATCCGGGCGCGGCCGACGAACGGCGAGCCTTCGTAGAGCAGCAGCGTCGCCCCGGCGGCGAGGCCCGACACCAGCCAGTTCCACATCATCCAGCCGAGCGTGGTGAAGTAGAACACGCGGTCGCCCGGCCCGACGTCCGAATGCAGGCGATGCTCCTTGAGATGCTGCAACAGCGTGCCACCGGTGCCGTGCACGATGCATTTCGGCACGCCGGTGGTGCCCGATGAGAAAAGTATGTAGAGCGGGTGGTTGAATTCCACCTGCTCGAACTCGACCGGCCGCGCCTCGAAGCGCGCGATGAACTGCTCGAGCCCCTGGCCGACGCTGACCTTCGAGCCGAGGTAGGGCAGCACCACGCATTGGCGCACCGAGGGCAGCTGCGCCAGCACTTCGCGCGCCTTGTCCTGCGAGTCGAACGCCTTGCCGCCGTACAGGTAGCCGTCGGCGCAGAACAGCAGCTTCGGCTCGATCTGGCCGAACCGGTCGAGCACCCCCTGCACGCCGAAGTCGGGCGAGCAGCTCGACCAGGTTGCGCCGAGGCTCGCGGTGGCGAGCATCGCGGCGACGCTCTCGGGAAGGTTGGGCAGGTAGCCGGCGACGCGGTCGCCTTTGCGCACCCCCGCCGCGGCGAGCGCCTGCTGCAGCCGCGAAACCAGCGCATGCAGCTGCCGGCGGCTCAGCCGCTGCTTCACCTTGTCCTCGCCCCAGAACACGATCGCGTCGGCATCGTCCGGCTCGCGCAGCAGGTTGTGCGCGAAATTGAGGCGCGCGTCGGGAAACCACTGCGCGCCGGGCATGCGGTCGCCGTCGATCAGCGTGCGCGCGCCCCTGTCGCCCTGCACGCCGCAAAAATCCCACACGTGGTTCCAGAAATCCTCGCTGCGCTCGACCGACCAGCGGTGCAGCGCAGCGTAGTCGGCGAAGCCGCCCGCGCGCTCGATGAAGCCGGCGAGCGCGCTGCGCGCGGCGCGCTCGGGCGAGGGCTGCCAGACGGGCCGCTCGCTCATCGGGCCGCCTCGCGCGGCGTCTCGAGCTTCGCGCGCAGCGCCTGCGGGATGCGCACCGGCTTGCTCTTCGCCGCGTCGATGAACACCACCACCGCTTCCCCGGTGGCGTAGGGCTCGGGATCGTCGTCGACGCGCAGCTCGTAATAGGTCGGAATGCTCGAGCCGCCAAGCTTGCCGACGTACAGCCTGACCTCGACGGTGCCGGGATAGGTCATGGCCTTCCTGAAGTGGCACGAGGCGCTGACGATGACGATGCCGTTCGGGCCGCGCGCCCCGCCCCGCGGCAGGATGCCATCGAACCAGCCGATGCGCGTCTGCTCCATGTAGCGGAAGTACACGGTGTTGTTGACGTGCCCCATGGCGTCCATGTCGCCCCAGCGGATGGGGATGTGCGCCACGTATCCAAGCCTGCGGTCCTCGCTCATCGGACGGCGATTATAATTGCTGCATGAGCCGCGAATCGATGCAATACGATGCCGTGATCGTCGGCGGCGGGCCCGCCGGCCTCGCCTGCGCCATCCGGCTGAAGCAGCTGGCCGCCGACAAGGGCCGTGCAGTCTCGGTATGCGTGCTCGAGAAAGGCTCCGAGATCGGCGCGCACATCCTGTCGGGCGCGGTGATGGACCCGCGCGCGCTCGAGGAGCTGTTTCCCGACTGGAAGGCGAAGGGCGCACCGCTCAACGCGCCGGTGACCGAGGACCGGTTCCTGTTCCTGACCGGGTCGTCGTCGTACCGCACGCCGAATTTCCTGCTGCCCGCGTGCTTCAGGAACCACGGTAACTACGTCGTGAGCCTCGGCAACGTGTGCCGCTGGCTCGGCCAGCAGGCCGAAAGCCTCGGCGTCGAGATCTTCCCGGGATTCGCCGGCGGCGGAAGTGCTGTACGACGGCAAGGGGCGGGTGATGGGCGTCGCCACGGGCGACATGGGCATCGACCGCAAGGGCGAGAAGACCGAAGCCTGCCAGCCCGGCATCGAGCTGCACGGCAAGTACACCTTCTTCGCCGAGGGCTGCCGCGGCAATCTCGGCAAGCAGCTGGAGGCGAAGTTCGCGCTGCGCAAGGACGCCGACCCGCAGGTCTACGGCATCGGGCTGAAGGAGCTGTGGGACGTGCCGCCCGACAAGCACCGCATGGGCCTCGTGGTGCACACCGCGGGCTGGCCGCTCGAGCCAGACACCTACGGCGGCTCGTTCCTCTACCACCTCGAGAACAACCAGGTGGCGATCGGCTTCGTGGTGGGCCTCGCCTACACCAATCCCTATCTCAGCCCCTTCGAGGAGTTCCAGCGCTACAAGACCCATCCCGCGATCCGCGGCTTCCTCGAAGGCGGCAAGCGCGTCGCCTACGGCGCGCGCGCCATCGCCGCGGGCGGGCTGCAGTCGCTGCCGAAGCTCGTGTTTCCCGGCGGCTGCCTGATCGGCGACGACGCGGGCTTCCTCAACGCCTCGCGCATCAAGGGCAGCCACGCCGCGATCAAGACCGGCATGCTGGCCGCCGAGGCGGCGTTCGCAGGCGCTCGGCGTGGACCGCGAGCGCGATGCGCTCGACGGCTACCCCGACGCGTTCCACGACAGCTGGCTGTACGACGAGCTGTACCGCGCGCGCAACTTCAAGCCGTGGATGGCGAAGGGCCTGTACGGCGGCTCGCTGATGTTCGGCATCGACCAGGTCTTGCTCGCGCGGCAAGGCGCCCTGGACGCTGCACCACGCGCACGCCGACCACGAGACGCTGACGAAGAAGACCGAGGCGACGCCGATCGCCTACCCAAAGCCCGACGGCGTGCTGACCTTCGACCGCCTCTCGTCGGTGTTCGTTCTCGAACACCAACCACGAGCGAGGACCAGCCGGTCCACCTGACGCTCAAGGACGCGAGCGTGCCGGTGAAGGTGAACCTCGCGCTGTACGACGCGCCCGAGCAGCGCTACTGCCCGGCGGGCGTATACGAGATCGTGCGCGACGAAGACGGCTCGAACCCGCGCCTGCAGATCAACGCGCAGAACTGCGTGCACTGCAAGACCTGCGACATCAAGGACCCGACGCAGAACATCGTCTGGGTCGACGCCCGAAGGCGGCGGCGGCCCGAACTACCCCAACATGTAGCGTCCGATGAATTTCAAGACCGCCGATCTGTACGACGCCTACACGGCCGAGGTGCACGTCGCCCTGCCGGCGCTGCGCCATTACGGCGGCCGCCGGTGCTTCGCGGGGCCCATCTGCACGGTCAAGGCTTTCGAGGACAACCTGCTGGTCAGGCAGCAAATCGACGAGCCCGGCGCCGCTCGCGTCATGGTGGTCGACGGCGGCGCCAGCCTGCGCGTGGCGCTGATCGGCGACGTGCTCGCCAAGCGGGCGCTGGACAACGGCTACGCCGGGTTCGTGATCAACGGCTGCGTGCGCGACACCGTCGATTGCGCGCGCATGGACATCGGCATCCTGGCGCTCGCCGCCAACCCCACGCGCCCGCAGAAGAAGGGCTTCGGCGAGCGCGGCATTCCGGTCGCCTTCGCCGGCGTGAAGTTCACGCCCGGCGAATGGCTCTACGCTGACGAGGACGGGATACTCCTATGCCCCAGGAAACTGCTCTGAAGTACCGCTCGTTCGCCGAGTTCTACCCGTTCTACCTTTCGGAGCACGAGAACAGCACCTGCCGCCGGCTGCACTTCGCCGGCACCAGCCTTGGACTGGCATGCCTGATCATTGCAGTCATAACGCTGAGCCCGTGGTTCATACTTGCCGGGCTGGTCATCGGCTATGCCTTCGCCTGGGTGGGGCACTTCTTCTTCGAGAAGAATCGCCCCGCGACCTTCGAGTACCCCTTCTACAGCTTCGCCGGCGACTGGGTGATGTGGAAGGACATCCTCACCGGCAAGATCGAGCTCTGATCCCCGAGGACCTCGACGAGTCGTTCCAGCCGGTCATCGGCGCGCCGGTGACCATCCGACCGTTGCGGCCCGACGACGTCGGCATCGAGCGCGAGTTCGTCACCGGCCTGTCCGACGAGACGCGCTACAGCCGGCTGCTGGGCGGCGCCATCAAAGTCACCGACGAGTACATCAGGCGCCTCACGCACCTCGACTGGTCGCGCGAAGTGGCGCTCGCAGCGATCACCATGCTCGGCGATGCCGAGACCATCATCGGCGTGGCGCGCTACGTGATCGACGACACCGGCGAGGCCTGCGAATTCGCCATCGTCATCGCCGACGCCTGGCAGGGGCGCGGCATCGGCAGTCGCATGCTGCACAAGCTGATCTCGGTGGCGCGGCTGCGCGGCCTCAGGCGTATCTACGGCGACATCCTGTCGACCAACAACGCCATGCTCGGCATGGCGCGCAAGCTCGGCTTCACGATCGCGCGCCATCCCGGCGACTCGACGATCGCGCGCGCCTCGCTCGAGCTCGCCTAAGCGGCGAAGCCGCGCTCGTCTAGGCGGCGAGGAACTGCTCCTCGCCGATCGACAGTGCGCCGGCGCCGCCCGATTTGACCGCGGTGGCGAGGCCCGGCGCCTGCGACAGCAGCTGCTCGGCGTAGAAGCGCGCAGTCGAAATCTTCGCGGCGTAAAAAGCCTGGTCACCCTCCTGCGCGGCGAGCTTCGCTTCCGCCGCCAGCGCCGCGCGCGCCATCTGCCAGCCGCCGGCGACGATGCCCATCAGCCTGAGGAACGGCACCGCGCCCGCGGAGGCCGCCTTGATGTCGCGCGCGAACGTGGCGAGCAGCCAGTCGACCGCCTCGCCGACCGCCGCGGCCCCGGCCGCGAGCGCTTTGCGCAGCGCGGCGATGTCGGCGTTGCCCGACTTCGCCAGCTCCGCGTCGAAGCGCGCGAGCTGCGCGATCCACGCCTTGACGGTCGCGCCGCCCTCGCGCGCGATCTTGCGCCCGATGAGGTCGTTCGCCTGGATGCCGGTAGTGCCCTCGTAGATGGTGGTGATGCGCGCGTCGCGCAGGTGCTGCGCGGCGCCGGTCTCCTCGATGAAGCCCATGCCGCCGTGCACCTGCACGCCGAGCGAGGCGACCTCGATGCCGGTCTCGGTGCACCAGCCCTTCACCACCGGGATCATCAGGTCGACGAAGGCCTGGTGTTTCTTCCTCTCCTCTGGGGAAGAATCCCTGACCGAGAAATCCATCGCTGCCGCGACGACGTAGGCGAGCGCGCGCATCGCTTCGGTCTGCGACTTCATCAGCATGAGCATCCTGCGCACGTCCGGGTGGCGGATGATGGGCACGGTCGCAGCCCCTTCGACCAGGTCCTTGCCCTGCATGCGCTCCCTGGCGTAGGCGAGCGCGCGCTGGAACGCGCGCTCGGCGATCGCCACGCCCTCGAGGCCGACGGCGAAGCGCGCCGCGTTCATCATGATGAACATGTAGGCGAGGCCCCTGTTCTCCTCGCCCACCAGGTAGCCCAGCGCGTTCTCGAACACCATCACCGCGGTGGGGCTGGCGTGGATGCCGAGCTTGTGCTCGATCGAGGCGCAGGTCGCGCCGTTGCGCTCGCCGAGCGAGCCGTCGGCGTTGACCAGGAACTTGGGCACGATGAAAAGCGAGATGCCTTTCACGCCCTCGGGCGCCTCGGGCGTGCGCGCGAGCACCAGGTGCACGATGTTCTCGGTCAGGTCGTGCTCGCCGAAAGTGATGAAGATCTTCTGCCCGGAGATGCGGTAGTGGTCGCCCTCGCGCACCGCCTTGGTGCGCACCAGCGCCAGGTCCGAGCCCGCTTGCGGCTCGGTGAGGTTCATGGTGCCGGTCCAGGCGCCTTCCACCATCTTCGGCAGGAAGGTCTTCTTCAACTTCTCCGAGCCCGCGGTGAGCAGCGCCTCGATCGCGCCTTGGGTGAGCATCGGGCAGAGCGAGAACGACATGTTGGCCGAGGTGATCATCTCGGTCACCGGGGTCGACACGAGCTTCGGCAGGCCCTGCCCGCCCCACTCCGCCTCGAGCGGCAGCCCGGCCCAGCCGCCGTCGACGAACTGGCGGTAGGCGTCCTTGAAGCCCTTCGGCGTAGTGACCGCGCCGTCGTGCCATTTCGACCCCTCCTGATCTCCTGAATAATTCAGTGGATCAAGGGCTTGAGAGGAGAACTTCGCAGCTTCCTCGAGGATCGCGTCGACCGTGTCGGGCGTGGCGTCCTCGTAGCCCTCCAGCTTGGCAACTTCGGACAAGCCCGCCAGCTCCTGCAGCACGAAGCGCATGTCCTTGAGCGGTGCGACGTAGGCGCTCATTTGTTCAGCTCCTCCACCAGCTGCGGCACCACCTGGAACAGGTCGCCGACGATGCCGTAATCCGCTACCGAGAAGATCGGCGCTTCCTCGTCCTTGTTCACGGCGACGATGACGCGGCTGTCCTTCATGCCCGCGAGGTGCTGGATGGCGCCGGAAATGCCGATGGCGATGTACAGCTCCGGCGCCACGATCTTGCCGGTCTGCCCCACCTGCCAGTCGTTCGGCACGAAGCCCGCGTCGACCGCGGCACGCGAGGCGCCCATCGCCGCGCCGAGCTTGTCGGCGAGCGGCTCGAGGATCTTGAAGTTGTCGCCCGAGCCCATGCCGCGCCCGCCCGAGACCACGACGCGCGCCGAGGTGAGCTCGGGACGCTCCGACTTCGACACCTCGCGCCCGACGAAGCTCGAAAGACCGCTGTCGGCCGGCGCTTCGACCGTCTCGACCGGCGCGGCACCGCCGCTCGCCGCCACGGCGTCGAAGCCGGTGGCGCGCACGGTGATCACCTTGATCGCGTCGCGGGACTGCACCGTGGCGAGCGCGTTGCCGGCGTATATCGGGCGCACGAAGGTGTCGGGGGACTCGACCGTGATGATCTCCGAGATCTGCTGCATGTCGAGCAGCGCCGCGACGCGCGGCATGACGTTCTTGCCGTTCGAGGTGGCGGGCGCGAGCAGGTGCGAGTAGCCCTTGGCGAGCGTCACCAGCAGCGCGGCGACGTTCTCCGCGATCTCGTCGTCGAGCTGCGGCGCGTCGGCGTGCAGCACCTTCGCGACGCCCGCGATGCCCGACGCGGCCTTGGCCGCGTCGGCGCAGTTGTGCCCCGCGACCAGCACGTCGATGTCGCCGCCGATCTTCTGCGCGGCGGCAATGGTGCTGAGGGTCGCCTTCTTGACCGTCTTGTTGTCGTGCTCGGCGAAAACGAGGATCGCCATCAGATCACCTTCGCATCGTTTCTGAGTTTGTCGACCAGCGCCTTGGCGTCGGGCACCTTGACGCCGCCCTTGCGCTTGGGCGGCTCGCTAACCTTGAGCGTCTTGAGCCGCGGCGCGACGTCGACGCCGAGCGCGTCGGGCTTGAGATTCTCGAGCTGCTTCTTCTTCGCCTTCATGATGTTCGGCAGCGTAACGTAGCGCGGCTCGTTCAGGCGCAGGTCGGTTGTCACCACCGCCGGCAGCTTGATCGAGATGGTGTCGAGGCCGCCGTCGACTTCGCGCGTCACCTGCGCCTTGTCGCCCTCGATCGTGACCTTCGAGGCGAAGGTGGCCTGCGGCCAGCCCAGCAGCGCGGCCAGCATCTGTCCGGTCTGGTTCGAGTCGTCGTCGATCGCCTGCTTGCCGAGGATAACCAGATTCGGCTTTTCCCGTTCAGCGACGGATTTCAAGAGCTTCGCAACCGCGAGCGGCTGCAGCTCTTCATTCGATTCGACCAGGATGGCGCGGTCGGCGCCGATGGCGAGCGCTGTGCGCAGCGTCTCCTGGCAGGCTTGCGGGCCGCAGGACACGACCACGATCTCGGTGGCGACCCCGGCTTCCTTGAGCCGCACCGCCTCCTCGACCGCGATCTCGTCGAACGGATTCATCGACATCTTGACGTTGGCGGTCTCGACGCCGGTGCCGTCCGCCTTGACGCGCACCTTGACGTTGTAGTCGACCACGCGCTTGACGCTGACCAGGACTTTCATGGGCTGAGGGGCGTGCTTTGAAGGGAGTGTGCAATTATATCGGTCATGAGCTGGATGGGTGAACTGCTGCACGTGCATGTCGCGGCCGGCGCGTCGGCACCGATGCGCGCGCTCACCCAGGCGCGCCTGGTGGCGGGCATCGGCATCGAGGGCGACCGCTACGCCGCACGCACCGGCACCTACTCGGTCCGCCATCACGAAGACCGCCAGGTGACGCTGATCGAGTTTGAAACGCTCGAGGCGCTGGCGCGCGACCACGGCATCGAGCTCGTCGCGCACGAGCACCGCCGCAACCTGACGACGCGCGGCGTGCCGCTGAACCACTTGGTGGGGCGCTACTTCCGCGTCGGCGAGTGCGTGCTCTACGGCGGGCGGCTGAACGTCCCCTGCCAGTATCTCGAGGACCTGATCGGCAAGAAGGTGTTCAAGCCGCTCGTCAACCGCTCGGGGCTGAACTGCCGCATCGTCACCGGCGGCACGATCCGCCCCGGCGCGCAGATCGCGCCCTGCGATCCGCCCGCGCTCTAGCGGAAGATCACCTTCGGCAGCCAGGTCGCCATCGATGGAAACAGCGCGAGCACCACCAGCATCAGCAGCTGCATGGTCACGAAGGGAATGACGCCGCGGTAGATGTGCATGGTCGTGACCTCGGGCGGCGCCACGCTGCGCAGATAGAAAAGCGCGTAGCCGAGCGGCGGGGTCAGGAAGGACGTTTGCAGGTTGACCGCGATCATGATGCCCAGCCAGATCGGATCGAGACCGAACTTGAGCAGCGCCGGCCCGACGATCGGCACGACGATGAACAGGATTTCGATGGTGTCGAGGAAGAACCCCATCACGAACATCAGCGCCATCACCACGATCATCGCGCCGAGCGCCCCGCCCGGGATCGCCGACAGGAACTGGTGCACCATGTCGTCGCCGCCGAGCCCGCGGAACACGAGCGAGAACAGCTGCGCGCCGATGATGATGACGAAGATCATCGAGCTCAGGCGCGCCGTGGTGCGCGTCACCTGGACGAGGGTGCCGTTGCGGAACACGCGCGCCAGCGCGGCCAGCAGCCCCCAGAGGATCCCCAGGCACATCAGAATGGCGAGCGCGGCCGAGGCATATTCGAGCGCCGAGACGTGGTTGCGCGTCATGCGCATGTCGACGAAGCTCGTCAGGATGATCACGCCGACCAGGCTGACCGCCGCGGTGTAAACCGGCAGCGGCCTGCCCTCGGCGAGGCGGTGCCCGGCGAGCAGCGTCGCGCCGATCGCGCCCACCCCCGCCGCCTCGGTCGGCGTGGCGATGCCGACCAGGATCGAGCCGAGCACCGAAACGATCAGCACCAGGGGCGCGACCAGCGCGTGCATCACGCGGCCGGTCATGTTGCCGGACTGCATCGACTCGTCGCGCGGAATCGCCGGCGAGGCGCTCGGCTTCACGAAGGCGAGGCCGATCTGATAGAGGATGTACATGCCCACCAGCGCGAGCCCCGGGATCAGCGCGCCGGCGAACAAGTCGCCCACGCCCACCGGCTCCGGCGAGAAATTGCCGAGCAGGCGCTGCGCTTCCTGGTGCGCGTTGGAAATCTGGTCGCCCAGCACCACCAGCACGATCGACGGTGGAATGATCTGGCCGAGCGTCCCCGCCGCGGCGATCGAGCCGCAGGCGAGCCGGGGGTCGTAGCCGCGCCGCAACATGGTCGGCAGGGAAAGCAGGCCCATGGTGACGACGGTGGCGCCGACGATGCCCGTGGAAGCCGCCAGCAGGGCGCCGACGACCGACACGGAAATGCCGAGCCCGCCGCGCAGGCGGCCGAAGAGCTGCCCCATGGTGTCGAGCAGCTCCTCGGCGACCTTCGAGCGCTCGAGCATGACCCCCATGAAGATGAACAGCGGCACGGCGATCAGCACCTCATTGGTCATCACGCCGAAGATGCGGTTGGGGAACACGCCGAGGAAATCGGCGTCGAACACGCCCATCGCCATGCCGAGCAGGCCGAAGATCAGCGCCGTGCCGGCGAGGGTGAACGATACCGGATAGCCGAGCAGGACCAGGACGCACAGCGCGACGAACATAAGGAGGTCGAGCCACTCGCCGAAGTGAGCCGTCATTCGCCGTGCTCCGCCTCGCCGTCGAATCTGCCGCGCGACGGCGTCACGCCGGCGAGGAACAGCGCCGACTGCAGCAGCAGCGACACCGACTGCAGGGCGAGCAGCCCCGCGAACACCAGGATCAGCGTCTTGAGCAGGAACACGGCCGGAATGCCCATGCGCCCTTCCGGCGAGCCTTCGAGCACGGCCCAGGACGCCGCCGCGTAAGGCCAAGTGACCCAGAAGACGAGCACGCACATCGGGATCAGGAACAGAAACGTGCCGATGAGGTCGATCACCGCCTTGGCGCGCGGCGTAGCAGCGCCGTAGAAGATGTCGCAGCGCACGTGCCCGTTGTGCACCAGCGCGAAGCCCGCGCAGCCCATGAACACGATGGCGTGCATGTACACGACCGATTCCTGGAGGATGGTCGACCCGAGACCGAACACGTAGCGCATCAGCACCACGCCGAACGTGACCAGCACCATGCCGAGCGTGAGCCACGCCAGGCCGCGGCCGATGCCGTCGTTTATCAGGTCGATCGCGGTCGCGATGCGCTTGAGCACGCTCATGTCGCTCTTCTTATGGGCGCACTCGCCCCGGCGGGATGGTACGGTGTCCCGCCGGGAGTGCGCTCTTTCCGCTTGCGCTCAGGCCTTGAAGTTCGCCCCGCGCGCGTTCATGAAGCCCTGCTCGGCGAGCTTGCTCCAGCCGATCGCCTTGGCGCGGGCCGCCATGAAGTTCTCGTACACCTTCTTGGTGAACGGGTCCTTGTTGCCGATTTCGGCGACGACTTCCTGGGCTGCATCGTAGAACCCCTTCAGCATTTCGTCGGAGAACTGGCGCAGCTGGACGCCGTGCTTCTTGATCAGCACTTCGAGCGAATCGGCGTTCTTGTAGGCGAATTCGGCGTACTCGTTCGTCGACTCGGCCTGCACGGCGGCCCGGATGATTTCCTGGTGCTCCTTCGACAGGCTGGCCCACACCTTCTTGTTGACCAGCACTTCGCCGGTCGTGTTCGGCTCGTGGAATCCCGGCCAGTAATAGTACTTCGCCACCTTGTAGAAGCCGAACGCGAGATCGTTGAACGGGCCGACCCATTCCGTGCCGTCGATGGTGCCGGCCTGCAGCGCGGGGAAGATCTCGCCGCCCGGCAGGTTGACCACGGTGGCCCCCAGCTTGCGCAGCACCTCGCCGCCGAGACCGGGCATGCGGAACTTCAGGCCCTTGAAGTCCTCCAGCGTCTTCATTTCCTTGCGGTACCAGCCGCCCATCTGCACGCCCGTGCTCGCGCGCATGAACGGCACGATGCCGAACTGGTCGCACAGCTCCGTGTACAGCTTCAGGCCGTCGCCCCACAGCATCCACGCGTAATGCTCGGCCGCGGTGAATCCATACGGTACCGCGGCGAAGAAGTTGAACGCCGGCGATTTGCCCTGCCAGTAGTACGATACCGAGTGGCTCATCTCCGCCTGGCCTTGCGAGACCGCATCGAACGACTGGAACGCGGGCACCAGTTCGCCGGCCGCGTACACCTTGACGTGGAGCTTGCCGCCGGTCATCGCGGTGATGCGCTCGGCGAGCCGCTCCGCGCCGGTGCCGAGGCCCGGAAAGTTCTTCGGCCACGTGGTGACCATCTTCAGCTGGCGGATGCCCTGCGAGATTGCCGGCGCCGATACCGTTGCGGCCGCCGCGGCAACTCCGCCCGCTGCAGCGCCTTTCAGAAACTTGCGACGTTTCATGGTCGAACCTCCTCCTGGATTGGTCAACATGTTGTTTCCGAACTCGGATCGCCGCGCGATGGCATGGCAAAGCGACTAGCCTGCCGCGCCGCGACACCCCCCGGGGTCGAGACAGGAGTATGTAAGCTATGCCAGCTTCGTGCAAGCCGGCGCGGTTTCGACCAGCGCGTCCACGGCGAGCGCGCCGCGCCCGCGCTCGAGCACCATCACCGGATTGACGTCGATCGAGGCGATGCGGCCGCGCCAGGCGAGCATCGCGTCGCCCAGCTGCACCGCCATGCGCGCGAATGCACCGACATCGAGCGCCGGCTGGCCGCGCGCAGCGGCAAGCAGCGGCGCGATGCGCAGCCTCGACAGCGCGGCGAGCGCGTCGTCTTCGCCGAACGGCGGCAGCAGCAGCTGGAAATCCTGCAGCGCCTCAAGATAGATGCCGCCGTCGCCGAGCAGCACCACCGGGCCGAACGCCGGATCGACGCGCGCGCCGAGCGCGAGCTCGCGCAAGCCCGCCGCGTGCCGCGCCACCAGCACGCCGTCGGCGGCGGGGATGCGCGCCTTCAGCTCGCCGAACGCCTGCGCCACCGCGTCCGCGCTTTGCAGCCCCAGGCGCACCAGTCCGTGCTCGGTCTTGTGCGGCACGCTCGCCGAGCAGGCCTTGACGACGACTTTCGGCCCGAGCGCGCCGAACGCGGCGCGCGCCTCGGCCTCGCTCATGCACAGCCGGTGCTCGACCACCGGCAGGCCGGCCGCCGCGAGCAGCTCGAGGCTTTGGGCTTCATTCAGCAATCTTTCTGTTGTGTCGGGCAATTTCGGAACCTCGATCGCATCCCGGTCCCGGTGCTTCCTTCTCATCAGCTCCGCGTGCCGGGCGAGCTGGGCGAGCGCGGCCATCGCCTCACGTTCGCGCGCGAAGCTCGGCAACCCGGCCTTCTCGAACTCCGCGCGCACCTCGGGCTGCGGCGCGGCGAGCGCCACTGCGCGGCCGGTGGCGCTCGCGTACGCGGCGAAGTCGCGCGCGAAGCCGGCGACGTCGTAGCCGGCGCCAGCCACCGGCAGCGCCACCATCAGCAGGTCGCTGTCGGCGCCGTCGGCGAGGATCGGCAGCGCGTCGGCGAACAGGCGCGCGTTGCCGAGCAGGGCGCCGGTGACGTCGAGCGGGTTCGCTGCGGTGGCGAACCCGGGAAGCACCTGCGAGAGCCTGTCGCGCGTCCCGGGCGGCAGTTCCGCCAGCGGCAGCCCGAGCTCCTCGGAGGCGTCGGCCGCCATGACGCAGCTCGCGCCCGAGTTGCTGATGGCGACGAAGCGCCTGCTCCGCGGCCGCCAGCCCTTGAGATACAGCTGCCCCGCCGCGACCAGCGCGTAGGGATCGTCCACACGCCAGATGGCGTGGCGCTCGAAGAACGCGTCGACCACGCGGTCCTCGCTCGCCAGCGCGCCGGTGTGCGAGCTCGCCGCTCGCCGGCCGCTCTCGCTGCGCCCCGCCTTCACCGCGACGATCGGCAGGTCGCGCGCGCGCGCCGCCTCGGCCGCGGCCGCCAGCAGCGCGGGCTTGGGGATCGCTTCCATGTACAGCAGCACCAGGCGCACGCCTTCCTCGCGCACGATCTCCGCGGCGAGGTCGGCGACGGTGACGTCGGCCTCGTTGCCGGTGGCGTGCACGTGGCGCACGTCGAGCCCGCGCTGGCGCGCGAGCGCGTAGATCGCCTGCGAGCAGGCGCCGCTCTGGCTGATGATCGCGGTGGGCCCGTCGCGCCCTTCCATCTCGTGGAACACGGTGGAGAAATTGGCCACCGCGCCGGTGGCGAAGTTCGCCAGGCCCTGGCAGTTCGGTCCCACCAGTCGCATGCCGGCCGCGCGCGCCGCGGCGAGCATGCGCTCCTGCACCGCGCGCCCCGCGGCGCCGACTTCGCCGAAGCCCGAGGACATCACCACGCACACCTTCACGCCGCGCGCCGCGCAGGCCTCGACCGCGGCGAGCGCCTCGGCGCCCGACACCGCGACGATCGCCAGGTCTGGCGCCTGCGGCAGCGAGGCGACGTCCGGGAACGCCTTCAGCCCCTGCACCTCGGCGCGCGCCGGATTGATCGGGTAGATGACGCCGCGGTAGCCGTAGCGCTTCATGTACAGGATCGGGCGCCCGCCGACCTTGTGCGGGTTGTCGGAGGCGCCGACGATGGCGATCGACGAGGGGTCGAGCGCGGCGCGCAGGCCGCTGGTGGTCTTCATGACATCAATCATAATCGGGATCATGAGCTGGTCGATTCCCGCGCGCGCGGTGCTTGCCGCCCTCGCCATCCACACGCTGTGGGGCGGCAACCCGGTGGCGGTGAAGCTCGGCCTCGAGGTGTTCCCGCCGCTGTGGAGCGGATTGCTTCGCTTCGCGCTCGGCTGCGCCTGCGTCGCCGCCTGGGCGCGCTATGCGCGCATTCCGCTCGCGCCGACGCGCGAGGAGTGGCCGGCGGTGCTCGCGATCGGCGTGCTGTTCACACTGCAGATCGCGCTCATGAACGTCGGCTTCGGCGCAACCACCGCCGCCAACGGCGCGGTGCTCATCGCCACCAACCCGCTGTTCGCGCTCGCGTTCGCGCATTTCCTGGTGCCGGGCGACCGCGTGCGCCCGCTGCGCGCGCTCGGCGCGGCGCTCGCCTTCGGCGGCACCGCGCTGGTGCTGGCGCGCGGTGCAGCGCCCGCCGACATCGGCCGGGCGAGCCACGGCGACTGGATCGTGCTGGCGAGCGCCTGCCTGCTCGGCCTGCGGCTCGCGTTGAGCGGTCGCCTGCTCCGGCGCGTGAACGAGGTGCGGCTCACCTTCTGGCAGATGGCCGTGTCGCTGCCGCTGTTCGCCGCCGGCGCTCTCGCGTTCGAAACTGTGCGCTGGGAGAACCTCGGCTTCGCGCCATTGGCGGGGATCGCCTACCAGGGCGTGGTGGTGGCGGGACTCGCCTTCACCGTCAACTTCTATCTCATCCGCCGCTACACGCCGAGCGTGATGATCAGCTTCAATTTCGTCGCGCCCGTGGCGGGCGTACTGCTCGGGGCGGCGATCCTCGGCGAGCACATCACCGCGGGGCTGCTGGGCGGCATGCTGCTGGTCGCCGCCGGGCTGGTGCTCATCACGCGCCGCTGAACGTGCGCAGGCGCAGCGTGCGCGCGCGCCAGCCGGCGGCGCCGGCGAGCACGCCGCACGCGGCGGCGATGACGAACGCGATGGCGTAGCTGCCGGTCAGGTCGAACAGGCTGCCGGCCATCCACGGCCCGAGCGCGCTACCGAGCGCGCTGCCGAGCAGGCCCATGCCGAGGATGAGGCCGAAGTGCGGGCCGCGGAAACGGTCGCTGACCATCGCCGGCGTGAGCGATGCGGTTGCCGAGTAGCCGACGCCGAGCAGCGCCGCGTAGCCGTAGGCCCCCCAGCGGCTCGGCGCCGCGCCGACCAGCGCCAGCGCGCCCACGGCTGCGACCAGGATGGCGATACCGATGACGTAGATCACCTCGCGCTCGAAGCGATCCGAGAGCCAGCCGCCGCCGGTCTTGCCGAACACGCTCGCCACGCCCACCGCGCCGACCACCGCCGCCGCCGCCATCGCCGCCATGCCGTGGTCGACGAGGAACGCCACCTGGTGCACGTGCAGCGTCTGCGAGCACACGTTGCCGAAGAAGTACGCCCCGAGCACCAGCCAGAATGGCTGCGTACGAATGGCCTCGCCCAGGCTCATGTCCCGCGCCGTGGCTCCTTGCGCCAGCGCCCCGCGCGACGGCACCGCGGCGGCCGGGCGCAGCACCTCGTCGCTCATCAGGAACCAGGCCGCCGGCACGATCCAGGCAGCGCAGATCGCGCCCAGGATCTGCCACGCCGAGCGCCAGCCGAGCGACTCGATCAGCGCCTGGCACAGCGGCACCACGAGGAGCATCCCCAGGCCGATGCCCGAGCTGACGATGCCGAGCGAGAAGCCGAGGCGGTCCATGAACTGGCGCTGCACCAGCACCACCGCGGGCACCCAGCCGCAGCAGGCCACTGCGAGCGCGGTGGCGAGGCCGAAGCCGAGGTACAGATGGCCGGGCGAATCGATGTAGCCGTTGGCGTACAGCGCGAGCCCGAGCGCGGCGCCGCCGAAGATCACCAGGCGGCGCGGCCCGATGCGGTCGCACAGCATGCCGATAAGCGGATTCGCGCCGCCGTGCACCAGGGTGAACACCGAGAACGCGCCGGCGAGCACCGAGCGGCTCCAGCCGAACTCCCTGAGCAGCGCGACCAGGAACACGCTGTACGAGTACCACACGCCGTAGGTCAGCCCGAGGGTCACGCCGATCGCTGCGAGCCTGACGGCGCGGCGGGTCATGCATCGATCTCCATCTTTCACAGCGTATCAGGCGCGGCGGGCTAGAATCCGCGCGTGAGCGAGACCGACGGTTCGACGGGCGACGTGCTGACGGGAGTCCGAGTCCTCGACTTCGGACGCTACATCGCCGGGCCGTACTGCGCGGCGCTGCTCGCCGACCTCGGCGCCGACGTCATTCGCATCGAGCGGCGGGGCGGAGGCGAGGACCGCTGGCTGGCGCCGGTAGGCGCCGATGGCGTGGGCGCCATGTTTCTCGTCATGAATCGCAATAAGCGCGCCATGACCCTCGATCCGGCCTGCCCGGAGGGCCGAAAGATCGTGCAGAGGCTCGTGGCCACCGCGGATGTCGTGGTGGCCAACCTGCCGCCCGAGGTGCTGCGCTCACTGGCCCTGGACCTCGAGAGCCTCCGGCGGGTCAAGCCGGACATCATCCTGACCACGGTGACCGCGTTCGGCGCCGATGGGCCGTGGAGCCACCGGCACGGTTTCGACGGCATCGGCCAAGCGATGTGCGGCTCGGCGTATCTCACCGGGACACCCGAGCAGCCGCTGCGCGCCGCGGTGGCCTGGGTCGATTGCGGAACGGCATCGCTGACCGCGTTGGGCACTGTGGCCGCACTGATGGCGCGGCAGAAGACCGGGCACGGCCAGAAGGTGGAGGGCGCGCTGCTGCGCACGGCAGTGGCCTTCAACAATGCCACGCTCGTCGAGCAGCAGGTCGCCGAGACCAACCGCGTGGCCACGCTCAACCGCGGGCAGACGTCCGCTCCGTCCGACCTGTTCCGCACCAAGGACGGCTGGATCATCTGCCACGCCATCGGCAACCCGATGTTCGAGCGCTGGGCCCGCTTGATGGGCGAGGACCAGTGGCTCGCCGACCCGCGCTTCGAGGACGACGAGGCCCGGGGCGACCACGGCGAACTGATCTCCAGGCGCATGTCGCAGTGGACCGCCCGGCGCAGCACGGCCGAGGCGCTCAAGGAACTCGAGCGCGCGAAAATCCCCGCCGGGCCGCTCTACTCCCCGCAGCAGGCGCTCGAGGACGCGCATATCCGGGCCGCGGGCCTGCTCGAGGAGCGCGAGTATCCCGGCTTGCCGCGCCCGGTTCCCCTCGCCCCGACGCCTGTCGATCTGTCGGAGACCCCCGGGCGCTTCCGCCGTCGCGCGCCGCAGCTCGGCGAGCACACCGACGCCATTCTGGCCGAGCTGGGTTACGGCCCCGCTGAGATCGCCGCACTGCGAGAAAAGAACGTTATCTAGGGACGCACCCCGAAGCGCACCGGTCCCGCGACGCGAAGCGGCGCGGCGAGCTCGGCGAACTCGCACAAGAGCGGCCGCGTGTCGCGCGGGTCGATGATCTCCTCCACGTCGTACTTCTCGGCGCTGCGCATGGGCGAGCCGAAGCGGCGGATGCGCGCCTCGATCTCGGCGCGCTTCGCCTCGGCGTCGGGCGCCGCCTCGATCTCGGCCTTGTACGCCGCCTCCAGGCCGCCGGCAATCGGCAGCGAGCCCCATTCCGCCGACGGCCAGGCCATGCGCATGCAGTAGCGCGTGGAGTTCTGGTGCACCGCGCCCGCCACGCCGAACACCTTTCTCACCAGCACCGAGCACCAAGGCACGGTCGACTGCAGCACCGCGCTCGCCGCACGCATGCCAAAGCGTATCGTCGCGTCGCGCTCGGCGTCGGGACCGATGAGGAATCCCGGCACGTCCACCAGGTGCACGACCGGCAGATGGAACACCTGCGCCAGGTCGACGAAACGCGTCACCTTCTCCGAGGCCTTCGCGGTCCACGCGCCGCCGTAGTGCATCGGGTCGCCCGCCATCAGCGCGACCGGCCAGCCGGAAAGGCGCGCGAGGCCGGTGATCACCGGGCGGCCCCACTGCCGCCCGATCTCGAAGAACGAGCCCTTGTCCACGAGCGCCTCGACGATGCGGCGCATGTTGTAGACCTTCTTCGGATCGCGCGGCACGGCGTCGATGAGCCACGCCTCGCGGCGCGCCGGGTCGTCGTCGCAGGCCCCGCGCGCCGCGAGCTCGTACACCGAGCTCGGCAGGTAAGACAGAAACCGCCGCGTGCGCGCGAAGGCCTCGTCCTCGCTCGCCGCCTCGTCGTCCACCGCGCCGTTGCGCGTGTGAATCTGGCTGCCGCCGAGTTCGTTCTTGTCGAACTGGCGGTGGGTGCGCGCCACCACCGGCGGCCCGGCGACGAACAGCTGCGAGCTGTCTTTCACCATCACCGAGTAGTGGCTCGCCACCACGCGCGCCGAGCCCAGCCCCGCGACCGAGCCGAGCGCAAGGGCCACCACCGGGATCTCGCCCAGGTTGTCGGTCCAGGTGTCCCACAGAAAGGCCTTGGGCATGGGCGAGTAGCCGAGCATCTCCAGGTTCTTCACCGAGCCGCCGCCGCCGGTGCCGTCGACCAGGCGCACCATCGGCAGGCGCAGGTCGCGCGCCATGCGCTCGCACTGCAGGAGCTTTCCTTTGATGCCGGCGTCGTTCGCGCCGCCGCGCACCGTGAAATCGTCGCCCGCGACCACCACCGGCCGGCCGTCGATGCGCCCGCGCCCGGTCACCAGGTTGGCCGGCGTGAACTCCTCGATGGTGGCGCCGTCGGCGCCGTAGCGCGCCACGCCGGTCAGCGCGCCGATCTCGTGGAACGAGGCGGCGTCGAGCAGCCGCTCGATCCTCTCGCGCACCGTGAGCTTGCCGCCGTCGTGCTGGCGCTTGACCTTCTCCGGGCCGCCCATGCGCCGCGCGAGCTCCTCGCGCCTGCGCAGCTCGTCGATTTCGGCTTGCCAGCTCATGTCGGCTCCTTCGACCCTGCGAAACTGAGAAGAGCCCGGATTCTGGCAGACGATTACAATGCGCTCCAGGGGGAAATCTCATGGCGGTGCTCAGGCTGCGCTGCGAAGTCGCCGGAAGAGTCGTGCGCATCGAGGCGCAGCCCGGCACCGCGGTGCAGGCCGAGGACGCGATCCTGATCGTCGAGTCGATGAAAATGGAGATCCCCCTGTTCGCGCCCGCCGCCGGCATGGTGCAATCGATCCTGGTGGCCGAAGGCGACGAGATCGCCGAAGACCAGGAAGCGGTATTACTGGAAATCAGCACAATGAAACTTCTCGAGAACAAGGTGGTGATCGTCACCGGCGCGGGCGGCGGCATCGGCCGCGACTTCGCGCTCGCCATGGCCGAGCGCGGCGCGAAAGTCGTGGTAAACGACCTCGGCGCCTCGGTCTCCGGCGAAGGCAAGGACGCGGGCCCGGCGCAGAAGGTGGCCGACGAGATCAAGGCGAAGGGCGGCACCGCAGTCGCCAGCACCGACAGCGTGGCCGACTGGGAAGCCGCCAACCGCATCGTCCAGACCGCCATCGACGCCTTCGGCCGCATCGACTGCGTGGTGAACAACGCCGGCATCCTGCGCGACCGCTTCTTCTTCAACATGTCGATCGAGGAATGGAAGGCGGTGATCGACGTGCACCTGAACGGCTCGTTCTACGTCGCGCGCGCCGCGGCGCCGTACTTCAAGAGCCAGAACTCGGGCAGCTACGTCAACATGACCTCGACCTCGGGCCTGATCGGCAACTTCGGCCAGGCGAACTACGCCGCCGCCAAGCTCGGCATCGTCGGGCTGTCGAAGTCGATGGCGCTCGACATGGCGAAGTACCACGTGCGCTCCAACTGCATCGCGCCGTTCGCCTGGAGCCGCATGATCGGCACCATCCCCGCCGAGACGCCCGAGCAGAAGGCGCGCGTCGAGAAGCTGAAGTCGATGCAGACCTCCAAGATCGCGCCGCTCGCGGTGTTCCTGGCGAGCGACCTCGCCGAGGGCGTCAGCGGCCAGATCTTCGGCGTGCGCGCCAACGAGATCTTCCTGTTCTCGCAGAACCGCCCCGTGCGCTCGGTGCACCGCGCCGAAGGCTGGACGCCCGAGGCGATCGCCGAGCAGGCGATCCCGGCCATGCGCGCGCAGTTCTACGCGCTCGACCGCTCCCAGGACGTGTTTTCCTGGGATCCCATCTAGCGGAGTCCGCCATGACCGACCTCACCCGCGCCGACCTCCATGCGCTCGCGCAATGGGACACGCCGACGATCTGCAACGGGCTCGAGCTGCTCGACGCGAAGCATCGCACCGCGGGTTTCACGCGCGGCAGCATGGTGTGCTTCGATCCGGCGCTCAAGCCGATCGTCGGCTACGCACGCACCGCGACGATCCGCGCCGCGACGCCCCCGCCCGGCGACGCCGCGGCGGTGCGCGCGCTGCGCGCCCGCTACTACGAGCACGTCGCGGCGCAGCCGATGCCGTCGATCGCGGTGCTCGAGGACCTCGACCCGGAGCCGGGCTTCGGCGCGTTCTGGGGCGAGGTCAACACCGCGATCCACCACGGGCTGGGCTGCCTCGGGACGGTCAGCAACGGCTCATTCCGCGACCTCGACGCCTGCGCCCCGGGCTTCCAGCTGCTCGGCGGAAGCGTGCGCCCGAGCCACGCCTGGGTGCACCTGGTCGACATCGCCTGCGAGGTGAAGGTCTTCGGCATGGCCGTGCGGCCGAACGACATCGTGCACGCCGACCGGCACGGCGCGGTCGTGGTGCCCGCGGACTGCGTGAAGAAGCTGCCCGCCGCGATCGACCTGCTCGTGCGGCGCGAGGCGGTGATCCTGCGCGCCGCGCGCGCGCCGGGCTTCGACGTCGAGGTCCTCAAGAAGGCGATGGCCGACTCGGCCGAGATCCACTAGGACGGCGCGATGGCCGGAAAACGCAAGGTCCTCGTCATCCAGGGGCTGCACCCGGAGGGCCTGAAGCTGCTTCAGGCGCGCGCCGACGTCGAACCGGTGGTGCTGATGTCGACCGACGAGGCGGAGATCGCTGCCGCGGCGCGCGACGCGCATGCGATCACGGTGCGCAGCGCGCGCATCACGCGCGCGGTGATCGAGGCGGCGCGCGGCCTGCGGGTGGTCGCACGCCACGGCGTGGGCTACGACGCGGTCGACGTCGGCGCGCTCAGCGAGCGCCGCATTCCGCTCGCGATCTCGCTCTACGCCAACATGGTCCCGGTGGCCGAGCACGTGATGTTCATGCTGCTCGCGCTCGCCAAGCAAGGCGCGTCCTACGACGGCATGACGCGGCGCGGCGACTGGAGCGGTCGCTGGAGCCCGAAAGCCTGGGAGCTCGCCGGCAAGCATCTGCTGGTGATCGGCTTCGGCCGCACCGGCTCGCGCGTCGCGCGCCGCGCGCGCGCCTTCGACATGCAGGTGCAGGCCTGTGACCCGTACATCGACCAGGACCTGATCGCGCGCGCCGGCTGCGTGGCCGTGAAGGATTTCCGCGCGGCACTGCCTGCCGTGGACGCCGTCAGCGTCAACTGTCCGCTCACCGCCGAGACGCGGCACATGTTCTCGCACGCCGAGTTCGCCGCGATGCAGCCGAGCGCGGTGATCGTCAACTGCGCGCGCGGCGGCATCGTCGACGAGGCGGCGCTGCACGCCGCGCTCACCTCTGGAAAGATCCGCGGCGCCGGGCTCGACGTGTTCGAAGAGGAGCCCAGCCCGGCGGACAATCCCCTGTTCCGGCTCGACAACGTCATCGCGTCGCCGCACATCGCCGGCGTGACCATGGAATCGACCGTGCGCATGTCGGTGCAGACCGCGCAGAACGTGCTCGATTGCTTCGACGGCCGGCTCGACCCCGCGGTCATCGTCAATAAATGATCGACTACCACGCACTCAAGGCGCGGCCCTTCCCCGAGATCGTCGCGCGCTATGCCCCGCGCGACACCATGCTGTACGCCCTCGGCGTCGGCTACGGCTACGACCCGACCGACGAGCGACAACTCGCCTTCGTCTACGAGAAGAGCCTGCGCGCCACGCCCACCATGGCGGTGGTGCTCGCCTACCCCGGGTTCTGGGTCAAGGAGCCCGACACCGGCATCGACTGGGTGCGCGTGCTGCACGGCGAGCAGTCGATCGTGCTGCACCGGCCGATTCCGCCCGCGGGCACGGTGATCGGCCGCACTCGCGTCAAGGCGCTCATCGACAAGGGCAAGGACAAGGGCGCGCTGCTGGTGCAGGAGCGCAAGGTGTACCTCGACTCCGGCGAGCTGCTCGCCACTATCGACTCGCTCAGCTTCTGCCGCGGCGACGGAGGCTTCAGCGAGCGCCCCGGCAACGGACCGAAAGGCGGCGATCCCGCGCCGCCGGCGCCTTTGCCGACGCCCGACGGTCCGCCCGATATCGCCTGCGACCTGCCGACCGTGCCGCAGGCGGCGCTCGTGTACCGGCTGTCGGGCGATTACAACCCCTTGCACGCCGAGCCCGCGGTGGCCCGGGCGGCGAACTTCGAGCGGCCGATCCTGCACGGCCTCGCCACCTACGGCGTCGCCGGCCACGCGATCCTCAGGAGCTGCTGCGACTACGACCCCGCGCGCCTCAAGTCGCTCGCGGTGCGCTTCTCAGCGCCGGTGTACCCGGGCGAGACCATCCGCACCGAGATGTGGCGCCGGGGCAATGCCGTGCAGTTCCGCGCGCGCGCCCTCGAGCGCGACATCATGGTGCTGTCGCACGGCCGCGCGGAGCTCGCGTGAAGCCGGAGGCCGGCGTCAACTTCTACCGCGCCGATCCGGGCTACGGCCCGTTGCTCGCGCTCTACCTGGCCCCCGAGCTGCACGCGCACATGGAGCCGCACCTCGAGCGCCTCGGCGCGCTCGCTGGCGACGAGCTCGACCGGCTGGCGCGCGACGCGGACAAGCACCCGCCGGTGCTCGAGCACCGCACGCGCGAGGGGGCTGACGTGCAGCGCATCGACAAGCACCCGGCGTACCGGCGGCTGGAAGAAGTCGCGTTCGCCGAGTACGGCCTGGCGGCGATGTCGCACCGCGCCGGCGTGCTCGGCTGGCCGCACAAGATGCCGCCGGCGGTCAAATACGCCCTCACCTACCTCTACGTGCAAGCCGAGTTCGGCGTGTGCTGCCCGCTGTCGATGACCGATTCTCTGGCGCGCACGCTGGCGAAGTACGGCGATCCCGATCTCGTCCAACGCCACCTGCCGGCGCTCACCTCGCAGGACATGGATGAGCTCGCGCAAGGGGCGATGTTCATGACCGAGCAGCAGGCCGGCTCGGACGTCGGCGCCACCGAAACGCGCGCGGTGCCGGACGGCGAGCGCTGGCGGCTCACCGGCGACAAGTGGTTCTGCTCCAATGCCGACGCGGCGCTGGCGCTGGTGCTGGCGCGGCCGGAGGGCGCGCCCGCCGGAACGAAGGGGTTGTCTTTGTTTTTGCTACCGAGAGTATTGGAAACCGGAAAGCAAAATGCTTTCCGAATCATCCGCCTGAAAGACAAGCTGGGCACGCGCGACATGGCGAGCGGCGAGATCCGCCTCGAGGGCGCGGCTGCGTACCTGGTCGGCGACCCGCAGCGCGGCTTCGTGCAGATGACCGACATGATCAACAACTCGCGCCTGTCGAACGGCATGCGCGCCGCGGGCATAATGCGCCGCGCGCTCACCGAGGCGCTTGGCGTCGCGCGCACGCGCGTCGCCTTCGGCAAGCGGCTGATCGAGCTGCCGCTGATGCGCAGGCAGCTGCTGAAAATCATGCTGGCCGCGGAAGCCGCGCGCTCGGTGATGCTGTTCACGGCAGCGGAGCTCGAGCAGGCCGACGCCGGCGACGAGCCCGCGCGCCGGCGCGTGCGGCTGCTGACGCCGCTGCTCAAATTCCGCGCCTGCCGCGACGCGCGGCGCGTCACCGGCGACGCGATGGAGGTGCGGGGCGGCGCCGGCTACATCGAGGAATGGTCCGACGCGCGCTTGCTGCGCGACGCGCACCTGGGCTCCATCTGGGAGGGCACCTCGAACATCGTCGCGCTCGACGCGCTGCGCGCCATCCGCCGCGAGGGCGCGCTCGAGGCGCTGCGGCCCGCGCTCGAGGCGCTGCTGCCGCCAGGCACGCTCGGCGCGGCGCTGCGCGCGAGCCTCGTGCGCGCCGGCGACTTCGCGCAGCGCGCCGACGAAGTCCACGCGCGCCAGGCCGCCACCGGCCTGTACTACGCGGCGGCGGCGGCGATCCTGGCGGGCGAAGGCACGCTCCTCGCGGCGCAGGGCGACGCGCGCCGGCTGCTCATCGCCGCGCTCGCGCACGCGCACCGGCTGCGCCGGCGAGATCCGTTGCAGTCTTCGAACCCATCCATCGAGGAAGAATTCGCCGCACACCTGCTTCCCGAAACCCCGGTCGCACGGGCGGACGCCGACCGGCTGCTCGAGCGTTTCCTCGCCTGACATGCCGGGCCCCCTCGCCCACATCCGCGTCCTCGACCTGTCGCGCGTGCTCGCCGGCCCCTGGGCGGCGCAGAATGTCGCCGACCTCGGCGCCGAGGTGATCAAGGTCGAGCGCCCCGGCGCCGGCGACGACACGCGCGGCTGGGGCCCGCCATGGCTCAAGGACGGCGCTGGCCACGACACGCACGAGTCGGCCTATTTCGCCTCGGTCAACCGCAACAAGAAGTCGATCACGCTCGACATCGGCAAGCCCGACGGGCAGGCGATCGTCAGGGAGCTGGCGGCGAAATGCGACGTGCTGATCGAGAACTACAAGGTCGGTACGCTCGCGCGCTACGGCCTCGCGTACGAGCACCTGCATCCGGCGAACCCGCGGCTGGTGTACTGCTCGGTGACCGGCTTCGGCCAGGACGGGCCGCACGCGCGCCGCCCGGGCTACGACTTCATCTTCCAGGGCATGGGCGGGCTGATGAGCATCACCGGCGAGCGCGACGGCCAGCCCGGCGCCGGCCCGCAGAAGGTCGGCATCGCCATCACCGACGTGCTCACCGGCATGTACGCGAGCCTCGCCATCAGCGCCGCGCTCGCGCACCGCGAGCAGAGCGGCCGCGGCCAGTACATCGACTGCGCGCTGCTCGACACCATCGTCGCGTTCAACGCCAACCAGATCGTCAGCTACTTCGCCTCCGGCCACGTGCCGATCCGCTGGGGCAACGCGCACCCGCAGGTGGTGCCCTACGAGGCCTTCGCCACCGCCGACGGCCACATCATCCTCGCGGTCGGCAACGACGGCCAGTTCAGGCGCTTCTGCAAGGTGGCCGAGTGCCCCGAACTCGCCGAGGAAACGCGCTTCGCCACCAACTCGCAGCGCATCGTGCACCGCGCCGAGCTGACGCCGATCATCGCCGAGATCATGCGCACGCGCTCCAAGCACGAATGGCTCGCGGCGCTCGAAGCCGCCGACGTGCCCTGCGGCCCGATCAACAACATGCAGGAAGTTTTCGAGGACCCGCAGGTGCAGCACCGGAAGCTGCGCGTCGACATCCCGCACGCGCTCGGCGGCACCGCGCCGGTGGTCGCGAGCCCGATGCGGCTCTCCGACACTCCGGTCGAGTACCGGCTCGCGCCGCCGCTCCTCGGGCAGCACAACGACGAGATCTTCCGCGGGCTCCTCGGCAAGAGCGAGACCGAGATGGAGCGCCTCGCCAAGGCCGGGATCGTCTGACGCCGGGTGAAGGCGCGCATAGTAGAATGCGCCCCCTTCTGGCGATCCCGAGCGAAAAGAGCTTGCGTTACCCGACCTTGAACGACGTCCCAGCCGTGGAGAGCGCGGCATGAGCGCGCTCGCGCGCGAGGTCGCGCGGCGCAGGACTTTCGCCATCATCTCCCACCCGGACGCGGGCAAGACCACGCTCACCGAGAAGCTGCTGCTGTACGCCGGCGCCATCCATATCGCCGGCAGCGTGAAGGCGCGCAAGGCGACGCGCCACGCCACCTCGGACTGGATGGAAATCGAGAAGCAGCGCGGCATCTCGGTGGCTTCGTCGGTGATGCAGGCCGAGTATCGCGGCTGCGTCATCAACCTGCTCGATACGCCGGGGCACCAGGATTTCTCGGAGGACACGTACCGCGTGCTCACCGCCGTCGATGCCGCGCTGATGGTGATCGACGGGGGCAAGGGGATCGAGCCGCAGACGCTGCGCCTGCTGCAGGTATGCCGCGCTCGCAACACCCCGATCGTGACCTTCGTGAACAAGCTCGACCGCGAAGGGCGCCCGGCGCTCGAGCTGCTCGATGAGATCGAATCCGTCCTGGGGATGTCGGCCGTGCCGTTCACCTGGCCGATCGGCACGGGGCGGGAATTCGGCGGCGTGCTCGACCTGCGCGCCCGCCGCATCCGGCAGTTCACCCCCGGCCTCGACCGCCTCAATGACGACGACATCGCCGAGCTGGACGAGAACGACCCCGCCTGCGGCGAGCGGCTCGGCCCGGCCTACGACAGCGCCCTCGCGGAGGCCGAGCTCGTACGCGCGGCGGGAACGGCGTTCGACCGGGACGCCTTCCTGGCGGCGCGGCAGACCCCGGTGTTCTTCGGCTCGGCGATCAACAACTTCGGCGTCGGAGAAGTGCTCGATGCGCTGGTCGAACTGGCGCCGCCTCCCGGCAACCGGCCCGAGCGCGAACGCACGGTGGCGCCGGACGAGCCCGGGTTTTCCGGAGTGGTGTTCAAGATCCAGGCCAACATGAATCCGGCGCACCGCGACCGGGTGGCGTTCGTGCGGGTGTGCTCCGGCCGGTTCGAGCGCGGCATGCGCGTGTCGAACTGCCGCAGCGGGCGTGAGGTCCGCACCAACAACGCCGTGTCTTTTCTCTCCCAGCGCAGGGAGACCGTGGAGGAGGCGTACGCCGGCGACATCATCGGCATCCCCAACCACGGCACCATCAGCCTGGGAGACACGCTCACGGAAGGCGAACGGCTGCAGTTCACCGGGCTGCCGTTCTTCGCGCCCGAGCAGTTCCGCCGCGCGGAGCTGCTGACGCCGATGAAGACCAAGCAGCTGCGCGCGGGCCTCGCGCAGCTGGGCGAGGAAGGGGCGATCCAGATCTTTCATCCGTGCACCGGAGGCGCCCCGATTCTCGGGGCGGTCGGCGCGCTGCAGTTCGAGGTCGCCGCCTACCGCCTGGCGAACGAGTACGGCGCCGAGATACGGCTGGTTCCGGCGAACTACGTCGCGGCGCGCTGGGTCTCGTCGGACGATACTGCGGAGCTGAAGCGCTTCGTCGACGCCAACGCGTACCGCATCGCCTACGACGGCGCCGGGGTACCGGCGTTCCTGGCATCCATGGGAGCGGAGCTGGAAGTCGCCGCGGAGCGCTGGCAGAAGATCGTCTTCCACACCCTGCGCGAATACGTCGGTCTGGCCGAGACCGTGACCGTCGACCAGACGGATTGACGTGAGACCATAGGGGATGGCCGAGCCGCCGTACTGGGGCCTCCGGGTCCTCGACCTGTCGCAGGGCATCGCCGGGCCGTACTGCGCGGCGCTGCTCGCGCAGCAGGGCGCGGACGTCGTCAAGGTCGAGCCGCCTGGCGGCGACTGGATCCGCAACGCCGGCGGCGGGCGCGACGGCATGACCTCGCTCGCCATCGTCGGCAACCTCGGCAAGCGCTCGATCGTGGTCGACGCGCAGCAGCCCGCGGGCCGGGATCTGCTCTTGCGCCTGGCCGCGCGCGCCGACATCGTGGTGGAGAACAACCGCCCCGGCGTCATCGAGCGCCTCGGCCTGGGCTACGGCGCCGTCGCCGCGCGCAACCCCGCGGTGATCTACGTCTCCATCACCGGCTTCGGCCCCGACGGCCCCGAGGCCCAGAAAGCCGGCACCGACTCGATCCTGCAGTCCCTCACCGGAATGTGCCATCGCAACCGCGACGCAGACGGCACCCCGCGCCGCATACCGCTGCTCATCCCCGACACCATCACCGCGGTGTACGCCGCGCAGGTCGTCGGCGCGGCGCTCTACGCGCGCGGCCGCGACGGCCAGGGCCGCCACCTGAAACTCTCGCTGCTCGAGAGCGCCGCCGCGTTCCAGGCCGCGCCGATCGTCGAGAACCGCATCTTCGAAGGCGCCGTCCCGCCGCCGAACACCGTCCCCGCCGGCGTGTTCCGCACCCGCGACGGCCACATCTCGCTTTCCGCCGTCACCGAAGCCCACTTCGCCGGCGCGATGGGCGTGCTCGGCCTCGCAGCCTGGATCGACGACCCCCGCTTCGCCACCGCCGCGGAGCGCAAGAAGCACGCCGCCTTCGTCAACGAAGAAGTCGCCCGCCGCCTCGCCACGCAGACCACCGCCCACTGGGTCGAAAAGCTCGCCGCCGTCGACGCTCTGTTCGCCGAGATCGCCGACTACCCCGCCTTCGTCGCCTGCGCGCAGGCGCGCCACCTCGGCGCCTTCGCCGCCCTCGATCAGCCGCCCTACGGCGCGCTGCCCATCGCGCGCATGCCCGGCGCCGAGCGCGCCTGGCCCCTCCGCCCCGCCCCGCGCGCCGGCGAGCACACCGACGAGATCCTGCGCGAGCTGGGCCTCACCGACGCCGCGATCTTCGAGCTCGCCCACACCGGCGCGATACGACGCTCGTAGCCGCCTACTTGCCGCAATGTTGAGTCCAGTCGGCCAAGGGATAGATAAACCAATCCACCCGTCGCGGGAGCCCGCTCCTTGACCGACACCGCCGCGAGCTCGTAGGCGACCCTGGGCACCTTGCCTGGACTCGGCCGTAGCTTTCGGGGCGCGTTCGGCGACGGGATCGGCGCTTTGGGGGCGAATGGCGTCGAGCCAACATGCGGACACAGGAACAGGAATTGGAAGTACTCGAAACTGTCGGCCCGCCTTACACTTGATACCTCTAGCCCTCAGGATTCTATAACAAGAGATTGATCTGGATGCCTTTTTTTGCCTTGGGCTTGGATCTTGCTTTCGCAAGCGTAATGCAAGGTCAGTGCAATGGCGGTGTAAGGGCAACCAGCGTATGCCGGGAATCCGGCTTCGTCCATGAAGCGTTTGCGACGACTTCGGGGGCAGAAGGAGGTATCCATGACGTGCTCGGGTGCAAGGCTCTTTCAGGCAGGTCTCGTCGTTGCTGCGTTAGCCATCGGCCCGAGTCCGGTTTTTGCCGGGCCACTATACGGCCTCGAACTGGCCTTCGGCGATGTCCAGTTGAGCTCTTCGACGCCCTTGTCCGAGAGCATCGGATTCCACAGCGGATTCGAGGGCACGAACTTCTATTCGCGCGACGCATTTGGTTCCGCGGAACCCGGCCGGCTCCGCTCTTCCTCGAGGGCGGCCATCCAACTGACTCCGGCGGTGACCCTCGGATTGGGGTTCGTGTTGAATGGCACCGATTCGAGCGCGGGCTTTCGATTGGACGATGTCATCATCGGCGGTCCCGGCACGACGGTGTCCACGCCGTTCAGCATGCAGCTCGAGGGCGGTCTGATCGCCTCGACCTTTGCCCAGCTCGGGTCCGGCATCGGGGCCGAGTCAAACGCTAATGCAAGCGTCAGCGTTTACGTAACGATCAACGGGAACTCGTTCAGCGGAACGCAGGCGATCAGCAGCCTCTGGCAGGTGGACACGCAAGCCGGCGACGGCAGCACATTCGAAGACGGTCTGCTGACCGGCTTCACCGGCGGCGGGGTACTGACGACGCCAGACATGTTACTGCCGGTCGGCACGCCCTTCACCGTCTTTCTCAGCCTGGCTACGTCGGTGAGCACGAGTTCCGCGAATACCATTGCTGGTTCGAGGCGGCAAGCCGACGCGTCTTCGTTGTTCGACAGTACGCTGTCCTTCCCGCTGTCAGGCCCGGTATTCAACCTGCCGGAAGGTTATACGGTGAATTCGGTCAGCGGCCTGATCGTGGACAATCGGTGGCTGGGGCTGGCTGAACCCGATCCGGGTCCCGCGCCGGTGCCCGAGCCGTCCTCGTTCGCGCTCATATTGACCGGTCTGTTGTTTTTGGCCCGGCGATATTCCGGGCGCGGCGTTAAGCACAGCACCGACTTAGTTACCCGCAGGTTTGTCTGAACGTTAATGTGGCTTAACTCTTTCTAGAGGCGAGTCTGGGCCTCTGCCTTTGGCGCAGTGATTGCGGTTCACATGACGCCCGATGGGCAACGCGGCGGCGCCTGAGGTGACGACGGTCGATCGAGCTAGTCCGGGCGCCGGGCTCGATGGCTATGGCTCCTCGCGGCCCCCACGGTCGATCTTCTCGTCAGCGGCCACGCCGCGTAGGGGTAGCCAGCGCCGTGCGCCGCAGCTAAGCGGCCTTAGCGGCAGACGATTTCCAGCGACGCCAAGTGCTAGGTACTCGAGGTTGAGTTGCAGCAACGTCGAAAGTCACCGGCGCGGCGCTTGCGACGCGTCCGGCGGACCGCCGGGTTGGGCGGCGTGTCCTTGGACTGCCCCAATGGCTTGCTGAAGACTCAGCATACTTTCATGGCTCACCTGAATGACGCCGCGTCGGGGCCTGTCCAGGTCGACAATGAGGTAGACGACCAAGGCGATGAGCAACACTAGAACGAATGCCGCGAGGGTTACCCGATGCCCGGCAATTCCCGATGCGTAGCCGAGCGTGGCGGTCGTCAGCACGATCGTCGCGAACATCAGGAAAAGCACGATTTCCGGTACATGCCGGTTCAAGGCTGCATTCCGCGTGCCGGATGTGTCGATGAGGTCATTCAGTGACTGGATGAAGAGCCCGCTGGTGACGACCCTGCCGTCCTGTTCGGCTGCCCTCACAGCATGGCTCCAGAGTTGCCCCTCCATCAGTTTCGCCTGGTGCAGCAGCGATTCGTGCAATTCGGGTTCCGTTGAATCGACGCGACCTTCCTGAACACGAACATCCAGGTATTGGCGAAGCAGTGCCCGCGCTTCATCTTGCATCCCCTCAGGAAGAAGTCGCGCCCTGAGATACGCGGTTCCGATGGCATTGGCTTCCGCCACGACCGTCTGGCTACGATCATCGTAGCGTTGCAGAGCCGCAGAGAACGTGAAAGCCAGCAACAGGGCCAGCAGCCCCAGCATAGAGACCAGAACGGCATTGGCTTGCGTGATCGCTTCAGTCGCCCTCGCCTTTTTGCGACGACCGCTTCGAAACCCAATTTCCATGGCAAGCAGCATGAAGATGAAAAGCCCTGACACGATCAACAAGCTGCTTTGGCTGTACATGATCTCTCGCACGAAGTTATGGCTCTCCTGGTGTGCGCGCCCGCCCATCGACGAAGCTCAGCCGCACGTCGCCGCGTCAGCGGCGACGTCGGCTGGCGCGCGTTGTTAAGCGGCAGGTGCAGCGGCTAAGGCTTCTTGCCTCCAAGAAGCAGCAGCACGCCGCCAATGACTATCGCCCCCACGCCAGCCCAAACTGGCACGTTGACTGTCTCTTTGTCTTTTACCGACAGCTCGATCGGTCCAATCTTGGTCTGATGGGTCTCCTTGGTGTAGCTGAAACTGCCATACACCAATCCCAGGACGCCGGCCACGATCAGCACGATTCCGGCAATCTTGACTGCGTTCATTTCGTCTCCTCCTCCTAAAGAAACCGTTGAATCTTCACCACGGACGGCGCGCCGGGGGAATGACTATCAAAACCGGGGCCACGAGCAGCCGGACCGCTCTGCCCAGTGCCCGCCGTACAGAACCACTCCAGGGTCGCTACAGGCGTCGACCCGAAATGACCTGAAGCAGAATCACCACGATCGCGATGACCAGGAGGACATGAATGAATCCCCCCATGGTGTACGAACTAACCAAGCCCAGAAGCCAGAGGACAACCAAGATAACTGCAATAGTCCAGAGCATTTTGCTTCTCCTCCCGTCCTAACGTGGCGAATTGTAGATCCAGCGGCCCACTGCCGCCTAACGAATGAAAGGGACTTCCCCCGCACGGTGACGGCATCGAAGTGCCAAGATTGAAGTGTCTGTATTCAATCTTATAACCGGAGTAACAGTCATGGCGCAGATTACTACCGCGGGGATCGATCTGGCAAAGAGCGTGTCCTCATTGCACCGGGTGGATGGTGCAGGTCGGGTAGCGCTTCGCAAGACGGTGCGGCGCGATCAGCTCATGCAAGCGGTGGCTGGATTGCCGCCATGCCTGATCGGCATGGAGGCGTGCTCGGGAGCGCATGAATGGGGCCGGCAGTTCTAGGTGCCGGGGGATCGTCCCGGCGCCGTCGCCGACGATGGGGATGGCGCGCTTGCGCGCGAGCGCGACGAGCGGGCCGCTCCGTTCCTCCGACATACGAGCAGGACCTCGTCGACCTTCTCGGGTTCGACCATGCCGCGGACCAGGGTGAGCTTCTTCTGAAAGCGCATCGCGAGCGGCATCATCACGCGGTTGTACAACCACATCGCCCGCTCGCGTCGATGGGTGAGTCCCCACATCCCGAGCTTGACCAGGTACGAAGACCGCGGAACCATGCCATAGACGGCGCTGCGCTCTAGCGAAAGACCGTGCTCCGCGAGCTTCGCGAGGAGTTCAACCGGCTCGTAGCGCCGTCGATGTCCAACGAGTTCGTCGAACGCCGTCCAACGCGAGGGGTCGAGCGGGGCCGAGAGGAGAACGACCGCGTCGGCCGCTGCGACGCGGGACAACTCATGCAGCGCCAGATCATCGTCGTCGACGTGCTCGACGATGTCTAACGCACATACCAGATCAAAAATGCCGGCAGGAAACGGGAGCGACGAGACAGCGCCCTGCACCACGCTCGCCCCCCGCTCGTGCAGTCGCGCGAGGGCTGGCGCGCTGATGTCGAGGAATTGGGTCCCCTCGATGGGCAGGCGCGGCCTCAGCCCGGGTGCGACCTCGAGCCGGCGCCGTGACAGAGGGATGAGCGAGCGCACCAGCGGCCAGGTGTTGAAACGCTCTGGTTCGACCAGACGCGCGTCGGTCCACAATCTGTCGTAGAACCGGCGGTTCGTTTCCAGGAGCTCGATGTCACTGCGTGCCTTCGAGAACATTGAGTTTTCTCTCCGCGCCGCGTGAACCTAGCCGATGCCGCGCCCGCGGCGCGACTGCGTCATTTCCGCCTCGTAGCCCTCGACGCGCACGAAGCAGCGACCCTTGGACGGGCCCTGCTCGCGCCGGATGACGAGATCAGTCGCCATGGCGGCCGAGCAGCCGCGGCCGCAGCGGTTGCCCCATCGCGCACTCGAGCGCGCCGGTGTCCCAGCCGCCGAGATCCGCGGCCGCGCGGTAGGTGCTCTGCAGGAACGCCATCAGCGTCGCTTCCGGTTCGCGCGCGCTGCGCACGGCGTCGTAGGGCAGGATGAACTCGCCGAGCGTCGCGTTGAAGGCCGCCGCTTCCGGCTGCACGCGCGCCGCCGCGAACCCGGCGGGCGCGGGATAGGCGTAGGAGTAGAAGGCCGGATAGTCGATCGGCCCGCCTCCGGGCCAGAAGCCCGCCGAGGAGACCTCGTGACTGTAGGCCTCGCGCGTCACGTCGTCCGGCAGCCCCGGGACGCCGCCCGGGTGCAGCGGCGCGGCGCGCCCCGAGAAGCGCGTGACCGCCAGGTCGAAGCTGCCCCAGAACAGGTGCACCGGGCTCGCCTTGCCGAGAAAGGCGGTGCGGAATTGCCTGAGCACGCGGTCGATCGCGACCAGCGCCTGGTGGAAGCGCGACACCGCATCAGCGTCGTAGGGCCGCGGCGCGCGATCCTGCGCGAACGGCACGGGATCCGGCAGCTCGTTCGGCGCGCCGTGCAGCTTCGGCGTGCCCCCGAGCGTGCGCAGCAGATCGAGAAAGCGTGCATGAAACTCGGCGACGCTCATCGGCCCGAGCGCGAAGCGCGCCGTGCGCCCGTCGGTTGCGGCGCCCGTCACCGCGTGATCGACCAGATCGAACGTGATCTCGATGCCGCCCGGCCCGTCGGGCACCAGCGACGTGGTGAGCCCGCGCGCGTTGACGTACAGCGTCGCGTGCCAGGAATGATTCAACCAGGGCGTGCGCGCCAGGCGGTACTTGCCGGCGATCTGGGCGTAGAGCTGCAGCGCGGCGCAGGTTTCGCGCCACGGCGGGTAAGGGATATCGGGCCACATGCCCGCAATGCTAATCCAACCGGCCGCCGTCAGGTCCGCTGGGCGAAACGTCGCCTCACGGGGACATTACGCGCGCGCTGCGTGCAGTTCAGAATTCGCGACTCAACGCACCGAAGAAGGAGACGTGATGAACCTGTCCGAAGTGAATCATGCGCGCCGCGGCCCGCTGGCGCGCGCGTTCGACGGCATGCATCTGGTGCTGGTGCCCGCGTTCACCCTGCTGTTCCTCGGCTTCGCGCTGCTGTACGTCTATTACGCCGTTTCCGAGATCGTGATCCCCCTGTTCCAGGACGGCGACTTCGGCGAGGGACTGTTCAAAGGCCTGCACACCTGCGTGGTGGCGCTCGCGATCTACGAACTCGCCGAGATCGTGCACGAGGAATACGACCAGCACGAGCGGCCGCAGGACGCCATGGTGCGCATCCGCCGCGGCGTGGCGCGCTTCGGCAGCGTGGTGGTGGTTGCGCTGGTGCTCGAATCGCTGATCATGGTGGTGAAGTACAGCCAGCAAAGCCTCGCTGGGTTCCTTTATTACCCCGCCGCGCTGATCGCGGCCGCGGCGCTGCTGCTGGTGGCGCTCGGCTGGTTTGCGCGCCTCACCGCCAACCCGGCTTGAACCGGGCACGCAGCGCATCATCGCTGACTCAGCGCCGCATCGCGCTCAGATCCTTCGCGAACGCCGCGTAGATGCGATCCAGCGCGCGCCCCATGCTCTGCACGAAGGCGTCCATCGATCTGTCGGTTGCGGGCTCGACGGCGCGATAGGTCTTGCGCAGCAAAGGGCGGCCTTCCGTGGCGCTTGCCATCTCCAGTTCCAGCTCGACGTCGGCATGCACGCCGCCGGGTGCGAGCGTCTGCTCGAACCGCAGGATCCTCCCCGACACGGCGAATGCCGGGTCGGAGCCGCGATCGTCCTCCACGATCGTCGGCGCCAGGCGGCTTTGCCTGAACCGCCCGATCATGTGCTGCTGAATCAGGCGCGGCGGCGCGTAGATCCAGTAAGCGTAGCGGTACGATTCGACCTGCGTCGTGTGCCCCTCGTGCGTAAACACGATCGCCCGATCGAGGTAGGGGCCATCGGCGCGCAGTTCCCGGATCTCGATCGACCCGCCGGTCCACTGCTGCGCGGCGATGGGCCCGGCCGCCGCATCCGGCAACCGGTAGTAGCGGTCGGCCGGCGCCGGGGGCACGCTCTGGCAGCCTGCAAGCAGTCCGCAGCCGACGAGCAATGCAGGCAGCAGGCGGCTTGCATCTCCGCGCGCCGATCGCGACGTCATTTTCCTTCCGTCCCGGACGTGTCCGCCGGGGGGCTGCTCTGAATCAGGCTCGAGGGATTCTCGCGGATCTCGCGGCTGAACTCCGCCATGTTGCGTCCCGTATTCTCGAACTGATGAAGAATGCCGTCGATGCGCCTGAGCGCTTGCCTGATCTCCTGCACCGACGCGCGGATGTCCCGGCCGTTGTCGTCGACCAGGGCATTGGACTGATGCAGCAGCCTGTCCAGGCTTGCGCGCGTCTGCTTCAGATCCTTCGAAATCTCCAGAAAATTATCGGTGGTCATCTCCGCATTCCCGAGCGCGCGGGTCAGATGCTGCTGGTTTTCCTCTCTGAGCGCGCGCTCCAGCAGGCGCGAGGCGCTGTTCATCTGTGCCAGCGTCGTGTTCAACTCATTCAATACCTCGGGCAGAGCGCTTTCCACCTTGTCGCCCACCCGGTCGACCCGCTCGCCCAGGCGCTTCACCAGCGGCTCGATATCCCGCTCGGTGATGTCGGACAGCCTGCCGGCGACATCCGCGATCGCGTCCATCATGTTGGGGGTGTCCTCCGCCGCGAGCGTCGCTCCAGGTTGCAGCAGCGTGCGGCTCTCGCCCGCCTTGATGTCCACCACCATCGGCGCCAGCATGCCCGACGAGGTTCGTCTGGCCTTGCTGCCGGCCGGAATCCGCCAGCCGCGCTGCACCTTGAGCGCCAGGCGATACAGGGTCTTGCCGGAACTCTGGTCGACACCGATCTCCCCCACCCGGCCGATCTCGTGCCCTTCGAAGGTCACCACCGAGCCCTCCTTAATGCCCGCGGTGTTCCTGAAATCCGCGAAATACGTGTCGGTCGCCTTGCCGCGGCCCGTCAGCTGGAACAGCGCCAGCAGCAACGCGGCCGCCATGGCGACCACGAAGCCGCCCACCATCGCATAGTTCGTGGCGTCACGCTTCAAGCCGGCCGCCCTTACTCGGTAAGACGCCGCAAGTATTCATCTGCATCCAATGTCTCATGTCGCGGCCGCCGGTTGATGAGGCCCTGTATCCGTTCGTCGCCGGACTCGCGTATCTCGGCGGCATTGCCGATCTGCAGAACGTCCCCGTGATCCAGCACCGTTATCCGATCGGCGATCTTGAACGCGCTCTCCAGCTCGTGCGTGACGACGACGATCGTCATGTTCATCGCTTCGCGCAGGCTCAAGATGAGCTCGTCCAGCTCGGCCGACACCACCGGATCGAGGCCGGCCGAAGGCTCGTCGAAGAACAGCAGCTGCGGATCCATGACGATGGCCCTGGCGAGCGCCGCGCGCTTGATCATGCCCCCGGAGAGCTCCGAGGGCATCAAGTTCTCGAATCCGGCCAGATTGACCACCTCGAGCTTTATCCGGCTGATGATCTGCATGGTCTTGCGATCGAGCCTGGCGTGCTCGCGCAACGGCAGCTCGACGTTTTCCTGCACGGTCATCGAGCCGAACAAGGCGCCGCCCTGAAACGAGACGCCGATGTTCCGGCGCAACGCCATCATCTCGCGCGCGGAAAGCCGCGTGATGTCCTGGCCCAGCAGCCTGATGCTGCCGGAGGTCGGCCGGCGCAGGCCGAGCAGGTGGCGCAGCAGGGTGCTCTTTCCCGACCCGCTGCCTCCCATGATGACCATGATCTCGCCGCGGTACACGCGCATGCTCACGCCGTGCAGAATCTCGCGGTTGCCGTAGTGCGCGACGAGATTCTCGACTTCGATTGCCGGATTCCTGCCGGTGGCATCCATGGCCACGCCGTCCTAGCGGCTCTGGAAGTAGCTGAATATCATATCGGCGAGGATGATGCTCGCAATGCTGATGACCACCGAACGGGTGGTCGCCTTGCCGACGCCTTCCGCGCCCGCCTCGACCATGAAACCGTTGCTCGCGCCCACCAGCGTGATGATCGTGGCGAACACGAGGCTCTTCGACAATCCCTGCCAGACGTCGCCGGGTGTGAGCGCGTCGATCGTGCCCTCGACGTAGGCGGCAAACGGCATGCCCAGCTCCAGATTGCAATACAGCGCGCCTCCCGACAGCGAGACGAAGTTGGAAAACACCACCAGCGCGGGCACGGTGACCAGCATGGCGAGCAACAAGGGCGACACCAGGTAGCGGACCGGATTGATGCCGATCACCGACAGGGCATCGATCTCCTGCGCGACCTGCATGGTGCCGATGCGGGCGGCGATTGCCGAGGCCGAACGGCCGGCCACGAAGATGCCCGTAATCAGCGGCGCGAACTCGCGGGTCACCGAGAGCGCGATGCCCAATACGACCTGGGACTCCGCCCCGTATGGCCGCAGCGAATAGATGCCCTGGATGGCGAGCATCGTGCCGACCGCGAAAGAGGCGAGTGCGACGATCGGCATCGCGGTGACGCCGACTGACATCGCCGCGGAGAATATGGCCGACAGGCGCACGGGCTGCTGCAGCCATCGCCCGACGACCGCCCAGTACAGGCTTTCCAGCAACAGCGAGGAGACATAGCCGACCTCCTCCAGCACGGCGACGCTCGCATGGCCGAATCCGTCCAGCACGGTCAGCAAGCGGCGCGTCAGCCAGCTCAGCACGTCAGGCATTCGCAGGGGGCAATGCCGGATAGAAGGTGAAGATGCTTTCGAGACGCGCCAGCTTCAACACGCGCATGGCCGCCGGGCTGGCGCCGAACAAGCCGAATTCGAGCCGCTTCGCCCTTGCCGCCTGCAGTCCCTCGACCAAGGTGGCGATTCCGGAGCTGTCGATATAGCTGACCGCGGTCAGGTCGACGATCACCTGACGATTGTCCCGGATGCATTGCAGAATCGCCCGGCGCGCTGCCGGCGAGGCGTGCATGTCGATATCGCCGCCGAGCTTTACGACGTACTTCTCGGCGGCCTTGTACACCTCGCATTGCATGGCACCCCCTCCGTGCGACGTCGACGACCTGTTCAAGGGGTCGAGCGGTCAGCGGGTATTCTCTTGCGCATCCGCAGAAAATTGCCGAATCCCGCGGGCGGCGGCAGGAACTCTACTTGATCCATGATCTCGCGCATGAAATGCACGCCGAGGCCGCCGGGCCGCACATCGTCGAGATCCCTCGGCTCGACGGTACTCACGTCGACGGGTGCCGCATCGTCCAGCACATGCAGGATCAAGGTGCCGTCCTGCCGGAGCAGCTCGACGCTTATTTGCGCGCCTGCGCTCCCCGGTACGGCATGCTGGATGACATTCATGCACGCCTCGTTCAGGGCCAGCACGATGTTGTTTGCCAGCTCCGCGTCGGCCCCCTGTGCCAGCACCGCGGCAAGCGCCGCGTCGCGCATGGGCTTGAGCTGACCGGACGTCGCGGCGAAGCACATGCTGAATAGCAGGCGGGGCGCGGCGCCTTCTTCTTCGCCTGGCGGGGGGGCAAGCAATTCCACGGTCAGCGCGGTGGCGTCGTCATCCAGCGCGTCGCCGTGCGGGGAAAGATCCGCGATCAAGGCTTCCGCGCTCAGCCGGCCCGCTTCCTTCATGGCCGCCACGCGCTGCTTCAGCTGGTCGAGGTCCACAAAGTTCTTGCCTCCGATCGCCTCGATGGCGCCGTCGCTGACGATGCACAGCGTCGCGGGCCCGGGGCCGGTGCTGACGTCCTCGTACGCCACGGCGTCGAGGATGCCGATCGGCGGCCCGGAGGCCGGGATCTCCGCGATCTGTCCCTGCCGCCAGATCAGCACGGGCAAGTGCCCGGCGTTGGCCAAGCGGGCGTGACAGCCGGACTTGTCGATCCAGCCGACGACCATGGTGATGAACATCCCGCGCAGGGCGCTTAGGCGCAGCTCCCGGTTCAGTGCCTCCAACAACCTGGCGGGGCTCGTCTGCGTCTGCGCGAGGCAGGAAAACATGCTGATTGCGCGCACCATCCAGAGCGCGGCGTTGATGCCCTTGCCGGATACATCGCCGAGACAGAACCAGGCCTCGTTGTCCGCGGTCACCAGATGACTGTAGAAGTCGCCTGACACGATGCGAGCCGCCAGATTGGCGCCCTGGATGTTCCCTTCGCCGGCGCTTGGCAGCATGGAGCGCTGGATCTCGCGCGCAATCTCGAGCTCACGCTGGATGCGCTCGCGCTCGAGGGCCAGAATCGACAGCCTGGCGTTGTTGATGGAAAGCGCTGCCAGCGCGCAATAGCTCACCAGCAACGCTTCATCCTGGCCGGAGAAACGGCGTTCGCCGGATTTGTTCAGCAACGTCACTGCGCCGAGCACCTTTCCTTGAGCGATCAATGGCGCGCACACCACGGAGCGCGTGACGAATCCCGTCTGCTGGTCTATCGCCCGATAGAAGCCGGGGTAATGCGCCACGTCCTCGACCAGCATGGCCCGACCTTGCTCTACCACCTGGCCGACGATGCCGGCCCCGCGCGGCACCGTCATCCCGGTCGCCGGATTCGGACCCAGGCTCGCCTTGCACTCCAGGATGTCCTCGGCCTCGTTGTACAGGAAGATCGATGCCGCTTCCGCGCCAAGGCCCTGGCGTATGGTTTCGAGGGTGTGCTCGAGCGCCATGTCGGGCCGGTCGGCGGCCGCCATCTCCTTCCCGATATGCGCCAGGAACTCCGTACTGTTCGGGTCGAGCATGGGTTATTGTCACCCATCCCCGCCGGGGTCGCCATGCGGGGGCGATGCGCACCCGTGCCGCCTACGCGGAGGCGACGGCGTACAGGCGCCACTCGCCCGGCACGCCTTTCAGGGTCTGCACGCCGCGGTCGTCGAACGTGATGCCGGAGCCGGCCACCAGGTCCTTGACCGTGCCCGAGACGAGCACTTCGCCGCTCGCCGCGAGCGCGGCGACGCGCGCCCCGGTGTGCACCGCAATGCCGCTCAGCTTCTCGCCCATGATCTCGCACTCGCCCGTGTGCAGCCCGACGCGCACCTCCAGGTTCAGGCGGCGCACTTCGCGCACGACCGCGCAGGCGCAGCGCACCGCGCGCGCGGGACCGTCGAACGCCGCCAGGAAACCGTCGCCCGCCGTATCGAGCTCGCGCCCGCGAAAGCGCGCCAGCGCCTCGCGCACCAGCGCGTAGTACGCTTCGAGGCGGTCGCGCCAGGCGCGGTCGCCCAGCTCGGCCGCCAGCGCGGTCGACTCGACGATGTCGGCGAGCATCACGGTGGCGAGCACCCGGTCCGGCTCCGGCCCGTGACGCACGCCGGTGACGAACTCCTCGACCTCGTCGAGGAGCCGGTCCGCATTGTGCCCGACCATGGCGTGATCCGCGCCGGGCAGCGCGACGAAGCGAGCTCCCGGGATGCGCTCGGCGATGTAGCGGCCGAGCGCGATCGGGATGGGGAGGTCGCCCTCCGCGTGCAGCACGAGCGTCGGAACGCGCACCACGGGCAGGATGTGCCGGACATCGGTCGCCACGGCGATCTTGAGCAGCGCGCGGATGCCGGCCGGGCTGACCGACAATCGCTCCAGCCGCGCCCACGCGGCGCGCACCGCCTCGTCGTCGGCCATGCTGGGAACGAATGCGCGCAGGCTGACGCCGGTGCCCCAGCGCTCGTACACCCGCTTCTCGAACGGCTCGAATGTCTCCGGCGCGACGCCGACGGGATAGTCGTCGGCCGACAGCAAGCGGGCAAACGTGCCGTAGAGGATCAGCGCCGACGTGCGCTCGGGATAGGTCGCAGCGAACGTGATGCACATCGGCCCGCCCTCTGAGATGCCGAACAGTACCGCCTGCTGCGAGCCGACCGCGTCCATGACCGCGCGCACGTCGTCCATGCGCTCCTCGACCGACGGCAGACCGCCGACGCGATCGGACAGGCCCGCTCCGCGCCGGTCGAGCATGATCAGACGGCTGAAGGACGCCAGACGCCTGAGCCACGGCATGGCTAGCGGCTCGTTCCACAGGAACTCCACGTTCGAGGCCCAGCCCGGCACGAGAACGAGATCGGGACCCGCGTTTCCGGCGACGAGGTACGCGACGCTCACGTCGCCGCTTTTCGCGTACTTCACCGTCGGGGCCGTCGTCATCGAGCTCACTCCGCGTTGACCCAATTGGGGTTCCAGGCGACCTCCCACAGGTGCCCGTCGGGATCCTGGAAATAGCCCGCGTAGCCGCCCCAGAACGTATCGTGCGCCGGCTTGACGATGGTCGCGCCAGCGCGCTGTGCCTGTTCCATGACTCCGTCGACCTCTGCCCGCGATGCCACATTGTGCCCCAGCGTGAACTCGGTCGGGCACGGCCCGCCGGCGGCAAGCCCCGTGTCGTGAGCGATGCTGGCGCGCGGCCACAGCGCGAGCTTGAGGCCGCCCTGCAGCTCGAAGAAGGCCACCGCCCCGTGCTCGTACTGCGCGCCGACGATGCCCTCGGTCTTCAGGCCCAGGCCCTCGCGATAGAAGCGCAGCGCGCGCTCCAGGTCGTCGACGCCGAGGGTGATGAGCGTGATGCGGGGCTTCATGCGCACAGGCCGGCCAAGTTGCGGAACGCGCTGCAAAACTACTCGCGCTCGCGGTCGCGGGCAATACGCCCATCGGCGGGGCGCGCTCCCGCCGCCGCGCTAGGCCGCCTGCACCGACGCGGTCGTTTCCGCCTCGGTTGTCTCCCTGGCAGGTACGGTCACCTCGACAAAGTGGTCGCGACGATCGTCGACCAGGGGGATCGCCGCGTCAGGCCGCTCGACGCCGTCGACCGTCACGCGCATCTCGGTGCCCGTTTGCGAGACGGCGATGTGATACACGGTCTCGCGATACCGGTAGTGGATCTTGAACGCCTGCCAGTCCGCGGGCAGGCAGGGCGCGAGACGCAGCTTGTCCCGCTCGAGCCTCAGGCCCAGCAGCGATTCGACGATGAGCCGGTACATCCAGCCGGCCGAGCCGGTGTACCAGCTCCATCCGCCGCGCCCGGTGTGCGGCGCGAGCGCATAGACGTCGGCCGCCATGACGTAGGGTTCGACCTTGTAGGTGGCGATGGCTCGCGCCGAGGCCGCGTGGTTCACCGGGTTGATCATGGCGGTGAGCTCCCACGCGCGCGGGGCATCGCCCAGGGCGGCGAACGCCATCGCGGCCCAGATCGCGCCGTGGGTATATTGCCCGCCGTTCTCTCGCACGCCCGGCACGTAGCCCCGGATGTAGCCGGGGTCCAGATCCGACTTGTCGAAGGGCGGATCGAGCAACTGGATAAGCGCGTCCTCGCGGCGCACGAGGCGCTCGTCGACCGCCTGCATGGCGCTGCGCGCGCGCTGCGCATCGCCCGCGCCGGAGAGCACGGCCCAGCTCTGCGAGATCGAATCGATCCGGCATTCCGCGCTGCTCGCCGAGCCGAGCGGCGTGCCGTCGTCGAAATAGGCGCGGCGGTACCACTCGCCGTCCCAGCCGTGCTGCTCGATGCTCTGGCGCAGCCGGGCGCCCTCCTCTTCGCAGCGCGCGGCGAAGGCGGTGTCGCCGCGCGCACGCGCCAGCGCGCCGAATCGGCCGAGCACGTCGTACAGGAAGAAGCCCAGCCAGACGCTCTCGCCCTTGCCGCCCATCCCCACGAGATTCATGCCGTCGTTCCAGTCGCCCGAGCCGATCAGCGGCAGGCCGTGCGTACCGAAGCGCAGGCCGTGCACGACGGCGAGCACGCAGTGCTCGTACAGGCTGGCCGCCTCGGCGGAACGGCCGGGCAGGTCGTAGTAGGAATCGTCCTCCGGGTTGACCGGCCGGCCTCGAGGAAGTGCACGGATTCATCCAGCACGCCCGTGTCGCCGGTGCACGCCACGTAGCGGCACACCGCCAGCGGCAGCCAGAGGTAGTCGTCCGAGCAATGCGTGCGCACGCCGCGGCCGGAAGGCGGATGCCACCAGTGCTGGACGTCGCCCTCCTGGAACTGGCGGCTCGCGCACAGCAGCAGGTGCGCGCGCAGCCGCGCGGGCTCGGCGTGGACGAGCGCCATCGTGTCCTGCAGCTGGTCGCGGAAGCCGAACGCGCCGCCCGATTGATAATAGCCGCTGCGGGCCCAGACACGGCACGCCAGGGTCTGGTACACGAGCCAACCGTTGGTCAGCACGTTGACCGACGGGTCGGGCGTTTCCACCTGCACCGCGCCGAGCGTGTGGTTCCAGTGCTGCCACACCGCTTCGAGCGCGCCGCGCGCGGCCGACGATCCGCGGAAGCGCTGCACCAGATTGCCGGCGTCCTCGAGGTCGCGCCCCGCGCCGAGCCGGAACACGAGCTCGCGATTTTCGCCGTCGAGCAACTCGATGCTCACCTGGATCGCGGCGCAGGGGTCCAGCCCTGCCCCCGTCTTGCCGGATAGCTGCGAGCGGCCCATGGCGGCCGGATTCCCCATCGTGCCGTTGCGCCCGACGAATTCGGCGCGGTTGCCGCGTCAGGCTGCGCGCCGGTTCATCCACGTCGAAGAAGGCGACGCGATCGGCGAACTCGGTGTTATACGGGTTGCGCGCGTAGAGCGCGCCGCTCACCGGATCGATTTCAGTGCTCACATGCATGGCCGATTTCGCACGCAGGTCCCCCAACACCCACTCCACGTAGCCGGTCGCGGAGAGCTTGCGTGCCCGGCCCGACTCGTTGCGCAGCTTCAGCACCGAGAACTTGACCGCGGCGTCGATGGCCACGTAGATCCACAGCTCGGAGCGGATGCCGCCGGAGCTGTGCTCGAAGACGCTGTAGCCGAATCCGTGCCGCACGACGTAGGGCACCGCGGCGCGGGCGGGCGACGGCGTAGGGGACCAGAGGTAGCCGGTCTCTTCGTCGCGCAGGTACAGGGCTTCTCCGCTCGCGTCGCCCACCGGGTCGTTGTGCCAGGGCGTGAGACGGAATTCGTGCGCGTTCTCGCTCCAGGTGTAGGCGGCGCCGTTCTCGGAGACGATCGTGCCGAAGTGCGGGTTCGCCAGCACGTTCACCCACGGCGCCGGCGTCACCTGGCCGGGCGCGAGCGTCATGACGTATTCGCGCCCGTCGGGGGTGAATCCTCCCAGCCCGTTGGACCGGATCAGATCGCGGCGCGGCAAGGCGGCGGGCGCGGCCTCGGCGTGGTGCGCGCGGGTCGGCGTAAGCCGCGGCGCGCGCGCATCGGCCGGGCCACGACGACTGAGCTGTTCCGCCAGCGTTCCCCGCGCGTCCGTGATGATGGCGCGCGCGACCGACTGGAACAGTATGCGGTCCTCGCTCGATATCTGCTCCGCCGGCCGCACGAAGATGCCGCCCGGCCGATCGATCACGCTCGCCTCGGTGCCCGAGGCGATCAGTCCCATGATCTCATCCTGCAGACGTTGCCGGTAACCGGCGTGCTCTTCGTTCCAGATGACCAGATCCACCGCCAGCCCCTTCAGGCGCCAGTACGCATGAGCCTGCACGAGCTGGCGCACGAGCTCGATATTGGCCGCGTCGCCGATTTGCAGCAGCACGATCGGCAGATCGCCGGAGATGGCGTAACCCCACAGCCCGGACTGCCCGCGGCGATTCTTGATGAGCACGGCCGGGTCGGCGCGCAAGGAGGCGTTGGCATGGATGACGGAGCCGGCCAGACGCGCATAGAGTTGCGCATCGGCCTCCGTGGCATTGAGCTGCCGCAGCACCACCTGGCTATGGGTCCACGCCAGGTCGAAGACGCGGTCCGCGAGATGCCGGTCCTGGTATTTTTCGACCAGGCTCAAGGCCGCATCGCGGGTATCGCCAACGCCGGACACCATGTCGATCGTCGTCGTCTCGTCCGGCTCCAGCGTCATGCGCCAGCGGATCGCGACGATCGGATCGAGCACCGAGCCCTCGGTGCCGGAGAGCGGCGCTGCGTCGCTCATGGCCAGTGGAGCGGCGGTGCTTCGTGCACGGCCGATGAAGCGCGCGCGGTCCGTCTCGTAGGACACCTCGCCGACGCCCGCGCCGTGCACCGCCATCAGGTGAAGCATCCAGGGGGCCTGCTCGCCGACGGAGCGGGGTCGGCGCGTGCACAGGATCGCGTGCCGCTCCCGCATGATCTCGGTCTGCACGAAAAGGTTACTGAAGGCCGGATGAAGCGCGTCCGCGGCCGGCGGTGCGATCACCACCTCGGCGTAGCTCGTGACGTCGATCTCCCTGCGCTGTCGCGATCGATTGACGATGCGGACCCGGCGCAGCTCGATGTCGTCCTCCGGCGATACGGCGATCTCGGTATGCGTCTCGATATGGCGACCGCCGGCACCGACGGAATCGCGGCGGCGAAACTCGGCTCGCCCCTCCGAGAAGATCGCTTCGTAGTGCCCCGGCCGCTCGAGCGTCGGCTGATAGCCGGTCGACCAGAACGCCCCGCTCGCCACGTCGCGGATGTAACAGAACGATCCCCAATTGTCGCAGATGCCGTCTTCGCGCCAGCGCGTGACGGCGAGGTCCTTCCAGCGGCTGTAGCCGCCTCCCGCGTTGGTCACCATCACGTGGTAGCGGCCGTTCGACAACAGCTGCACCTCGGGTATCGGCGTGTCGGGGCTGCTGAACACCCGAATCGGCGCGCCCGCGGCGACCGAGGTCGAGCGCACCGCGGAGAGCTGTGCGGTGTGCGGGAACAATGCCGTGGCCTTGGGGATGCGCTCCTGGAGCAGCAGCATGACCGCCTGGAACAGCGGCTCCGACTCGAAGCGCCGCTGCATCGGACGCTCCAGCAACAGATAGGCCAGGGCGAGCAGGCTCATGCCTTGGTGATGCGCCATGAAGGCGTGCACCGCCGCGCTCGCTTGCCCGCGTCGCTGCCGTGCCGGCGTGTAGTCGATCGCTTCGAGCAAGCCGAACTTCCCGACAATCCCCTCGGCCGCCAGTCGCTGGAGATTCAGGCACGCCTCCTCCGGCGCCACCATCAGCGCGAGCGCCGAGGCATAGGGCGCAACGACCAGATCGTCGGCCAGCCCGCGCTTGAGCCCCAGGCCCGGCACGCCGAACGCGCGGTACTGGTAATTGAGATGGACGTCGACCGTGTTGTAGCCGGACTCCGACATGCCCCAGGGGACGCCGCGCTGCCGTCCATACTCGATCTGCCGGGCCACCGCCGCCCTGCAGGTCTGGTCGAGCAGCGTGTTGTCGTAGGTCGGCATCACCAGCAGCGGCATCAGGTACTCGAACATCGACCCGCTCCACGACAGGAGAACCGGCTCTCCGGCGGTGCCGGTGAGCAGGCGCCCCAGGGCGAACCAGCTCTCCTGCGGCAGTTGCCCCTGCGCTATGGCCACGAAACTGCTCAGGCGCGCTTCGGAGGCCAGCAGGTCGTAATAGCCCGGGTCCGCGCGGCGCTCGTCCACGTTGTAACCGATGGTCAGCAAGTGACGCGACTTGTCGAACAGGAATTCGTACTCCATGCGCGCCAGCTCGCCGCACTGCCGTGCCAGGCGTTCGACGGTCGCGACCCTGTCGCGGGCACGGGCGCTCGCTTGCGCGATGTGGGGAGACCGCGTCGGGTCGAGCCGCGCCAGCTGGCGCAGGGTCGGGATCGCGTCGAGCTCGCACGGGGCGAAGAACGCCAGCTCGTCGAGCGCCTCGCGGCATTGCCGGGCAAGCGCATGTGCCCAGCCGCCCACGTCGCTCTCGGCGGCGGCTGCGTCGGCGGCACCGGCGGCCAGGCGCTCGAGGCAGGCCCGCGCCGCCGCGAGCGTCCTCGGGGGCGCCGCGCACGCGGACTCCAGCTCCGTGCGCAGTTGCGCGGCGTCGCCGAGCAGTGCGAGCGTGTCGCTCAAGCCATCGAACAGCCGCGCCGGCAGTATCCGGTCGTCGGCCAGCGCGAGCAGGCCCGCACGCAAGGTCAGCAGGTGGCCGGCGAGGTTTCCGCTGTCCACTGTCGAGACGTACCGCGGTGGCAGCGGCTGCAGCGTCTGCGTGTCGTACCAGTTGTAGAAGTGCCCCCGGTGCCGCTCCAACCTGTCCATCGTGCGCAGGGTGTTCGCCGTGCGCTCGATGAGCTGCCCGGCGGGGAGGTAGCCGAAGTCGTACGCAGACAGATTCGCCAGCAGCGCCAGCCCGATGTTGGTCGGCGAAGTGCGATGCGCGACCGCGGCAACGCGATACTCCTGGTAGTTGTCGGGCGGCAGCCAGTGATCGTCCGGCCCGACGAAGTTCTCGAAGAACGCCCAGGTGCGGCGCGCCAGCGCGCGCAGGAAGCGCACCTGCTCGAGCGTGAGGGTCGCCTTGCGGCGGGCGAGCGGACGGCTGATCCACCACGCGATGGCGGGTGAGGCGAGCCACAGCAGCAGTATCGGCCCGGCCCATGTCAACGCCGCCGGGTTCGCCGCCGCCAGATGGATCGCCCCCGCGGCGGCGATGGCGGGGGCGACCCACATCGAGCGGAAAGAGGCGGCGAGGTCGCTGCGGCCGCGCCTGGCCGGCTCGCGATCGCCCTCGCGCGAGGGATTCCATTCGAGCAGTCGTCTGCGTGTGACCAGCATCCGCCAGGCCGTGCGCGCGATGGCGTCCAGGCTGAAGAACGCCTCGTACGGGAGGCAGGCCAGCTCGAATGCCACCTGCACGAAGTGCCGCGAAGCCGAGTGTCCGACGGCTGCGAGGTGCTGCCGCAGCAGCACCTCGTCCTGCTTGCGCAACAGCTCGACGATCGAGGCGCACAAGGAAGGAATGAGCATGATGCCGATCACCGACGAGGTCCAGAGCCAGGCCGACGACAGGACCGTCCATCCCAGCAGCAACAGGAGCGTCAGTGCCGCCGGAGCGAGACTGCGCCGCAGGTTGTCGAACAGCTTCCATTGCGACAGCCCCGAGAGCGGATTCTCATGACGGCGCGTGCCTTCGCCCGGAACCCGGCGCCGCAGCCACCCCGCGAGCTGCCAGTCGCCGCGAATCCAGCGGCGGCGACGGCTCACGTCCGCGCTGTAGCGGGGCGGGTAGTTCTCGAACAACTGCACATCGCTCAACAGCCCCGCCCGCGCGTAACACCCCTCCAGCAGATCGTGGCTGAGTATGCGATTCTCGGGGAAGCGCCCGCCGAGGGCTTGCTCGAAGGCCTCGACGTCGTAGATCCCCTTGCCGATGAACGACCCCTCGCCGAACACGTCCTGGTACACGTCCGAGATGGCACGCGTGTACGGGTCGATGCCCGGCTCGCCCGCGTACAGGCGCGCATAGCGCGAGCGGTTCGTCCCAGGCAGGCTCACCGCCACGCGCGGCTGCAGGATGCCGTAGCCCTCCACGATGCGCCGCTTCGTTGCGTCGTAGCGCGGGCGATTCAGCGGGTGCGCCATGGCGCCGACGAATTGCCGTGCCGCATCGCGCGGCAGCTGCGTATCGGTGTCCAGCGTGATGACGTACTTCACGTCCGACAGGACCGCGGTGTCACCGACGACGAGCGAAAAGCGATCCCCGGAGGCGCCGCGCAGCAGCGCGTTCAAGTCCGCGAGCTTGCCGCGCTTGCGCTCGTAGCCCAACCACAGCCGTTCGCGCGGGTTCCAACGCCGCGGGCGATGGAACAGGAAGAATATGTCGTCCTTGCTTCGGCCCTCGCCGGCGCCGTATTTCTCGTTCAGCTCGTCTATCCTCGCTTGCGCCAGATGCAGGAGCGGTCCGTCCTCGGGGAGCGTTTCCTGGTGCGCGTCCTGAAAATCGGTCAATAGCCCGAAGTGCAGGCGTTCATCGCGATTCGCCAGGAACCTGACTTCCAGCGCCTCGACCAGATCCTCGAGGTCCTGCGCGCTCGTGAGCATGGTCGGCACCACCACCAGCGTGCGCCACGGCGGCGGAATGCCTGCGGAGAAATCCATTCTGGGCAGTGGATGGGGCGTCACCAGCAGCGTTGCCAGCCAGTTCACCAGCGCCACCGCCAACTGGCTGACGGCCAGCAGCGAGACGATGCCGACCGACCCCAGCAACCAGTCGGGCACCCCGTCGGCATGCGCCCGCGCCAACAGGCCCCCGGTGATGATCGCCGCGATCAGCGCGATCGCGCCCAGATACAGCAGCAACGGGAACCGGCCCGCCGTTCTGCGCATGGCCTCGGCGCCGGACAAGGCGCACTTGCGCCGCCCGCTCGAGTTCGCGCACGCCCTTGTCGATCAGGTAGTAGCCGACGTGCCGTTCCCGACCGTCCGCCCCGCTTTCTGCGGCGGCGCATGCCAGGTGGATCGCCATGCGCGCCACTTCGCCTTCGGACAGAGCGCTGCGCTTCGCCATCCTCTCGGTTGCATGGCGGTAGCGATCGCGGGTGGCGAAATCCATCCCGCCATAGACGCCGCTCGGATCCTCGCGCAGCGTCTGCTCGACGACGCTCATGGTCTCGACGAACTCGCGCCAATCCATCGCTCCCAGGAACCGGAGGCTGCCGATGCTGTTGCCGATGGAGACCTGATCGGCGGCCTGCTGCTGGTTCTCCGACTGGACCAACTGCTCGATCGTCAGGCCCGATTCGAAGAGTCGCTGCTCGATCCAGGTCAGCGGCAAAGCCAGGGCGGGGCCCCTACCCTGCAGACGGCGCGCGAGCTCCGCGACGAACGCGCTGACCATCGGAGGATTCGAGCGCGCCATGTCCGCGATCACCAGGATCAGGCTCTTCGGATCCTTCTCGGCGGTCTCCGTCATCTGGTCCGCCCAGGCGCCGGCCAGGTTTCGCTCGGCCCGGCCGGCGGCGATGCGCACGCCGACGCGGCGCAGATTCTCGATCAATGCCAGCCGCAGCATGATGGGGATCGCCCACAGCTCACCCAGCCTGAGGGCGGTGACCGACTGGTAGGCCGTCACGAAGCGGCGGAGACCTTCCGTGTCCACCCGACCGTCGCCGTGCGCAATGGTCTCCAGCGCGATGTCGTACACGCGCGGACGCCCGGCCGACGGACCGTGAGCCAGGCGAGGCAGTTCCAGACTGTAACCCTTGGGCAGGTGCTTCTTGGCGGTGCGAATCTGCTCTTCGATGAGATAGAAATTGTCGAGCAGCCATTCGCCAGCCGGCGCGATGCGGCGGTTCGCCGTGACCGCCTCCGTCAGCAGGCTGCACACGCCGACCAGGGCGCTCTCGTTCGCCGCCAACCGCGCCAGAAGCCGGTCCGGCGCGCGCCCCGGCGCCAGCTTGTGCGAGGCCGCGAGCGCCCTGCCATGCTGCGCCATCTGCTCGGCGCTGAACAACTCGGATCGCAGCGGCGGCTCTTCGTTCTGCTCGACGCGTGGCAGGGCGGTTGCGCGAAGCCGCGTCGTAAACTGTCGCAAGTGTTCGATGAGCTTCGTGCCGGCGTTCAATTCAGGGGGCCCGTTCCAGGAAATGAAATCTCAACTACATGCATCGCATCGAGCGAGGCGCCATCTCCAGCTGTGCATGGCGCCTCGAAGCCGGTTACTCAGTTTAGCACCTCGTTTCCGTAGGCAATGGAGCCCGGGCTGTCGGCCTCGCCGAGCAGGTGCAGCTCGAGCGCCCGCCAGACCGCGGCGCGCGCGGAATGGACCTCGAGCTTGCGGTAGATGTTCTTGACGTGGCTCGCGACGGTGTGCAGCGATACGCCGAGCTCGTCGCCGACCTGCACGTACGTACGGCCCTGCGCGAGCAGCTGCAGCACGTTCGCTTCGCGGGACGTCAAGCGGATGTTGGTATCGCGGTTCATAGCGGTTCCTCCAGCGCCAGCGCGTGTTGTTGGTGTCGTGGTCCTGCCGTGCTGGAAGTTTGGCTACGCGCCACCCGCGGCTGGCTTACGGTCCGCATACCGATGGCTTACGCGCGCCGCGGAGCGCGCGCCGGGAGCGTCCGCGCGCCGTCAGGCGGGCTTGCCGAGCGCCTTCCGCAGCCAGTCGGCCTCGTATTGCGCGATCTCCCGCCAGCCCGGCTCGGCCATGAGCCAGTGCGCGTGGTCGGCGAATTCCCTGTAGCTCGAAACGGGCTCGTATTTCTTCGCCACCTGCCGGACGACCGAAGCGGGCGTAATGCGGTCTTCCGCGCCGGCGATCACGAGTACGGGACAGGTCACCCGCGATCCGTCCACCCTGGACGCCTTTCTCGGGTCGAAGAACCAGTAGCCGATCTCGCATGCCGCGCGCCCCGATTCGTACACGAGCCGGTCGCAGGCCTGCCTCCGCGCCTCGGGCGACAGCAGATGCAGCATCGAATACACCGCCTCCTCGAACGTCTGGCGCATCGGCTGTCTCCAGAAGGCCCATTTCGTCTGCACGCTCCAGAAGCTCCGCACCACCGATGGCAGCAGCGCGATGATCCCGGCGGGCGACGCGGGGGCTTGCAGCACGAGCGCCTTCGCCAGTCCCCGCCCGCCCAGAATCTGCGCCAGCAGCCCGCCCATCGAATGGCCGAACACGATCGGCTGCGCGTCGAGCGCGCGGATTTCGCGCTCCAGGTCCGCGGCGTAGTCGAGCAGGCTGGTGGTTCCGAGCCGCGGATCGGGCGGCGCCTTCGGATCCGCGTCGTGATAACGCAGGGTCGGCGTGACGCAGCGGTAGCCTTCCCGCTCGAAGAAGGCCTTGAAGTTGTCCCACACCCACGGTCCGCACCACATGCCGTGGATCATGACTATGGTGTCGGTCATGCGATGGGGGCGCCGGCGGTGCGCCGGCGCAGCAGGTAGCGGTGCGTGCCTTCGAGCACCAGTTCATTCTTCTGGTTGTGCACCGTGGCGGCGAGCACGAGAACGCCGGTGGTTCGCTGCGGAATCGCCTCGGCGACCTCGAGCAGCGGGTAGAGCGTGTCGCCGACGTACACGGGCTTAACGAACTTCGCCGAGCATTCGAGCATGGCGACCAGCGAATCGGCGACCAGCTGCGGAAACACTCCCGCCCCAGCAGCGGTCTGGATCATCACCTGCATGCCGTGCGCCAGCATCCCGGGGTGGCCGCGGCGCCGGCAGTACTCGACGTCGTAGTGGATCGGATCGTTGTCGCCGGAGGCGAGCTGGAAGGCGCCGAACAGCACGTCGGTCTGGGTGCGCGACGGGATCCAGAAGCGCTCGCCCACGGCAAAGTCCTCGAACCAGCGCGTGGCGGCGAAACGGTGGTCCCTCGCGGCGTCGAAGTCCCGCGGCATGTTGCTATGCTAGCAGCCCGCCATGACCGACCGCGCGCGGCTCGCCGGCGCAGTGTCGTACGGAGAAAGCGGTAGCTTCAGGCTGAAGGCCGGAACCTGGCCCGCGTTACTTGTTGTGTCCCCGACCCCGTTCCTCATCTTTCTGGTGCTGGCGGCCTTTGTCCTGCCCTCGCTCCTGCGACGCTCCCTGCGGTCCCTGCTGGGTAGGCGCGGGTGCTCGCTGCACCGCCCGTTCCTGATAGTGCTGCCGCACTACGGGGTCACGCGGCTGGTAACGGTAATTTCGGTTTTGAAGCTCACGCTGCTGCTGCTCCGCTCGGGGATACCGATCCTCTGAATACCGCCGCTGGTAGCGAGGCAACGGGGCGGGCTTTGGAGCGGCCCTGCGGTCCCACCTGTCCCACCCGCTTCGATGCTGCTCCCAATCGCGGCCCCAGTGCTGTCCCCAGCGTGGTGGCTCGTCCTGCCGCCACCCGTGAAAGTACGCAGGAGGAGCGCGGTAGTAGCGCACAGGAACTCGCAGAACGTACAGCGGCACAGCCTCGGGCGACACAAACGCCCAAGGCCCGTTGTACCAGGTGCTCGCGTACCAGTTGTCCCCTTCGTATACCCAGTACATGCCGTCGTAGAAGAAGAAGTTCGATTGCACTCTCGGAGCGTAGTAGACGGGGTAGCCCGGCACCCGGACGAGTTCCGGGTACAGCGGCACATTGATCCCGATACTCACGTTGGGAAGCCCGATACCGATGCTCACCTGAGCAATGGCCGAATTCACCGACCAACACAGCATCACCAGCATAATGATTACGTAGCGCATTTCTTCTGTCCTCCGGCTCGAAGCTGATCGTATGCCAGATTATCCGATTCCCCCCGGGTTACTCCGTTCGTTGCCGTACATAAGGCGACCGCATAGCCGTTCTCGCCCGCCAAGACATCTTGTTATGCTTGTAACCCGCCATGACCGACCGCGTGCTGCTCACCGATGTCATCGACCCCACGGGCGTCGAGGCCCTCAGGCGCGCCGCCGAGGTGATCCAGGCGACCGATGGCGAGCCGGACACGGTGCGCCGCCTGGCGCGCGAGGCCGACGCCATCGTGACGCGCACGCGGCTGCCGGACGACATCTTCGACGCCGCGCCGCGCGTGCGCGCGGTGACCATCCACGGCACCGGCACCGACCTGGTGCCGCTCGAGGCCGCGACCGCGCGCGGCGTGCTGGTGGCGAACATTCCCGGCGGCAACGCGCAATCGGTGGCCGAGTACTGCGTCATGGCGATGCTGATGCTGGCGCGCAACGCCGCGGCGATCGTCGGCGCCATGCGCAGCGGCCCCTGGGACCACGCGCGCGCGCTCGGCTCACAGGTGCACGAGATCGCCGCCATGACCTGCGGCATCGTCGGCGTCGGCGAGATCGGGCGGCGCCTCGCGGTGATCCTGCGACGCGGCTTCGGCATGCGCGTGCTCGGCCACCAGCGCAGGCTCGACCGGCTGCCGCCTGAGGCCGAGCCCGCGGCGCTCGACGCCCTGCTCGCCCAGTCCGACTTCGTCGTCGTCGCCTGCCCGCTCACCGCCGAGACGCACCATCTGTTCGACCGGGCACGGTTTGAGCGCATGAAGAAGAGCGCCTGGCTGGTGAACGTCGGCCGCGGCGCGGTGATCGACGAGCAGGCGCTGGTCGAAGCCTTGCGCGAGCGGCGCATCCGCGGCGCGATGCTCGACGTCTACGAGCACTACCGCCTGGCGCCGGGGCATGCGCTGTATACGCTCGACAACGCGGTGCTGACGCCGCACCTGGCGGGCATGACGCGCGAATCGCGCATCCGCATGGCCGATGCCGCCGCGCGCGCCACGCTCGCCATGCTGGCGGGCGAGCGACCCGAGCATTTCGTCAACCCCGAGGCATGGAGCGCGCACCTTGAGCGCAGATCTCGGCATTGCTGACGTGCGGGCCTACCCGACGTCGTTCCCCATCCCGCCCGAGCGCCGCGTGGCGCTCGGCATCGGCACGGCGATCAAGCGCGACGCCGTGGTGGTGAAGGTCACCACGCGCGGCGGCCTCACCGGCTGGGGCGAGGCGCACCACGGCCGCGCGCACACCGCGGTGGCTAAGCTGATCGACACCACGCTCAGGCAGCTCGTGCTCGGCTGCGACGCGAACGACGTGATCGCGGTGTGGGACAAGATGTACCGCTTCCAGCTCGCCAGCCACGGCATGGGCGCCGGCGCCTGCCTGGCGATGAGTGGCATCGACATGGCGCTGTGGGACATCCGCGGCAAGGCCGCCGGCATGCCGCTGTATCGGCTGCTCGGCGGCGCGCGCAAGGGCGTGCCCGCCTATGCCGGCGGCGTGTCGCTCGGCTACCAGCCGCCTGCGCAACTTATCGACGAGGCGCGCGCGAGCATCGGCAAGGGCTACAAGGCGGTCAAGCTGCGCGTCGGCGACGCCCCGGCGCGCGACATCGAGCGCATGCGCGCCATCCGCGAAGCCTTCGGCCCGGAGCTCGACATCCTCACCGACGCCAATATCGGCTACTCGGTGGAGGACGTGCGGCGCGTGATGCCGGCGATGGACGAGCTCGGCATCGGCTGGCTCGAGGAGCCCTTCCCCGCGCACGACTACCGCAGCTACCGCGCGGCGCGCGGCTCCGGGCGCACGCCGCTCGCCGCAGGCGAGAACCACTACACGCGCTTCGAGTTCAATCGCGTGATCGAGGACGGCGCGATCACCATATTACAGCCCGACCTGTCGAAGTGCGGCGGCATCACCGAGGCGCTCAGGATCGCCGCCATGGCCTCGGCGTACAAGCTACCGATCCACCCGCACAGCTCGATGACCGGTCTCAACCACGCCGCCACCATCCATTTCCTGGCGGCAATCGACAACGGCGGCTATTTCGAGGGCGACGTGTCGCGCTCGAACAAGTTCCGCGACGAGCTGGTTACGAATCCGGGCGAGATCGACAAGGACGGCAGGGTCTGGCCGCTCGAGGCGCCCGGCCTGGGACTGGAAGTGAACGAGGATTTTCTCGCCAAGCACCCGGCCATCGAAGGCCCGGGGTACGTATAGGATTGGAGCCATGAACCTGGGACCAGAGACCCACAGCGAGCTGCGCGACGCGGTGCGCGCATTGTGCAACCAGTTCGACTCGGCCTACTGGCAGAAGGTCGACGAGGAGCGCGCCTACCCTGAGGCCTTCGTCGACGCGCTCACCAAGGCCGGCTGGATGTCGGCGCTGATCCCAGAGGAGTACGGCGGCTCGGGCCTGTCGCTTACCGAGGCGACGGTGATCATGGAGGCGATCTCGCGCTCGGGCGGCAACCCCGGCTGCTGCCACGGCCAGATGTACAACATGAACACCCTGCTCAGGAACGGCTCGGCCGAGCAGAAGAAGAAGTACATGCCGAAGATCGCGAGCGGCGAGCTGCGCCTGCAGGCGATGGGCGTCACCGAGCCGACCGCGGGCACCGACACCACCACCATCAAGACCACCGCCGTGAAAAAAGGCGACCGCTACGTGATCAACGGCCAGAAGGTCTGGACCTCGCGCCTGCAGCACTCCGAGCTGATGCTGCTGCTGGCGCGCACCACGCCGCTCGCCGAAGTGAAGAAGAAGTCCGACGGCATGTCGGTATTCATCGTCGACAAGCGCGACGCGCTCGGCAAGGGCTTGAGCATGCGCCCGATTCGCAACATGGTGAACCATGAGACCAACGAGGTATTCTTCGACCAGCTCGAGATCCCGGCGGAGAACCTGATCGGCGAGGAAGGCAAGGGCTTCAAGTACATCCTCGACGGCTTGAACGCCGAGCGTATCCTGATCGCCGCCGAGTGCGTCGGCGACGGCTACTGGTTCATCGAGCGCGCGACGAACTACGCCAAGGACCGGGTCGTGTTCGGCCGCCCGATCGGCCAGAACCAGGGCATACAGTTCCCGATCGCCGAGGCCTACATGGAAATCGAGGCCGCGAATCTCATGCGCTACAAGGCCGCGGCGTTGTTCGATGCGAAGAAGCACTGCGGCGGGGAAGCCAATATGGCCAAGCACCTGTGCGCCAAGGCCTCGTGGGAAGCGGCGAACGTGTGCCTGCAGACCCACGGCGGCTTCGGCTTCGCCGCCGAGTACGACGTCGAGCGCAAGTTCCGTGAGACGCGTCTCTACCTTGTCGCGCCGATCTCGACCAACCTCATTCTTTCGTACGTCGCCGAGCACATGCTCGGCCTCCCGCGCTCGTTCTAGGCGCCTCGCCAGCCGATAGACTGGCCGAGGTGTTGCCCTGACCGGTTGAACCCGCCGCCGATAGCGGACAACCGTGCTACTTGTCGGCGTTGGCGGCGCGTTCCTGCATCTGCTGCATCGCGGTGCCGATCTTCTGTTGTGCCTGCTGCATGGTCTTCTGGCCCTCCTGCAGCTCCTGCTTCTTGAGCGAAGCGGCGGTGCCCGCGGTGCCGGCGGTTTCCACGCCGCAGCCCGCGAGCACGGCGGCTACGGCAGCTGCGACTAGCATTCTCATGGCTGCCCTCCAAACGCGGTATGTCGAGACACAATACGCCCACGCGCGGTTTCGCGCCGCCAATTTGTTCACATCGAGGAGTTCTTGTCCGAAGCGCAAGGGGCCGATGCAAGTCATCGCGCTGATCGACGACCCCGGCGTCATCCGGCGCGTGATGGTTCGGCGAAGGCGCGAGGCTCTTGCGCCCCTTTCGTCTTCGTAGAACTGGAATATGCTTCGCTGAGGTTTATTCGCCGCTCGACCCGGGCATGGGCGACCGGCACCTGATAACTGGGAGGCATGCATGTCACGAAGAATCGGCGCCATTCTTGCGGTCACGCTCGGGAGCATTCTGATTGCGGGCTGCGTGGTCTATGAGCCGGTACCGGCATACACCAGCGCGCCGGCTTTCGATCGTGCCTGGAATGCGGCGCTGGGAGGTGTGCAGGACGCGGGGGTGCAGGTCACGTTGGCCGACCCCCCGACGGGTCTCATTCGCGGCACCAAGGACGGAATCGAAGTCACCGTGACCGTCGCCCGCCAGGCCGACGGGAGCGTGCGCGTCCAATTCGATGCAACGGGTGCGACGCAGCAGGATCCGGGGCTCAGCAATCGCTTCTCGCAGGCATACAACAGACGCATGGGCCGCTGATTCTTGAGGACCAGTTTCGCCGCAGCGCCACCGACGTGGACAAGATCATCAAGCGCGCCATCCGCGGCGACAATGGTCGTGCAAGCTGTCGACTGTCCGGCTAGACACGCGGGTTCGTAGCCAGCACCCGAAGCGCGCTGGGAAGCACGCCGATCTCGAGGTGCCGCGCGGCGAGCCAGGGCAGCTCGCCGTCGGCCTCGACCACCAGCGGCTCGTCGGACTCGATCACCACGCGCCGCGCGCGCAGCATGCGCAGCACCGGCTCGCCCACGTGCCGGCCGCGCATGAGTTTCGGCACCAGGCGCAGGATCTGCGCGCGGCTGACGACGTCCGCCAGCAGCACGTCGAGCAGGCCGTCGTCGGCGCGGGCCTCGGGGCAGGCCCAGAAGCTGCCGCCGAAGCAGCGCCCGTTCATGATCGCGGCGATGGTCGAGCGGTGCGCGAACGGCGCCTGGTCGTCGAGCTGCAGGCGCACGCTAAGCGTCGGATAGCGCACCATGGTGCGCGCGATCGCCGCGACGTAAGCGCCCAGGCCGGTCAACCAGCGCGGCACCTCGGCGATGTTGCGCGCCACGTGCGCGCCGAAGCCGACGTCCATGCCGTTGGCGAAATAGCGTTCGCCGCCCTCGCCGTCCCGGATCACGCCGACGTCGTGGGCGCGCGAGGCGCCGCGCGCGATGGCGGCTACTGCGGCGCGCCACTGCGGGCGGGGTGCGCCGGGGTCGGCGAGCGCGATCAGCTTGGCGAAGTCGTCACCGCTGCCCAGGGGCACGACGCCGAGCGCCGGGCGCGCCACCGCGGGCACGCGCATCAGCCCGTTCACCACCTCGTGCACGGTGCCGTCGCCGCCGACGGCGATGATCGCCGCATGGTGGCCCGCGGCGCCTTCGGCGAGGCGCACGGCCTCGAGCGGCGCGCGCGTCTCGGCGAGGACGTATTCGATCCCGGCCGCGGCGAGCGCCGCGGCCACCTGCGGCCACAGGCGGCGCGCGCGGCCGCGCCCGGCGGCCGGGTTGAGGACGACGAGCGGCTTGCTCAAGCGAGCTTGATGACGCCGCGCGACTCGAGGCCCGCGATCTCGGCCTCGGCGTAGCCCAGGCCGCGCAAGATCTCGGCCGTGTGCGCACCGTGCGCCGGCGGGTCGAAGTTGACCCGCCCGGGCTCGTCGCGGAACGCGATCGGCACGCCGAGATGGTCCCAGCCGCGCGCGTCCTTCAGCACCATGCCACGCGCCCTGAAGTGCGCGTCTTCGAGCGCCTCGGGCAGCGTGTGCAGTGGCGCGAAGGCGACGTCGCGGCCCTTGAACCACGCGACCCATTGCGCTTTCGTCTTCGTCTTGAAAACAGCGCGCAGAAACTCGCGCACCGGATCCTGTCCCGGCCCCGGCGGCAGCTTGCACAGCTCGACCAGGTCGGGGCGCCCGAGCGGCTCGAGCAAATTCTTCGCGAACTTGAGCTCCTGGCCGGCGAGCACCACGAAATCACGGTCCGCGGTCTCGTAGATCTGATACAGCGCGTTGCCGCCGAGCGCGCGCTCTGCCCCGAGCACCGGCTGGCGCCGCGCGGTCATCGCCGTGCCCATGTTGTTCGGCAGGCAGGCAAGGAGACAATCGGCCATTGCCATGTCGAGGTAGTCCCCCTTGCCCGTCTCCTTCCTTCGCAGCAGCGCCATCAGCACGCCGGAGAGCGTCATCATCGACGCCAGCATGTCGGCATTGGCCAGCGCCGGCAGCGCCGGGTTGCCGTCGCCGCCGCGGTTGAGCGACAGCACGCCGGTCATCGCCTCGGTGGCGAGGTCGTGCGCGGCGAGGTCGCGGTAGGGCCCGCGCTGGCCGAAGGCGGCGATCGAGGCGTAGACGATGTTCGGCGCGCGCGCGGCCACCTGCGCGTAGCCGATGCCGAGGCGATCGACGACGCCGGGGCGGAACGCCTCCACCAGCACGTCGGATGTTTCCGCGAGCCGCATGAGCGCCTCCACGCCGGCGGGATCCTTGAGGTTGAGCGCCACGCTCTTCTTGCCGCGGTGCGTATTGGCGAAATACACGCTCACGCCGTCGCGCTGCGGTCCGATGCTGCGGTTCGGCTCGCCCTCGTCGAGCGACTCGACCTTGATTACCTCGGCGCCGTGGTCGGCCATGAACTGGGTCATCAGCGGCCCGGGCAGGAACAGCGACAGGTCGACCACGCGAATGCCCTCGAGCTTCACGGCTCAAATGATCTTTTCGTCTTTCATGTCGGAAATCTCCCGGGCATCGTAGCCCAGCTCCTTCAGCAATTCCTCCGTGTGCTGGCCGAGCTTCGGCGCCGGGCGCGCCGGCAGCGGCTCGCCGAGGCGGAACGGGCTCGCCACCAGCTTGAAGCCGGGGCGATCGGGATGGTCGAACACCTGCACCCCGCCGCGCTCGACGAAGTACGGATTGTCGAGCGCCTGCGCCAGGTCGTACACGGGGCCGCAGGGAATGACGCCCGACAGTTTTTCGAGCCATTGAATTGTAGTTCTGGAAGAAAAAACCTCATCCAAGACCCGCGTCAGTTCATCCCGGTGCTCGCGGCGGGCGGCGAAGTCGCGGAATTCGGCGCGCTCTTTCAGCTCGGGCCGGCCGAGCTCGTCGCACAGCAGCGCCCAGAAGCGCTCGGTCTGCGCCATGACGAAGATCCAGCCGTCCTGGGTGCGATACAGCTGCGACGGCGCGATGAACGGGTGCGCCGAGCGCGGCGCGCGCCCGGTCGCGAGTCCCTCGTTCAGGTACCAGGCCGCCGGGTAGTTGAGCTGGTGCATGGCGACGTCGTACAGCGAAACGTCGATGTCGCGCCCGCGCCCACTCGCGCGCGCTTCGAGGATGCCGGCGAGCAGCGCGAGCGCGCAGCTGGTGCCGGTCGAGTAGTCGACCATCGACAGGCCCATGCGCGCCGGCGGTCCATCTGGCTCGCCGGTAAGCGCGAGGTACCCGGCCTCGCCCTGCATCAGGTAGTCGTAGCCGGGCCAGCCCTTGCGCGCGCCGTCGCGGCCGTAGGCGGAAAGATGTGCGCAGACGATTCTTCGGTTTGCTTTCTTCAGAGATTCATAGGTAATTCCAAGCTTTTCCGGCTGATCCCCCCGCAGATTGCACATCAGCCCGTCCGACGTGGCGGCGAGCCGGCGCAATACTTCCTGTCCGCGCGGGTGCTTGAGGTCGAGCGTGAGCGACTTCTTGTTGCGGTTAAGCGACTGGAAGAAGTGGCTGTCGTCTTCGCCCAGGAAGTACGGGCCGACCGCGCGCGACACATCGCCGCCCTCGCGCTGCTCGATCTTGACCACCTCCGCGCCGAGGTCGGCGAGGTGCGCGCTGCCGAAGGGCCCGGCGCCGTAGACCTCGACCGCGAGGATGCGCAGCCCGGCCAGCGGCGGCATCAGGCCGGGTTCCGCGCGATCAGCTGCTTGGCGATGATGATGCGCTGCATCTCGTTGGTGCCCTCGCCGATGCACATCAGCGGCGCGTCGCGGTAGTAGCGCTCGACGTTGAACTCGGTCGAGTAGCCGTAGCCGCCGTGGATGCGCACCGCTTCGATCGAGTTCTCGAGCGCCGCCTCGGAGGCGAAGTACTTCGCCATGCCGGCTTCCATGTCGCAGCGCTCGCCCGCGTCGTAGGCGCGCGCCGCGCTCTCGACCAGCAGCCGCGCCGCCTCGCAGCGCGTCGCCATCTCGCCGAGCTTGAGCTGGATCGCCTGGTGCTCGCAGATCGGCTTGCCGAAGGTCTTGCGCACCTGGGAGTAGGCCACCGCGTCCTTGAGCGCGGCGTTGGCCACGCCCACGCCGCGCGCCGCGACGTTGATGCGGCCGAGCTCGAGCCCGCCGACCGCGTGCTGGAAGCCCTTGCCCTCCTCGCCGCCGATCAGGCGATCCGCGGGCACGCGGTAGTTCTCGAAGATCAGCTCGGCCGAGTCGATGCCCTTGTAGCCGAGCTTCTCGAGCTTCTTCGACACGCGAAAGCCCGGGCCCTTCTCGGCCAGGAACAGGCTCATGCCCTTGTGGCGCGGCTGGGCGGCCGGGTCGGTCTTCACCAGCAATGCGAAGCAGCTGCCCTTGATTCCGTTCGAGATCCAGGTCTTGGTGCCGTTGATGACGTAATGTTCGCCATCGCGCACCGCGCGCGTGCGCACCGCCTGCAGGTCGGTGCCGCAGTCCGGCTCGGTGAGCGCGAGCCCGCCGCGCACCTCGCCGCTGGCGAACTTCGGCAGGAACGCCTGCTTCTGCGCCTCCGTGCCGAAGCGCGCCACCGCCGCCGCCATGATGAGGTGCGAGTTGAAGATGCCGGTGAGCGACATCCACACTTCGGAGATCTGCGCCACGATCTTGGCGTAGGTCGCCGCCGGCAGCCCGAGGCCGCCGTAGGCCTGCGGGATGGTGGCGCCGAACAGGCCGAACGCCTTCATGGTCTCGACCATCGCCTCCGGGTACTCGTCCTTCTTCTCCAGCTCGCGCGCCTTGGGACGCACGTCGCGCTCGAGCCATTTCGCGATCGCGTCGAGGATCTGGGTCTCGTCTGCGGTATTCATGGGCGTTTTGGGACCAGCACCGAGCGCTTGAAGGTCATCACCGTCGTGCCATTCTGCTTCCAAGCGCGCGTCGCCACCGTGACGATGCCCTGCGTGGGGCGCGACTTGGACTCGCGCTTCTCCAGCACGGTGGACTCGGCGTACAGCGTATCTCCGTTGAACACCGGCGCCGGCATCACGATGTCGGTCCAACCGAGGTTGGCGACCGCCTTCTGGCTCACGTCGGCGACGCTCATGCCGGCGACGATGGCGAGCGTCAGCGCGCTGTTCACGAGCGGCTTGCCGAACTCGGTGCCCTTGGCGTACTCCTCGTCGAAGTGCAGCGGGTGCTGGTTCATGGTGAGCAGCGTGAACCAGGTGTTGTCGGCCGCGGTGATGGTGCGGCCCGGCCAGTGCTTGTAAGTGTCGCCGACCGAGAAATCCTCGTAGTAGCGGCCCGCGTCCACGGCGACTACTTCTTGTTCCAGACCGGCTTGCGCTTCTCCGCGAACGCGGCGATGCCCTCGCGCCCCTCGTCGCTCGCGGCGTTGCACGAGATGACTTCGCCCGCGAGCTTGTAGGCGCCCTCCAGCCCCATCTCGAGCTGGCGGTAGAACAGGCGCTTGCCGGCCGCCACCGCGCCCTGCGGCTTGGAGGCGACCAGCGCGGCGAGCTTGTCGACCTCGGCGTCGAGCTCCGCTGCGGGCACCACGCGGTTGACCAGGCCGTAGGCCTTCGCGGTCGGCGCGTCGATGAACTCGCCGGTGAGCAGCATCTCCATCGCCTGCTTGCGCCCGACGTTGCGCGCCAGCGCCACGCTCGGGGTGGAGCAGAACAGGCCGAAGTTGACTCCGCTCACCGCGAACTTCACGCTGTCGGCAGCGACCGCGAGGTCACACTGCGCGACCAGCTGGCAGCCCGCGGCGGTCGCGGTGGCGTGCACCTTGGCGATCACCGGCTGCGGCAGCGACACGATCGACACCATCATCCGGCCGCACTTCTGGAACAGCGCCTCGATTCTCTCCTGGGTGCCCAGGGCACCGATCTCCTTCAGGTCGTGGCCGGCGCAGAAGCCGCGGCCGCGCGCGGCGATCACCACCACGCGCACGCTCGAGTCCTTCGCCAGCGCGTCGAAGGCGGATTGCAGCTCGTCGAGCAGCGCGCTCGAGAGCGCGTTGAAGTGCTCGGGGCGGTTGAGCGTGAGGGTGGCGATGCCGTCGCGATCCTCGCGCAGCAGGAGCGGCTCGGCGGACTGTGGCACGGCGCTCATGGCGGTCTCCTCTAGTCGATGGCTGACGCCGACTTCGCCTGCTGGCGCAGCACGAATTTCTGGATCTTACCCGTCGAGGTCTTGGGCAGCTCGCCGAACACCACGGCCCGCGGCGCCTTGAACTTGGCCATCCTCTCGCGGCAGAACTCGACAATCTCCGTGTCCGACACCCTGGCACCGGGCTTGAGCTCGATGAAGGCGCAGGGCGTCTCGCCCCATTTCGTGTCGGGCATCGCCACCACCGCCGCAGCCAGCACGGCGGGGTGGCGGTACAGCACGTCCTCGACCTCGATCGAGGAGATGTTCTCGCCGCCGGAGATGATGATGTCCTTGGAGCGGTCCTTGATCTTGACGTAGCCGTCGGGGTGCATCACCGCCAGGTCGCCCGAGTGGAACCAGCCGCCGGCGAACGCCTCGGCGCTCGCCTTCGGGTTCTTCAGGTAGCCCTTCATGGTGATGTTGCCGCGGAACATGATCTCGCCCATGGTCTCGCCGTCGGCGGGCACCGGCCGCATGGTCTCCGGGTCCATCACCGTGAGGCCCTCCTCGACGGTGTAGCGCACGCCCTGGCGGCCGTTGAGCTGCACCTGCGTCTCCAGCGGCAGTTCCTGCCACTCGGGCTGCTTGGCGCACACCGTCGCCGGCCCATAGGTCTCGGTGAGACCGTAGACGTGCGTGATCGAAAAGCCCATCTTCTCCATGCCCTCGATCACCGCCGCCGGCGGCGCGGCGCCGGCGACCATCGCGTTGACCCGCCAGTCGATGCCGCGCTTTAGCTCCGCCGGCGCGTTGATCAGCGTCTGGTGCACGATCGGCGCGCCGCAGTAGTGCGTGACGTGGTGCTGCCGGATAAGCTCAAATATCCTCTCAGCTTCAACTTTTCTCAGACAAACGCTGGTTCCGGCGTTGGCGGCCATGGTCCAGGGGAAGCACCAGCCGTTGCAGTGGAACATCGGCAGCGTCCACAGGTACACGGCGTGCTGCGGCAGGCCCCATACCAGGATGTTGCCGACGCCGTTGAGATACGCGCCGCGATGGTGGTACACCACGCCCTTCGGGTTGCCGGTGGTGCCCGAGGTGTAGTTGAGCGAGATCGCCTGCCACTCGTCTGCCGGCCAGCTCCAGCGCCATTCGGGATCGCCCTCGGCGAGCAGCTCCTCGTAGGCGGCCGTGCCCAGCCGCTTGCCAGGGCCGCCGTACTCGGGATCCTCGACGTCGATCACCTCGAGCGCGCGCCCGAGCTTTTTCAACGCGGTCTCGATGGTGGGCGCGAACTCCCGGTCGGTGAGCAGCAGCTTCGCGCCGCCGTGCTCGAGCATGAAGGCGATGGCCTCGGCGTCGAGGCGCGTGTTGAGCGTATTGAGAACCGCGCCCGTCATCGGCACGCCGAAGTGCGCCTCGACCATCTCGGGAATGTTGGGCAGCATGACGGCGACCGTGTCGCCCTCGCCGATGCCGCGCGCGGCGAGCGCCGAGCCCAGGCGCCGGCAGCGCGCGTAGGTCTCCTTCCACGTCTGGCGCCGCGCGCCGTGCACTACCGCGACGCGCTCGGGATAGACGTACGCCGCGCGCTCTATGAACGACAGCGGCGTCAGCGGCGCGTAATTGGCGGGGTTCTTGTCGAGGTCCTGCTCGTAGGGATTGGGTTGCGCGCTCATGGGCGTAAAGTATAGCGCTGCACGATGGCAACGACCGACATTCTGAAGCGCGAAATCAAGGCCCTGGCGTTCGACCAGTACGGGACCATCGTCGACATGCAGAAGGGCCTCACCGAGGCCGTCGCCCCTTTCCTCAAGAAGAAGGGCTGGAACGGAGAGCCCGGCAGCTTCGTCACCTGGTGGCGGCGCACGCACTTCGAGAACTCGATGATCGACGCGCTGTGCGACCGGGGCCACACGCCGTACCGGCAGATCGGGCAGCGCGCCATCTCCCACGTCATGGACCGCTGCGGCATCGCCTACAGCCAGGACGAGGTTCGCGCGCTCGTCGCCGAGATCGAGAAGCTGAAGCCGTTTCCCGACGTAGTCGCGGCGCTACACGCGCTGCGCTCGAAGGGATACAAGCTCGCGATCCTGTCGAACGGCGACCGAGACATGCTGCAGGCCGCCGGGCCGCACATCGGCTTTGCCTTCGATCACGTCATTTCGGTGCAGGAAGCCGGCTATTTCAAGCCGCATTGGAAGACCTACGCCAGGGCCGAGGAGATTATCGGCGAGGAGCGCTCGAGGATCCTGTTCGTCGCCAACCACGCCTTCGACTGCATCGGCGCGAAATCCTACGGTATGCGCAGCGCCTTCGTCGACCGCCGGAAGCGCCCCTTCGGACATACGCCGTACCAGCCCGATCTCGTGGTGGCCGATTTCGCCGCGCTCGCGGCCATGCTGGCTTGATGCGCGCGCTAGCCGCGGCGCCACACGATGCCGCGCTTTGCCTCCTTCTGCATGCCGTCGAGCAGCTTCTCGTGCGCCGCGGCCTCGTCCGCGGTGGCGCGCACGACCACCAGCTTCGAGGTGTCGAAGCGCGGCGGGCCGCCGGCGACCGGCGGCGGCGTGTCCTCCAGGTCCATCACCAGACTGTCCTGCCCGCGCGTCAGTGCGAGATAGACTTCCGCCAGCAGTCGCGCGTCGAGCAGCGCGCCGTGCAGCGTGCGGTGCGCGTTGTCGACGCCGTAGCGCTCGCACAACGCATCCAGCGAATTGCGCTTGCCGGGGTGCAGCTCGCGCGCCAGCGCGAGCGTGTCGGTCACCGCGGCGGTGTGGTCGGCGAGCTTGCCAAGCCCGGCGAGCTCGAGCTCCTGGTCGAGGAACTCGACGTCGAAGGCCGCGTTGTGGATCACCAGCTCCGCGCCGCGCACGTAGTCGAGGAAGTCGTTCGCGATCTCGGCGAAGCGCGGCTTGTCGGCCAGGAACTCGCGCGTCAGTCCGTGCACCTTGGCCGCGCCCTCCTCGATGTCGCGCTCGGGGTCGAGGTAGGTGTGGAAGTTGCGGTCGGTGACGCGCCGGCTGAACAGCTCGACACAGCCGATCTCGATCACGCGATCGCCGAGCTTCGCGTTCAGGCCGGTAGTTTCGGTATCGAGCACGATCAGCCGCTCCGCCATCGCTAGCCTCCTATCGCCCTGTTGGCGAGCTCGTCGGCCCGCTCGTTTTCCGGGTGACCGGCGTGGCCCCTCACCCAGTGCCATTCGACCTCGTGCGCGCGCGTCAGCTCGTCCAGCCGCTGCCACAGGTCCACGTTCTTGACCGGCTTCTTGTCCGCTGTGCGCCAGTCGCGCCGCTTCCAGTCGTGGATCCACTGCGACATGCCCTTCTGCACGTACTGGGAGTCGGTGTACAGGCGCACCCTGCAGCGCCGCTTGAGCGATTCGAGCGCGCGGATCACGGCGGTCAGCTCCATGCGGTTGTTGGTGGTCTGCGCTTCGCCTCCGAAGAGCTCCTTCTCCGCGCCGCGCGCGCGCAGCAGCACGCCCCAGCCGCCGGGGCCGGGGTTGCCCTTGCACGCGCCGTCGGCATAGATCTCGACGACTTCGCCGGTCACGGCGAGCGGCGCTCCGCATGGCGTTGCGACTGCGTCACGGCGCCGTTGCGCTGCGGCATCGGCGCGAGCGCGCGGCGCCTGGCGCGCTCGCGCCGCCACGCCGGCGTCACCACGCGCATGCCCGGCACCCGCTTCACGGCGCGCACCACGTACGCCCCGCCGAGGATCGGCCACCAGCGCGCGCCCGCGCGCTCCATGAAACCGAAGCGCGCCAGCCACTCCGTCTGCCGGAAGGGCGGCGCGTAGCAGCCGAACACCCCCCCGTTCAGCTCGAAGCCGAGCAGCCTGAGCCAGTCGCGCAGCCTGAGCAGGCCGATGTAGCGCGTGTCCCAGGGCGCGCCCGGGTGGCGTCCGGAAAACGCCTGCCGCACGCGCCACAGCGACATCGGGTTGAAGCCCGAGATCACCACCTGTCCCTCCGGCATCAGTACGCGCTCGGCCTCGCGCAGCACCTGGTGCGGGTCGTTGTGCGTCTCCAGCACGTGCGGCAGCGCCAGCAGGTCGATGCTCTGAGAGCGCAGCGGCAGCTGCAGCGGGTCCGCCGCCAGCGCCGCACCCGGCTCCAGCGCGAGCGTGAAGCGGAACGGGATCCGGTTGCGGCGCAGGAAGTCGGTCTCCGGCAGGCCGGCCTGAACGGCGCGGAAGCCGAACACGTCGTCCACCGCATTGTCAAATTGCACGAGCTCCCAGTCGAGAACGTAGGCGCCCTGCGGTGTCGAAAACCATTCCGATAACGACGAGCGGACGCCGTTATACTTGGGTGCGCCATCAGGTGCGAAGGACTGCCGATCCATGCTCGAGATCGTTCCCCTAAACGCGTTCAGGGACAACTACATCTGGACGCTGCGTAACGAAACCTACGCCGCCGTCGTCGATCCTGGCGAGGCGCGTCCGGTCAAGGATTACCTCGCCCGCGAGAAGTTGCAGCTCGTCGCGATCCTGGCCACGCACCACCATCCGGACCACGTCGGGGGCGTCGCCGAACTGCTCGCGATGCATCGGGTCCCCGTCTACGGGCCGAAGAACGAGCCGATTGTGACGCTTACCCACCCCGTTTCCGAAGGCGACACGGTGACCATACCGGAGCTCGGCGTCAGCTTCGCCGTGCTCGACATCCCGGGGCACACGCGCGCGCACGTGGCCTATTATGGCGCGGATTCGCTGTTCTGTGGCGACACGCTGTTCGCCTGCGGCTGCGGGCGGGTATTCGAGGGCACGCCCGAGCAGATGTACGCGTCGCTCTCCAAGCTCGGCTCGCTGCCCGACGACACCAAGGTCTATTGCGGCCACGAGTACACGCTCGCAAACATCAAGTTCGCGCGCTCGGTCGACCCGGAAAACGCCGCCCTCGCCGGGCTCGAAGCGCGCGCCGCGCACCTGCGCGAGGCTGGCAAGCCGACGCTGCCGACGACGCTGGGCGAGGAGAAGCGAACCAATCCGTTCCTGCGCTGCCTCGAGCCGGCGGTCGTCGAGTCGGCCAACAAGTACCTGGGCGCGCGGCTGGCGGACCCGGTGCGCGTATTCGCGGCCATCAGGGAGTGGAAGAACCGATCGTGACGCCGGCGCATGGCGTCACGCGCGGCTGGATCGCCGCGGCCACGCTGCTGCTGGCGGCGGCCTGCGCGTCGCCGCCCTCGGCACCCCCGGCGCCGCAGGAGGCACCCCGGCCGCCTGAGCTCGCCGCGCAAGCGGGAAACTCGGTAGCGCAGGCGCAGGAACAGGCCGCGCGCGCCGAGCTGGTGGCGCGCACGATGGCGCAGCCGCTCGACGCCACGCGCCTGCCGCCGTTCGACGGCGACCGCCAGACGGTGGACGAGAAGTTGCGCGGCCTTCCGCTCATCGACCTCACCGTGCCGCCGGACGATCTGTGGCAGCGCGTGCGGCGCGGCTTCGCGATTCGCGACATCGACAACCCGCTGGTGCAGCGGAACATGGCGTACTACGCCGCGCGGCCGGAATACCTGCAGCGCGTGTTCGAGCGCAGCCGGCTCTACCTCTACCACATCGTCGACGAGGTGGAAAAGCGCGGCATGCCGACCGAGCTCGCGCTGTTGCCGATCGTCGAAAGCGCGTTCAATCCGATGGCCTACTCCCGCGCCCATGCGTCCGGCCTGTGGCAGTTCATTCCCCCGACCGGCAAGCGCTACAGCCTCGAGCAGAACTGGTGGTACGACGCGCGCCGCGACATCGTCGCCTCGACCACTGCGGCGCTCGACCACCTGCAGGACCTGTACGACCGGTACGGTGACTGGCAGCTTGCGCTGGCGGCCTACAACTGGGGCGAGAACGGGGTAGCGCGGGCCATCGCGAAGAACGAGGCCGCGGGCCGGCCCACCGACTTCGCGCACCTCAACATGCCCAGCGAAACGCGCAACTACCTGCCCAAGCTGCAGGCCCTGAAGAACATCATCGCGGATCCCGCGCCGTTCGGCATCGTGCTCGATCCCATTCCGAATCAGCCCTACTTCACGACCGTGGACGGCACAGGGGCGATGGACGTGCGGCTCGCGGCGAAACTGGCGGAAATGCCGGTCGACGAGTTCATCGCGCTCAATCCCGGATTCAACCGGCCGCTGATCCCGGGCTCGTCCGACGCGCGCATCGTACTGCCCGCCGACAAGGTCGAGGTGTTCCACGCGAACCTCGAGAACCACGACAAGGGGGCGCTGGTGTCGTGGAAGGTCTATCACCCGCAGCGCGGCGAGAACCTGCAGCAGATCGCGAACAAGTTCCACGTCCCGCTCGCGCAGCTCAAGCAGGTGAACGGCATCCGCTCGCGCTCCCTGCACCCGCCGGCCGTGCTGGTGGTGCCGACCAACGGCTCCGCGGCGGGCGCGGCGTCGCTGCCCATCATGTACGCGCCGCCGATCCCGGCCGGCGGCCGGGTGCACGTGGTGAAGCGCGGCGACAGCCTGTGGAGCATCGCGCAGCGCTACGGGGTGTCGGTCGCCGAGCTGCGGCGCTGGAACAAGGTCGGTACGCTGCACCCCGGCCAGCGCATCACCGTGTACCCCGCGCCAGGGCATGCTCGGCGCGACACAAAACACAGATTAATTATATAGATATTGAAGATTATTGATGTAAATACTGATGTTTACCTTGGAGCGTTCAGTCCCCGTGTGCGCGCGCCGTAGTCGGCGCACGCCTACCCAGGGGTCGGAATGATCCATCCGCGGCGCGTGTTCGCCTTCTCGCCGAAGCAGCCCTCGGCCAAAGCTCAGGTCGTCGACCTGCCACAGGAGGAGCCCCATGACGAGAATTCTCAGCTTGTCGCTCGTAGTCGCCTTCACACCGCTTGCGCAGGCGGCAGATGTCGAAGCCGGCAAAGCAAAGGTCGCAACGGTGTGCGCGGCATGCCACGGGGCGAACGGGGTGAGCGTGAGCGACACTATCCCCAACCTCGCGGCGCAGCGCGTGGCCTACCTCGAAACGCAGCTAAAGGCGCTCAAGCAGGGCACGCGCAAGAATCCCATCATGAACGCGGTCGCCGGCCAGCTGAGCGCAGAGGATATCGCCAACGTCGCGGCGTACTTTTCCTCGCTGCCCGGTCCCGACACGGGCGCGAAATCCGGGTTCCTCCCGAACCTCGCAAAGACCCGCGTGACGTTCCCGGATGCCTACAAGGAGACGTTCACGAAGTACCACACCATCAATTTCCCCGCGACCAAGCAGGTGCGCTATTACTTCGCCAACAAGACCGCCGTGCAGGCGGCCAGAGAAGGCAAGTCGCTACCCGACGGCTCGGTGCTGTTTGCGGAGGTCTACGCGGCCAAGCTCGACGCCGACCAGAACCCGGTAACGGGCCCCGACGGCTTTTTCGTGGCGGGTAAGCTCGTCGCTTACACGGCGATGGCGCGGGAAGCGGGATGGGGCAAGGACATTCCCGAGATGCTGCGCAACGGGGACTGGAACTACGCCGTCTTCACCGCGGACAAGCGGCAGCGGCCCGGAGTGAACCAAGCCGAGTGCCTCGCCTGCCACAAGCCGCTCGACAGTACCAGCTATACCTTCACGCTGAAGCAGCTCGCGGAAGCGAAATGACCGCCGCGCCGCTCAAGCAATTCTGCCGTCGCGGTAGAGCACGCAGGCCACGCCGCGCGTCGGCGACAGGGTGACGGTCTGCGGATAGGCGCGCGCGCATTCCGGCCGCGCGCTCGGGCAGCGCGGGTGGAAATGGCAGCCGGCCGGCGGCCGCGCCGGCGAGGGCAGCTCGCCGGAAAGGCGAATCAGCTGCCTGCCGCCCTCGATCTCCGGCACCGCCGAGAGCAGCGCCTGCGTATAGGGATGCTTCGGATCGTTCAGCACCTCCTCCACCGTGCCGCGCTCGACGATGCGCCCGAGGTACATGACGGCGACCTCGTGCGCGAGGTACTCGACCACCGACAGGTTGTGCGTGATGAACAGGTAGGCGAGCCCGAGCCGGTCCTGCAGCGACTTGAGCAGGTTGAGAATCTGCGCCTGCACCGAGACATCGAGCGCGCTGGTCGGCTCGTCGCACACAATCAGGCGCGGGTTCACCGCGAGGGCGCGCGCCATCGCGATCCGCTGGCGCTGCCCGCCCGAGAACTCGTGCGGGTAGCGGCCCTTGGCCTGCGGGGGCAGCCCGACCTGCTCGAGCAGTTCGTCGATGCGCCGCTCGCGCTCGGCGTCGTCGCGCCCGACGCCCAGGCTGCGCATGCCTTCCGAGAGCGCGTCGATCACTCGCATGCGCGGATCGAGCGACGCGTAGGGATCCTGGAAGATGATCTGCAGCCTGGCGCGCCACGCGCGCAGTTCGCCGCGCGACAGCTGCGTCAGCTCGCTGCCGCCCGACCTGACGCTGCCGGCGGTGGGCGGGATCAGCTGCAGGATCGCCTTGCCGGCCGTAGTCTTGCCGCAGCCCGACTCGCCCACCAGCGCGAGCGTCCTGCCTTCGTGGATGTCGAGCGACACGCCATCCACCGCGCGCACCTGGCCGATGACCCTGCGCAGCAGCCCGTGCCGGATCGGGAAGTGAACCTTGAGGTCGCGCACCTGGAGCAGCACCTTGGCCGACGCGACACCGGCGCTCGCCCCCTCGAGGGAGCCTGCGGGCGCCAGGCGCGGCGCCTCGGGGCCCTGCTCGCGCAGGTGGCAACGCGCCTGATGCCCGTTCGGCAGCGGGAGCAGCCGCGGCGCCTCGCTGCGGCAGCGGTCGAACACGTAGTCGCAGCGATCGGCGAAGCGGCAGCCCCTGAAATCGGCGGTAAGGGGCGGCACCTGGCCGGGGATCACGGCCAGCCCGCCGCCGCGCCGTTGCGGCGAGGGCAGCGACTCGAACAGCTTCTGCGAGTAGGGATGCTGCGGCGCGCGGAAGAACTCGTCGCGCGCCGCCGTCTCGACGATCTCGCCGGCGTACATCACCGCGACGCGGTCGGCGATCTGCGACACCACGCCCAGGTCGTGCGTGATGAGCAGCACGGCCATGCCGTGCTCGGCACTGCAGCTTCGCGAGCAGCTCCAGGATCTGCGCCTGGATGGTCACGTCCAGCGCCGTGGTCGGCTCGTCGGCGATCAGCAGCTCGGGGTCGACCGCCAGCGCCATCGCGATCATCACGCGCTGCTTCATGCCGCCCGAGAGCTGGAACGGATACTCGTGGAAGCGGCGCGCGCGCATCCGGAATGCCGACCTCCTCGAGCAGCTCGAGCGCACGCGCTTCGGCCGCCGCGCCGCGCAGCGCCGTGTGGCGCTCGATCACCTCGACGATCTGGCGGCCCACGGTGAGCACCGGGTTGAGCGACGTCGGCGGGCTCCTGGAAGATCATCGCCATGCGCCTGCCGCGCACCGCGCGCATCGCCGCCTCGGGCAGCGCGAGCAGGTCCTGCCCGTCGAGCAGCACCCTGCCGCTCCCGATCTGCGCCGCCTCGGGCAGCAGCCGCATGATCGACAGCGCGGTCATCGACTTGCCGCAGCCGGACTCGCCCACCAGCGCAAGGCTCTCGCCTTGCGCTATCTCGAGATCGATGCCGTCGATGCAATGCGTCGGCCCGTGCGGGGAGTCGAGCCGCGTCCGCAATCCTTCGACCGAGAGCAGGACCTGGCTCATGTCACGCGCACGCGCGGATCGAAGGCGTCGCGCACCGCGTCGGCGAACAGGTTCGCCGCCAGCACCAGCACGAACATGAAGCCGAACGCCGAGGCGAGCGACCACCACACCATCGGCTCGCGCGCCATCTCCAGGCGCGCGCTGTTGATCATGGTGCCGAAGCTGATGGTCGAGGGATCGACGCCCACGCCGACGTAGGACAGCACCGCCTCGGCCAGCACCAGTCCGGAGAAATCCATCACCATCGAGATGAGCACGATGTGCATCGACGTTGGGCAGCGATGTGGCGCAGCAGGATGCGCGAGTGCGACACGCCGAAGGCGTGCGCCGCCTGGATGTATTCCAGCTCGCGCAGCTTGAGCGTCTCGCCGCGCAGCAGGCGGCACAGGCCGGTCCAGCTGGTGACGCCGAGGATCGCGCACAGGAACAGCAGCCGCAGATCGGCGCGCTGCGCCGCGGTCGGGAACAGCTGCGGGTGGCCTTCGATGTACACCTGCATCATCAGCACCGCCGCCGCGATCAGCAGCACCGCCGGGAATCGAATTGAGCGTGGTGTAGACGTACTGGATCGACGTCATCGACCCAGCCGCGGAAGTAGCCCGCCATGATGCCCAGGAGCCAGGCCGAGCGGCAGCATGCACCAGCGTGGTGAGCGTGCCGATGATCAGGCCGGTGCGAATGCTCTTCAGCGCCTGGTAGAGCACGTCCTGCCCGACCTTGTCGGTGCCGAGCACGTGGTACCAGCCCGACAGCGCCAGCAGCGGCACCATCACCGCCAGGATCGCGCCGAAGGTCGCCCAGGCCGCGCCCCAGTGCACGTGCGGAAAGCGCCGCGCCACGCGGCGCAGGGCGAAGCCCGTGGCGCCCCACAACGCGGCGGCTCCGGCGAGCGCGAGCAGCGCGCGCCAGGCTACGTCGCCGGCACGGTCGCGCTCGTCCTTGAGATGCGCGCCGCCGTAGCGCAGCCTGGGATACTCGCGCGCCGTCCTGCCTCCCGGCAGCTCGACCAGCTCCTTGGCGAACAACCGCGTGGCGAACGGCGCCGAATAGGTCTTCTCCCCGTGCGCGGTGAGCTGCGGCAGCGCCAGGTCGAGCAGCGTCATCACCCTGCCGGCGTAGGCCATCTCGACGCCGGGCTTGTGGCCCTCGAGCCGCGGGCGGAAATGCAGCGAGTCGGCAGCGCGACGACGACGTAGCACGCCAGCACCACGCTGGTCACCGCCGCGCTGCGCGTGCGGAACACGCGCGCCCAGGGCGCCGCCAGGTGCGGCCGGCGGCTGCAGCGCCAGCCATAGCCCGCGATCGCCGCCACCAGCAGCCACAGCAGCACGTCGGTCCAGAGCAGGACGGGAAGGAAGCCCATGCTCATTGCAGGCGGATTCGCGGATCGACCAGCGTGTAGGAGATGTCGGTCAGCAGCAGGCCGACGATGTACAGCACCGAGCCGAGGAACACCATCGAGCGCACCACGGCGAAATCCTGCGCCTGGATGGCATCGATGGTGTAGCTGCCCAGCCCCGGGATGCCGAAGAACGACTCGGTCAGCAGGCTGCCCATGAACAGCAGCGGGATCACCACCACCACGCCGGTCAGGATCGGGATCAGCGCGTTCTTCAGCACGTGGCGGAACAGCACCGCGGTCTCCGGACAGGCCCTTGGCGCGCGCGGTGCGCACGTAATCCTTGCCCATCTCCTCGAGGAACATGGTGCGGTACCAGCGGCTGCCCGAGCCGATGCCGCTCACGACGCCGATGATCACCGGCAGAACCAGGAACTTGACCGCATCGAGCCCGCGGTCGTAGCCCGAAATCGGCACCAGGTGCCACAGCTTGCGAACCAGGAACTGCCCGCCGATGATGTAGAACAAGGCTGGAGATCGACATCATGGCCACGCACAGCACCACGCCGCCGAAATCGATGGTAGGTGGCGCGAAAGAACGCCATCAGCAGCGCGAAGCTGATGTTCACCAGCAGCCCGACGAGGAATACCGGCACCGCGATCGCCAGGCTCGGCCACATGCGCGTGCGGATCTCGGCGGCGATGTCGCGCCCGTCGTCGGCGGTGCCGAAATCGAAGCGCGAACAGCCGCACCGATTTCTGGAAGAAGATCGTGTCGGTGAGCTTGCCCGATCCACGCCGTCTGTGCATTCCACAGCAGCGGCTTGTCGTAGCCGCGCTCGGCCTTCCACTTCTCGATCGCCTCGGGCGTCACGCGCTTGATGCCGAGCTGCATGCGCGCCATGTCGTCCGGCGTATTCACCACGAAGAACAGCGCGAAGGTGATCAGGTTGACGCCGATCAGGATCGGGATCGCGTACAGCACCCGGCGGAGGATGTAGGCGAGCATGCTAGGCGGCGGGGCGCGCGGCCATGCGCTCGCGGCGGCGGTAGCTGCGCACCGCCGGGATGGCGGCGGCGATCAGCAGCAGCAGCACCAGGCCGATGGGCCACAGCACCGGGCGGTTCCATTCGCGCCGCAGCGCGGCGCGCTTCGCGGCGTCGACGCGCAGGTACTTCAGGCTGTTGCGTGCCATCGTGTTCGGCTTGACGTTCGCCAGCCAGCCGTGAAACAGCGAGTAATCCTTGGGATTGAAGCCCCAGATCCACGGCGCGTCGCGGCGCGCGATCTCGACCATGCGGTCGATCAGCTGCTGCCGCTCGGGCGAGTTGGGCATGTTCTTCATCTTCTGGAACAGCGCGTCGAACTCCGGGTTCTGGTAGTTCGACGAGTTCTCGCCGTGGTACGTGGCGCGGCTCTGCGGCCCGTACAGCAGGAACAGGAAGTTCTCGGGATCGGGATAGTCGGCGTTCCAGCCCAGGATGAAGATCTGCTGGCTGCCCTTGCGCAGCTTCTCCTGGAACCGGTTCCAGTCGGTCTCGCGGATCTCGAGCTGGATGGAGAGCTCGGCGAACTGCTTGCGCCACCAGTCGAGCCGCGCCTTGTCGCCGGGCCCGCGCGCCACGGTGTCGAGATACAGCACCAGCGGCTTGCCGGTCTTCGCGTCGCGCCCGTCCGGGTAGCCGGCCTCCGCCAGCAGCCTCTTCGCCTCGGACAGCGGACGCCGGCGCGCCGCGTGGTCGCGCCATACGTGGGTCAACGGGTTGATCCCCTCCTGTCCCTCGCGCCAGCCGAAAATTCCCGGCGGCAGCGGGCCGCTCGCGACGATGCCGCGGCCGTTGGCGAAGATGGAGAGGAACTCCTCCATGTCGACGGCGATCGAGATCGCCTGGCGCAGCTTCCTGGCGCGCTCCGCGGCCGCCCCGCCCTGCTCGCCTCCCACCACCGGATCGAGCCAGTTGAAGCCGGCGTAGATGATGGTGGTGGCGACCGAGGTGCGCAGTTCGATGCCGCGCCGTTCCATCTCGGGCGTGAGCGTGGCATCGCCCTCGATCGACACCTGTACCGCCTGGTCGAAGTTGTCCGACGCGATGGCCGAGCTGTCGTAGTAGCCCTGCAGGAACTTGTTCCAGTACGGGATGCTTTCCTTCTCGCGGCTGTAGACCGCCTGGTCGATGAAGGGCATCATCCTGCCCGCGTCCGCGCAGCAAGCCGGCCTCGCGGTCCCCGGGCTCGCCCTCCGACGGATACGGCTCGCCGCGGAAATTCGGGTTTCGCTCGAGCACCATGCGCAGGTTCGGGTCGTTCTGCGGACAGCATGTAGGGCCCGGTGCCAACCGGCCACCATTCGAGCGTGAAATTCCTCTGCGCCATGCCCGGCTGGTGGAAGAACTCGTCCGCTTCCCAGGGAACCGGCGCGAAGAACGGCATCGCCAGCCAGTACATGAATTGCGGATAGCGGCCTTTCAGCTTCACCCGATAGGTGTGCGCGTCGACGCGCTCGACTCCTTCGAGGCGCTGCGCGCGCAGGTCGATCCATTGGTCGCCGCGTCCCTGCATGATCATCGTTTCATTGAGTTTCCTCAGGCGCGCCGCCAGGTCCGAGAGCCCGACGATGTACTCCGACATCAGGCCGTAGATCGGCGAATGCAGCCGCGGGTGCGCGAGACGCTTGATCTCGTAGATATAGTCATCCGCCGTGAGCTCGCGCGTGCCCTGCTTGGGCAACGCGTAGGGGCTCGACAGCGCCGCGATGCGCTCGCGCGACAGTCCGTGGTACAGGTATTCGCCGCCGGGGCCTGTCGCGAACACCGGATGCGGCTGGTAGAGGATGCCCGGCCGGATGCGGATCTCGTAGACGCTGTAGGCGACCGCCCGGCTCGCCTCGGACACCTGCCGGCCGTCCGCGTCCAGGTAGCTCACCTGCGGCATCTGCGTCGCCGTGAGCGGCACCAGCTCGTAGGGCCGCTTCAGATACTGGTACTGCAGCGGCGGCTCGTACACCTGCTGCGTGAAGCGCCCCTCGTCCTCCGAGTAGGACAGCACCGGGTCGAGATGCTTCGGGCGCTCGACGAACGCCGAGTAGAAAATGTTTTTCTCGGCGTCGGCGGCCGGGTAAGGATCGTTCCACACCTCGCCACAGCCCGCCACGAGCGTTACCAGCGCCAGGGCCGTCGTGCAGGCCGTTGGATTCGGGAAGCGCATGACGCGAGTTTAGCGGAAGGCGCGCCCGGGGCCTCCGATATAATCGGAGACCGCAAACGCCCAACGAAGAAAAATGACCCTCCTGGCCGGAAAGAAGATCCTCGTCACGGGCCTTCTGAGCAACCGCTCCATCGCCTACGGCATCGCCGCGGCGGCCCGCCGCGAGGGCGCGGAGCTCGCATTCACCTACGTCGGCGAGCGCTTTCGCGAGCGCGTGGCCGAGATGGCAGGCGAGTTTGGCTCGCAGCTCGTGCTGCCGTGCGACGTCTCGAGCGACGCGCAGATCGACGAGCTGTTCGGCACGCTCGGAGAGCGCTGGGATGGTCTCGACGGGCTGGTGCACGCGATCGCCTTCGCCCCGCGCGAAGCGATTACCGGCGAGCTGCTCGACGGCCTGTCGCGCGACGCGTTCCGGCAAGCGCACGACATCTCGGCGTACAGTCTCCCTGCGCTGGCGAAGGCGGCGTTGCCCATGATGCAGGGCCGGCGCGCCGCGCTGCTCACCCTGACCTATCTCGGCGCCGTGCGCGTCGTTCCGCACTACAACGTTATGGGACTCGCCAAGGCGAGCCTCGAAGCCTCGGTCCGCTATCTCGCGTCGAATCTCGGGGCGCAGGGCATACGCGTCAACGGTATCTCGGCGGGGCCGATCAAGACGCTCGCGGCGAGCGGCATCGCGGGCTTCTCGAAGATCCTGAAGTTCGTCGAGCAGCACGCGCCGCTCAGGCGCAACGTCACCATCGAGGATGTCGGCAATGCGGCCGCGTTCCTGCTGTCGGATCTCGCGGCCGGCATCACCGGCGAGATCGTCTATGTCGACGGCGGCTTCAGCCGCGTCGTCGGCGGGATGCGCGGCGGCGAATAGCGGGCCGCCGCACCCCTATTGCTGCTGCTGCGGACGCAGCAGCTTTTCGTTGATTTCGACGTCCGCACTGGAGCGCAGGCTGGCGACGTAGGCCTGGTACTCCGACTGGCCGTCGATGCCGGCGACGCGCTGCAGGTCGGCGGCCTGCTGCTGATCGGTCTTCCCGGCGGGTTCGATCACCCTGGAAATCCGGTAGATGGCGTAGCCCTGGTCGCCTGCCTTCGCGCCCACGTAGGCCGGGAGCTTCGAGACGTCGGCAGAGACGATGAGGCGCAGCGTGTCCACCGATAGCCCTTCGGCCGCGCGGCGCGAAATGTTGTGCGCCGCACCCCACTTGAGATCCGCGCTCTCGCCCTTGCGCAGCTTGTCGAGCAGCGCCGTGCCGTCCTTGGCCGCCAGCGCGGCGGCCTCGCTGCGGCGCAGCTTCTGCTCGATCTGCGCCTTCACGTCATCGTATTTCTGCAGCGACGCCGCCTGGTGCTCGAGCACGCGCGCCGCAACCAGCGTATCCGAGCCGACGTCGATCGCGTCGGTATTGCGCTTGTTGCGGATCGTGTCGTCCGAGAACAGCGCATTGAGCACCCGCTTGTTGTCGAGCGCGCCGGGCGCCTTGTCCCTGCTGATCCACCCCGTCGTATGCAGCGGCAGCTTGTAGCGCTCCGCCGTCGGCTGCAGGCTGTCGGATTGCTCGTAGACCATGTTCGTGAAGCCCTCGGCGGCCTCGGCGAAGCGCTGCGCTCCTTTCTGCTTCTGGATCTCGGCGACCAGCTCCCGCCGCACCTCGTCCATTGCCCGCGCCTTGGCGGGCTGGATGCCGGTGAGCTTGAGGACGTGGTAGCCGAACTCGGATTCGACGATGCCGCTGGTCTCGCCCTCCTTCAGCCCGAACGCCGCGTCCTCGACGGGCTTGACCATCATGCCGCGGCCGAACAGGCCGAGGTCGCCGCCCTTCTCGGCCGAGCCCGGGTCCTGGGAGTATTTCTTGGCCAGCTCGGCGAAGCGCTCCGGCGACTTGCGCACTTCGGCGAGGATCGTTTCCGCCTTCTTGCGCGCCGCCTCGCGCTCGGCCTGCTTCGCGTCGGCCGGCACGGCGATCAGGATGTGGCTCACGCGCCGCTCTTCCGGCACCCGGTACTGGCTGGTGCGCGATTCGTAGAGTTTCTTCACCTCGGCGTCGCTCACCGGCTCCTGCCGGCCGAGCTCCGCGGCGGACAGCGCGAGGTACTGGACACGCACCCGCTCCGGCGTGCGGAACTCGTCCTGGTGCGAATCGTAATAGGCCCTGGCCTGCGCGTCGCCGATCTTCGCCTGGGAGAGAAACTTCTCCGCGGGCACCAGCGCCTCGGATACCTCGCGTTGCTCCTCCTCCAGGCGCACGACATGCTGCACGACCGCGCGCGGCGAGATCGCGGTCTGGCTGATGGAGCGCGCCAGCTGGCCGAGCGCGAGCTCGTAGCGCAAGCTGGATTCGTACGCGGCAGGCGTAAGCGGCGGGTTCTGCGCGCGCAGGATGGTCTCGTAGGCGGACTTGGAGAACTTCCCGTTCTCCTGGAAGGCCGGGATGCCGGCGATCACCTCGCGCAGCGCGGCGTCGGAAACCAGCAGGCGGCTCTTGATGGCGGCCTGCGCGACCAGGCGCTGCTGGACCATGCCTTCCAGCAGCGCGTGCCGCGTCTCCAGCGTGTCGACGGTGCTCGGGTCGAAGTTGCGCCCGAATACCTGGCGCAGTCGCTCCTGCTGGCGCCCGAGCTCCTCGGTGAACTCGCGCTGCGAGATGGAAAGTCGGTCGATCTTGGCCACCGCGTCGCTCTGCGAGCGTCCCCGCGTGTAGGACTCGATGCCCCACACGGCGAACGTCAGTGCGAGCAACATGATGATGCCCGTGATGATCTTCTTCTGCTTGTGGACGAAATCGAACATGGCTCTCTTGAAGCAAAAAAAGGGCGAACCGGCGTTCGCCCCTTTCGGGATATGTGGCGGAGTGGACGGGACTCGAACCCGCGACCCCCGGCGTGACAGGCCGGTATTCTAACCAACTGAACTACCACTCCCGCTGGTGGGTGCTGAGAGGGTCGAACTCCCGACATTCGCCTTGTAAGGGCGACGCTCTACCACTGAGCTAAGCACCCCTCCGTCACCCTTGCGGGCCGCACGCGGCCCGCAAAAAAGCGCGCTAGTTTATCGCATCCTTCAGGGCTTTTCCAGAACGGAACTTCGGCACGCGCGCGGCTTCGATCTTGAGCTCCTCGCCGGTGCGCGGATTGCGTCCGGTGCGGGCGGCGCGCTCGCTGACATAGAAGCTGCCGAAGCCCACGAGCGTCACCATGTCGCCCTTCTTCAGGCTCGACTTGATCGCGCCGACCATCGCGTCCACCGCCCGCTCGGCGGCGGACTTCGAGATCTCCGCGGCCTGTGCGATGTGATCGATCATTTCCGCCTTGTTCACATACACCTCCTTTGCTCAATGCGTCGTCAGGCTGGACCCGGTCTTGTCGTCCTCGGAACCGGGCAGCGGCGCCACGTCCACCGGCTCGGGAAGGGGCTCGGGCTGTCGCTCCAGGGCGATCTCCAGCACCTTGTCGATCCACTTCACCGGCAGGATCTCGAGACGGTTCTTGATGTTCTCGGGAATCTCCGCGAGGTCCTTGACGTTCTCTTCCGGGATCAGCACCGTCTTGATGCCGCCGCGGTGCGCGGCGAGCAGCTTCTCCTTGAGCCCGCCGATCGGCAGCACCTCGCCGCGCAGCGTGATCTCGCCGGTCATCGCCACGTCCGCGCGCACCGGGATGCCGGTGAGCACCGAAACCATCGCCGTGACGATGCCGATGCCGGCGCTCGGGCCGTCCTTCGGCGTCGCACCCTCGGGCAAGTGGATGTGGATGTCGTTCTTCTGGTAGAAGTCCTCCTTGACGCCGAGCTTCCTGGAGCGGTTGCGCACCACGGAAAGCGCGGCCTGGATCGACTCCTGCATCACGTCGCCCAGCTTGCCGGTGGTGATGGTCTTGCCCTTGCCCGGCATCACCACGGTCTCGATGGTGAGCAGCTCGCCGCCGACCTCGGTCCACGCGAGACCGGTGACCTGGCCGACCTGGTTCTGCTTCTCCGCCATGCCGAAGCTGAAGCGGCGCACGCCGAGGTACTTGTCGAGGTTGCGCGGCGTGACCAGGATGCGCTTGGGCTTCTCGCCGGATTCCTTCTTTACCGTCATCAGCTGCTTGACCGCCTTGCGGCAGATCTTGGAGATCTCGCGCTCCAGGCTGCGCACGCCGGCCTCGCGCGTGTAGTAGCGCACGATGTCGCGGATCGCGGGCTCGGTCACCGCGAGCTCGCCCTGCGCCAGGCCGTTGTTCTTCATTTGCTTGGGCAGCAGGTACTTCACGGCGATGTTCACCTTCTCGTCCTCGGTGTAGCCCGAGAGCCGGATCACCTCCATGCGGTCGAGCAGCGCCGGCGGGATATTGAGCGTGTTGGCCGTGGCGACGAACATCACCTCCGACAGGTCGTACTCGACCTCGACGTAGTGGTCGACGAAGGTGTGGTTCTGCTCCGGGTCGAGCACCTCCAGCAGCGCCGATGACGGATCGCCGCGGAAGTCCATGCCCATCTTGTCGACCTCGTCGAGCAGGAACAGCGGGTTCCTCACGCCGACCTTGGTCATGTTCTGCAGGATCTTGCCCGGCATCGAGCCGATGTAGGTGCGGCGGTGGCCGCGGATCTCGGCCTCGTCGCGCACGCCGCCCAGCGACATGCGCACGAACTTGCGGTTGGTCGCCCTGGCGATCGACTGGCCGAGCGAGGTCTTGCCCACGCCCGGCGGGCCCACCAGGCACAGGATCGGCGCCTTCATCTTGTCGACGCGGCTCTGCACCGCGAGGTACTCGACGATGCGCTCCTTGACCTTCTCCAGCCCGTAGTGGTCCTTGTCGAGGATTTCCTGCGCCGCCTGGATGTCGCTGCGAGATCTTGGATCTTCTTCTTCCACGGCAGGCCGACCAGCGTCTCGATGTAGTTGCGCACCACCGTCGCCTCGGCCGACATCGGCGACATCAGCTTGAGCTTCTTCAGCTCCGCCTCGGCCTTCTTGCGCGCCTCCTTGGGCATGTGCGCCTTGGATGCGCTTTTCCATCTCTTCCAGGTCGGCGCCTTCTTCGCCTTCGCCGAGCTCCTTCTGGATCGCCTTGACCTGCTCGTTCAGGTAGTACTCGCGCTGGCTCTTCTCCATCTGGCGCTTGACGCGTCCGCGGATGCGCTTCTCCACCTGCAGGATGTCGATCTCGGTCTCGAGCTGCGACAGCAGGTGCTCGAGCCGCAGCTTGACGTCGAACATCTCCAGGACCTGCTGCTTCTGCTCCAGCTTGAGCGGCAGGTGCGCGGCGATGGTGTCGGCAAGCCGGCCGGCCTCGTCGATGCCCGGCAGCGAGGTGAGGATCTCGGGCGGGATCTTCTTGTTCAGCTTCACGTACTGGTCGAACTGGTCGACAGCAGCGCGCGCCGCATCGCTTCGACCTCGTGGGTTCCGGCGCCTTCCTGCTCGGACCGGCGCTGCCTCGGCGACCCAGTGGGCCTTCAGGTCGGCGATGTTGCGGATGCGCGCGCGCTGCCGCCTTCGACCAGCACCTTCACCGTGCCGTCGGGCAGCTTGAGCATCTGCAGGATGTTCGAGACGCTGCCGATCGCGTACATGTCCTCGGGGCCGGGCTCGTCCTTGGCGGCGGATTTCTGCGCCACCAGCAGGATCGACTTGCCCGCCTCCATCGCCGTTTCCAGCGCCTTGATGGACTTGGGGCGCCCGACGAACAGCGGGATCACCATGTGCGGGAACACCACCACGTCGCGCAGCGGCAGCAGCGGGTACTGGGTGTTGCTGACGGGCACTTCGGGTGCGTCGGACATTTGCGGCCTCTGTTGGGCGTGGAAGACCTCGCTTACATGAGGCCTTCCTGCGCCAAATCAATGGGTAAAAGCAACCGCTGACGGCGCTCGAGTTAGCCTACACGCAAGCGCGCCGACCGTCCAATCTGCATATTTGCGCCGCTGGTTGCAGCGTGCCGGCGCGCGCTCTAGGCAGAACCGCCGGCCACCTTGTGCTGGTCGGAGTAGATCAGCAGCGGCTTGCCGTCGGCCGAGATCATCGCCTCGTCGACCACCACCTTGCTGACGTTCTCCAGGGTCGGCAGCTCGTACATGGTGTCGAGCAGCACGGTCTCCAGGATCGAGCGCAGGCCGCGCGCGCCGGTCTTGCGCGCCAGCGCTCTCTTCGCCACCGCGTTGAGCGCCGCCGGCCGGAATTCCAGCTCCACGCCTTCCATGAGGAACAGCCTCTGGTACTGCTTGACCAGCGCGTTCTTCGGCTCGGTGAGGATCTGGATCAGCGCGCTCTCGTCGAGCTCCTCGAGCGTCGCGACCACCGGCAGGCGGCCGACGAACTCGGGGATCAGGCCGTACTTGATCAGGTCCTCGGGCTCGACGCCCTTGAGGATGTCGAAGGTCGCCTTGGCGTTTTTCGGGCTTCGCACTTCCGCGCCGAAGCCGATGCCGGTCTTCTCGGTGCGGTTGCGGATGATCTTCTCCAGGCCGTCGAAGGCGCCGCCGCAGATGAACAGGATGTTGGTGGTGTCGACCTGCACGAAGTCCTGGTTCGGGTGCTTGCGCCCGCCCTGCGGCGGCACCGAGGCGATCGTGCCCTCGATCAGCTTCAGCAGCGCCTGCTGCACGCCCTCGCCGGAGACGTCGCGGGTGATCGAGGGGTTGTCGGACTTGCGCGAGATCTTGTCGATCTCGTCGATGTAGACGATGCCGCGCTTCGCCTTGTCGACGTCGTAGTCGCAGTTCTGCAGCAGCTTCTGGATGATGTTCTCGACGTCCTCGCCGACGTAGCCGGCCTCGGTGAGCGTCGTCGCGTCGGCGATCACGAACGGCACGTTGAGCAGCCGCGCCAGCGTCTGCGCGAGCAGCGTCTTGCCCGAGCCGGTCGGGCCGATCAGCAGGATGTTCGACTTGGCGAGCTCGACCTCGTCGTTCTTCGACAGGTGCTTGAGCCGCTTGTAGTGGTTGTACACGGCGACCGACAGGATCCTCTTCGCCTGGTCCTGGCCGATCACGTACTGGTCGAGGATCTCGCGGATCTCGTGCGGCGTCGGCAGGTCGCGACTTGGCCCCCTTGCCGGTCTTGTCGGTGGCGGTCTCCTCGCGAATGATGTCGTTGCACAGCTCGATGCATTCGTCGCAGATGAACACCGACGGCCCGGCGATCAGCTTGCGCACCTCGTGCTGGCTCTTGCCGCAGAACGAGCAGTAAAGCAGTTTCTCGCCGGAGGAGGTCTTGTCCGTCATGTGAGCGCTCCGTAGGTCGTTTTCCCTCGACACCAGTACCTTGTCCACCAGGCCGTACTTTACCGCTTCGTCGGCCGACAGGAAATTGTCGCGGTCGGTGTCCTGCGCAATGGTATCAACCGTCTGGCCGGTGTGCTTGGCCAGGATCTCGTTCAGCCGCTGCGCGCAGGTACAGGATCTCCTTGGCGTGGATCTCGATGTCCGAGGCCTGGCCCTGAGAAGCCGCCCAGGGGCTGGTGGATCATGACGCGCGAGTTGGGCAGGCAGAAGCGCTTGCCCTTGTCGCCGGCGGCCAGCAGCAGCGCGCCCATGCTCGCCGCCTGCCCGATGCACAGCGTGCTCACGTCGGGCTTGATGAACTGCATGGTGTCGTAGATCGCCATGCCGGCCGATACCGAGCCGCCGGGCGAGTTGATGTAGAAGAAGATGTCCTTGTCGGGGTTCTCGGACTCGAGGAACAGCAGCTGCGCGACGATCAGGTTGGCGGTGATCTCGTTCACCGGCCCCACCAGGAACACCACGCGCTCCTTGAGCAGGCGCGAGTAGATGTCGTAGGCGCGCTCGCCGCGCCCCGACTGCTCGATCACCATCGGGATCAGCCCGAGATTCTGCGTCTCGGGCGTCGATTTCTGCCAGATCATGAGCCGCCACCCATCAGTTCGTCGAAGGAAACCGCCTTGTCGACAACCTTGGCCTTGGACAGCACCCAGTTGACGACGTTGCCCTCGAGTGCGAGGCCTTCCATCTCGGACAAGCGCTGCGGCTGCATGTAAAACCATTTTACCACCTCGGCAGGGCTCTCGTAGGTCTGCGCTTCCTGCTCGATCACGGCGCGCACTTCGGCGGGCTTGGGCTGCAGCTTCTCGGTGCGCGCCAGCTCGCCGATGATCAGGCCGAGCGCCACGCGCCGCTTGGCCGTGTCCTCGAACGCCTTGGGCTCGATCGGCAATTGCGCGAGCTTTACGCCGCGCGCCTGCAGATCGCCCGCCGCACGCTCGGCAAGCTGCTGCGCCTCCATCTGCACCAGCGACTTGGGCACTTCGAGCTTGGTCGACTCGAGCAGCGCCTGCAGCGCCTGGTTCTTGACACGCGCCTCGATGCGCTTGTTCACCTCGCGCTCGACGTTGGCCCGGATCTCGGCGCGCATCTTGGCGAGGTCGCCGTTGGCCACGCCGAGGCTCTCGGCGAACTCGGCATCCAGCTCGGGCAGCCGCGGCTCGTCGACCTGCTTCACCGTGAGCACGAACGAGGCGGTCTTTCCGGCGACTTCCTTGCCGTGGTAGTCCGCGGGGAACGTTACCTCGAAGGTCTTTGATTCGCCCGCCGACACGCCGCGCGCGGCCTGCTCGAACTCCGGCAGCATGCGCCCCTCGCCGATCACGAAGTTGAACCCCGTGGCCTGGCCGCCGCTGAACGGCTGGCCGTCGATGCCGCCTTCGAAATCCACCGTCAGGCGGTCGCCATCCTGCGCCGCGCGCGACACTGCGGCGTACTGGGTGCGCTGCTTGCGCAGGACTTCGACGGTCTTGTCCACGTCCGCTTCGCTTACCTCGGTCTGCGGACGCTCCACGGTGGCCGCCGTCATGTCGCCGAGCTTCACCTCGGGGTAGACCTCGAAGGTCGCGCTGAACTCGAGCGCCTTGTCGTCGCCGCCGTCGCGCTTTTCGATCTGCGGGTAGCCCGCGACCTTGAGGTTCGCCGCCTTGACCGCATCGCTGAAGCTCTGCTGCACCGCGTCGCCCAGGACCTCGGAGCGCACCTGCGGGCCGAATTGCTGCGCCACCAGCTTCATCGGCACCTTGCCGGGGCGAAAGCCGGGCATCTTCACCTCGCGCGCGAGCTTCTTCAGTCGCGCGTCGACCCGGCGCTCGATGTCTTCGAGCGGCACCGACATCGACAGGCGCCGCTCGAGCGTTCCCAGCGTCTCCACGTTAACCGCCATTTCTATCCAGTCCTCAAAGTAGTCGTGCCGGGTCGCCCGCATGCAACGGTGGTGCGAAGGGTGGGACTCGAACCCACAAGCGTTTCCGCGCTGGAACCTAAATCCAGTGCGTCTACCAATTCCGCCACCTTCGCGCGTGCAGCCCGGTCGAAAAGCGATCCATTATACTGCGTAACATGGATCTGCCGCCCCGGTGACGCGCGGTTTCCCCTTAAGAATCAACCGGTGTCCGTCGACCATTACGAAAATTTTCCGGTCGCCTCGCTGTTGCTGCCCGCGCCCCAGCGCAGTGCGGTGGCGGTCATCTACTGCTTCGCGCGCAGCGCCGACGATTTCGCCGACGAGGGCGCGCGCTCGCCCGCGGAGCGCCTGGCGCTCATCGACGGATACCGCGCAGGGCTGCGCGCCATCGCGCGCGCCGAGGATCCCGGAGAGCCCGTGCTGCGCGACGTCGCGCGCCTGGCGCGCGAGCGCCGGCTGGCGCTCGAGCCTTTCCACGACCTGCTCGACGCCTTTTCGCAGGACGTGGTCAAGCACCGCTACGCAAATTTTGACGAGCTGCTCGGTTATTGCCGCCGCTCCGCGGATCCCGTAGGCCGGCTGCTGCTCGAGCTGTTCGGCGCCGCGACGCCGGAGAACCTGCGCGACTCCGACTCGATCTGCTCCGCCCTGCAGCTGGTGAACTTCTGGCAGGACGTGGCGCTCGACTACGCGAAGGGCCGCATCTACCTGCCGCAGGACGAAATGGCGCGCTGCGGCGTCACCGAGCGCCACATCGCCGAGCAGCGCTGCGACGCCGCCTGGCGCGAGCTGCTCGGCCTGCAGCTCGGTCGGGCCCAGGCGATGCTCGCCGCGGGCGCACCGCTCGGCCGGCGGCTGCCCGGGCGCATCGGTCTGGAGATCCGCGCCACCGTGCAGGGCGGCTTGCGCGTGCTGGAGAAGCTCGCCGCGGCCGGCTGCGACATGTTCCGCCGCCGCCCGGTGCTCAGGTGGTACGACTGGCCGCTGTTGCTGGCGAGAGCGCTATGACCCCCGACCAATATTGTCGGCAGAAGGCGGCCGCCAGCGGCTCGAGCTTCTATTACTCGTTCCTGTTCCTGCCGGCGGAGCGGCGGCGCGCCATTACCGCGCTGTACGCCTTCTGCCGCGAGGTCGACGACGTGGTCGACGAGGCCAGCGACCCGCAGCTCGCGCAGACGCGGCTCGCCTGGTGGCGCGCCGAGATCGCGCGGCTCATCGCCGGCGGCCCGCAGCACCCCGTGACGCGCGCGCTCGCGCCGGCGGTCGAGCGCTTCGGCGTCACCGCGGAGCGCTTGAACGAGATCGTCGACGGGATGCAGATGGACCTGACGCAGTCGCGCTACCTGGACTTCGCCGGGCTGGAGCGCTACTGCTACCACGTCGCCGGCGTGGTCGGTCTGCTCTCGGCCGGCATCTTCGGTTACCGCGACACGCGCACGCTCGAATTCGCCAGGGATCTCGGCACCGCCTTCCAGCTCACCAACATCATCCGCGATGTCGGCGAGGACGCGCGCAAGAACCGCATCTACCTGCCGATGGAGGACCTCAAGACCTTCGGCGTAACCGCCGCCGACATTACCGGCGCGCGCTACGGCGAGGCGTTCGTGCAGCTAATGCGCTTCCAGGCGCGCCGCGCCGAGTCCTACTACGACAAGGCGCTGGCCGAGCTGCCCGCGGAGGACCGGCGCGCGCAGCGGCCGGGCCTCATCATGGCGGCGATCTACCGCACGCTGCTCGCCGAGATCGAGCGCGATGCATTCAGGGTCCTCGACCGGCGCACCTCGCTCACGCCGCTGCGCAAGCTCTGGATCGCCTGGAAGACTTGGCTCAGAGCATAGCCATCGTCGGGGCCGGCTACGCCGGCATGGCCGCCGCCGCGAGCCTGGCGGCGCGCGGCTTGCCAACCAGAATCTACGAGGCGGGCTCCATCGTCGGCGGCCGCGCGCGGCGCATCACGCACCACGAGCGCCAGCTCGACAACGGCCAGCACATCCTGGTGGGCGCCTACGCCGAGCTCGCGCGCATGATGGAGATGGTCGGCGTGCCGAGCGGCGCCGTGCTGCGCATGCCGCTCGAGCTGCGCTACGCGAGCGGCTTCGCGCTGCGCGCGCTGTGGCTGCCGCAGCCGTTCGACCTGCTGGGCGGGCTGCTCGCCGCACGCCGCGTGCCGCTCAGCGAGCGCCTGGGCGCGGTGCGCTTCGTACTCGCCATGCGCCGGCGGCGCTTCCGCCTGGACGAGGACTGCAGCGTCGAAGATCTGCTCGCGCGCCACCGCCAGGGCGGCGTCATCGGCAGGCACCTGTGGCGCCCGCTGTGCGTCTCGGCGCTCAACACGCCGCCCGCTCGGGCCTCGGCCGCCGTGTTCCTCGCGGCGCTGCGCGACACGCTCAACGGCCCGCCCGGGGCGAGCGACCTGCTGCTGCCGCGCGTCGACCTGAGCCGGCTGTTCCCCGAGCCTGCCGTCGCGTTTGTCACGGCGCGCGGCGGCGAGCTGCGGCTGAACGCGCCAGTGCACGACCTCGCGGCGCTGCGCCGCGCGCACCGGGCGGTGATCGTCGCCGTCGGCCCGCACCAGTTGAAGACGCTGCTGCCCGAGCTCGCGCCGCCGCTCGCCTATCAACCCATTTATACCTGCTACCTGCAGTATCCCGAGCGCGTGCATCTGCCCCTGCCGATGCTCGGCCTGGACCAGGGGCTGGTGCAATGGGTGTTCGACCGCGGCGCCCTGCTCGGCGAGCGCGGGCGCCTTGCCTGCGTAATCAGCGCCGAGGGCAACCATCAGCAGATGACCCACGCCGAGCTCGCCGAGACCTGCCACTGCGAGCTCGCACAGGCCCTCGCCGGACTACCGCAGCCCGAGTGGTCGAGCGTGATCGCCGAGAAGCGCGCCACCATCGCCTGCCCGCCCGGCCTCGCGCGCGTCGCGCAGCGTACGCCGTGGCCCGACGTGCTTCTGGCGGGCGATTACACCGATCCAGAGTATCCACCGACGCTCGAGGCGGCGGTGCGCAGCGGCGTGCGCGCCGCACGCATGGCGCTGGCGCGGGACTAGAGCTCGCGCAGCACCTGCACCGCCTGGTCGACGCGCTCGACGGCGATGATCTCGAGCCCCGCGATCCTGCTCTTCGGCTGGTTCGCCTTCGGGATGATGACTCTGCCGAAGCCGAGCTTGGCCGCCTCCCTGAGGCGCTCCTGGCCGCGCGGCGCGGGCCGCACTTCGCCCGCCAGCCCGACCTCGCCGAACACCACCACCTTGCCGGGGATCGGCCGGTCGGTGAGCGAGGACACGATCGCCAGCGGACACCGCGAGGTCGGCCGCCGGCTCGCCGATGCGCACGCCGCCCACCGCGTTGACGAACACGTCCTGGTCGCACGGTGGCGATGCCCGCATGCCGGTGCAGCACCGCGAGCAGCATCGCCAGCCGGTTCTGCTCGAGCCCCACCGACAGGCGCCGCGGGTTCGGGCGAATGCGACGCGTCGACCAGCGCCTGGATCTCCACCAGCAGCGGGCGCGTGCCCTCCTGCGTCACCAGCACGCAGGAGCCCGCCACCTCGCGCTCGTGGTGCGACAGGAACAGCGCCGAAGGGTTGCTCACCGCGCGCAGGCCCTTGTCGGTCATGGCGAACACGCCCAGCTCGTTGACCGCGCCGAAGCGGTTCTTGATGGCGCGGATCAGGCGAAAGCTCGAATGCGTGTCGCCCTCGAAATAGAGCACGGTGTCGACGATGTGCTCGAGCACGCGCGGCCCGGCGATCGCGCCTTCCTTGGTGACGTGGCCGACGAGGAGCACCGCGGTGCCGCTCTGCTTCGCGAGGCGCGTGAGCTGCGCGGCGCACTCGCGCACCTGCGCCACCGACCCGGGCGCGGATTGCAGCTGCATCGGAATACAGCGTCTGGATCGAGTCGATCACCGCCACCCGCGGGCTTGTCTGCCTCGAGCGCCGCGACGATGCGCTCGAGCTGGATCTCGGCCAGCAGACTGCACGCTGCCGGCCTCGAGCGCCAGGCGCCGCGCGCGCAGCGCCACCTGCTCGGCCGATTCCTCGCCGGTCACGTAAAGCGTCCTCGCCTGCGCGCCGAGGCTCGCCAGCGCCTGCAGCAGCAGCGTCGACTTGCCGATGCCCGGGTCGCCGCCGATCAGCGCCACCTGCCCCGCGACCAGGCCGCCGCCGAGCACGCGGTCGAACTCGCCGATGCCGGTCGGGATGCGTCCCAGCTCGCGCGCCTCGATCGCGGCGAGCGGCACCGGCTGGCTCGCCGGCGCGAGCCCCGCGTAGCGGTGCGCGGAGGGACGCTCGGCAAGCGTCTCGCTAGCGTGTTCCGGCCGCACCGCAGCGACGGGCAGGCGCCGAACCACTGCAGCGCGCTGGCGCCGCACTCGGAGCAGACGTAAGCGGTCTTGGCCCTCGCCACTACGCAAGCTCCGTCACCGGCACGCGCGGCGCCAGCGCGCACAGCAGCTCGTAGCTGACCGTGCCCGCGGCCGCGGCAACCTCGTCGGCCGACAGGCCTTCGCCCCACAGCGTGGCCGGCGCGCCGATCCCGGCCTGCGGCAGGTCGGTGAGGTCGACGCAGATCATGTCCATCGATACGCGCCCGACGATGCGCGTGCGCCGGCCGTCGACCAGCACCGGCGTGCCCGTGGGCGCGTGGCGCGGATAGCCGTCGGCGTAGCCGCAGGCCACGACGCCGATGCGCATCGCCCCCGCCGCCTCGTAGGAAAAGCCGTAGCCGACGCGCTCGCCGCGCTGCAGGCGCTGCACGTCGATGATCTCCGCGGCGAGCGTCATGGCGGGCGCGAGCCCCAGCTCGACCGCGCTCTGGTCGGCGAACGGCGAGCAGCCGTAGAGCATGATGCCGGGGCGCACCCAGTCGGCGCGCGTCTGCGGATAGCGCAGCAGCGCCGCCGAGTTGGCGAGCGAGCGCGGGGCGGCGCAGCCCGAGACCATCTGCTCGAAGCAGCCGAGCTGCGCCTGCACGCCGCCGGCTCCGTCGGCATCGGCGAAATGCGTCATCAGCGTCACCTGACGCACCCGCAGATGCGACCTGAGCGCGTTCCACGCCCAGCGCAGGCCGTCGGCGCCGAGGCCGAGACGGTTCATGCCGCTGTTCGCCTTGAGGTAGACGTCGATCGGGCCCGCGGGCCGGGTCTTCTGCAGGATCTCGACCTGCTCGCGATTGTGGATGACCGGCGTCAACGCGTACTCGGCGAGCAGCGGCACGTCCTGCGGCTGGAAGAATCCCTCGAGCAATAGGATTGGCTTCTTCACGCCCGCGAGGCGCAGCCTGATCGCCTCCTCGAAGTCGAGCAGCGCGTAGCCGTCGGCGGCCGCCAGCGCCTCGGCCGCGCGCAGCAGCCCGTGGCCGTAGGCATTCGCCTTGATCACCGCCCAGATCCTGCTGTCGCCCGCCGCGCGGCGCGCCAGCGCGAGATTGTGCGCTAGGGCGGCGCTCGAGATCGTGGCGCGGATCGGTCGCGGCATGCCTGGCTCAGCGCTGCTCGACGATGCGTATCACCGGCGCCTTGGCGCGCTCATCCATCAGGCCGAGCGCCTCGACCAAGGCCGCCGCGACGCGATCGGTGGTTTGCTGCATCTGCGGCCATTGCTCGCGCGCGGTCTCGATCAGCGCGCCGATGTCCTCGGGCAGCGGGCGCCCGTCCTCCATCACCATGTCCTCGAGCATGCCGGGCTTGAGCTCCGGCCGAAACGAAAGCCCGTAGCCGAGGGCACCTGCGCGGAAGGCGATCGGGCGGCCATCCTCGGCCGCCACCAGCGGCGCGAGCTCCGGCGACAGCTCGGCGCGTCCGTTGGTCATCACCAGCACCATGCGGCCGTCCACCGCGCGCGCCAGCGGGTCGTCGGCGAGCGCCCTGGCACGCGTGAAGTAGGCGTCATGCTGCGGCTCGGCGTGCAGGATCGCGCCGTGCGCGGCGGCGAGCACCTGCGCGCCGCATCCCAGCCCCACTACCGGGCGCCTCGCCTTGAGAAAGGCGCGCACCAGCCGGATCTCGTCGTCGACCCACGGGCAGTGCTCGCGGTCGGCCGCAGGCCACGCCGCGCCGAGCAGCCACAGTGCGTCGAACTGCGAGGGCGTGCCCGCGACGTCCTCACCCGCCACGGGCCGCGCGTAGTGAAAGCCGATGCCGCGCGCTTCCCACTGCGCCTCGAGCGCGCCGAAAAACTCGGAGAAGCTGTGCTGGACGGCGAGAAAGCGCTTCACCAGGTCAGCCCGCCTGCAGGGCGGCGAGTTGCTCCTTGGCGAACTGCGCGAAGGTGTTCACGAGCCTCGAGCGGAATTTTTCCTTCGGGTAGACGACCGACAGGTTGCGGATCAGGCGCGGCGTGAGCGGCAGGCGCGCGAGCTGCCCGAGGGTGGTCTCCTTGAGCACGGTCGCGCGCGACAGGATCGCGAAGCCGAGCCCGGTCGCGACCAAGCCCTTGAGCGCCTCGGGGCTGCCGAGCTCCATGATGATGTTCAGGCTGTCGGGCTTGATGCCGGCCTTCTGGAAGTAGAGGTCGGTGACCTCGCGCGTGCCGGAGCCCGTCTCGCGGCTGATGTAGGGATACGCCAAGAGCTCCTTCGGGGTAACCGATTGCAGCTTGGCCAGGGGATGCCCGGGCGCGCACACCACCTGCAACTCGTCCTCGCAGCACACGTCCGAGGCGACCGTCGGAATGTGCGACGGCGCTTCGATGAAGCCGATATCGAGCGTGTGTTCGGCGACGCGGCTTTCGACGGTGCCGGAGTTGGCGACAAACAGGCGCGGCATGACGCTCGGGTACTTCGACTTGAAATTGCCCAGCACCTGCGGCAGCAGGAACTCCGCGATGGTGGTGCTCGCGCCCACCAGCAGCGGCCCACCGATCTGGCCCGTCATCTCCTTGAGGCGGGTGTCGAGTTCCGCCGAGAGCGCGAGGATGCGCTCGGCGTACTCGAGCACGATGTCGCCGGCCGGCGTGAGCGTGATGCGGCCGTGGCCGCGCTCGAACAGCCGCGTGTTGAAATGCTCCTCCAGCTGCTTGATCTGGAAGGTGACCGCCGGCTGCGTCATGAACAGCGCCTCGGCGGCTTTGGTGAACGACAGGTGCTTGGCAACGGCGTGGAATACCTGCAGGCGCCGATCGGCCATGGCGATCAATCCTGTGAATCGATGTCGAGATGGCGCTTATTCAAGCATAATCTCCGGCCGATTGATAGCTTATGGAGCGTCGTGAGCGAAGCTTGGAAGCGAGTCGATCTCGGCGGCGAAGGCCTGCAGCAGGCGAACCTGCGGCTCGCCGCGGCGCTGCGCCGCACGCGCATCGCCTACCTGCTGTGGCTCGCCTTTCCGCTCGGTGCGCATCGCGTCTATCTGCGCGAGCCGCGCGGCGCGTGGGCCTATCGGCTGGCGAGCGTTCTCGCCGTCGTCCTTTTCTTGCTCGACTGGCGTGCAAGCGCGCTCTTGGGAGGGATTCTCGTCGCCGCGGCGCTTTACGATCTACTGTATTGGATCGGGCGACGCTTGACCGAGGTGAACAAGGCGCTGCGCATGCAAGCCTACCTGCGCCCGGTGGCGGGTGCGCCGCCCGGCTATCGCGGCCGCTTCGCCGAAGACGAGGACGCGCCGCGCCCGCCGTCCTTCGCCGAGCAGGAACGGCTGCTGGCGGAGATCGAGCGCCGCAAAAGAAGCGAGAATTGATCGATGAACCTCGGCTTCTACATCATCATGGCGGCGCAGTTCTTCTCGTCGCTCGCCGACAACGCGCTGCTGGTGGCCGCGATCGCAATGCTGATGCAGTCTCACGAGCCTTCCTGGCTCACGCCCTACCTCAAGTTCTTCTTCGTGCTGTCCTACGTCGCGCTGGCGCCGTACGTGGGCGCCATCGCCGACCGGCTGCCCAAGGGCAACGTGATGTTCATGTCCAATACGGTCAAGATCCTCGGCTGCGCGCTGATGCTGTTCGACTTCAACCCGCTCGCCGCGTATGCGCTGGTCGGCCTCGGCGCCGCCGCGTATTCGCCCGCCAAGTACGGCATCCTCACCGAGTACCTGCCGCCCACGAAGCTGGTGCTGGCCAACGGCTGGATTGAGGGGCTCACGGTAGCCTCGATCATTCTCGGCACGGTGCTCGGCGGCGTGCTCATCAATCAAACCATTGCCACGCACCTGCTCAGCTTTGATATGCCGGTGCTCGACACCGGCATCGATACCCCGGCCGAGGCCGCCCTGGTGGTGATCATCCTCGTGTACGCCGTCGCCGCCACGTTCAACCTGTACGTGCCGCGCACCGGCGTGCCGCTGAAGCACCTGCACGGCAGCCCGCTCGCGATGCTGAAGGACTTCTACCGCTGCAACGCGCGCCTGTGGTCCGACAAGCTCGGGCAGATCTCGCTCGCGGTGACGACGCTTTTCTGGGGCGTCGGCGCCACGCTGCAGTTCATCGTCATCGAATGGTCGAACGTGGCCCTCGGCTTCGACCTTTCCAAGGCCGCGATCCTGCAGGGCGTGGTGGCGCTGGGCATCGCCATGGGCGCGATCGCCGCCTCGCTCAGGATCCCGCTGCACCATTCGGTCAGGGTGATCCCGCTGGGCATCGCCATGGGAGTCGTGGTGATGGCGATGGTGCTGGTGCGTAACGTCTGGCTCGCGATTCCGCTGATGGTGCTGATCGGCGCGCTGGCGGGCTTCTTCGTGGTGCCGATGAACGCGCTGCTGCAGCATCGCGGCCACAACCTGATGGGCGCCGGGCGCTCGATCGCGGTGCAGAACTTCAACGAGAACCTCTCCATCCTGGCGCTGATCGCCCTGTACTCGCTGCTGCTGCGAGCCGGACTTTCGATCTACATCGTCATCGTCATCTTCGGATTCTTCGTCGCCGGCACCATGACCCTGGTGCTGTTCTGGTACCTGCGCAACCGGCGCTTGCATCGTCGCAAGATCGACCGTTTGCTATCCTTCGCGCGCTCCGAGGATTACCATCACCACCACCGCTTCCGCTCCCAATGACGAAGATACTGCATTTGCTGTTCCTGTTGCTCGCACTGCCGGCCTTGGCCGCCGAGCCGGCGCCCGACGAAGTGGTGCGCCAGGTCACCGACGAGGTAACGCAGGCGGTGCTAGAGAGCGACGCGCTCAAGGCGGGCGAGCGCGAGGCGGTGCTGGCGCTGGTACGGGAGAAAGTGCTGCCGCACGTTGACTTCCGCGCGGCGACGCGCATCGCGCTCGGCAGGGACTGGAGGATCGCGACGCCCGCGCAGCGCGACCAGCTGGTGCACGAATTCCAGGGCATGCTGCTGCGCATCTATACCAACTCGATCGGCGGCTATCGCGGCCAGAAGCTGGAGGTGCAACGCGTCAACATGGCGCCCGGCGATACCGACGTCACCGTGCGCAACCGCTACCTGCAGCCGGGCAAGCCGGCCGTGTCGGTGGACTACGCCATGCACCTCACGCCCGAGGGCTGGAAGATCTACGACGTCATCGTCGAGGGCGTCAGCCTCGCGCTCACCTACCGCTCGGAGTTCGCTTCCATCGTGAGCCAGTCCGGCATCGACGGGCTGCTCAAGCGGCTGGCCGAGAGGAATCAGCCGGCGCGGCGGTAGAAGCGCAGGTATTCCTCGCGCGCGAGCGGCGGCGTGCGCGCCACCGCGAGCAGGTCGTCGAGGTGCGCCGCGCTGCTCAGGCCCGCGAGCGCGCTGCCGATACCGGGGGTCGAGCGCGCGAATTGCAGCGCACGCTGCGCCGGGTTGGCCAGACCCGGCATCGCCGCGGCGAGCGGATCGTCCGTGGCGAAGCGTCCCTTGCCGAGCGTGTGGCTCGCCATGACGTACGCGCGCAGCTGGTGCGCGGCCTGGATGGTCGAGCCGACGTTGCCTTGCCCGGTGGCCTGCGAGAAGCGCGTGAACCCCTCGGTCATCGCCGGATTGAACGGCAGCTGCACGATGCGGAAATGGTGGCGCGCGCGCTCGTCCTGCCAGGCCGTGCGCGCCGCGCCCTCGGCCAGCCCCTGCAGCGACGCGATCGACTCGAATAGCGCGTGGTCAGTCTCGACACGCATGCCGTCGAAGGTCGACACACCGTAGCAGCGGATGCGGCCATCCTTCACCGCCCGCTCGAGTATCTCGAAGGCGCGCGCCAGCTTGCGGTTGACCTTCTCCTTGCCAAGCGCCGCGATGTGCACTTCCGGCTGATCGATGAGGAAGGCATCGAGCGTCGCCAATCCGAGCGCGGCGCGCGCGAACTCGATCTGCCAGGCGATGTACGGCGCGGCGAGCAGGTGCGCGCCGGCGAGGTCGGCGCGCGTGCCCAAGCCGCGCGCCGCGATGTGCGCGTCGAACCACTGCTCGAGGCTCGACGGCGCTCCCTCCGGAAACAGCAGGAATCCCCCCTTGACCGCGACGAACACCTGCTCGCGCGCGACGCCCGCGCCCAGGGCGCGCTCCAGCCCGGCGCGTACCGCGACCAGCGCGCGCCCGTAGCGGTAGTGCACCGCGGTGTCGATGACGTTGATGCCCGAGAGCAGCGCGCGCTCGACGATCGTCGCGACCGCGCCGTCGGTGGCGTCGTCCGCCGCGCCCGGAAAGGTCCCCACCCCGAGAGACGAGAGCTTGAGGTGCAGGTTGAGGAAGTCGCTGTAGTGCCCCGGCGCGCACTGCGCGCCGAAGCTCGCCGCGTAGCCTTCGGTCGCGCCGCGGGTGGCGTGGCCCGCGATCATGCGAGCCGCGGATGGCGCGTCGCGCGCGCGGCGAGCTCCCGCACCTCGGGGCGGATCGTCGCCGCGGGCGCAGGGTCGGTGAACGACTCGAGCATCCATGGGCCGAGCCACTCCTCCTCATGCTGCCAGTCGACTGCGGCGAGCAGCGCACCGCCCGCGGGCGGCATCGGCTCGGGCAGCGCGCGGCCGCTGAGCAGCGACCAGACGCCGGCCCAGGCGCGCGCCACCAGCAGCGGGTGATAGCCGCCGCCGCCGGTGACCGCGAGCCGCGGCGCGCTCTCGACGACGCGCGCCACCGCGGCCAGGAAGCCCTGCGTGGTGACGGCGAACTTGCCCAGCGGATCGGGCGCGATGATGTCGGTGCCGGCCTGCAGCATCACCGCGTCGGGCGCGAAGCGCTCGAGCGCGCGCGGCCACAGCGCCTCGAAGGCGAGCAGGTACTCGGCGTCGTTCACGCTGCGCGGCAGCGGCAGGTTGACCACCTGCGCGTCGTCCAGGCCGCCGCCGGCTTTCGGGTAGGCGTAGGACGTGTCCATGTGCAGCGACAGCACCAGCACCTGCGGATCGCCGCGTAGCGCCTCGGCCACGCCGTCGGGATAGTGCGCGTCGAGATCGACGTAAAGCACACGCAGCCCCGCAGCGCGCAGCCGCAGGATGCCGAGCACGTTGTCGTTGAAATAGCAGAAGCCCTGCGCGCGGCCGCGGCGCGCGTGGTGCATGCCGCCCGCCGGATTGAAGGCGCGGCGCCCGGCGAGCGCTTCCGCGGCGGCCTGCAGGCTGCCGCCGGCCGCGGTCGCGGGCCGCGTGAAGACGTCATCGAACCACGGGTTCTCGAGCGTGCCGAGCGCGTAGCGCGCGCGGTCTGCCTGCGCCACGCCGCTCGCGTGCTCCGCGCGCCGCAGCGCCGCCACGTAGTCGGGGTCGTGGAACGCGGCGAGCTCGGCGTCGCTCGCGCAGCGCGCCTCGAGATACTCGCCGTCCTCGATGAGGCCGCAGGCGCGCGCCAGCTCGAGCGCCAGCGATACCCTGGGAATGGCGAGCGGATGGTTGCGGCCGTAGCCGCGCGAGGCGAAGCGCGGCGAGGCGATGAAGCGTGCCATCAAGGCGCGATCCTCCCGTCCCTGATGCAGCGCGTTCTCATATATAAATAGACGTGGCGCGCGAGGCGGATCGCCATCTTCTCCGGCACCGCGGGCAGCGCATCGGCGCGGTCGATGGCCAGGCAATTGCGGTAATACGCCAGCTCGCGCAGGTTGTCGCGTATCGCGTTCCACGTCGGATCGCCCTTCACCAGCACCTTGAAGACCTCCAGCAGGTCCGCGTCCGCGGGCGGCACCGGCTTGGCGCCCTCCGCCGCCACGTAGGCGCGCAGCAGCGCGCGCGCCGCGCGGGTCGCGGCGTCGAGCGCGGGCTCGAGCGCCACCGGCTCGCCCGCGGCGAGCCTGCGCTCCCATGCGGCGATTTCGGCGTCGACGCGTTCCAGGTCCTGCTGCATGCGTTATATTAGCGTCGACTTATGGAGAGCGACATGGCCAAGCCGCTGCTGCGCATGGTGAAGCTGAACGGATTGCAGTACAACGCGAACCGCGATCCAGCGGCCTACCGGCGCGTCGCCGGGCAGCCGTTTCACCTCGAGGCCTGGCTCGACGGCAAGGGCGAGGCGCGCTGCAACGTCGTCGACGAGCGCGGCCTGTCGCTCGCTTCGCAGAGCGTGCCGCGCCCGGGAAAGTTTTCCTGCGAGCTGAATTTCGAGCGCGCCGGTTCGCGAGTGGTGACCCTGCTCATCGAGAGCGGCAGCGAGAAGTTTGCGCAGGCGCTGCGCCTCGACGCGATGGCGCACGCCTGGATCGGCTAGAGCACGACCGGCTGGTCCGGCAGCTCGTTCGGGTTGTCTCCCGTGGCGGGGTAGTGCTCCGCCAGGTGCACGGCGATCGCGCGCAACCCGGCGATCACGCCCTCGGCGTACGCACCGCACCGGAAGTGCTCCCCCATCGCGCCGCAGATGCGCTGCCACTCGGCTTGCGGCACGCGCCGCGCGATCCCCTGGTCGGCGACGATCTCGACCACGCGCTCGGCGAGCAGTAGGTAGACGAGCACGCCGTTGCCCTCGCGCGTCGCACTGACGCCGAGCTCGCCGAACAGCCCTAGCGCGCGCTCGCGCGGCGAGGCGCCGCGCAGCATCGCCCCCAGCGGCAGCGACGCCTCGAGCGCAACGCGCAGCTCGGCGCGGTGGCGCGCTTCCTGCGCGCGTACCTCGGCTTCGATCGCCTGCAGCGCCGCTTGCGGGAACGCACGCCGCAGCGCAGCGCGGCCGTGGGTCAGGTGCCGGAGCAGGCGATCGCGCATGCCTCGCTCACCAGCGCCCGGAGGCGCCGCCGCCGCCGAAGCCGCCGCCTCCGCCCGACCAGCCTCCGCCTCCCGACCAGCCGCTGCCGCGCCAGCCGCCGCCGCGCCCCATGGTGTAGAACCCCGAGCCGCGCCCGGGGAGCGCCGCCAGGAACGTGACGACTCCCGCGATCACCGCCACCAGCAGGCCCACTGTCAGCCAGCCGTAGAGCGCGATCGCGACGCCTGCGATCCCGGCCGCCGCCGCGCGGCCGAGGAACGTCCCGAGCACGTACGCAACCGCGACCGCTGCGAAGCCGGCGAACATCAGGCGCTGCAGCGCGTCGCCGGAATCGGCCGCCGGCCGCACCGGCGCCGGCAGCGGCTCGCCGCGCACGAGGCGCGCAAGCGCCTCCACCCCGCCACTCAGGCCGCCGTAGAAATCGCCCGCGCGAAAGCGCGGCACGATCGCTTCGTCGATCACGCGCCGGGCGATCGCATCCGGGATCACGCCTTCCAGGCCGTAGCCCACTTCGATGCGCACGCTGCGGTCGTCCTTCGCCACGAGGAGCAGCGCGCCGTCGTCGATGCCCTTGCGGCCGAGCTTCCAGCGCTCGGCGACGCGGATCGAGTATTGCTCGATGGTTTCGGGGCGGGTGGTGGGGACGATCAGCACCGCGACCTGGCTGCCCTTTTGCGCCTCGAGCGCGGCGAGCTGCGCCCCGAGCGCCGACTTTTGCCCGCTCGTCAGCGTCGCGGTGAGGTCGGTGACGCGCGCCTCGAGCGGCGGCACCGGGACCTCGGCGCGCGCCCAGCCGGCGGCGCCCGCCGCGAGCGCGAGGCACACGGCGAGGACCCTGCGCAGCATGTCAGGGCTTCTTGGTCGAGAAGTCGACCTTCGGCGGCGCAGCGATCGCCTTCTCGTCGGGCACCGAGAAATTCTGCTTGACCTTGTAGCCGAACATCATCGCCGTGAGGTTGCTGGGGAACTGGCGCGCGAGGACGTTGTACTCCTGCACCGCCTTGATGTAGCGCCCGCGCGCCACGGTGATGCGGTTCTCGGTGCCCTCGAGCTGCGCCTGAAGCTCGCCGAACTGCTTGGTGGCGGTGAGCGTGGGGTAGTTCTCCGCCACCGCGAGCAGCCGGGTGAGCGCGCCGCCGAGGCGGGCCTGGGCGTCCTCGAACCTCTTGAACGCTTCCGGATCGTTTACCAGCTCGGGCGTCGCCTTGATCTGGCCCACCGCGGCGCGCGCCTGGGTCAGCTCGGTGAGCGTGCTTTTCTCGAAATCGGCCGCGCCCTGGACGGTGGCCACCAGGTTCGGGATCAGGTCGGCGCGCCGCTGGTAGTTGTTGAGCACCTCCGACCAGGCGGATTTCACCTGCTCGTCGAGCCTCTGGAAATCGTTGTAGCCGCAGCCGCCGAGCAGCAGGGTAAGCATGGCGAGCACGGCGAGGAGGTGTCTGCGCATGATCGTTCCTTGTAGAGAGTCCTAGGTGGGGACGGCGCGCCCCGCCTGCAAGCCCTGCATGGCGCGCCGCGCGAATACCAGGTCGCTCCAGGCCTTCGCCTTGTCGGGAAGGTTTCGCAGCAAGTAAGCCGGGTGGTAGGTGACGACGAGCGGCACTCCGGCGTAGCGGTGCAGCCGGCCGCGCAGGCTCGCGATGGTGGCGTCGGTCTCGAGCAGCGTCTGCGCCGCGAAGCGTCCCATGGCGACGATCAGCTTCGGCTGGATGAGCGCGATCTGGCGCAACAGGAATGGCGTGCACGTCGCGACTTCGGCGGCCTCGGGGTTGCGGTTTCCCGGCGGCCGGCACTTGAGCACGTTGGCGATGTAGACGTTCTCGCCGCGCCGCAGCGCGAGCGCCGCGAGCATGTTGTCGAGCAGCTTGCCCGCCTGCCCCACGAACGGCTCGCCGAGCCGGTCTTCCTCGGCGCCCGGCGCCTCGCCCACCAGCAGCCAGTCGGCGCGCTCGTCGCCCACCCCGAGCACAGTCTGGGTGCGCGTCGCGTGCAGGCCGCAGGCCGTGCACGCAGGAACCGCCTGCTTGAGCTCCTGCCAGCTCATTTTCCGGATGAGGGTTTCCCGATCTTCTGCAGGGACAGCAACGTTTCTCAAGCGCCACACTGGGGCAAGGCCCATCTCCTGCAGCATTTCGCCGCGCCGGCTCACAGCGCGATCGACAACACGAGCGCGTCCTCGCGCCCGCCGCTCGCCGGATAGTAGCCGCGCCGCAGCCCGGCGCGGCGAAAGCCGAAGCGCCGGTAGAGCGCCTGCGCGCCAAGGTTGCTCGGCCGCACTTCCAGAAACAGCGTGCGCGCGCCGCCCTCGCGCGCGAGGCGCATGACGTCCTCGAGCAGCGCGGCGCCGTGGCCGCGCCGCTGATGCGCCGCGGCCACCGACAGGTTGAGCAAGTGCGCTTCCCCGGCAGCCGTCATCAGCACGAAGTAGCCGATCAGCTCGCCGCCGCTGCGCAGCGTGAAGCATTGGTAGAGGGCGCGCAGTGAGTCGGCGAAATTGCCGCGCGTCCACGGATGGCTATAGATGGCGCTCTCGGCGGCCGCCACATCCGCGAGGTCGGCCTCGCGCATCGGCGCGAGCCGGGGCGTTTCCTTGAGGACTGCACTCATCTGCTGTCGCGTTCCTGAGTGGTGAGCGCCACCTTGTCGCGCACGTACAGCGGCGCCGCGAGCGCCGCATCCACGCCCTGTCCCGCCGCCAGTCGCGGCGCGGCGAGCCGCGCCACTGCGAGTGCGCTCGCATGCACCTCGGGCGCGATGCCGCCGAGCGTGCCGCCGAGGCGCGCGGCCAGCGCCTCGCGGTACACCGCGAAGCCGTTGCCGCAGCCGTGCCAGCCGCCGTCCGCGGGCAGCGGCGCCGCCGCCGGCGCGACGCACTGCACCTCGATCGTCTCGCGCCAGCCCGCGGGGCCCTTTTCCAGCGCCGCATAATACACTTCGTGCATGCGCGCATCGAGGCATACCACGGCGCGCCCGGCGCCCGATTCCTCGGCGATCGCCTCCAGAGTCGAAACGCCGAGCACCGGGATGCCGCGCGCGAACGCCAGGCCCTGCGCCACGCCGCAGGCGATGCGCAAGCCGGTGAACGAGCCCGGGCCGGCGCCGAAGGCCACCGCGTCCAGGTCGCGCAGCGAGGCGCCCGCCTGCGCCAGCAGCCGCTCGAGCATCGGCAGCACCAGCTCGGCATGACGCTGGCCGGCGCGCCGCTCGATGGCGGCGATCTCGCCGTCGCCCCACAGCGCCACGGAGCACCACTCGCTGGAGGTCTCGATCGCCGCGAAGCGCATGGGCGCCATTGTATCGCCTGCTAGAATCGCGCCTTCGGCAAGGGGGAGCACATGAGCGAGCATCGCATCGCCGTCATCCCGGGCGACGGCATCGGCAGGGAAGTCATTCCGGAGGGCATTCGCGTGCTGGAGGCGGTCGGCGCGAAGTACGGCGTGCGCTTCAAGTGGCAGGAGTTCCCCTGGAGCTGCGACTGGTACCAGCAGCACGGCAAGATGTGCCCCGACGATGCGCCGCAGACCCTGCGCAAGTTCGACGCGGTCTACTTCGGTGCAGTGGGCAATCCGGCGATTGTCGCCGACCACATCTCCGCCTGGGGCCTGCTGATCAACTTCCGGCGCTGGTTCGACCTGTACGTCAACCTGCGCCCGGTGCGCCTGTTCGAGGGGCTGCCCTGCCCGCTCGCCGGCCGCAAACCCGGCGACATCGACTACATGGTGGTGCGCGAGAACACCGAGGGCGAGTACGGCAACGTCGGCGGGCGCATCTACGAGGGCACCGAGCGCGAGATCGTGACCCAGCAGGCGGTGTTCAGCAGGAAAGGCGTCGACCGCATCATGAAGTACGCCTTCGAGTTGGCGAAGACGAGGAAGAAGCACGTCACCTCGTGCACCAAGTCGAACGGCATCTCGATCACCATGCCCTACTGGGACGAGCGCTTCGCCGAGATGAAGAAGCAGTACCCGGACATCCGCGCGGACCAGTACCACGTCGACGGCCTCAGCATCCAGATGGTACTCAACCCCGACCGCTTCGACGTCGTCGTCGCCTCCAACCTGTTCGGCGACATTTTGTCGGATCTCGGGCCGGCGACCGCCGGCACCATCGGCATCGCGCCCTCGGGCAACATCAACCCGGAGCGCACCGCGCCGTCGATCTTCGAGCCGGTGCACGGCTCGGCGCCCGACATCGCGGGCAAGAAGATCGCCAACCCGATCGCTGCGGTCTGGTCGGGCGCGCTGATGCTCGAGCACCTCGGCCACGCCGACGCCGCCGCCGCGGTGCTGCGCGCCATCGAGCGCGTCATCGTCGAGGGCCCGCACACCCCCGACATGAAAGGCAAGGCGAGCACGATGGACGTCGGCGCCGCGGTGGCCGACGCGGTGCGCGGCGAGTCGAAGAAGGCCGCCTAACGCGCCGTCAGCGTGTCGAGAAACGCCTCGACGGCGCGCGTGTACGCGCCGTCTTCGCCCAGCTGCTCGTTCACCTCGCGGTGCGAGAGGTCTTCTTCGAGTACGCTCGCGCGCGTGCCCAGGGCCTGCGCCCTCCCGGCGTAGGCGCGCGCCGCGGGACAGGAATCGGCACGCCGCGTCGAGCACACCGCGAGGAACGGCGCGCCGGGCGCCGACAGCCGCGCGAGCGGCGAGGCCGCGGCCCACAGCGCCGGGTCGCTCCCGAAGGCGCGGTCGTACAGGCGCAAATGCCCCTTGGACATGACGCGCTCCACGTCGAGCGCCGCGCTGTCGAGCTCGACGGTGCCGAGCCACGGCCGCGCGCCCAGCTCGAGCGCGATGCGCGGCGCGGCGGCGATGAGCGAGACCAGGTGCGCGCCCGCCGAATGCCCCATCAGGATGAAGCGCGCGCCGTCGCCGCCCCAGGACGCCGCCTGAGCCTGCGCCGCGGCGAGCGCGCGCGCCACGTCGCGCGCCTGCTCGAGCGGCACGGCCTCGGGCAGCATGCGGTAGTTGGCCGACACGAACACGTAGCCGCGCGGCAGCCAGCGCGCGACCTTGTTGCGCACCACCGCAGGCGCGGACTTGTCGCCGAACGCCCACGCACCGCCGTGCACCATGAAGATCACCGGCGCGCCGCGCGCCGCCTGCGGGGCGTAGACATCGAAGCGCTGGCGCGCGTCCGCGCCGTAAGCCACGTCGCGCACGACGCGCACGTCCGCGAGCGCCGGCGCGGCGAGCACGAACACCAGCAGGGCTAAAACGTTCTTCATCGAGTATCGGCACGCCAGCGCGCACCGGAGTCGGACGGACCGCGCGGGCCCCGTCAGCGCGCCAGCTTGCCGGAGAACGTGCCGACTTCGTTTCCGTCCGACGCCACGACGCTGCGGAACTCGAGCGAGTTGTTGTCGACGATCTGGAAGACGATGCTCTCGAGCATCTGCTTGCCGTCCTGGGTCCACGCGTAGTGCGCCTTCATGGTGTTGGCGTCGGGCCATTCGGCGACGTGGTCGTGCGTGTCGCCCTGGTTGCTGACGGCAAACCAGTGCCCGGTTCCGGTCACCGGGTCCACGCCCATCAGGTCCGATTCCGTCATGATCATCGTTTCGTTCCTGCCGACCATGTCGCAGCGTACCGCCCAGCCCGAAGAGGCCTTGCGGCACGAAAGTGTCATCGCGAGCACGACCGGCGGCTGCCCCGGCTCGACGCGCTGGCCCAGCCCCTTCCAATGGCCGAGCAAGGGGTAAAAGCGCACGGCGGCGGGCCGTGCAACGACCGCGTCCGCCGCCGCAGCGGCCATCGGAAGCGCGATGGCGCCGGCCGCCAGGACCAAAGAAACGATTCGAGCAAAGATCTTGTTCATGCAGCGCCTCCATCCTAGCGCTTGTTGCCGCCAAAGAGCAGCAGCAAGCCGTCGATCGCGAGGCGGCGCCACGTGACGCAGGCGGCAAGAGTGACGGTCCGCGCCTGGTTCCATCTTGCCGGAGAGAACCGCGTGCAGCGCGAGCGTCGAGAAGAGCGGAACTGCCCGGACGTCGTCAATCGTCAGCATGGTTAGTTTGCAGGCAGCAAGAGGGAGCAGGCACGGCTTCAAGGATTACACAACTATCCCGGCCTCGCAAAATGGCGCTGGGCGTCATCGCGCACCGCTACGCCCTCGGGCCCGGGACGATGATCTTCGAATCGTCTCTATTTCCCCATTCTCCCCAGGATGCCACATAGTTCCGGACGCGCGGATAGCCCAGGGACTTGAGGGCGAGGAATGTGTTGGCCGAGCGGTAGCCGCCTTGACAGACAGGGATGATGGTCTTGTCCGGAGTTGCACCTCTCGAGACATAGAGATCGCGGATTTCTTCCGCCGGCCGAAACGCACCCTGCTCGTCCAAATGATCGCGCCAGAAGATGTGCACGGCGCCCGGAATGGTTCCGGCGCGCCGGGCGCGCTTTTCCGTACCCCGGTACTCTGACTCGCGCCTGACATCGACGATGACCGTCTGCTCATCGTCGATCGCGCGATGGACATCGAACCGGGTCGCCAGCAGCTCGAGATTTCGCGTTGCTTTGTACGGCGGCGACGTCGGCGGCGCCTTTGCCGGGTCGGCCGGCGGCGGCGCGGCCGTCAGGCGTACGAGCTGCCTGCCAGACGCGGTCCACGCCTGCGTCCCGCCGTCGAGGATCCTGACGTCCGGGTGCCCCAAAACCGCGAGGAGCCAGACCGCTCGCGCCGCCCGCTCGCCGGTCTCGTGGTCGTAGATCACTACCGGCTTTTCCTGGGATACGCCTCGGGTCCCGAACAGCGTTTGAAACATCGACAGGAAGGCGTTCAACGGGGCATCCGAGGAGTCGTTCAGGCTGACGCCGTAGATGTCGAGATGCCTGCTTCCCTCGATATGGCCAAGCGAGAAATCCTCCGCCGGCCGCAGGTCGATCAGCGTGACCGCTCCCAGCCGCTCGCCCAGCTCGCGCGCATTGATCAGATATTTTCGGTCCGGAAAATCACCCATTGGCATCGGAATGGCTCCTACGGTGGACGTCTGTGCGAACCTGCAGATCATCACTTCCGATGATGGTCAACGCTTGAGCTCAGCCGACGCGCAAAGGGTTGGGCCTCACCGGTTGGATCGCCGGAAGTGATGAGGGCTCTGGCAACCGGTCGGTGTGCATCTCCTCGTTCGGTGGCTCGTCAAGCTTGCGAGCGATAGAGAAACGCCCGGCTAAATGGATAACCGGTGCCGACATTCCCCTTGCTGACAGTCACTTGAAAGAGGTTGAGCTCTAAGGTCTTTGAGCGAAATACCTCCGCGCAGGACCACAAGTAGGCGCGCCACTTGCGTCGGAAGGGCTCGTCGAAGCGGCGCGGATCGAGCGCATGAATTGCAGCCCAGTTCCGGTCGAAGCGCTCGCCCCAGCAGTCGAGCGTCAGCGCGTAGTGCCGGCGCAGATTCTCGACATCGAGTACCTCGAGGCCGCAGCGCTCCATCCAGGCGATCGCCTGCGCCAGACTCGGGATCCAGCCGCCGGGAAAAATGTGCTTGCGAATGAACAAGTCGGTGTCCCGGGCGCCGACGTGGCCGATGAAGTGAATCACACCGAGGCCTCCGGGCTTGAGCGCGCCGGCGTGCGCCCGGATCACCGCGGGCAACCCGTCCCTGCCGGCATGCTCGAGCGTGCCGATCGACAGCAGCTTGTCGTATTGGCCCGGGATCTCGCGGAAGTCGCACTCGAGGAGCGCGATCTTTTCCGTGAGCCCGCGCCGGGCGAGCTCGGCGCGCAGCTCCGTGACCTGCTCGGTTGTCGTGTTGATGCCGGTACCGAGCGCCCCGTAGTTCTCCCACGCGTGAAACAGCAGGCCGCCCCAGCCACAGCCGACGTCGACGAAGCTCTCGCCCGCCCTGAGCTGTACTTTGCGGCAGACGTGGTCCATCTTGTTCTTCTGTGCCTGCTCGAGCGTGGTCGTTCCCTCGGACCAATAGGCGCAGGTGTACATCATCCCGAACGTATCGAGCCAATAGCGGTAGAACGCCTCGCCCAAGCCATAGTGGTAACGCGCATTCGCCTTCGCCTGCTCGATCGAGCGGTTCGAGAAACGCCACTCGTGCCAGCGATTGCGAACCGCGACCAGCGGGTTCGGCAGCCGATCGTAGCCACTGTCGAATCCCGCGCGAAAGGCAAGCGCGATGTCGCCGTCGATGTCGACGCTGCCCGCGATGTAGGACTCCAGCAGGCCGACATAGCCGAACGCGAGCGCGCGGCGCTCTGCGCCCCGGCTCCTGAAGGTCACGGTAAATGCGGGACTCGCGCCCCGAGTCTCGATAACCGTGCCGTCTGCGAATATCACGCGAAAGGGAACCTCGCAGCCCGCAGCGACCGCGGCGAGCCTGCGCGCGAGCGCATTGGTTGGCACGCCCCTGGCATTCATTGCGCCGTCGGCATCAGCCGCAGACGTGACCTGCCGCTGGTTCTTCAAGGCACTCATTGCTAGAGGACGCCCAACGTCCCGGCTAACGCGCCGTCCGCTTGCGGGCGGTCGCCGTGGTGCCGGCGGTTAAACGTGACCTTTTCTCGTGCAGCCGGCCGGATACATACTTGTGGAGCACACTCGCAATGAGCGTTTGATACGGCACACCCTCCTCATACGCCCTGGCCTGAATGTCCAACAGATCCGCGGCGGACAAACGGATGTTCACGCGCCGGTTTTTTATGAAGGTGGCGCGTGCAGCCTCGCGGAAAGCACCAAGTTGTGCCTTCGTGGGGTGCGCAGAAACCAGCGCACCCTTTTCGTAGGCATTCAAAATGTCGCGTTCGTAACGATCAAGTCTTTTCATCTGGCTCGTCCATGTCCATGAAGTCGCGCGTCGCCTTCCGGCTCGGGATGATGGTCTTCAGGAAGTAGTACTGGTCCTCTTCGACCGACGAGACCAGATACACGTACCCCCGATAGCCCACCACCAGCACTACCTGTCCGGCGTAGCGTTTCTGATTCGGGTGGACCAGAACGTCCATCAGTCCGCCTTCCTCAATCGCAAGAACGATCTCCTCGTAGGAGATACCGCGCGCAGCCTTCAGGCGTTCGTTCTTCTCCGGATCCCACCGAAACGGCTTCACTGTGCCAGTCTAGCGCAGCGTGTGCCTTTTGTCATCACATCGGGCCACGCCGCCCGCCGTCCGCGCCGTACAGGTAGCGCACGCACACCAGCCGCGCGCGGAAGCGCTCGACGAGCTTGCGGTCGCCGTGCTGCCCGGGGGCGCAGGGTGAGGCGCGTATCCATGCGCGCGTTCAACGGGCATATGCCGCAAGGGTTGACCGCCCGCTCGTTCATAATCGCGGCTGCAGACGCCCCGGGACCTCCATTGCTCCACGCAGACAGCGCCAGAAACCGGCTGATCGGGATCGGCTTCATCTCGCTCACCTACGTGTTCTTCACGCTGCTCGATGGCAGCGCGAAGTGGCTGGTGCGCTCGCTGCCGGTGATCGAAGTGGTGTGGATCCGCTTCGTGTCGCACGCGGTGCTGTCGGCGGCGCTGCTGCTGCCGATCCACGGCAAGGCGCTGGTGCGCAGCCGGCGCATCTGGCTGCAGGTGGTACGCGGCGTGATGATGGTGTCGATGACGGCGATCAATTTCACCGCGCTGCAGTACCTGCAGCTCACGGTGACCTCGTCGATCTTCTTCTCGGTGCCGATCATCATCGCGCTCTTGAGCGTGCCGCTGCTCGGCGAGCGCATCGACGCGCGCCGCTGGATCGCGATCGTCGTCGGCTTCTGCGGCGTGCTGGTGATCGTGCGGCCGTTCGGCGCCGGCTTCCACCCGGCGATGATCCTGTCGGTGATCAACGCCTTCATCTACGCCTTGTTCAACATGATGACGCGGCGCCTCGCGGCCCACGATCCGCCGGAGACGACGCAGTTCCTGTCGGCGCTGGTGCCGGCGGTGGCGGTGGCGCCGTTCGCGCTCGCGGTCTGGGAGACGCCTTCGGGGCCGCTGCAGTGGACGCTGCTGCTCATGCTCGGGGTGTACGGTGGCCTCGGGCACTACTTCCTCGCCCTCGCACACCGCTACGCCTCGGCCTCGACGCTGGCTCCATTCATGTACCCGCAGGTGCTGTACATGGCGCTGTTCGGCTTCGTTGTGTTCGGCGACGTGCCGCGCTGGCCGGTGGCGCTGGGCGCGGCGATCGTCATCGCGAGCGGCCTGTACCTGCTGCAGCGCGAGCGCGCGCGCCGCTAGGCTAGACTTGCCCCCGGGAGGGGTCGATGACCGGGACGCTGCAGGTTCCGCTCTGGCTGGCCGTGCTCGCGGGGCTGCTCGCCGCCTGGGCGGCGTGGGACAAGCTGCTCGTGCCGGCGCTGCGGTGGTTCATGTCGAGCCGCGCCAATCGGGTGATCGACGAGCTCGGCGCGCGGCTGAAGATCCGCATCCGGCCGTTCCAGAGGACGCGCCGCCAGGCGCTCATCCACCGCCTGCTCACCGACCCGAAGGTGCAGCAGGCTGCCGAGCGCTTCGCCGTCGAGCGCAGGATTCCGGAGCAAGAGGCGCTCGCCATGGTCGAGCGCTACGCGCGCGAGATCGTGCCGGCGTTCAACGCCTACCTGTACTTCCGCGTCGGTTACTGGCTCGGGCGCAATCTGTCGAAGTTCCTGTACCGCGTGCGCCTGGGCTACGTCGACGCCGTCGGCCTGGCGCACATCGACCCCGATGCAACGGTGGTGTTCGTGATGAACCACCGCTCCAACATGGATTACGTGCTCGCCAGCTATCTCGCCGCGGACCAGGCGGCGCTGTCCTACGCGGTCGGCGAGTGGGCGCGCCTGTGGCCGCTGTCGGCGTTGATCCGCGCCATGGGCGCCTACTTCGTGCGGCGCAATTCCAGGGACGAGCTGTACCGCCGCGTGCTCGAGCGCTACGTCGCCATGGCGACCGAGGCCGGCGTGCCGCAGGCCGTGTTCCCCGAAGGCGGCCTGACGCGCGACGGACGCATGCGCGAGCCGCGCCTCGGGGTGCTCGACTACATGTTGCGCGGCTTTCGCCTCGACGGCGAGCGCGACCTGGTGTTCGTGCCGCTCGGGCTGAACTACGACCGCGTGCTCGAGGACCGCAGCCTGCTGCTGTCGGCCAACGCCGATGCGCCCCGCCCGGGGACGGCGCAAGCCGTCTGGAACGCCTGGTGCTTCGTGTGGCGCAACCTGGTGCTGATGCTGCGCAGCGAATGGCACCGCTTCGGCTACGCCTGCGTCAACTTCGGTTCACCGGTATCGATGCGCGCCTACTGCAAGAGCCGCGGCCTCGATTTCTCCGCGCTCGCCCCGGAGGCGCGCAAGGCCGCCGTGTCGGCTCTCGGCACGCATCTCATGCAGGCGGTGGGGCGCATCGTTCCGGTGGTGCCGGTGTCGCTGATCGCCACCGTGTTCGCGCGCCGCGCGGAGCGCGCGCTGAGCGAGCTCGAGATCAAGGCCGAGGCCGAGCAGCTGATCGAGCGGCTCGAAGCCATGCAGGCGCACGTCTACGTTCCGCGGCGCGACCTCGACTATGCGCTGCACGCGGGCCTGCGCATGCTGACGCTGCGCCACCTGGTGGACGAGCGCGACGGGCTGTTTCGCGCGCGTGCGGACGAGGCCGCGCTGCTGCGCTATTATGCGAACTCGATCGCGCATCTGCTCGACACCCCTGCAACATGAAGAAAGCCGACCTCGAGAAGCTGAAGGGCCTGCGCATCGCGGGCGAGATGCGGCGCGCCACGCCGCCGGAGCGCTACGGCAAGGGCTCGGCCGCCGAGACCCGGCGCGAGCGCCGCCAGCGCGAGCAGGCGCTCGGCCTGGTGCCGTTCGCGGTCAAGCTCGAGGTGGAGCTGGCGAAGCGCGTGCGCGAGCGCGCCGCGGCGCGCTCCGCGCCGCTCGACGAAACCGTGGCCGAGCTGCTGAGAAAGGGTCTCGACGCCGGCTGAGCGCCCGGGCGGCGGGTGCCAATGGCGAAGATCTTCGTCCGCTAAGCCGCCGCGGCTCAGCGCTTGCGTCGCAGGTTGCGGTTGGCGTCCATGATGTCGCGACGCAGCTGTTCGCGCTCCGCGGGCGTCATGCGCCCGCCCTGACCGCTGCCCTGCTCCCGGCCGCGCTCCCGGCCCTGGCCGCGGTAAACGTCGCGCCGCGCCGAGTTGAGTTCCTCGCGCAGGCGCTCGCGTTCCTGTGGATCCATGGTGCGCCCGCGCTGGGCGAGCGCTGTCCCCGAGGCGCCCGCGAGGGTGGCGCCAAGCAGCAGCACGAGCAGCGAGCGGCGCGTGACATTCATCTGGTGCGATGTTACGCAGCGCCCGCCGCGGTGGGGTGCCCCGGGCCGCGAAATTTGTAACAATCTGTTTCCGGGGCGATGCGCGGTAACAGCTTGTTGCCGTGGCCACCCCCGATTACCGCTAACCTGCGCGCCATGCCAGAACTCAAGACACGCATCCTCATCGTCGACGACGACCAGCGCCTCAGGGACCTGCTGCTGCGCTACCTCGGCGAGCAGGGCTTCGAAGCCAAGGCGGTGCACGACGCCACCGGCATGGACCGGCTGCTCGGGCGCGAGCGCTACGACCTCATCGTGCTCGACCTGATGCTGCCCGGCGAGGACGGGCTCGCCATCTGCCGGCGGCTGCGCGCGTCCGGATCGCCGCCGGCGATCGTCATGCTGACGGCCAAGGGCGACGAGGTCGACCGCATCGTCGGGCTCGAAATGGGCGCCGACGACTACCTGCCCAAGCCCTTCAACCCGCGCGAGCTGGTGGCGCGCATCAACGCGGTGCTGCGGCGCAAGGCGCCTGCGGGGCCACCGGGCGGGCCCGAGGCCGACGGCGCCGTGCACCGCTTCGGCGATTTCGAGCTCAACCTCGCCACGCGCTCGCTGACGCGCGCCGGCAAGCCGATGCAGCTCACCACCGGCGAGTTCTCGGTGCTCAAGGTGCTGGTGCAGAACCCGAGGACCCCGTTGTCGCGCGACAAGCTGATGGAACTGGCGCGCGGCCGCGAGTACGAGGTGTTCGACCGCTCGATCGACGTGCAGATCTCGCGCCTGCGCAAGGTCGTCGAGGAGGATGCCTCGCACCCGCGCCACATCCAGACCGTGTGGGGCTTCGGCTACGTCTTCGTGCCCGACGGCAACGTGAAATGACGCTGCTCGCGCGGGCGTTCCTGCTCATCGCGCTGCTGCTGGTCGTCTCGGTTCTCGCCTCGTTCCAGATCTATCGCATCTACGAGCGCGAGCCGCGCGCCAGGGAGCTCGCGCAGCAGACCGTGAGTGTGGTCAACCTGACGCGCGCCGCGCTGATCAACGCCGACCCGGCGTTGCGCCGCGAGCTGCTGATCGAGCTGAACGAGCGCGAAGGCATCCGCGTCTACCCTTCCGTCGAAGGCGAGGAGCTCCAGCTCTTGCCCGACAGGCCGCTCTTCAACATGGTCGCGGCGCGCGTGCGCGACGCGCTCGGCGCGCGCACGCGCTTTGCCTTCAGGCGCGACGGCATCAAGGGTTTCTGGGTGAGCTTCTTCATCGACGTCGACGAGTACTGGGTGATGCTGCCGCGCGGTCGCGTCGAGCTCGGCCTCGGGCTCGGATGGCTCGGCTGGGGAGCGGCGCTGCTCGCACTGGCGCTGATCGGCGCCTGGTTCATCGCCACCGCGATCGCGCGGCCACTCGCCGCGCTGACGCGCGCCGCGGCGCTGCTCGGCAGGGGTGAGACGCCCGAGCCGCTCGCCGCCTCGGGTCCGCGCGAGCTGCGCACCGTAGCCGACGCATTCAACCGCATGACGAGCGACCTGGCGTCGATGGAGCGCGAGCGCGCGATGGTGCTCGCCGGCATCAGCCACGACCTGCGCACGCCGCTCGCGCGCCTGCGCCTCGGCCTGGAGATGCTGGGCGGCGAGCGCGCCACCGCCGAGGGCATGGTCGCCGACATCGACGAGATCGACGCGGTGATCGGGCAGTTCCTCGACTTCGCCCGCGGCGAGAACGAGGATCAGGCGGTGCGCGACCTGGACGCGCTCGCGGCCGAAGTCGTCGAGGGCTACGTCCGGCGCGGCAGGCAGGTCACCCTGGAGCGTGGCGGCGTGCCCCCGCTGCGCTTTGCGCAGATAGCGCTGCGCCGCGCGATCGCCAACCTGATCGACAACGCGCTGCGCTACGCCGGTGAGCCGGTGCTGGTGCGCACGCGCCGCGAGCGCGGCGCGGCGCTCATCGAGGTGCTCGACCGCGGCCCAGGCATTCCCGCGGCCGACGCCGAGCGCCTCAAGCGGCCGTTCACGCGGCTCGACGCGGCGCGCAGCGGCGTCGGCGGCTCCGGCCTCGGCCTGGCGATCGTCGAGCGCGTGGCGCGCGCGCATGGCGGCCGGCTCGAGCTCCTGCCGCGCGAGGGCGGCGGCCTGCTCGCCCGCCTGACGCTCGCCGATTGAATGGGGTCTGACCCCATTTCTTCCATTTCTTGCTATGTTGAACGCGCGGCGGTTGTCGGCCCTGGTGTTTGGCGTCATCGCGCTGGTATGGGGCTTCAACTGGGTGGTGCTCAAGCTCGCGATGCGCGAGGCCGGTCCGTTCGAGTTCCTCGCCTGGCGCTTCGCGGTGGCGAGCCTGTGCCTGTTCGGCGCGCTGGCGGCTCTCGGGCGACCGCTGCGCCTGACGCACGCGCCGCAGGTGCTGGCGGTCGGCCTGCTGCAGACCACGGCGACGTTCGCGCTGGTCACCTGGGCACTGGTTTCGGGCGCCGCGGGCAAGAGCGCCGTGCTCAACTACACCATGCCGTTCTGGGTGGTGCTGTTCGCCTGGCCGATCGTCGGCGAGCGGCCCTCGCGCGCACAGTGGAGCGCGCTCGCCCTCGCATTGGCCGGCCTGCTGCTGCTCGTGCAGCCCGGCGCGCGGCCCGGCGTGCCCGAGCTTCTCGCGCTCGCTTCGGGCGTCGCCTGGGGCCTCGGCGTGGTGCTCACCAAGCGGCTGCAGATGCGCCAGCGCGTGGACACGTTGTCGCTCTCCGCGTGGCAGACGCTGCTCGGCGGCGCCGGGCTGCTGCTGCTCGCGCTCGCCTTCCCGTCGCGCCCGATGCACTGGTCGCCGAGCCTGGTGTTCGCGGTGCTCTACAACGGCGTGCTGGTCGGCGCGATCTGCTGGTTCCTGTGGTTCTGGGCGCTGCAGAAGCTCGACGCGGGCCTCGCCAGCATCGGCATCCTGGCCGTGCCGGTGCTCGGCGCCGCGTTCGGCGTGCTGCTGCTCGGCGAGCGCCTCGCTGCGCCGGAGTGGGCTGGCATGGGGCTGATCGTCGCCGCGCTCGCGCTCACCGCCTTCGCCGCGCGGCGCCGCTAGGCGGCGAGCGCGAAGCGCTCCAGCAAGTCGTAGCTCGACCCCTCGTTCGAGACCTGCGAGCGCACCAGCACGAACTCCTCCACCGGCCACTCGAGCTCCGGCAGCGCCGGCAGCTCGCGCGGCTCGCGCGCCTTACGGATCAGGGTAATGTGCGCCGCGAAGGCCCGCTGCTCCAGCGCGAATCCTTCGCCCATGAGAAGACTCTTCAGGTCGGCAGCAAGCCTGGCCAGCGGCGCCGGGGTCTCGTTCGGCCCGACCCAGACGATGCGGTTGTGCCGCCAGTAGCGCGCCTGCTCGACAGGCAAGAGGTGCGCCGCGCCGCTCACCCCGCGCGCGGCCGCGACGGCGAGCCCGAGACGAGATTCCTCCGTTTCGCCGAGGAATGCGAGCGTCAGGTGTATCGTTTCGGCGCGCGTCACGCGTCCGCCGGTCTGGCGGGATGTTTGTCTTGCCCATTCATGCAACGCGCTTGCGGCTTCTTCCGGCGGCCACAGGGCGAAGAACAGCCGCACGCGTCAGACCAGGTGCTTGCGGGTGAGCGCGGCGAGCGCGCGCTCGCCCTCGCCGCCCGAGGCCTCCAGCTGCGCGATGATCAGCTCCTGCTCGCGCCGGCCGCGGTTCTGCGACAGCTTCCAGCGCGTCTCGAGGCGCGCCACCGCGATCTCGAAAGCGACGATACCGCCCAGCATGTCGCGCATGTAATCGGCGGGCAGCCGCTCGAATTCCGGCTGCCAGTCAGGATCGTGCGCCGCCACCAGCTTCGCCAGCGCGGCGTGCTTGGCCTCGTCCTCGAGCACGCGCACCTTGCCGTAGGCGTGCACCGCGGCGTAATTCCAGGTCGGCACCGCGGGCTTGCGCTCATACCAGCGCGGCGAGACGTAGGCGTGCGCTCCGGCGAACACCACCAGCACCTCGTCCTCGAAGAACGCCTGCCACTGCGGGTTGGCGCGCGCCATGTGCATCACCAGCGCGAGCCCGGCGCCGCGCGGCTCGACGATGCACGGCAGGTGCGAGGCAGCGAGCTCGCCACCGGCGCCGGTCACCAGCAGACAGAAATTGTGCGCGCGCATGAATGCCACGAGCTCCCCGCGGTCATCGATCTGGTTGTAGGGCGGTGCGTACATGTCAGCCTGTCTGCGGGATGGGAATGTCCTCGACGAGCGCCACCGCGGTCGCGGCAATGCCCTCTTCGCGGCCGGCGAAGCCGAGCCGCTCGGTGGTGGTCGCCTTGACGTTGACCTGCCCGGGACGCAGCCCGAGGTCGGCGGCGATGTTGGCGACCATCTGCGGGATGTGCGGCGCGAGGCGCGGCGCCTGCGCCACCACCGTGGCGTCGACGTTCACCACCTGCAGCCGCACGCCGGCCAGCTTCGCCGCCACCGCGCGCAGCAGCGCGCGACTGTCGGCGTCCTTGTACTTTGCGTCGCCGTCCGGGAAGTGGCGCCCGATGTCGCCGAGCGCCGCGGCGCCGAGCAGCGCGTCGCAGATCGCGTGCAGCAGCACGTCGGCGTCGGAGTGCCCCGCGAGCCCGCGCTCGTGCGGAATGCTCACCCCGCCGAGCACCAGCCGCCGTCCGGCGGCGAGCGCATGCGCGTCGAATCCCTGCCCGATCCTCATGTGCGCCCCGCGAGGATGGCCTCGGCAATGGCGAGGTCCTCGGGATAGGTCACCTTGAGGTTCTCGCGGCTGCCGGTCACCAGGCGCGGGCGCAAGCCAAGGCTCTCGATCGCGCTCGCCTCGTCGGTCACCGGGCCCTTGGCGTCCTTGAGCGCCTGCGCCAGCAACCCGACGCGGAACATCTGCGGCGTCTGCGCCAGCCACAGCTGCGTGCGGTCCTCGGTGCCGGCGATGCGCTGCGTGCCCGCTTCGTCCTTCGCCACGCGCTTGACCGTCTCGGCGACCGGCAGCGCGAGGATGCCGCCGATCGCGTCGCCCTTGCATTCGGCGATCAGCCGCTCGAGGTCGGTACGCGGCAGGCAGGGCCGCGCGGCGTCGTGCACCAGCACCCAGTCGTCGGCATCGACCGCGGCCATCGCGGCCACCAGGCCGTTGTACACCGAGTCGCGGCGCGCCTCGCCGCCGCAGTAAAGCGGCTCGACGCGGCCTGCGAACGCGCTCCAGTCGTGCTGTGCGAAGCGCTTGTCGCCGGGCGTCAGTACAACGAATACCGTGTCCACCGGCGGCGCGCACAGCGCGCGCAGCGCGTGCCACAGCATGGGCTTGCCCGCGAGCGGCAGGTACTGCTTCGGCGTCTCGCCCGCGATTCTCGTACCCGTGCCGGCGGCCGGGATCAGCGCAAACAGGCTCAAAACAAAACTTCCGAAAATTCAAGCCGGTATAATTGCACGCGGCGTCCACCCGGACAAGCCACCGCAGTTCATGCACCGAGACGAGCTTCCGCATCCCCGATCGCGCCGGCGCTTTACCCAGCTCTACGGCTCGGCGGATGCGCTCGCCCTGGCGCGGCTCGCGCAAGGCGCGCGTCCCCTCGCGGTGGTGTCGGCCACCGCGCTCGACGCGCAGCGCCTGCTGGAGGAGATCGCCTGGTTCGCGCCGGCGCTGCGCGCCTGCCTGCTGCCCGACTGGGAAACGCTGCCCTACGACCAGTTCTCGCCGCACCAGGACCTGGTCTCGGAGCGGCTCGCCACGCTGTACAACATCCAGCGCGGCGAGTTCGATGTCGCCATCGTGCCCGCTGCCACGGCGCTGGTGCGCCTCGCCCCGCCCGCCTATCTCGCCGCGTACACCTTCTTCCTGCGCGCTGGCACGCGGCTCGACGCCGACGCGCTGCGCCGCCAGCTGCTGACCGCGGGCTACCAGCACGTGACGCAGGTCGTGGCGCCCGGCGAGTACTGCTTCCGCGGCGGCATCATCGACCTGTTCCCGATGGGCAGCGCGCTGCCCTTGCGCCTCGACCTCGACGACGACCGATCGACTGCGATCAGGACCTTCGACGTCGACACCCAGCGCACGCTCTACACGGTAAACGAGGTACGCCTGCTGCCGGCGCGCGAGTTTCCGCTCGACGACGCCGCGCGCGCCCGCTTCCGCAGCCGCTTCCGCGAGATCTTCGAAGGCGATCCGTCGAAGAAGGGTCTGTACCGCGACGTCTCGAACGGCGTCCCCGCGGCCGGCATCGAGTATTACCTGCCGCTGTTCTTCGAATCGGTGGCCACGCTGTTCGATTATCTGCCCGCAGGCACGACGCTCGCGCTGCACCACGACGTTCCCGCGGCGATCGACGCGTTCTGGCGCGACGCGCAGTCGCGCTACCGGCTGCTTGGCGGCGATCCGGAGCGCCCGCTCCTGCCGCCGGCGCAGATGTTCGTACCGGCCGAGGAGTTCCATCTGCGCGCGCGCGAGTTCTCCCGCGTAGACCTGCTGCCCGACGCGCAGCCCGCGCCGCCCGACCAGCCGCTCGTCGCCGCGCCACTGCCGCCGGTCGCGGTCGACCGGCGCGCGCACGACCCGCTCGCCGCGCTCAAGGCCTGGCTCGACCGCGCGGCGGCTGCGCGTGCTGCTGGCGGCCGAGTCGCCGGGACGGCGCGAGACCATGTCCGCCTATTTGGCGGAGTACGGGGTTCATCCCGAGATTTCTGCCTGATTTTCAATCGTTTTCCGATGGCAAAGCACGCCTGGCACTGACCGTAGCGCCGCTCGCCAGCGGCTTCGCGCTGCCGCAGGAAGGCTGGGCGGTGGTCACCGAGGCCGAGCTCTACGCGGGCACCGTGCGGCGCAAGACGCGCGGGCGCGAAAAGGCGACCTCCGTCGAGGGCATGCTGCGCGACCTGTCGGAGCTCAAGCATCGGCGATCCGGTGGTGCACGCGCAGCACGGCATCGGCCGCTACCAGGGCCTGGTCGACCTCGACCTGGGCGAAGGCAGCAACGAGTTCCTGCTGCTCGAGTACGACGGCGGCGACAAGCTCTACGTGCCGGTCTCGCAGCTGCACGTGATCAGCCGCTACAGCGGGCGCGCAGCCCGAAGCCGCGCCGCTGCACAAGCTGGGCAGCGGCCAGTGGGACAAGGCCAAGCGCAGAGCCGCGCAGCAGGTGCGCGACACCGCCGCCGAGCTGCTCGACCTGTACGCGCAGCGCGCCGCGCGCAAGGGCCACCGCTTCGGCTCAACCAGCACGATCTCGAGGCCTTCGCCGACGGCTTCGGCTTCGAGGAGACGCCCGACCAGGCCGCAGGCGATCGACGCGGTGATCGAGGACATGGCCGCCGGGCAAGCCGATGGACCGCCTGGTCTGCGGCGACGTCGGCTTCGGCAAGACCGAGGTCGCCCTGCGCGCCGCGTTCGTCGCGGTCGCCGACGGCAAGCAGGTGGCGGTCCTGTGCCCGACCACGCTGCTCGCCGAGCAGCACTTCCAGAACTTCTCCGACCGCTTCGCCGACTGGCCGGTGAGGATCGCCGAGCTGTCGCGCTTTCGCAGTTCGAAGGAGCTGTCGGAAATCGTCGAGAGAGACTCGCCGACGGCGAGATCGACATCGTCATCGGCACGCACAAGCTGCTCGCGAAGGGCATCGAAGTTCGCGCGCCTCGGGCTGGTGATCATCGACGAGGAGCACCGCTTCGGCGTGCGCCAGAAGGAGGCGCTGAAGGCGCTGCGCGCCGAGGTCGACGTGCTGACGCTCACCGCCACGCCGATCCCGCGCACGCTCGCGATGTCGCTCGAGGGCCTGCGCGACTTCTCGGTGATCGCCACCGCGCCGCAGAAGCGCCTCGCGATCAAGACCTTCGTCGCGCCCTGGTCCGACGGGCATGATCCGCGAGGCGGTGCTGCGCGAGCTGAAGCGCGGCGGCCAGGTCTACTTCCTGCACAACGAGGTCGAAACGATCGAGAACATGCGCGAGCGGCTCGCGCGCCTGCTGCCCGAGGCGCGCATCGCCGTGGCGCACGGCCAGATGCGCGAGCGCGAGCTCGAGCGCGTGATGCGCGAGTTCACCGCCCAGCGCTACAACCTGCTGCTGTGCACGACCATCATCGAGACCGGCATCGACATCCCGACCGCCAACACCATCGTCATCAACCGCGCCGACAAGTTCGGCCTGGCCCAGCTGCACCAGCTGCGCGGCCGCGTCGGGCGCTCGCACCACCAGGCCTACGCCTACCTGCTGACGCCCGACGAGGAAGCGCTCGGCGCGCAGGCGCAAGAAGCGCCTCGAGGCGATCCAGATGATGGAGGAGCTCGGCTCGGGCTTCTACCTCGCCATGCACGACCTCGAGATCCGCGGCGCGGGCGAGGTGCTGGGCGAATCGCAGTCCGGCGAGATCCAGGAGATCGGCTTCTCGCTCTACGCCAGCATGCTCGAGCAGGCCGTGCGAAGCCTGAAGGCCGGCGAAGGCGCGGACAGCCGAAGCCGCTTTCGACGTCTCCACCGAGGTCAACCTGCACGTTCCCGCGCTGCTGCCCGCCACCTATTGCAGCGACGTGCACGAGCGCCTGACGCTGTACAAGCGGCTCGCGAACTGCGAATCGCCCGATGAGCTCGACGCGATGCGCGAGGAGCTGGTCGACCGCTTCGGCGAGCTGCCCGACGCCGCGCGCGCGCTCATCGAGTGCCACGCCCTGCGCCTCGCGGCGAAGCCGCTGGGCGTGGCGCGCATCGACGCCACGCACGAGGCCCTGCAGCTGCAGTTCGTCAAGCGCCCGCCGATCGACGCGCAGAAGATCATCGAGTTCGTCCAGCGCCGGCGCGGCGCGCGCCTCGCCGGCCAGGACCGCCTGCGCCTCGAGGCGAAGATGCCCGACTGGCGCGAGCGCGCGCAGGCGGCGAGAGACGTGCTGGGCCAGCTCGCAGCGTGACCGACCTCGTGCTGCAAGGCCGCGGCGCGCGCCGCGACCAGGCCCTTGCGCTGGCGCCGTTGTGCGGCGCGCGCTCAATCGAGCCGCACGGCGCGGGCGCTTTCCGGCTGCGCGACGCCGCGCCGTTCGCCTCGCTCGGCGCCTGGTGCGAGGAGCGCTCGATCGACTACGGCTGGCTGCGCCACGACTTGCGCCTGGCCGACATGCGGTTGCTGGCGATGGACATGGACTCGACGCTGATCACCATCGAGTGCATCGACGAGCTCGGCGCGATCGCCGGCCGCCGGGCCGAGATCGCCGCCATCACGGCGCGCGCCATGCACGGCGAGCTCGAGTTCACCGAGAGCCTGAAGCGGCGCGTGGCGCTGCTCGAGGGCGTGCCCGCGGAGGCGCTGGAGCGCGTGTACCGCGACAGGCTGCGCCTCTCGCAAGGCGCCGAGCGCCTGCTCGAGGGGTGCAAGGCGGCGGGACTGCAGCTGATGCTGGTGTCAGGCGGGTTTTCCTACTTCACCCACCGCCTGCGCGCGCGCCTGGGGTTCGATCTCGTGCGCGCCAACGAGCTCGAGCTGCGCGGCGGGCGGCTGACGGGCAAGCTCGTCGGCGAGATCGTCAACGCGCGCGTCAAGGCCGAGGAGGTGCGCGCCGCGGCGCGCGCCCTGGGGGCGCGCCGCGAGCAGCTGATCGCCATTGGCGACGGCGCCAACGACCTGCCGATGATGGACGAGGCCGCGATCTCGGTTGCCTTTCGCGCCAAGCCGATCGTGCGCGAGTTCGCCGCGTTCGCGCTCGACCATTCCGGCCTGGACGGTGTGCTGAATCTCTTTCTTTGAGCTAGGATGGCCGCACCCGAGGAGGAGCCGCCATGGACGACACCGTGAAGTATCTGCTGGAAGAGTCGCGCATTCCCAGGCGCTGGTACAACATTGCGGCGGACCTGCCCTCGCCGCCGCCGCCGGTGCTGCACCCCGGGACCCGGCAGCCGGTGGGGCCGGACGACCTGGCGCCGCTATTTCCGATGGAGCTCATCATGCAGGAGGTGAGCACCGAGCGCGAGATCGACATCCCCGAGCCGGTGCGCGAGATCTACAAGCAGTGGCGGCCTTCGCCCCTTTATCGCGCGCGGCGCCTGGAGAAGGCGCTGCAAACGCCGGCCAAGATCTACTACAAGTACGAGGGCGTCTCGCCCGCGGGCAGCCACAAGCCCAACACCGCGGTGGCGCAGGCGTTCTACAACAAGCAGGCCGGCATCAAGAAGATCGCCACCGAGACCGGCGCCGGGCAGTGGGGCTCGTCGCTCGCGTTTGCCGGGGCGCTGTTCGGCATCGAGGTGAAGGTGTTCATGGTGCGGGTCTCCTACAACCAGAAGCCCTACCGGCGCGCGCTGATGGAGACCTACGGCGCCCAGTGCATCGCCTCGCCCTCGAACGAGACGCAGTCGGGCAAGGCGATCCTCGCGCAGCGCGCCGATCACCCGGGAGCCTGGGGATCGCGATCTCCGAGGCGGTCGAGGTGGCCGCGACCCACGAGGACACGAAGTACGCGCTCGGTTCGGTGCTCAACCACGTGCTCACGCACCAGACCGTGGTCGGCCAGGAGGCGATGGCGCAGATGGAGATGGCGGGGGACTACCCCGACGTGCTGGTGGGCTGCACCGGCGGGGGCTCGAACTTCGCCGGGCTCGCGTTCCCGTTCCTCGGCGCGCAGCTGCGCGGCGGCAAGAAGGTGCGGGTGCTGGCGATCGAGCCCGCGGCCTGCCCCAGTCTCACGCGCGGCCAGTACGCCTACGACTTCGGCGACACGGCGCACCTCACGCCGCTGGTGAAGATGCACACGCTGGGCTCGACCTTCACCCCGCCCGGATTCCACGCCGGGGGGCTGCGCTACCACGGCATGGCGCCGCTGGTGTCGCACTGCAAGGAGCTCGGACTGCTCGAGGCGCGCGCCTACAAGCAAAAGGAGGTGTTCGCCGCCGGGGTGCAGTTCGCGCGCACCGAGGGCATCCTGCCCGCGCCCGAGGCGAACCACGCGGTCAAGGGGGCGATCGACGAGGCGCTGCGCTGCAAGACCGAGGGACGATCGCAGGTGATCCTGTTCAATCTCTGCGGCCACGGCCACTTCGACATGCAGGCCTACATGGACTACTTCGCCGGCAAGCTCACCGACCAGAGCTACGACGAGGGCGAGCTCGCCATGGCCCTCGCCGGCCTGCCCTCGGTCGCCAAGGCGGCCTAGGCGAGTCAGCGCGGCGCGTCGATGCGCCGCAGGACGCGCTGCTGCGGCTCGGGCTGCAGCGTGACGTGGCCGATGCGAAAGCGCTCCTCGGCCACGCGCTGCAGCGCGCGCAGCGTGTCCTCCCATTGCGCGAGGTCGGCGACTACGACGTGCGCCGACAGCGACAGGCGCTCGCCCGAGAGCATCCACACGTGCAGGTCGTGCACCGAGGCGACGCCGGGCACCGCGGCAAGCGCCGCGCCCACTTCCTGCAGCGAGAGCCCCGGCGGCACGCCCTCCATCAGGCCGTGCACCGCGTCGCGCAGCAGCCTGACGCTCGAGCCGACCAGCAGCACGCAGATGAACAGCGTCAGCAGCGGGTCGATCGGCATCCAGCCGGTCAGCGCGATCACCAGTCCCGAGACGAGCGCCGCGACCGAGCCGAGCACATCCCCCACGACGTGCAGCAGCGCACCGCGCGTGTTCAGGTTGTGCGCGTCGCGCGCCAGCAGGCGCGCGACATACAGGTTGACCGCGAGGCCGACTAGCGCCACGACGCTCACCGCGACGCCGTGCACCGCCTGCGGGCGATGGAGCCGCTCGTAGGCCTCGACCACCAGCAGCGCCACGATCGCGAGCATCACCAGGCTGTTGGCGAGCGCGGCGAACATCTCCGTACGCCCCAGGCCGAAGGAGTGGCGCGCCGACGCAGGGCGGCGCGCGGCCCAGGCGGCGAGCGCCGCGAGCGCGAGCGCCGCGCCGTCGGTCGCCATGTGGCCCGCGTCGGCGAGCAGCGCGAGCGATCCGCTCCACCAGCCGCCGGCGGCCTCGATCAGCGCGTACGCGAGCGTCAGCGCCACGGCTACTCCGAGGCGACGCGTGGCGCTGCCGCGCGCGTGCTGGTGGTGCGAGTGATGGTGGTGGTGTGGGTGAGTCATTTGCCGCAACCGACAAAGTAACATACGCCATTCGGCTCATGACCCGCGGTCCCGACACGCAGCGCGGTGTCGCTCCTCATGGTGCTGGCGCTGCTTCCGCAGTGGGCGGCGCCGCAGCTCGCGGATGGCACCGTGGCGGTGCCGATCGATTTCCTCAGGCTCCCGCTGATCGCGGTGGTCGGCGCGCTCGCCTACGGCGAGCCGTTCGAGCCGGCGATCATGCTGGGCGCGGCGGCGATCTTCTCGGGCACCTACTAAAGCCTGCGGCGCGAAGCCCGCGCCCCGGCCTCCACCTAGCGCACGCTCACCACGCGCGCGATCGCGGGAAAGCGCCTGCGCACGAGCGCCTCGACCACGTTCTTCAGGTCGAGCGCCGAGCGCGGGCAGCCGGCGCAGGCGCCCTTCAGGCGCACCGTGAGCACCCCGCCCTCGAGCGACACGAACTCGAGATCCCCCCCGTCGCGCATCAGGATCTGCCTGACTTCAGAAAGCGATTCTCCGATCCGCTGTTCGGTCGGCAGGCTTGCTCCGGCCGGAACTGCCTGCTCGAGCTGCTTCTTAAGCAGAGTCTGCTCGCGCGCGATGCGCAGCGCTTCGCGCGGGTTCTCACGCTCGAGCGCATCGAGCTCGTCCTCGGTGTAGAAAGGCGCGTCGAGCTTGCGGGGAGCGCTCATCCCACCCAGCGGCGCGCGTTGCGAAACAGCCGCATCCAGGGCGAGTCCTCGCCGGCGCCGTCGGGCGCCCAGGACATCTGCACGCTGCGAAACACGCGCTCGGGGTGCGGCATGACGACGTTGAAGCGGCCGTCGGGGGTGGTCAGGCCGGTAACGCCGCCGGGCGAGCCGTTCGGGTTGTACGGGTAGATCTCGGTGGCCTTGCCGCGGTTGTCGACGAAGCGCATGGTGACCAGCGCCTGCTTCGCGTCGCCCGGCGCGGCGAACGCGGCGCGTCCCTCGCCGTGCGCCACCGCGATCGGCATGCGGCTGCCCGCCATGCCTGCGAGCAGGATCGACGGGCTCTCCAGGATCTCGACCATGGCGAAGCGCGCCTCGAACTGCTCCGAGCGGTTGCGCAGGAACGCCGGCCAGTGCTCCGCGCCCGGAATCAGCTCCTTCAGCGCGGCCATCATCTGGCAGCCGTTGCACACGCCGAGCGCGAAGCTGTCGCCGCGCGCGAAGAACGCCTCGAACTCGCGCCGCGCCGCGGCGTGGAACAGGATCGACTTGGCCCAGCCCTGCCCGCCGCCGAGCACGTCGCCGTAGGAGAACCCGCCGCAGGCGGCGAAGCCCTTGAATCGGGCGAGCCGCGCGCGCCCGGAGAGTACGTCCGACATGTGCACGTCCACCGCCTCGAAGCCGGCGCGCGTGAACGCGGCGGCCATCTCGGTCTGGCCGTTGACGCCCTGCTCGCGCAGGATAGCGATGCGCGGGCGCGCGCCGGCCGCAACGAACACCTCCTTCGGGTCGAACGTGAGCGACACCGACAGCCCCGGATCGCCGGCGTCGAGGATGCGATCGTGCTCCTCCCGGGCGCACTCCGGGTTGTCGCGCAGCGCCTGCATGCGGTAGCTCACCTCGCTCCAGGCGCGCTGCAGCGCGGTGCGCTGCTCGGCGAGCAGCGGCTTGCCGTTCCTGGTGATGCGCAGCTCGTCGCGCGCGTTCGGCTGCCGACCACGTGCGCGCATTCGCCCAGGCCCGCCAGGCGCAGGGCGTCCATCACGCGCGTGCGCTCGGCGGCGCGGATCTGCACCAGCGCGCCGAGCTCCTCGGCGAACAGCGCCGCGAGCGCCAGGTCGTTCATGCGTCCCGCGAGCTGGGTCTCGCTGTCGCGCTTGAACGCGTCGACGTCGTTGGCGGCGGCGTCGAACGCGATCGCATCCAGGCTGAGCGTCACGCCGCAGTGGCCGGCGAAGGCCATCTCGCAGGCCGCGGCGAACAGCCCGCCGTCGGAGCGGTCGTGGTAGGCGAGCAGCAGCCCCGCGGCGGCGAGCGCCTGGATCGCCTCGAAAAAGCACTTCACCAGCGAGGCGTCGTCCGCGTCCGGGCAGCAATTGCCGAAGCGCCCGTACACCTGCGCCAGGATCGAGCCGCCGAGCCGGTTCCTGCCGCGCCCGAGGTCGATGAGCACGAGCTCGGTGTCGCCGCAGTCGGTGCGCAGGCGCGGCGTGAGCGTGGCGCGCGCGTCCTCGACCGGCGCGAACGCGGATGACGACGAGCGACAGCGGCGCCAGCACCTCTTTGTCTCATCCCAGGCGGTGCGCATCGACAGCGAATCCTTGCCGACCGGGATCGCCACGCCGAGCGCCGGGCAGAAATCGAGCGCCACCGCCCTGACGGTGTCGTACAGCGCCGCGTCCTCGCCGGGATAGCCCGCGGCGGCCATCCAGTTGGCCGACAGCTTGACGCGCCCGAGCTCCCCGATGCGCGCCGCGGCGAGGTTGGTGAGCGCCTCGCCCACCGCCATGCGTCCCGAGGCCGGCGCGTCGATCAGCGCCAGCGGCGTGCGCTCGCCGAGCGCGAACGCCTCGCCTGCATTGCCTTCGTAGTCGAGCAGCGTCACCGCGCAATCGGCCACCGGCACCTGCCACGGCCCGACGAACGGGTCGCGCGAGCACAGCCCGCCGACCGTGCGGTCGCCGATCGTGATGAGGAAGGTCTTGTTCGCCACCGCGGGATGGCGCAGCACGCGGTAAGCCGCCTCCTTGAGCTCGATGTCGGCGATCGCCAGCGGCTCGAGCGCGCGCGCGACGCGCTTGACGTCGCGCAGCATCCTGGGCGGCTTGCCGAGCACCGTATCGAGCGCGATGTCGACCGGCCGCGTCGCCCAACTTGCGGTCCTCGACGGTCAGCCGGCCGTCGGCGGTGGCGGTGCCGAGCACCGCGAACGGGCAGCGCTCGCGCTCGCATATGGCGCGGAAGCGCTCGAGCTCCGCCGGCGCGATGCCGAGCACGTAGCGCTCCTGCGCCTCGTTGCACCAGATCTCGCGCGGCGACATGCCCGAATCCTCGGACGGCACGGCGCGCAGCTCGAGCCGCGCGCCGCGCCCGGCGCCGTGCACCAGCTCGGGCAGCGCGTTCGACAGTCCGCCGGCGCCGACATCGTGGATCGACAGGATCGGGTTCGCCGTGCCGAGCTGCCAGCAGCGATCGATCACCTCCTGCGCGCGGCGCTGGATCTCGGCGTTGCCGCGCTGCACCGAGTCGAAGTCGAGGTCCTCGATGTTGGCGCCGGCGCCCATCGACGAGGCGGCGCCGCCGCCCATGCCGATCAGCATTCCCGGGCCGCCGAGCTGCACCAGCAGCGCGCCCGCGAGGAGCGGCGCCTTCATGGTATGGACGGCATTGATGTTGCCGATGCCGCCCGCGAGCATGATCGGCTTGTGGTAGCCGCGCTGCACGCCGCCCACCCTCGCCTCGAAGCTGCGGAAGTAGCCCGCCAGGTTCGGGCGGCCGAACTCGTTGTTGAACGACGCCGCGCCGATCGGGCCTTCGAGCATGATGTCGAGCGCCGAGACGATGCGGTCCGGCTTGCCCGCATCGTCGTGCTCCCAGGGCTCGAGCGCGCCGGGAATGCGCAGGTTCGACACCGAGAAGCCGACCAGGCCGGCCTTGGGCTTCGCCCCGCGGCCGGTGGCGCCCTCGTCGCGGATCTCGCCGCCCGCGCCGGTGGCCGCACCGGGAAACGGCGAGATGGCCGTCGGGTGGTTGTGCGTCTCGCACTTCATCAGGGTGTGCGTGAGCTCTGCGTGCGCGCGGTACACGCCGTCGGCACCGGGATAGAAGCGCTGCGCCTCGCGCCCCTGCATCACCGCGGCATTGTCCGAATAGGCGACCACCGTGCCCTCGGGATGCGCCGCGTGCGTGTGCCGGATCATGGCGAACAGCGACTGCTTCTGCGGCTCGCCGTCGACGATCCAGTCGGCGTTGAAGATCTTGTGGCGGCAGTGCTCGGAGTTGGCCTGCGCGAACATCATGAGCTCGACGTCGGTCGGGTCGCGCCCGAGCCGCTCGTAGGCGCTGCGCAGGTAGTCGATCTCGTCGGCCGACAGCGCCAGGCCGAGCTGCAGGTTGGCCTGCTCGAGCTCAGCCGAGCGGCACGCGCGCGAGCGGTCGCGGCGGCACGTGGCGGAACAGCTGCGCCGCGTCCTCGGGCGAGTCGAGCACGGTCTCGGTCATGCGGTCGTGCAGCAGCGCCGCGATCGCCGCGCGCCCGGACGCGCCCTCGCTCTCGATGGTGTAGGCGATGCCGCGCTCGATGCGCAGCACGCCGTCCAGCCCGCAGCTGCGCGCGATGTCGGTCGCCTTCGACGACCAGGGAGAGATGGTGCCGATGCGCGGCACGACGAGAAACAGCGCGGCAACGCCGCGGCCGCCCTCGAGCGGCGCGCCGTAGTCCAGCAGGCGCTCGAGCATGCGGCGCTGCTCGGCGCCGGGCTCACCTGCCATCTCGACGAAATGCCAGTACTCGCCGGCGACGCGTCGCACGCCGGGGGATGCCTGCTGCAGCGATCGGAGAAGCTTGGCGAGTCTGAACTCCGACAGCGCGCGCGCGCCGCGGAGCTTGAGGATGAGGGGCATCGGAAGCGAAGCCGGTAAGACGGAATTTTACCAGACCGCCTCGCGGCGACGCGGCGCTACCTGCGGTTCTCCTTCACCACCGGTTCCTTCACGGTGCCGGTCAGGTTGAGCGTCTGGCGCAGCGTCTGGCCCGGCGTCTTCATGTCGGCGACGATGCGCGCATTGAGAGCGCCGCCAGGCGCGACGTCGACGCTCGCCGCGGCGTTCAGCGCACCGGCCGAGATGTTGACGTTGCGCAGCATGACCACGCCCTTGTCATACACGCCATCCGCGGTGAGCTCGGCGAATACCGTCCGGCCGGCGGTCTGGCTGCCAGCGGTCTGTATCGCGCGCGACAGGTCGAAGCTGCCGAGCACGCCCTTGCTCATGCCGAAGCTGCCCTGGATGTGCGCGCCGTCCATCAGCTTCGCGGGCGTGGGCCCACTCATGCGGTAGCTGCCCTGGCCGTCTTCGATCTTGCCCTCGGACAGCAGCGCGGGCGCGAACACCGCCGCATTGACGCGATGGACCTTGAGGTTGCCTTCCACGGTCCAGATCGGCCCCCACCGGATGAGCGCCGTTCCCGAGAGCGTGCCATCCAGCAGGTTACCGTCCCACTCGGTGAGATCCAGGCCTTGGCGGGTCGCGCGGCCCTTCATCGTGAACGACGACAGCGACACGTCCGGCGCGAACGGCAGCGCGAAACTGGTGGCGTTCATCTCCAGGCCCAGCTCGGTCCCCATGGGCGTCAGCGTGGCGAGCAGCCGGTCGGGGCCCTCGAGCGTGATGGACTTGAGCATGCCGCTGTCGGCAAACTGCGCCTCGGCGTCGAAAGCCGGCAGCGACAGCGGCCCGGCGACCCGCAGCTTCGTCGCCTCGATGCGCCCCACCCTCAGCGCCCCCATGTTCATGGTGCCGAAGAGCAGGTTGCCGAGGTCCTCCTGGCGCAGGACCGCGCCCTCGAGCTCAATCCTCCTGAAGGATTTCTGCTCGCCCAGCAGCGTGCCGATGTCCGGATAGGCATGCACCTTCGCAATGTGGACGCCCGGTCCGACGGTCACGCGATCGAACGTGATCTCCAGGCCCCTGACCAGCGACATGCGCGCCCCGCCGATCTTCACCGGCTGTCCGAACGCGGCGCTAGCCGCCCTTTCGTAGTCCGCCGTCGGCACCGGCGCGAAGTGCACCGCCGCGACCGCGCCGACCACCAGCAGGACGAGCGTCTTAACGATCGTCCGGCCCCATTTCCTCGGGCGGCGGATCTTGATCGGCTTGATCGGCTCCTGCTCGGCCTTGAGCCGCTTCTTTTCCTCCTTCAGGCGGCGCTTTTCCTCTTTCTCGCGCTCGCGCGCGGCCTTGCGCGCTTCCTTGGTCAGCGCCTGCTCGTCGCGCTTGACCTCGTCCATGCGCAGGTCGTCCTCGCTGACCTCGACCTCGTCGAACTCATCCCGGGGCAGCTTCGCGGTAGCCTCCGGCATGGCCGCCGCGTCCTGCAGCACCGGGCCGCGCGCCCGCTCGGCCTCGCGCTCGTCCTTGAGGCGGTATACGCGCACCGGGCGCGAGATGTTCTTGAAGCGCTGGTTGCCCAGGTCCTGGAACTTGTAGGGAACCTTGTCGCGGACCTGGTCGTAAACCGTGCTCGAGATGCAGATCCCGCCGTTGTCGGCGAGACCCTCCAGGCGCGACGCGACGTTTACGCCGTCGCCGAAGACGTCGTTGTCGTCGTCGATGATGTCGCCGAGGTTGAGTCCCATGCGGAAGATGATCTGGCGGTCGCGCGCGACTACCGCCTGCGAGTCGGCGACCGCCGACTGGGCTTCCACCGCCCAGCGCATCGCAGCGACCACGCTGGCGAACTCGATCAGCAGCCCGTCGCCCACCGTCTTGACGATGTGGCCGCCGTGCTCGCTCACCGTGGGCCGGATGATGTCGTTGAGCACGCCCCGCAGTCGGGCGAGCGTGCCCTCCTCGTCCTGCCCCATCATGCGGCTGTAGCCGACGACGTCCGCGGCGACGATCGCCGCCAGGCGCCGCTTCGCGCGGCCCTGCGACGCCGGCTCGCCGCCCCCCGGCGGGATGCTAATCCGCGCCTGCTCTTGCGCGCGCTCCTCTTCCTCGCGCCGCTTGCGCACCTCGGCCTCGCGCGCCGCCTGCGCCATCGCTTCGCGCTCGGCTGCCTCGCGCTCCCTGCGCAGCTCCTCGTCGCGTTGCGAGAAGTTCTCCAGGTCGGCGAGCAGCGAGTCGGCGAAGCTGTCACCGGCGCTCGCCGCCGCCTGCGGTGGCTCCTCGCGCTGCGCGCGCTCCTCTTCCTCGCGCCTGGCGCGCTCCCGTTCTTCGCGCCGCGCGCGCTCCTCTTCCTCGCGGCGCTTGCGGTCCTGTTCCTCGCGACGGCGCTCCGCCTCTTCGCGGCCCTTGCGCATCGCCTCTTCGCGCGCCCTGCGTTCGGCTTCCTCCTTGCGCTTGAGCTCCTCCTCTTCACGGCGCTTGCGCATCGCCTCTTCGCGCGCCCGGCGTTCGGCTTCCTCCTTGCGCTTGCGCTCCTCGTCTTCCTTGCGGCGGCGCTCGGCTTCCTCGCGCGCCCGGCGCTCCTCTTCTTCCTTGCGCCGGCGCTCCTGCTCTTCCCGGCGCTTGCGCTCCTCCTCTTCCTTGCGGGGCGCCCGGCGCTCCTCTTCTTCCTTGCGCTTGCGCTCCTGCTCTTCCCGGCGCTTGCGCTCCTCCTCTTCCTTGCGGCGGCGCTCGGCTTCCTCGCGCGCCCGGCGCTCCTCTTCTTCCTTGCGCTTGCGCTCCTGCTCTTCCCGGCGCTTGCGCTCCTCCTCTTCCTTGCGGCGGCGCTCGGCTTCCTCGCGCGCCCGGCGCTCCTCTTCTTCCTTGCGCCGGCGCTCCTGCTCTTCGCGGCGCTTGCGCTCCTCCTCTTCGCGGTGGCGGCCCTCGGCCTGCTCACGCGCGCGGCGCTCCTGCTCGATCTGCAGCCGCAGCGCTTCGGCCTCGCGGCTCGCCTTCTCTTCGGCTTCCTTGCGCGCGCGCTCCATCGCCTCGCGCGCCGCCCGCTCGATCTCTTCTTTCACCTTTTCCTGATCGGCCTCGGGCTTGGCCGGCGCCTTGACGCGCTCCTCGGTCTGCTTACGGGCCCGCGCCTGCGCTTCGGCCCTGGCCTGCTCCTCGAGCTCGGCCCGGGCTTTCGCCGCGGCCGCCCTGGCGCGCGCGTCCGCCTCCGCCTTCGCCTTGGCTTCGGCTTCCTGGCGCGCCTTGTAGCCGAGCGAGTCCTCCTGCGACTTGCGCTCGGCTTCGGCACGCGCCTTCGCCGCAAGGTCGACCGTCGGCTTGGCCGCCGACACGGTGGGGAGGACCTGGGTGAAATCCAGGTCGGAAGCCGGGCCGCTTGCGGCGGCCGGCACCGAGGGCGAGCCGGCGGGCGTGGCCGCGGGCCGCGAAGGCGCGGGCTGCGAGCGCGCGGCGATCCCCGGCGAGGCTTCGCGGATGAAACCGTCCCGGTCGAGCTTCTCGATCAAGCCGAAGAATTTCGCCTGCTGGATCTTGTCGAACTTGATGTTCAGCTCGCCGACGGTTGTCTTGCCGTCGATCGCCGCGAGCACCGCGCGGTCGGCGCGCGACAAGACGCTCGTCTTGCCCGAGGCCTCCTGCACGCCCTTGCCGGTCTTCGAATAGATCGCGGTCTGATTCATGCGTTTCGTTGCGCCCGAGGGCGCCGGCGGCCCCTGGGCAACGTTCTTGTCCTCGTATCCGGGTGGGTGGTTTGCAAACGGCTTCTATTATAAGCAGATGGGCGGCCCGTAGCCCCCGCCGCCGGGGGACTCGATCGCGAAGGCGTCGCCCGGGCGCATCTCGGTCCGACCATAGGGGCCGAGCTCGGTACGCGTGCCGTCGGCCCGGATCACGTAGTTACTCCCCGCAGCGCCCGGTTCGCCGCCGGCCATGCCGTGCGGCCGCACCAGCCGATGGCCCGACAGGATCGCCGCGGTCATCGGCTCGAGGAAGCGGATGCGCCGGACCGCGCCGTGCCCGCCCCGCCAGCGGCCTCGCCCGCCCGAGCCTGACGGATCCTGAAACTCTCCAGCAACACGGGAAAGCGCCACTCGAGCACCTCGGGGTCGGTGAGCCGCGAGTTGGTCATGTGGGTCTGCACCACGTCGGCGCCGTCGAATCCGGGCCCTGCGCCCGAGCCGCCGCCGACGGTCTCGTAGTACTGATAGCGTGCGTTGCCGAACGTGAAATTGTTCATGGTTCCCTGCGCGGCGGCCAGCACCCCGAGCGCGCCATACAGCGCATCGGTGATGCACTGGGAGGTTTCGACGTTGCCCGCCACCACCGCCGCGGGGTAGCGCGGCCGCAGCATCGAGCCCTCGGGGATGACCACCTCGAGCGGCTTGAGGCAGCCAGCATTGAGCGGGATGTCGTCGTCCACCAGCGTGCGGAACACGTACAGCACCGCCGCCATGCACACCGCCGAGGGGGCGTTGAAGTTGTTCGGCAGCTGCGGCGAGGTGCCGCTGAAGTCGATGCGTGCGCTGCGTCGGTCGGCGCCGATGCCGATCGCGACGCGAATCACGGCGCCGTTGTCCAGCGGGTAGCTCGAAGCTGCCGTCCTGCAGCACGCCGATCACGCGCCGCACCGACTCCTCGGCGTTGTCCTGCACGTGGCGCATGTAGGCGCGCACCACGTCCAGGCCGAAATGCTCGACCATGCGCGCGCAGCTCCTGCACGCCCTTCTCGTTGGCGGCGATCTGCGCCCGCAGGTCGGCGAGGTTCTGCTCGACGTTGCGCGCCGGGTAGCGGCCCGAGGACAGCAGCGTCGCGCGTATCACGCTCGCGCAGCCGCCCCTCCTCGACCAGCAGGAAGTTGTCGATCAGCACGCCCTCTTCCTCGACGCTGCCGCGAGTCGGGCGGCATCGAGCCGGGCGTGATGCCGCCGATGTCGGCATGGTGGCCGCGCGAGCCGACGTAGAACAGGATCTCGCGTCCCGCGCGCGTCGAACACCGGCGTGATGACGGTGACGTCGGGCAGATGCGTGCCGCCGTTGTAGGGCGCGTTCAGCATGTAGACGTCGCCGGGACGCATGCCGCCCGCGTTCTCGCGGATCACCGTCCTGATCGACTCGCCCATCGAGCCCAGGTGCACCGGCATGTGCGGCGCATTGGCGATCAGGTTGCCTTCGGCGTCGAACAGCGCGCAGGAAAAATCGAGCCGCTCCTTGATGTTCACCGAGTACGCGGTGTTCTGCAGCCGCAGCCCCATCTGCTCGGCGATCGACATGAACAGATTGTTGAAGATCTCGAGCATCACCGGGTCGGCCTCGGTGCCCAGCGCCGCGCGCCGCGCGCGCGGCGCCACCCGCTCGAGCACCAGGTGGTCGAGCGCGGTCACGACGGCGCGCCAGCCCGGCTCGACCACGGTGGTGGCGTTCGCCTCGGCGATGATCGCCGGGCCGTCGAGCGCGTCGCCCGGCGCGAGCTCGCCGCGCCGGTAGAGCGGCGTCTCGCGCCACGCACCGCCCGCGTACATGCGCACGCTCACCGCCGGCTGCGGCGCCGGCCTGCCGGGGGGCGCCTCGCGGGCGCGCTCGGCCGGCGCCTCCCCCGCGGCAAGCGCCTCGACCGACACCGCCTCGACGATCAGCGCGCTTGCCCGGCATGAGGAAGGAGAACTGCTTGCGATACGCCGCCTCGAACTGCGCGCGCATGTCCTCGAGCGCGCCTAGCGCCACGACGAGCGCGGTGTCGGTGCCCTCGTATTTCAGGTGCGCGCGCCGCAGCACCGCGACGCGCTCGCGCGCCACGCCCTGGCGCAAGAGCTCCTCGCGCACGGCATGTTCGAGGGTTTCGATTTCCTGTTCGAGAAGTGGAAGATTCCCTTCCTCCAGCCGCGCTTCGACGGATTTCTCGCGCATTGCGGTCTGGTCCGCGAGCCCCATGCCGTAGGCCGACAACACGCCGGCCAGCGGGTGGATGAACACTCGCGGCATCGCCGAGCGCGTCGGCCACCAGGCAGGCGTGCTGCCCCGCGGCGCCGCCGAAGCAGCACAGCGTGTAGCCGGTGACGTCGTGGCCGCGCTGCACCGAGATGTGCTTGATCGCGTTCGCCATGTTGCCCACCGCGATCTGGATGAAGCCCTCGGCGACCTCTTCCGGCGAGCGCCCGTCGCCGATGGTCTTCGTCAGCGCCAGCGAATTTCTCCCGCACGATATCCGCATCGATCGGCTCGTTGCCGTCCTTGCCGAACACCCGAGGAAAATAGGCGGCCTGGATGCGGCCCAGCATGACGTTGGCGTCGGTGACCGCGAGCGGGCCGCCGCGGCGGTAGCACGCCGGGCCGGGGTTAGCGCCCGCCGAGTCCGGGCCGACGCGGTAGCGCGCGCCGTCGAAGTGCAGCAGCGAGCCGCCGCCCGCAGCGACGGTGTGGATGCTCATCATCGGCGCGCGCATGCGCACGCCCGCCACCATCGTCTCGAATTCGCGCTCGAGCTCCCCGGCGTAATGCGACACGTCGGTCGAGGTGCCGCCCATGTCGAAGCCGATGATCCGGTCGTAGCCCGCCGCGAGCGAGGTGCGCACCGCGCCGACGATGCCGCCCGCCGGCCCCGACAGGATCGAGTCCTTGCCCTGGAAGCGCCGCGCATCGGCCAGCCCGCCGTTCGACTGCATGAACAGCAGCCGCACGCCGGCGAGCTCCGCCGCAACGCCCTCGACGTAGCGGCGCAGGATCGGCGACAGGTAGGCGTCGACCACCGTGGTGTCGCCGCGCCCGACGAGCTTCATCAGCGGGCTGACGCGGTGCGACACCGAGATCTGCGTGAAGCCGGCTTGCGCCGCGAGCTCGGCGACGCGCGCTTCGTGCTCGGGGAAGCGGTAGCCATGCATGAACACGATCGCCACCGAGCGAAAGCCATCGTCGAACGCCGCCTTGAGGTCTGCCAACGCTCTTTGTTCGTTCAATCCGACGTGCACCTCGCCGCGCGCCCCGACGCGCTCGTCGACCTCGATCACCTTCGAGTAGAGCAGCTCGGGCAGGACGATGTGGCGGTCGAACAACCGCGGACGGTTCTGGTAGGCGATCCTCAGCGCGTCGCCGAAGCCGCGCGTGATGGCGAGCACCGTGGGTTCGCCCTTGCTTCTCCAGCAGCGCGTTGGTGGCCACCGTGGTGCCCATCTTCACCGCGTCGATATGCCCGACCGGGATCGGCGCGCCCGGCGCCACGCCGAGCAGAGCGCGGATGCCCGCCAGCGCCGCGTCGGGGTAGCGCTCCGGGTCTTCCGACAGCAGCTTGTGGCTGGCGAGCGCGCCGTCCGGTCGCAGCGCGACGATGTCGGTGAACGTGCCGCCGCGGTCGATCCAGAATTGCCACTGGCCGGTGTCTGCGCTCGGGCTCATGAGAACACGATTCTAATCGTGCTAAATTGGCGCCCCCTTGCGGCACGCCATGACTCTCCCTGCGACGTCGGCCCGCAGCACGCTGTGGTTTACCGTACTGCTCGGGCTGCTGCTCGGCCTGACGCCGCTCGGCACCGACTCGTTCCTGCCGGCGATGCCGGCAATCGCGCACGGCTTCGGCGTCCCGGCCGGCGCGGTGCAGCTTGCGGTGACGACCTTCTTCCTGGGCGTGGCGGCCGGCCAGCTCGCCTGGGGTCCGCTTTCCGATCGCTTCGGGCGACGTCCGGCGCTGTTCGCCGGGCTCGCCCTGTTCCTCGCTGCCAGCCTCGGCTGCGCGCTTGCCGGCTCGGTGCCGCAGGTGGTCGCCTTGCGCTTCGCGCAGGGGCTGGGCCTGTCGAGCGGGCCGGTCATCGCGCGCGGCGTGACACGCGATCTGTACGAGCGCGAGCTGGCCGCGAGCCTGCTGGCGCGCATGATGGTGGTGTTCGGCGTGGTACCGATCGTGGCGCCGCTCGTCGGCGCGGCGATGCTCGCGCTGAGCGGCTGGCGTGCCATCTTCTGGCTGCACGTGGCGATCGCCGCGTCGCTCGGCGCGTGGGCCGCGCTGCGCCTGGCCGAAACGGCGCCGCAGCCGCGCCCCGCGATCCGTCCCGCGCGCCTGGCAGCCAGCTTCGCCACGCTGATCGGTGACCGGCGTTTCGTTGCGCCGGTGGCGGCCATGTTGTGCGCGCAGGCGGGCATCTATGCCTTCGTGGCGAACTCCGCGTTCGTGCTGGTCGGCGCGATGAGGCTCTCCGCCGCCCAGTACAGCGCCGCGTTCGCCGTCGTCATGCTGGGGCAGATCGCGGGCGCACAGGCGAGCAGCCGTCTGGTGCTCGGGCGCGGCATCGCCCGCCTGATGCGCGTCGGCGTGACGCTCGCGTGCGCCTTCGGACTCCTGCTGGCGGCGCTCGCCTGGGCCGGCGTCGCGCACTGGAGCGCCGTCGTGTTGCCCATGGTGGGCTACATGTTCGCCACCAGCTTCGTGATTCCGACTGCGACGGCCGCGGCGCTGTCGCCGTTTCCGGCGATCGCGGGCACCGCGTCCTCGCTGATCGGCGCCGCGCAATTCCTGCTCGGCGCGACCGTGAGCGCCGGGCTCGCCGCGGCATTCGACGGCAGCGCGCGCCCGCTGGCGGGCGTCGCCGCGCTGGGCGGCGTGTCCGCGGCCCTCGCTTATTTCGGTCTCATGCATTCGCAGAGGCAAGCGCGTGGAAACGGTTGAGGCCGTCGTGATCGGCGCGGGCATTGTCGGGCTCGCGGTGGCGCGCGCGCTGGCGCGCGCCGGGCGCGAGGTCGTCGTTCTGGAAGCGGAGGACGCGATCGGCACGCACACCAGCTCGCGCAATTCCGAGGTGATCCACGCCGGCATCTACTACCCGCGGGGCTCGCTCAAGGCCTCGAGCTGCGTCGAGGGCAGGCGGCGCCTGTACGAATACTGCGCGACGCGCGGCGTGCCGCACCGGCGCTGCGGCAAGCTGATCGTCGCAACGGACGACGGCCAGCTCGAGGAATTGCGCCGCATCCGCGACCGGGCGCACGCCAACGGCGTCACCGACGTCGATTTCATCCCGAGGCAGCAAGCGCTCGCCATGGAGCCAGAGCTCTCCTGCGTCGCCGCGCTCTACTCGCCCGCCACCGGCATCATCGACAGCCACGCGCTGATGCTCGCCTACCTCGGCGAGGCCGAGGACCACGGCGCCATGCTCGCGCTCAAGAGCCGGCTCGAGAGGGCCGAAGTCATCGGTTCGGGGTTTCGCATTGCGGTCGACGGCGAAGAACCGACCCAAGTAGAAACCAAGTTTCTCGTCAATAGTGCTGGACTGAAGGCGCCGACGGTCGCGCGCATGATCGACGGCTATCCGGCGGCGGCGGCGCCGCGCGAGCTGTACGCCAAGGGGAACTACTACTCGCTCACGCGACGCGCGCCGTTCGCGCACCTGGTGTACCCGGTTCCGGAGCCCGGCGGGCTGGGGGTGCACGTGACGCTCGATCTCGGCGGGCAGGCGCGCTTCGGCCCCGACGTCGAGTGGATCGACGCGATCGGCTACGACGTCGACGCGCGGCGCGCCGCGCGCTTCTACAGCGCGATCCGGCGCTACTGGCCCGGACTCCCCGACGGCGCGCTCGCGCCAGGCTACGCCGGCATCCGCCCGAAGATTTCCGGGCCGGGCGAGCCGGCGGCGGATTTCGTCATCCAGGGGCCGCGCGAGCACGGCGTTCCGGGGCTGGTCAACCTGTTCGGCATCGAGTCGCCCGGATTGACAGCGTCGCTGGCGCTGGCCGATCATGTCGCGGCACTCGTGCAGGATTGAACACCAGGAACGATCCCTTCGGAGGAACCATGAAAGCCAGGCTAGCAGCGGTGCTCGCCGCGACCGCCGTGTTCGGCGTTGCGCACGCGCAGACGAAGTGGGACATGCCCACGCCCTACCCCGACTCTAACTTCCACACGCAGAACATCATGAAGTTCGCCGAAGACGTGAAGAAGCTGAGCAACGGCGGGCTCGAGATCAAGGTGCACTCGAACGGCTCGCTGTTCAAGCACCCGGAGATCAAGAACGCGGTGCGCGGCGGCCAGGTGCCGGCGGGCGAGTTCCTGCTGTCGCTGCTGGCGAACGAGAACCCCGTGTTCGAGGTCGACTCGGTGCCGTTCCTCGCCACCAGCTACGGCGACGCGAAGAAGCTGTGGGCCGCGTCGCACAGGAAGACCGCGCAGCTGCTCGACAAGGAAGGACTGATGGTGCTGTACGCCGTCCCCTGGCCACCGCAGGGCCTGTACGCGAAGAAGGAGATCAACACCATCGACGATCTGAAGGGCGTCAAGTTCCGCGCCTACAACGCGACCACGCAGAAGCTCGCGTCGCTCGCCGGCGCGGTGCCGACGCAGATCGAGGTACCGGACATCCCGCAGGCGTTCAGCACTGGCCGCGTCGACGCGATGATCACCTCGCCCTCGACCGGCGCGAACTCCAAGGCCTGGGACTTCGTCAAGTACTACTACGACGCCCAGGGCTGGCTGCCGAAGAACGTCATCGTGATCAACAAGAAGGCGTTCCGCGGGCTCGACAAGAAGCTGCAGAGGGCGCTGACGGACGCTGCCAAGGCGGCCGAGCTGCGCGGCTGGGAGATGAGCATGGCCGAGACCAAGGAAAAGACCGAGGCGCTATCCAAGAACGGCATGGTCGTGTCCAAGCCTTCGCCTGAGCTGATGTCCGGACTGAAGAAGATCGGCGCGCAGATGACCGACGACTGGCTCAAGAAGGCGGGCGCCGACGGGCAGGCGATCCTCAAGGCCTACCGCCGCTAGGTTGCGCAAACTGCTCGACCGGATCTTTCGCGCCAGCGGCGCCGTCGCGGCGCTGTTCCTGGTCGCGATCTGCGTGGTGGTGCTGCTGCAGGTTGGCGCCAACCTGATCGACGCGCTGATCAAGCTGTTCGGCGGCGAGCCGCTCGGGCTGGTGATTCCCTCGTACGCCGAGTTCGCGGGATTTTTCCTCGCGGGCGCGTCGTACTTCGCGCTCGCCTACACGCTGCGCGCCGGCGGCCACATCCGCGTCACGCTGCTGCTCACGCACTTGCCTCAGGGCGCGCGGCGCGCCGTGGAGCTGTGGTGCGTGGCCGCCGCTCTGCTCGTGAGCGGCTATTTCGCCTGGTACGGCTTCGGCCTGTTGGCCGAATCGCTCGAGTACCACGACGTCTCGCCGGGCATCGTGCCGGTGCCGCTGTGGATCCCGCAGTCGGTGATGGCCCTGGGGCTAGCGGTGCTCACGCTCGCCTTCGCCGACGAGCTCTGGCAGCTCGTGCGGGGCAGGCCGACGAGCTACGCCGAAGCCGAGGCGGCCGGGGGAAGCGAATGAACGACGCGACGCTGCTCACGCTGGTGCTGCTGGTGGCGCTGTTCGCGCTGCTCGGCAGCGGCCTGTGGGTGGCGTTCTCGCTGCTCGGCGTCGGCATGCTGGGCATGGCGCTGTTCACGCAGGCGCCGCTCGGCCAGGTGCTGGCGACCACCAGCTGGGGCGCGAGCAACTCGTGGGCGCTCGCGTCGCTGCCGCTGTTCATCTGGATGGGCGAGATTCTGTTCCGCTCGCGGCTCTCGGAGGACCTGTTCTCGGGGCTCACGCCGTGGATGGTGCGGCTTCCCGGGCGCCTGCTGCACGTCAACATCCTCGGCTGCGGCATCTTCGCGGCCGTCTCCGGATCCTCGGCCGCCACCGCCGCGACCATCGGCAAGATGTCGATGCCCGAGCTGCTGCGGCGCGGCTACGACCGGCGCATGGCGATCGGCACGCTGGCGGGCTCGGGCACGCTCGGCCTGCTCATTCCGCCGTCGATCATCCTCATCGTCTACGGCGTGGCGACCGAAGACTCGATCGCGCGCCTGTTCATCGCCGGCGTGCTGCCGGGCATCATGCTGGTGCTGCTGTTCATGGGCTACGTCGCCATCTGGGCGCTGCTCAACCCGCACAAGGTCCCGGTGGAGAACCTGCAAGTCGACTGGGGCGTGCGCATCGCGGGCCTGCGCCGGCTGGCGCCGGTAGTGCTGCTGATCTGCGGCGTCATCGCCAGCATCTACCTCGGCATCGCATCGCCGACCGACGCCGCCGCGGTCGGCGTGCTGCTGGCGCTCGTGCTGTCGTGGCACTCCGGCACGCTGACGCGCCAAAGCTTCGTCGACGCGCTGATGGGCGCCACCAAGACCTCGTGCATGATCGCCTTCATCCTCGCGGGCGCGGCGTTCCTAACCGTGGCGATGGGCTTCACCGGCATCCCGCGCCGACTCGCCGAGTGGATCGCGACGCTGCAGCTCTCCCCGGGCATGCTGATCGTCGCGCTGACGCTGTTCTTCGTGGTGCTCGGCTGCTTCCTCGATGGCATCTCGATCGTGGTGCTCACCACCTCGGTGATCCTGCCGATGGTCGAGCACGCCGGCATCGACCGCATCTGGTTCGGCATCTACATCGTGCTGGTGGTCGAGATGGCGCAGATCACCCCGCCGGTGGGCTTCAACCTGTTCGTCTTGCAGGGCCTCACCGGCGACAATATCCTCACCGTGGCGCGCGCGGCGGTGCCGTTCTTCCTCATCCTGGTGCTCGCCGTGGCGCTGATCGTGCTGTTCCCCGGGATCGCAACCTGGCTGCCGCAGCGCATGCACTCGTGAGCCGGCCGATCTACACCACCGAGGAGATCCGCCGCATCGAGCAGGCGGCGAGCGATGCCGTACCGCCGCTGATGGAGCGTGCGGGCGAGGCGGCCGCCGAGCTTGCCGCGCGCGTCGCCGGCGAGCGCGGCAAGGACGTGCTGGTGCTGGCCGGCCCCGGCAACAATGGCGGCGACGCGCGCATCGCCGCCGAGCGCCTGAAAGCGATGTTCTTCCGCGTGACGATCGCGACCACGCCCAATGAGCTGCCCAGCGACAGGCGCTGGGGCCTGGTGATCGACGGCCTGTTCGGCATCGGCCTGGCACGCCCGGTGGAAGGCGACTACGCGCGGCTGATCGAGTTCGCCAACGGGCAGGACTGCGCGCGGCTCGCACTCGACATCCCGAGCGGCATCGAGTCCGACAGCGGGCGCGTGCTCGGGCGCGCGCTGCGCGCGACGCACACAGTCACCTTCATCGCCTTGAAGCCGGGGCTGCTGACGCTCGACGGACCCGACCATTGCGGCGAGCTGACGGTCGCCGACCTCGGGCTCGACACGACGCGCCTCGCGCCGCCGCAGGGCTGGGTGGCCGGGTCCGCGATGTTCGCCGGCGTGCTGAAAGCCCGGCCGCAGAATTTCCACAAGGGGCTGGCGGGCTCGCTCGGCATCATCGGCGGCGCCGACGGCATGACCGGCGCCGCGCTGCTCGCGGGACGCGCGGCGCTCCGGCTCGGCGCGGGACGAGTGTACGTCGGCCTGCTGGCGCACGACGCGCCGTCGGTCGACACGGGCGCGCTCGAGCTGATGCTGCGCCATCCGGACGACGTGCTGGGGCTGGATCTCGACGCACTGGTGATCGGACCGGGGCTCGGCCAGGGCGAGCGCGGCGAGACGCTGCTCGGCGCGGCGCTGACCAGCGAAATGCCTTGCGCGCTCGACGCCGACGCGCTCAACCTGCTGGCCGAGAACGCGGATCTCAAGCGCGCCTGCGTCCGCCGCCGCGCCGACACGCTGCTCACGCCGCACCCGGCCGAGGCCGCCCGGCTGCTCGGCTGGGACACCGCCGACGTGCAGCGCGACCGGCTGGCGGCCGCGCGCCGCCTGTCGGCCGAGTACGGCACGCACGCCGTGCTGAAGGGCAACGGCAGCGTCATCGTCGCGCGCGACGGCCACTGGTTCATCAACACCTCCGGCAACCCCGGCATGGCGAGCGCCGGCATGGGCGACGTGCTCTCGGGCATCCTCGGCGCGCTGCTGGCGAAGGGCTACTCGGGCGAGAGCGCGCTGGTCCTCGGCGTGCACCTGCACGGCTGCGCCGCCGACGCGCTCGTCGCCTCCGGCAGCGGCCCGGTCGGCCTCACCGCCGGCGAGCTCATCGACCCCGCGCGGCGCATCTGGAACTCCTGGCTCGCGCCGCGCGCCTGAGCTAGCCCGGCAGGATGCCGTCGACCAGCGCGTAGTCGACCGTCAGCTCCTCGCCCGCCGCGATGTCGTGCAGCGCGAGGTCGACGCCGTGCGGCTCGCGCGCGAAGTCCGGACGCAGGTTCGGCGTCGCGCTGTGGTTGAGGAAGCGGGCGTCGTCGCAGCACAGGATGTAGCGCTTGAGGCGCGGATCGAGGTAGCCGTAGACCTGCAGCCACTCGCGGAAGTGCGGCGGCTGGCGCTCGACGAGCGCCGGATCCAGCTCGAGATCGAACCCTGGGGTGAAGCGCCACACTTCGGCGCCGGCGCGGATCGGCTCGAGCGCGAACACGCCGAGGCCGTGCAGCGCGCTCGGACCGAGGCGCGTGCGAACCAGCAGCGTCAGTCGCAGGCGCCGACGCGCTCGGCGTCGACGGTCTCGTGATGCCCGGAGCGCCTGAAGTCGATCATCACCCACTGCATGGAGGCCGCGCTGACGGTGAGCTCGGTCCTGCCCTTGCTCACCCTGCGCGAGCCGTCCGCGCTGATGCGATCGGCCGGGCAATCGACCACCACGCTGGTCGCGCGCGGCACCGGCGTGGCGACGTTGACGCTGCAGCCGAGCTGCTCGGTCTCGCGCGCCGCGGCGATGGCGGCCGCAACCTTGGTCAGCGGGTTGCCGCACATCGTGACCTCGTGCGGCCTGCCGTCGAGCTTGCTCTTCAGGATCCACTTGCCGTCCTGCACTACCGGCAGCGCGGCGCGCGCCGCCAGCACCAGCGTAGCGCCGGTGGCGAACAAGGCGACCATGAGCGCGGCGCGCAAGAATTGCATGGCGGCCGCTATCTTACCGCTCCGCCGAGAGATCGCGCAGCGCCAGCACCGTGCGCCAGTTGCGCGTCGTCGCCGGCACCCCGAGCGCCTTCTCGAAGTAGCGGTTGTTGAGCTTCGATTTGCCGTAGCCATGCGGGCAGTGGAGGAACACCACCCGTCCCGCCAGTACCGCCTTCTCCCCCTCCTGCGCAGGCAGCGCGAGCTCGCCGAAGCGCGTCTCCGACACGTGGCGGAACAGGAACGTGCAATGCAGGAACCGCTCCTCCTCCGCGCCGCGCCCGCGCAGCGGATTCGCGCTGCCCACCTGCGCCAGCTCCTCCGCCCGCAGCACCAGCACCTCGACCTCGTCGCCGAAGTCCTGCGCGATGCGCGCCTTCAGCGCGGTCGCGAGCTCGGTCGTGTTCTCCTCACCCGCCGCGAACACCAGGTTGCCGCTCTGCAGGTAGCTGCGCACCTCGGTCCATCCCAGCGCCTCGCAGCTCTGGCGCAGCGCCTCCATGCCGATCTTCTTACGGCCCGAGACATTGACCCCGCGCAGCAGCGCGACGAAACGCGTCATCTGCGGCATGGCTACCTGAACAGCGACGCGGCGTATTCGCCGGTGGGCTTGGGCAGCAGGTCCTGCGGATGATCGCCGCCGAACGTCGCCAGGCCGCTCTTGCCGTCGATCACCGCGCTGTCGAGCACCGCGCCCGTGCTCACCGACAGCACCGAGAGCTTCACCGTTGCCACGTCCGGCCGGGCCGACCACTCCGTAGCGCGATCCTCCCAATGCAGGATCTCGGGATAGAGCAGATAGCCGAAGCCGCCCGCCTTCGCGCTCGCCAGCGCCTGCGCCGTCATCGCCCCCGACCCCCCGTAGAGCGTGGCTTCAAATCGCCCGTCCAGCGGCACGGCCACGTACGCCGACGCCTGCCCCTGGAGCGTGACCGCGTTCTGCGATCCGCTCGACCGCGTGAGCGTATGCGTATCCGCGCATCCGACCATCGAAAAAACAGCGAGCGCCGCATAGATCAACCGCATAATTCCCCCCTTCCCCTTCCCCGTCATGTAGTGCAATAACGGCTAACCAGATACGGTTCGCAGGAACGTCGGTTCTCATTTTTCGCACGACGAACCCGCCGGCTATCATCGCACGGCGCACAAAATGATCCGAGGCTTCAAGACGCTCTGCCTGTGTGGCCGAGTCAGGTGCCGCACGAGACGCTAAGCTCCTGAATTGGCGAGGCTTGGAACGTCCGCGCAGGACGCTGCGACAAATCCTGGAGGGGCGTCGGGACCGCTATTCGCAGCGCGCGGCATGCGGCTGAATCATGCCGGCCCGCCATCTGCACCTACCCAGCCCCGCTCGTCACGTCGCTTGATTTGGATCAAACCCCCATGTTCGCGCCCGGATTCCAATATTCACGAGTATCGATGGGGGGGAAGAAAGTGCTGCGCTATGCCGTCATATTTCTGCTCATCGCGGTGGTCGCCGCACTGCTCGGCTTTACCGGCATCGCGGGCAGTGCCGTTCAGATCGCCAAGATCCTGTTCGTCGTATTTCTACTCCTGTTTATCGTCTCGCTTATCGTGGGACTGATGCGTCGCAAGTGACCACGGCAGGGTGCAGCCCTCGCCGCAGCCGGCGCGCTCAGAAATGGTACGCAGGATTCTTTGGATCGAAGTCGGCGTCCGAGAGCGGCGCGTCGAGGTCCAGGTTCTCGTAGCCGTAATTCTCGACGAGTCGACCGTCCCGGTCATAGACCCTGATCCTTAGCAGGATCTTGCTCTCCGCATCCTGGTTGATGACAAACCGGGCGCCGTCGTAGTCTTTCGCTCTCTCGTTTGGCAAGACCACTTCCAGGACCTGCGTGTTCCTGCCGTACACATTTTCTTCTCCGCGCCCGGAGAACCTGAGATCGCCGGCCTTGATAGCCTTGCGCATGTTTATCGCAACCGTTTCCAGGAGGTAACCGACCCCTGTGCTGGTGACCGGACGAAGGTTACCCGCCATGAGCCCCGGGTCCCTCGGGTCGAGATTGCGCACGAAAAAGCGCAGTATCCCGCCCCGGTGAGCCCTGATGCGGTCTTTATTCCAGCCCGCCACGTACAGCAACTCGCTGCCCTTGTAGGGCGTTGTCATCCATTTCATGTACAGGCTGAATGGTTTTTTCCTACACTTGAGGAGTATGGTCTCTTCGGCAAGGAGCTCGCCCGCCACCCGTTGCTGTTTGTGAAATACGGCGGTGTAACCCGTCACTCTGTCGTAGGCGGCCTCGGCATCCGCGAGCCATTTCTCGGGATCGGGTTGGGCAACTCCACCGCCGTGTGCGGCCGTCGCGGCGAGCAGGAATAGCGCTGCACAGATGATCCGGGCCATCACACCGGGCGCTTGCCGCGCGCGGGCAGCCACAACGGTCTCGTCAGCCGATCAACGGGCTCCCTCGGCAGTCGAGCCTCTGCATGGGCCAGCCGATCCTCATTCATGGCAAGCGCGGCGCTATTCGCAGCGGTAGAAGGCGAGGCGCTGCTGCTCGCTGATGGCCCGGAAGTCGTCGGGGTCGCGGATGCGGCCCTGGTCGTCAGTTATGCGCTTCTCGAGTTCGCCGAGGCGCTGCTCGAGACTGGCGGTCTCGGGCTGGCGCTCGATGACGGCGTAGCGCGCGCGCAGCTCGGCGACGCGCTTGACGTCGTGGTCGGTCTGCGCGATGAGGATCTCGCGCCGCAGCTTCCGTTTCTCGCACAGCACGGGCTCGAGCTTGGTGACGATGGCCATGAATTCCTCGGCCGCGGGGCTCACAGCGCGCGCGGGCTGCGCGGCGAGCGCCGCCAGCGCTGCGAGCAGGAAGACGACGCGCGTGTGCCGCACGCCGCGGGAGCGCGCGATCAGTTCGATCTCGCGGTTCATGTTGCCGCAGTCATTAGCCACCAGAAGGGACTCGTCCTCAACCACCGCACACGCGAGTTTTCGCCAATAATAGGCGATATTCCCGGCAGCTACATCCAATGAACCCGACTTCTTCCCACGCCGAGTCGCTCGAGGGCGAGCTCACCGCGGCGTACCTGTACCGCGTGATCGCCGCGAGCGAGCGCGAGCCGCGGCGCAGGCGCCTGTTCGAGGAGCTGGCGCGCGACGCCGAGTCGCAGGCCGAGCACTGGCGCGGCGCGCTCGCGCGCGAGGGCGCGCCGCCCGCGGCGTACCGCCCGTCGCTGCGCGCGCGGCTCGTCGCGCTGCTGGTGCGGCTGCTCGGCGCGCCGCGCATGACGCACGCGCTCACCGCGATGAAGGTGCGCGGCATGTCGGTGTACCGCGACGGCGCGCCGCCCGCGGTGCCGCGCGGCCCCGGCGCGCTGCCCTCCGAGCACGACGAGGTCGGCGAGAAGCACCAGGCTGGCTCACCGGCGATGGGCGGCGGCAGCCTGCGCGCCGCGGTGTTCGGCATCAACGACGGCCTGGTGTCGAACGCGAGCCTGATCCTCGGCGTGGCGGGCGCCGGCACCGGCAACGCCACCATCCTGCTCGCGGGCGTCGCCGGGCTGCTCGCCGGCGCGTTCTCGATGGCCGCCGGCGAGTACGTGTCGGTGCGCTCGCAGCGCGAGATGTTCGAGCATCAGATCGCGCTCGAGAAGGCGGAGCTCGAGGTCTATCCCGAGGAGGAGGCCGAGGAGCTGGCGCTGATTTTCGAGGCGCGCGGCATGGCCGCCGACGAGGCGCGCCAGCACGCGGCGCGCCTGATCGCCGACCCGGAGCGCGCGCTGGAGACGCTCACGCGCGAGGAGCTGGGGCTCAACCCGGGCGAGCTCGGCTCGCCCTGGGGCGCGGCCGGCTATTCGTTCGTGTCGTTCGCGCTCGGCAGCGCGATCCCGCTCGCGCCCTACGTGCTGGCGCGCGGGCCGCACGCGCTCGCGACGGCGATCGGCCTGACGGCCGCGGCGCTGTTCCTGGTGGGCGCGGCGACGAGCCTGTTTACCGGCCGTTCGGCCGCCGCCGCCGGGCTGCGCATGCTCGCCATCGGCGGCGCCGCGGGCGCGGTCACCTACGCCATCGGCGGCGCGCTCGGCGTGAGCCTGGGCTAGTGCCCGGGGCTAATGCGATTGCGCCGCCGCCTTCGGGGCGCCGCTTTCGATCTCGTCGGGGCTCGCCGCGCGCACCGCGAGCACGCGGCACGAGAAGTTGAGCGCCATGCCGGCGAGCGGGTGATTGGCGTCGAGCACCACCTTGTCGTCGGCGATGTCCGTGACCGTGTACAGGCGCGGCTCGCCGTCGTCGAACGCATCCTCGACCTCCATGCCGAGGTCGAGCCCCTCGCCGTAGCGGCTGAGCGGCTCGACGCGCAGCAGGTCCGGATCGTAGTCGCCGAACGCCTGCGGCGGCTCGAGGTGCACGCGCACCACTTCGCCCGCGGCCCTGCCCTCGAGCGCCTGCTCGAGCGCGCCCGGCAGGCCGCCGTGGCCGTGCAGGTAGAGCAGCGGCTCCTCGGCCGCGTGCAGCAGGTCGCCTTGCGCGTCGTACAGCTCGAGCGACAGCGAAACGACGGTGTCGGCGGCGATGGAGCCCAGGCTCAGCCCTTCAGCTTGCGCACCATCTCGAACACCTCGGCGGCGTGGCCGCGCGGGTTGACGCCGTAGGCGGCGTGGCGGATGACGCCCTTCTTGTCGATGACGAACGTGGAGCGCACCAGGCACACGCGCGGCACGCCGTCGTTTTCCTTTTGCTGCAGCACGCCGTAGAGCTGGCACACCTCGCCGTCGAGGTCGGACAGCAGCGCGATCGACACGCCCTGCTTGTCGCGGAAGCTGGCGTGCGTCAGGCAGTCGTCGCGCGACACGCCGAGGATCACGCAGTCGTGCTTCATGAACTGGTCCTCGTGGTCGGAGAAGTCGACCGCCTGCATGGTGCAGCCCGGCGTGCCGTCGCGCGGATAGAAATACAGCACGACGTGCTTCTTGCCCTTGTACTCCGACAGGCTGACGCTCTGCATGTCGGCATCGGGCAAGGAGAACTCGGGCGCGATCTGGCCGGGTTGCAACATGTCGCGCCGATTCTAAAGCATTGCGCAGACCGCATGACAAGTACCCCGCACGGGATATTTCAACGAAAGCGCGAACCCGACGACACATATAATTTGCCGATGGGCGATCCTCTCCTTGGCGGACTGGCGCCGAGCACCTTTTTGCGGCGCCATTGGCAGAAGCGCCCGCTTCTGGTGCGGCGTGCGCTGCCCGATTTCCGCGAGGCGGTGAACGAGCGCTCGCTCGCGGCGCTCGCCGCGCGCGCCGACGTCGAGTCGCGGCTGGTCGAGCGCCGGCGCGGGCGCTGGCGGGTCACGCAGGGCCCGATCCCGGGCGCGCGCCTGCGCCGCCTGCCGGAGCGCGACTGGACGCTGCTGGTGAGCGGCGTCAATCTGCACGTCGCCGCGGCAGAGCGACTGCTGCGCCGTTTCGGCTTCCTGCCCTACGCGCGCCTGGACGACGTCATGGTGAGCTATGCCGCGCCCGGCGGCGGGGTCGGGCCGCACGTCGACAGCTACGACGTGTTCCTGCTGCAGGGGCCAGGCCGGCGCGTCTGGCGTCTCGCGCGGCCGCGCCGCTTTACCGAGGCGCGCGGCGCACCCCTCAGGCTGATCGAGGGCTTCGCCGCCGACGAGGAGATCCTCGCCGAGCCCGGCGACCTGCTGTACCTGCCGCCGGGCTGGGGCCACGACGGCGTCGCGCTCGACGCGTGTTTCACATATTCGATCGGTTTCCGCGCGCCGCGCGGCGCCGAGCTCGGCGCGGCGTTCCTCGACTGGCTGCACGAGCGCGGCCTGCCCGATCGCGCCTACCGCGACCCGGACCTGCGCCCGGCGACCCGTCCCGGGCGTATTCCCGCGCCGCTGCTGGAGCACGCGCGGCGCGCGCTCGCCGGCGTGCGCTGGTCGCCGCGCGACGTCGGCGAGTTCCTCGGCGAGTACCTGAGCGCGCCGAAGCCGCACGTGGTGTTCGCCGCGCCGCGCCGGCCCCTCGCGCGCGGCGCCTTCGCACGGCGCCTCGACCGGCGCGACGTCGCGCTCGACGCGCGCACGCAGCTGCTGTACCGCGGCGCGCGCTTCTTCGTCAACGGCGAGCGCCTCGTTCCCGGCGCGCGCGCGCGCGCCGCCCTCGAGCGGCTCGCCGACGCGCGCCGCGCGCCTGGGCGGCGCCTTGCGCGGGCGGGCCTCGCCGATCTAACCTACGAGTGGTACCGGCTGGGCTACCTGCATCTGGAGGACGTGCGTTGACCGATCCGGACGAGAACGCGGTGCATTACGAGCGCTTCGACACCGAGGCCGGCTTCCAGGCCGCGATCGACCGCCTGCTCGGGCAGGACGGGCGCGAGCTGCGCCTGTTCGATCCCGACCTGAGCGCGCTGCGCCTCAATTCGCCGCAGCGCGTCGAGCGCATCGAGCACTTCCTGCAGGCGAGCCGCACGCGGCGGCTCTACGTCGCGGTGCACGACATCGATCACGTGACGAAATACTGCCCGCGCATGATGGGGCTGCTCGCGCGCTATGCGCACGCGGTGCAGATCAACCGCACGCAGGAGGAGATCCGCAACGTGCAGGACTCGTTCCTGGTGCTCGACGCGCTGCATTACGTGCGCCGGCCGGTGGGGCAGTTCTTCCGCGGCGCGATCGGGCTGAACGACGAGAACGAGGCGCTGGCGATGCGCGGGCGCTTCGGCGAGATCTGGTCCGCGTCGTTTCCGGCCGTCGCGCCCACGACGCTAGGACTTTGAGCTAGAATGCGCGCCCGGCCGCCACGGTGGCCGGTATCCAGTGGTATTTATTCCAAATCATAATTCATAGGGAATGCACATGAACAAATCGCTGCTGATCGCTGCAGCGGTGGCCGTTGCCGTATTGGCCGCTTGCAGCAAGGAAGAACCCAAGCCGGCGCCCGCGCCGGCGCAACCGGCCCCTGCGGCGGCACCCGCCCCTGCGGCCCCGGCCCAGCCGGCCGCTCCGGCGGAAGAGCCGAAGAAGGAAGAACCCAAGAAGTAGAAAGCGCGGTATCTGCTGAATCGGCGGCGCGCCGCGAGGCGCGCCGCCTTTTTCATTCCAGCGAGCGCCAGCCCAAGCCTTCGCCCTGCGAGGCGATTGCCACCCAGCGTTCCTCGCATCCGAGCGCGCGCGCCAGCGCCGCGCGCGCCAGCTCCGGGCGGTTGTTCTGCTCCGACAGGTGCGCGCCGACGACGTGCTTCAGGCGCGAGCGGTCGAGCGACGCGAGCAGCGTCTCGGCCTGCGCATTCGCCAGGTGGCCAAAGGCGCCGCCGATGCGCTCCTTGAGCCACTTCGGATAGCCGCCGCTCCAGAGCATCTCGGCGTCGTGGTTGCACTCGAGCACCAGCGCGTCGCACCCCGACAGGGTCTGCTCGACGTGCCGCGTCGAGGCACCGATGTCGGTGAGCACGCCCAGGCGCCGCGCGCCGTCCGACAGCACGTACTGCACCGGCTCGCGCGCGTCGTGCGGCACGGTGAAGGGCTGCACTTCGATGTCGCCGACGGAGAACGCGGCGCGCGCGTCGATCACGCGCGTGTCGACCTGCGGCACGGTCCTGCCCGCCTCCTCGAGCGCGCGCAGCGTGCCGCGCGTGAGATACAGCGCGAGCCCGTGCGCCGCCGCGAACGCGAGCGCGCCGCCGCAGTGGTCGTCGTGCTCGTGTGTGATGAGGATGGCGCTCAAGTCGGCGGGCGCGAGGCCGAGGCGCCCGAGGCGCCGCCCAGTCTCGCGCGGCGACAGGCCGCAGTCGAGCAGCACGCGCGAGCCGCCGGCCTCGGCGACCAGGCAGTTGCCCTTGCTGCCGCTCGCCAACGAAGCGAAGCGCATCATCGCGCGCGGCGCGGCGCCTACTTCAACTGCTCGTGCAGCAGCGACAGGATGCGATGCGCGGTCTGCGAGTTGTCGCGCGCGCCGTCCTTGTCGAGGACCTGGACCATGCTGTTGTCCTTGTCCTCCTTGACCGCGACGCGGTACTGCTCGGCCTTGACCTTCGAGTCGCTGCCCGAGAACAGCCGCGCGAAAAATCCCTTCTCGCCGTTCTTCTTCGCCATCTCGGCTTCGGGATCGGCATAGCGCACGAAGTACAGCCCCTGCTGCCGGTTGCGGTCCTCGACCGTGAAGCCGACCCGATCGAGCGCCAGGCCGACGCGCCGCCAGGTGCGATCGAAGGGCTCGAGCACCGCGAGTTGTTCGATGCCGTCCGGGCCCTTCTTGAGCACCGCGCGCTCGGTGCTCGTCTGCGCCGCGGCGACCTGCTGCTTGGCGACCTGCTCGTCCGCACCGAGACGCACCATCAGGCGCCGCAGGAACTCGGCTTCCAGGCCGGGGTCGCTCGGCCGCGGCTGCCAGACGGTCGTCGCATTCTTCTCGTTGGAGATGATCTCTTCCATGCCGCGATGGCTGATGTAGATCTCGCTGCCCTTGCCGTCCGCGGTGCGCTCCATGCGGGTGCGGAACTTGTCGCGCGCCGAGGTCTCGTAGGCCTGACCGAGGTACTTGTTGAGCACGCCGCGGATCCCGCCTTGCGGCAGGTTGGCGCGCTTCTCCGCCCAGTCGGTCTCCATCACGCCCGCCGCGGGCATGTCGGTCCTGACGAGGAAGCCGTTCTCCTGCCAGAAATCCTTCACCAGCCCCCAAAGCCTGTCGGGGGTTTCGTTGTCCACCACCAGCCAGCGCTCCTCGCCATCGCGCACCACGTGCATGTTCGCCAGCTGCGGCAGCACGCTGGAGTCGCCGACCTTCGCCTGCTGCTGCGCCCGCCCGGCCTGGTAACCCGACAGCGTGGTCGCCTTGTCGCCCGCAGTCTCGGGCACCACGTAGCGGTTGTCCTCCCTCGGCGTGGTGAGGTCCGGCGGCACCTCGAGCGGCGGCAGCGAGCCGGCGCTCTTGTAGTCAACGCCTCCCGTCGTACCGGAAGAGCTGCAGCCGGCGACCAGCAGCGCCACGGCCGCGAAGGCGACCAGGTGACGCATCAAGCGCGGCCCTCCACCACGCGCAGGCCGGGGAGCTGGACGCCCGCCTCGTGCAGCGCCTCGCGCACCGCCTGATGGAACTTCTCCGACAGCGGCGTCATCGGCAGGCGCAGGCCCGCCGCCATCATGCCCATCTCCGCCAGCGCCCACTTCACCGGGATCGGGTTGGCCTCGAGGAACAGCCGCTGGTGCAGCGGCAGCAGCCTGAGGTTGATCTCGCGTGCCTTCTTGACGTCGCCTACCAGCGCGGCGGCGCACATCTGGTGCATGAGCTTGGGCGCCACGTTGGCGGTGACCGAGATCACGCCGTGCCCGCCCATCAGGATCAGCGCCAGCGCGGTCGAATCCTCGCCGCTGTAGATGGCGAAGTCGCGCGGCGCGCGCTTGACGAGGTCGGTGCCGCGCTCGATGTTCGCCGTCGCGTCCTTGATGCCGATGATGCTCGGCACCTGCGCCAGACGCAGCACGGTGTCGTTGTGCAGGTCCGCCACGGTGCGCCCCGGCACGTTGTACAGGATCATCGGCAGGCCGACTTTCTCCGCGACCGCGCGGAAATGGCGGTACAACCCTTCCTGCGTCGGCTTGTTGTAGTACGGCACCACCGACAGGCAAGCCGTCGCGCCGGCGTGCTTCGCCGACTCGGTGAGCTCGATCGCCTCGGCGGTCGAGTTGCCGCCGGTGCCGGCGACGATCGGGATGCGGCCCTTGGCGTGCTCCACCGCGACGCGGATCAGCTCCTTGTGCTCGTCGAAATCGACCGTCGGCGATTCGCCCGTGGTGCCGACGACCACGATGCCGTCGGTGCCCTCGGCAACGTGCCAGTCGATCAGGCGCCTGAAGCTGTCCAGGTCGAGCGCGCCGTCCTCGAGCATCGGCGTGACGATTGCAACCAGGCTTCCGGTAATCATGAGGTCCGCCTCCTCGTTCGTTCGAAAACGGCAAAGTTTAACTTCTTCAGGGCTCGAGCGCGACCTCGGCCACGGCGCCCTTCAGCGCGCAAAGGCGCTGCATCGCCGCGGGTTTCGGCCGAGCGACGACGCCCTGCTCGAACGCCACCACGCCGAGCGCTGCGCCGAAAGCTTCGAGCAGCTCGCCCGGGCGCAGCAAAAACTGCGGGTTAGACGGCTTTCCGAAGCGCTCGTTCCCCGCCATGAAGGTCTCGTAGAGCAGGACGCCGTCGGGCGCGAGTGCGGCGATCAAATCCTTGAATAAGGGCCGGTGGAGATAATTCGTGACCACGATGGCCCCGAAGCGCCGATCCGCGAGCGGCCATGGGCTGCCGTCCTCCAGATCGGCGCACAAGGTGTCGACGCCGGTCAGGTCGCCGAGCGCGGCGAGCGCCTCGGGGTCGCGGTCGATCGCGGTCACCCGGTGGCCGCGCGCCGCCAGGTAGCGCGCGTGGCGCCCCTGCCCGCAGGCCAGATCGAGCACCTCGCCTGCCGACGGGATGATGAGGCGCGCCCAGCGTGCAACCCAGGCCGAAGGCGGGAGAGCATCGTGCGCCATGCGGGCCTCAGAATACGAACACGCCCTTGCCGGTGCTCTGCCGGTCGAAAAGACGGTAGGCCTCGGCCGCCTGGTCGAGCCGCCAGCGCTCGGTGATCAGCTTCGCGAGCGGGATGCGGCGCTCGGCGATGAAGCGCGCGCACTCCATTTGGCCGACGCTGGAAAAGGTCCACGAGCCGATCAGCGTCACCTGCCGGCGCAGCAGATCCGGGCTCACCTCGAGGCGCACGTCGCCGCCCTCGCCGACGAAACAGGCGGTGCCCCAGGTGCGCACGCTGCGCACCGCCGCGGCGCGCGCCTCGGGCGCTGCGCTGCAATCGAGCGCCAGGTCGACGCCCTCGCCGCCGGTGAGCGCGCGCAGCGTCTCGACGGGGTCGGCGGCGCGCGGGTCGAGCACGGTCTCGGCGCCGAAGTCCTTTGCCAGCGCGCGTCGCTCGGCGTTGACGTCGAGCGCGATGACGCGCGCGCCCATCGCCGCGGCGAGCAGCGTCGCGGAAAGGCCCACCGGCCCCTGGCCGAACACGGCGAGCGTGTGCTCACCCGAGAGCTGCATGCGGTGAAGCGCGCCGTAGGCGGTGCCGGTGCCGCACGACACGGCCGCGCCTTCCTCGAACGACAGCGCCTCGGGCAGCGGCACCATGGTGCGCGCCGGCGCCTTGAGGTACTTCGCGTGGCCGCCATGGCCGGTGACGCCGTACACGGTGATCCCGGCGCGGCACAGCTGCGACCAGCCGACGCGGCAGTGCGCACACAGCCCGCAGCCCTTGTAATGGTGGTTCATGACGCGCTGCCCGATCGGCGCCTCGGCTTCCGACACGCCCGCGCCGCGCGCCACGATCACACCGCAGGGCTCGTGGCCTGCGATCACCGGCCCGCCCGCGCCGCCCAAGCCGAGCGCCGCGCCCATGCCGCTCCCCGAGCGCGGCGCGCGGTAGGCGTGCAGGTCGCTGCCGCACATGCCCGAGGCCTTCATTTCGATCACCACCTCGCCCGGGCCCGGCGTCGGGTCAGGGAAATCCCTGATCTCCAGCTCGCGCTCGCCCAGGAAAACGACTCCACGCATGGCTCCTCCCCTTTGCTCAGTCCGATGCCGCGGCGTTGGGCAGCTTGGTCACCTTCGGCAGGTCGCAGGCGAGGATCGCCTGGCGCAGCGCCTCGATCGCCTGCGGGCGCGGGAAGCTCTTGCGCCAAGCGAGCACCACGCGCCGCTCGGGCACCGGCTTGGCGAACGGGCGGATGCGGATCAGGTCGTTGGCGCCGCCTCCCGCGGCCAACGAAGTCGCGGGCAGCACGGTGATGCCGACGCCGCTCGCCACCATCTGGCGGATCGTCTCGAGCGAGCCGCCCTCGAGCGCCTTGGCGAGGTGGCTGCGGTGCGGCGAGCGGCTCGCCGCGTGGCAGATGTCGAGCACCTGGTCGCGCAGGCAGTGGCCTTCTCCCAGCAGCAGCAGGCTCTCCCTGGTGAGTTCCTCGGCCGAGACCTGCTTCTTCTTTTCCCAGGGGTGCCCCTGCGGCACCGCGACCATGAACGGCTCATCGTACACCGCGCGCGTGACGATTCCGGGCTCGGAAAACGGCAGCGCGATCACGATCACGTCGACTTCGCCCTGCTTGAGCGCCTCGCCCAGCTTGTGGGTGAAGTTCTCCTGGATGAGCAGCTGCATCGCGGGCGCGGCGCGCCGCAGGATCGGAATCAGCTTCGGCAGCAGGTAGGGGCCGATCGTGTAGATCGCGCCCAGGCGCAGCGTGCCGGCGAGCGGATCGCGTCCTGCGACGGCCAGCTCCTTGATGTGCGAGGCCTCCTCGAGCACGCGCTGCGCCTGCTCGACCACGCGCTGCCCTATCGCGGTCACCGTGACCTCGCCCGGACCGCGCTCGAACAGCGCCACGCCGAGCTCCTCCTCGAGCTTCTTGATCGCCACCGACAGCGTCGGCTGGGACACGAAGCACGACTCGGCCGCGCGCCCGAAATGCCGCTCGCGCGCCACCGCGACGATGTAGCGCAGCTCGGTGAGCGTCATGGCAGTCCCGCGATGAACGCACGCACCGCGTCGGCCAGCGCCGGTTCGCGCCCGGTATAGAAATGATCCGCCCCTGCGATCGCGACCTGCCTCGAGCCGGGCTTGCCCTGCAGGGCGCGGCGGCGCTCGTCCTTCGCGCGCAGCACCGCGGGCAGGTCATTGTCGCCGTACACGTCGAGCACGGGGATGCCCACCTTCGTCATGTCGCCGAACGCTCCCCCGCGCCCCATGCACACCCAAGCCGCAAACGGCGCGCCGGAGCCGCGCTCGAGGTACGCCTCGCTCATCCACGAACCCATGCTGTGCGACAGCAGCACGATCCGGCGGTAGCCCTTGCCGGCCAGCCAGCGCCCGCCCGCGGCGATGCGCTCGCCCGCCTCGGGGAACAGCGCCGGGTAATAGTCGGCCGCGGGCGCGTCCGATGCCAGCACCGGCATCTGGATCGACAGCGTGGCGTAACCCATGTCCGGCAGCGCGACGCGCAGGATCCCGATCACGCCGTGGTCCGGATGCACGCCGATGCCGTGCACCAGCAGCACCGCCGTCTTCGCGCCCTGCACCTCGGTGTACAGGCCGAGGAACTCGCCCCGCGAGGGCAGCTTGAGCCGCAGCGCGTCGCCCACCACCACGTTCGGCACCACCTGCTCCGCCCAGCGCTGCTCGCGCGCGTAGTCCTGCGCCGACGCTGCGCCGGCGGCGCAGCCCAATGCGAGAAGCGCGATCAGACGGCGCATGCTCAACGTCTCCTGGCGAGGAAATAAAGCGGCACCCCGGCCAGCATCACCGCGATGCCGGCGAGCGCCATGAGGCCGAACTTCGGACCGTACACCGGATTGCGGATGTAATCGATGCTCGACCACAGCATGTAGGCGCAGGTGGCGACGAACGCCGCCGGCACCACCGGATAGAGCGGCACGCGAAAGGCGGGCGCGTCCGCGGGCGCCCGGGCGTCGCGCGCGCGGACCACGAGCAGGGTCACACCGGTCAGCATGAAGAACGTCCAGAACACCGGCGCAGTGTAAGCCACCATGGCGCCGAAGCCGTCGGGCGTCGCCGACCCCGCCAGCACCAGCACGAGGGTCACGGCGCCCTGCACGAGGAGCGCATTGGCCGGGGTACTGCCCGACTCGCGCCAGGCGCCGACATCGCCGAACAGCGCGTAATCGCGCCCCAGCGCCCAGTTGGTGCGCGCGCCGGTGAAAACCGCGGCGTTCATGGTGGTGAGCGCCGAGACGCACACCACGCCGGCCAGCAGCAGCGCCCCCTTCTCGCCCGCCACCAGGCGCATCGCATCCGCTGCCACCGCACTGGACGCGCGCATGCCCTCGAGGCCGAGCGTCGCGACGTAGGCGAAGTTGACCAGCAGGTACAGCGCGGTCACCGCCAGCACGCCCCCGACCAGGACGCGCGCCATGTTGCGCGGCGCGTCGCGCAGCTCGCCCGCGAGGTAGGCCGCCTCGTTCCATCCGCCGTAGGTAAACAGCACGAAGATCATGGCCAAGCCGAAGGAAGCGCCCGGCGCGGCGCCCGCCTCGGCCCGCGGGGCGCCGCCGGTCGCCAGCGCCGCGGCCGCGAGCAGCAGCAGCGCGCCGATCAGCGCGAGCTCCACCGCCTTCTGCAGCGTCTTCGACTGCCGCGTGCCGGCCAGATTGAGCACGGTGACCGCCCCTACGGCCATCGCCGCCCACAGCGCGGAGCTGCGCGAACCGAGACGAACGATCTCCGACGCGTAGTCGCCGAACGCAAAGGCGACCGCGGCGATGGCGCCGGTCTGGATTACCGTCATGCGCGACCACGCGAACACGAACGCCGTGCCGCGCCCGAGGCCGCGCGACAGGAACGCGTACTCGCCCCCCGTCTCGGGCTGGCGCGCGGCGAGCTCGGCGTAGACCAGCGCGCCGCACAGCGAAGCGAGGCCGCCGAGCAGCCAGGCGAGCAGGAACTGCCCGGTTCCCGCCGTGTTGCCGGCGACCAGCGAGGGCAGCTTGAAGATCCCCACGCCGATCACCATGCCGATGGTGAGGAACACGCCGTCGGCCACCGAGAGCAGCGCCTGCGGCCCTCGGCTCAGCGGCTGCGGATCGCGGTCCATGGCAGCTTGCGCGAGCTCTCGCCGTCGGAGATCGTCACTTCGCCGACGATGCGCCCGCCGTCGAGCGTGCCCTCGAACAGGTGATGCGCCGCGCGGCCGACGACCGCTCCCGTCGCCACCAGCCTGAGCTGCGCGCCGCGCAGTCGCGCGCCGCGCATCACCAGCTCCCTGCCCTGCGCGCTCACCAATACCTCGAGCTCCTGGTAGCGTTGCGCGATGCGGAACTCCCACGCGCCGTAGCCCGGCAGCTCGCTCCTCCAGCTGCCGCGCGCGTCGCCCGGCACCACCCACAGGTAGATCTTCGAGTATCCGCCGATCCCGACCGACTTTTCGGGCGTGCGCAGCTCGAGCGTCTCGTCGGGCGGCCAGTCGCCCATGTCCCAGTCGTGCGACACGATGCGCGTCCCGGGCTTGAGCGCGAGCAGCTTCGGCATCAGCTTGAGGTTCACCTCGGGCAGCAGGTACATGGTGACCACCGTGGCCGCACCGAGGTCCGCCTCGAAGATGTCGCGCCGCTCGAAGCGCGCGTGCTCGGCGACGCCGGCCGCGCGCGCGTTCGCGCGCGCCAGCTCGACCAGCGCGGAATCGATCTCGAGGCCCAGGCCGCGCGCCCCGCGCCGTGCGGCGCCGATGACGATGCGCCCGTCACCCGAGCCGAGATCGATCAGGAAGTCCTGCGGTCCCACCTCGGCGATGCGCAGCATGCGGTGCACGACGTCCTCGGGCGACACGACGAACGGCACCGAGCCGTCGTCCCAGGCCCAGCTCTGCGCCTGCGCCGCCGGCGACAAGGCGCAGGCGAGCGCCAGCAAGAGGATGCGCGCGATCAAGTCAGGTCGTCAGAGAGGTTAAAATCGCGGCTCGCGCCCCGGTAGCTCAGTGGATAGAGCGGCCCCCTCCTAAGGGGCAGGTCGTACGTTCGATTCGTATCCGGGGCGCCAGTATAGCCAGCCGCCGGCTAGCGGATCGTCAATCGAGCGGGTAGTGATCGCCATAGCGATAGCCGCCGGGAATTTCGCCCTTGGAATAGACGAGCTGCCAGACGCGCATGCGTCCCGCCCGGAATGCGCCGGCGCATCCCTGCAGATACAGCTTCCACATGCGGTAGAAGCGTTCGCCGTAGCGGTCCTCGAGACGCCCCCATCCGCCGTGGAAGCGCTCGAACCAGGCCATCAATGTGCGGTCGTAATGGCTGCCGTCCCAGGCGTGGAAGTCCTGCAGCACGAGATCGGGGCCGGTGCCGTTCGCGATGTTCGCGATCGTCGGGAATTCCACGCCCGGCATGACGTACTTGTCGTACCAGGGATTGATGGCCTCCTCGTTCTGGTACCCCACAGTGTGCAGCAGGAAGATGCCCGCGGGCTTCAGGCACCGGTCGCAGGCGGCGAAAAAGTCGCGGTAATACCGGCGACCTACGTGCTCGAACATTCCGACCGACACCACGCGATCAAACGCTTCATCGAGATCGCGGTAATCGGTGAGCCGAAACTCGACGGGCAGCCCCGCGCAAGAACGTTTTCCGAGCTCGATCTGCTGCGTCGACACCGTTATGCCTACGACACTGACGCCATGGCGCTCGGCGGCATAGCGGGCGAGTCCGCCGAACCCGCAGCCGATGTCCAGCACCCGCATGCCGGGCTCGAGCTGCAGCTTTCGACAGATGAGCTCGAGCTTGTCCAGTTGCGCGGAATCCAGCGTCCGCGCGCGCAGCGAGTACCCACAGGAATAGACGAGATACCCGTCGAGCATGATCTCGAACAGGTCGTTGCCGGTGTCGTAATGCTTCTCGCCGATCTCGAACGAGCGCGACCTGGACCCGAACGGGTTGATTCTCACTTTCAGCGCCTCGAACAACGCCGTTCGCGTCTCGAGGCGCCGCGCCAGGTCGGCCCGGTAGGCGCGGTAGGCGAACTCGTCCATGCGCTCGCAGTCGAGCCAACCGTCCATGAACGCTTCACCGAAGCCGATGCTGCCGTCGCGCAAGATCCGTTCGTAGGCGCGCGGCTCCTTTACCCGCAGGTCCCACGGACGCTCGCCGTCGATCGTGATGTCCGCGGTGGCCAGCACGTCGCGCAAGAATGCCTGAGCCGACGTCGACGTCTCCCGAGTGCGCCTTGCTTGCGCGCGTTCAGCCGTCCAACCTGGAGAAGTCGCCGTGGCGCCCGACCCCTCCCGCGAAACGCGCCGCGCCGTCGACGCCCTCGGCCTCCAGGACGGCAATGCCGTTTCGCCACTCGCGCTTCATGGCGTCTCGCGTGCTCAAGCCGTATTGCAGATAGACCGACCGTCGATCGGCCCGCACGCAGCTTTGGGGAAAGCGCGCAATCTCGTGCGCCAGGGCCTCGGCTTCGCGTCGCGCGGCGCCGCGTGGCACCACGCGCTCGCACGCCCCGATCCGCAAGCATTCCTCGGCCGGCACCTTGCGGCCGGTAAGGATGATCTCCATCGCCCGTCCCTGCCCCACCAACCGAGGCAGCCGCACGGTGCCGCCGTCGAGCAGCGGCACGCCCCAGCGGCGGCAGTACACGCCCAAGTACGCGTCCTCCTCCATGACGCGGACGTCGCACCAGCAACGCGAGCTCCATGCCGCCGGCCACGGCCGGCCCGGCAATCGCCGCGATTATCGGTTTGTCCAGCTCGAGCCGCGTCGGGCCGAGCGGACCGCGCGGCGGCTCGGCCTCGCCGTCCGGAAAATCGAGCATCGTGCAGCGGACCGCTTACGCCCTTGAGCGAGGCGCCGTACTTGAGGTCCCACCCCGCGCAGAAGGCTCCGCCTTCGCCGAACAATACGGCGACGTCAGCATTCGGATCCGCGTCGAAGCCCAGAAACGCCTCCACCAAAGCATCCGCGGAGGCCGGATCCATCGCGTTGCGCGCTTCCGGACGATGGTGGATGATGGTCGTGACTTTCCCGGATCTTTCGACTCTGACGGTCATGGCATCGCTCCTTCTCGGCGCGCACGTCTCGGAGCCGATTCGCGCACCTGTCCTCGCGCACGCAAATAGTCTGAGGCTATCCTATGCGAACGGGGAAGCAGCCGAGCGATCGCGCGGGGGACCCCCATGCGAACGAGGCTTGAGAGTCGATCGATGGCTGCCGCCCGCGACGTTGCGGAAGTGCGCCGATATTCGCCGAGGCATCTCGCGTTCGTCCTGCCGTTGATTCTGCTGCACCTCGCCTGCGGCCTCGTGTTCGTCGTTGGCTGGAGCGGCGCCGCGATTGCGGTATTTCTGGTCACGAGCGCGATCCAGATTTTCGGCGTCACCGGTGGGGTATCACCGGCTGCTAGCGCACCGCTCGTTCAAGACCAGCCGGGCGTTCCAGTTCGTGCTGGCTGTGTCGCGGCGTTCTCGCCGGCCAGAACGGACCGCTCTGGTGGGTCGGCCATCATAAGCACCACCACGCGTTTTCCGACAAGGAAGGCGACACGCATTGCCCCGCTCGAGTATCTTCTGGGGCCACATGGGATGGTTGTTCTCGCCGCGCTGCGTCCGCGCGCGACGGGAGCTGGTGCGCGATCTGGAGCGCTTGCCTGAGTTGCGGTCGCTCGACCGCCGCTACTACGTGGTCAACCTCGGCTACGCGCTGCTGCTGTGGCTGCTCGGCGAGGCATGGAGCGACTTCGATCGGCACGCCATGGTGAGCGGCGCGCAACTGGTCGTGTGGGGAAGCGTTCTCAGCACGGTCTGCGTGTACCACATCATCTGGTCGGCGAACTCATTCTGCGACAGGTACGGCACGCGGCGCTTCGCGACGCCGGACAATAGCCGCAACAACCTGCTGGTGTCGCTGCTGACGCTCAGGGGACGGCTGGCACAACAACCATCATCACTGCCCGACCTCCGCGCGACACGGATTCCGGCGATGGGAAATCGATCTCAATTACGCGGTATTGAGGCTGTCTCGCGTATTGCGGAATAGTGTGGAGCCTAAGGCACCCGCCAGACGAGGCCGATCGCTGGCTGCCGCTGCGGCCTGGGCACGGCGACGGCGGGCAAGCACACACCTCATGAAATGCGCCAATTGCCAGAGCGAAAATCCGAGCGCCAGCAGGTTCTGCTCGGCCTGCGGTGCGCGGCTCACCGTGGCATGCCCGCATTGCAGTCAGCCCAACGACCCGGGCAGCACGTATTGCGGCGCCTGCGGCCGCTTGCTCGAGCCGCCGCCGGAGGCCGAACGGCAGGCCCAGGCCGTCGAAGCGCGGGCGACGGCTGCGGCGGGCGAGCGCCGCCAGGCGACGGTCATGTTCTCCGATCTTGCGGGCTATACGGCGCTCGCCGAGCGGCTCGATCCCGAAGAGGTCAACGAGCTGCTCGATGTCGTCAAGCGCGTTGCCGCGCGGGTGATCGAGCGTCACGCCGGCACCATCAACCAGTTCGTCGGCGACGAGGTGATGGCGGTATTCGGCATTCCGATCGCCGAAGAGGATGATCCGGTGCGGGCAGTCAAGGCGGCGCTCGAGCTGGAGGCGGAGATCCGCGAGAAGACGGCCCACCTGCAGGGCCGCACCGGCGCGCGTCTCGCGATCCACACCGGCATCAGCTCGGGCCTGGTCTTCGCGCAATACCGCAACGACCGCGAAGGCCTGTATCAGCTCACCGGCGACACCGTAAATATCGCCGCGAGACTGCGCTCGCTCGCCAGCCCCGACGAGGTGCTGGTCAGCCCCGGCACGCAGCGCCTGGTCAGGCCGTATTTCGAGATGGAGCCGCGGCCCGAAGTCTCGATCAAGGGAAAGGCGGCGCCGCTCGTCCCCTACCGCGTGGTCGCGGAATCCCGCATCAGCTCGCGCTTCGAGGCGGCGCGCGAGCGCGGCTTCAAGAGCTATGTCGGCCGCGTGCCGGAACTGGAAGCGCTGCGATCCAGCCTGTCCCGCGCGCTCGCGGGCGAGGGCCAGCTCGTGACGATCGAGGGCGACCGGGCATCGGCAAGAGCGCCTGCTTTACGAGTTCGTGAGCGGGCTCGACCGCGACGACGTCACGGTACCGCAAGGCAGGTGCCAGTCGCACGGCAGCGACATCCCGTACTTCCCCTTTCTCGACAGCCTGCGCCGCGGCCTGCATCTGAGCGAACACGACAGCGTCGCGCAATCGCTGGACAAGGAAGTCGCCAACATTCGCCAGATCGACGCCTCGCTGGAGCGCTTTCTGCCGTTCTACCTGCATCTTCTTTCGATCCCGAGCCCGCACGCCCTGCCGCAGGAACTGAAGGGCGAAGCGCTGCGGCGCACGATGGAGGAAGCGCTCGTCGCCATGATCACGTCGGTGACCGGGACCCGTCCCATGGTGTTCATCATCGAGGACTGGCACTGGAGCGATCCGGCGTCGCAGTCCGCGCTGCGCCGCCTGCTGCGCGTCCTAGGCTCGTATCGGCTCATGGTGATCGTGTCGTACCGTCCCGGTTTCAGCTACGATTTCGCGCCGGCGGCCTCGCGCACCGCGATCCGGCTCAAGCCCCTGAACGACGCCGAGACCGAGGAGCTCATGCGCAGCGTGACCGACGCGGCGCAGATGCACGCGGGGCTGGCGGCTCTGATCTGCCGCAACGCCGACGGCAACACGTTGTTCGTCGAGGAAACCTGCTATTCACTGCTGCCAAAGAGCGCGCGGCGAACCTGTACGCCAACGCGGAGGCCGGCACCTACTTCAACGACGCGCTCACCCTTGCGCAATCGCTGCCCGATTCGCCCGAGGCGAAGCGCTGGCGCATACGCCATCGTGAGGCTGGCGGCCCCGGCACCCGCGCCGCACCGCGACGCGCGAGCGCGGAACCTGGAACGGGCCTGCGCGTTCGCCGAAGAGCTGAACGATCGCCGGCGGCTGACGCAGGTCCGTACGCCGGCGAACTACGTGGCCGCGGAGCTGGAGCGCGCGATCGACTACGCGCGGGCCTGGATCGCTGATGAGGCGGGCGATGCGGTCGCGCAACGCACGTCAACCAACCTAGCGCGAGAGCTGAAGAATCCCTATGCCGAGGCCGCAAGCCTGCACTACCGCGGGATCATCCGCGACCAGCAGGGACTCTGGGATGCGGCGATCGCCGACTACGCAAGCGCGCAAGCAGTGGCGGCGTCCGCGGGCGACCAGTTCCGCGTCTACATCGCGAAGTTCATGCAGGGCCGGGCGCGCTGCATTTCCGGCGACCTTGCCGGGGGACGCAAGCTTCTCGAGGAAGGCATCGCGCTGGCGGGGCAGCTGGGAACCACCTTCTTGCTTGGGCAAGCCAAGGGCTTCTGGCGCCTGCGGCCCGGCAGACCGCCCGTTCGAGGAACTGCGGCCGCTGTGCGCCGAGGCGATAGAGCTGGCGAGGAAAGCCGGGGACAAGTTCACTGAGGCCTTGGCGCTACGCGTGCTCGCCGAGACTTTGAGCCGCCTCGGTGCGCGAGAGGACGCGAACGAAGCGATCGACGCGATCTCCGAGGCGATCCGGATCCAGAAAGACATCGGCGCGAAGCCCGAGCTCGGCCGCAGCTACGCGAGCCTGGCGGGCATCCTGCGCGCGCAAGGCAAGCCCCGGGAAGCGCTCTTGTCGTTCGAAAAGGCGGCCGCCCTGTTCGACGCGCATGGCATGCGCTGGGACCTCGAGCGCGCCAGGCGAAACTTCGAGAGCCCGGGGTAAGCCCGCGCGGGAGCTGGACGGGAAATGGAGCCCTCCGCCGCGACGCTCCCGCCGCACGTATTCGGCTACGTCCGGCGCACGACGCGCGCGCACCAGTTGGCGCTGGCGGTGCTGTCGGTGGTGGTATTCGCGCTCAGCGCGCTGCCGCTCGAGCTGCAGCGGCGCATCGTCAACGACGCCCTGCGCAAAGGCACCCTCGACGCCATCGTCTGGCTCGCGCTCGCCTATGCCGCGGTCGCGTTGCTCGAGGGCCTGACGCAAGCTCGACCTCAACCTCTATCGCGGCTGGGTGAGCGCCAGCGCGTGCGACATCTGCGCGGCACGACGCACGTGCTCGCCTCGCGCCTGGTCGACGAGCATCCGCGCCCCGAGGCCGAGGGCATCGAGATCTCGATGATGCTCGCCGAGGCCGAGCCGATCGGCCTGTTCGTCGGCAGCAGCCTGTCCGAGCCGATCCTACAGGGCGGGATCCTGCTCAGCGTGTTCGGCTACATGTTCTATATACGAGCCGCTGATGACGGCGTGATCAGCCTCGCTGCTGTTCTCGCCGCAACTCGTCTTCGTGCCGCTGATGCAGCGCGCGATCAACGCGCCGCTCGCGCGCGCGCATCAAGACCCTGCGCGAGGTGAGCGGGGCGATCGTCGCCGATCCCGGCGCGCGCGGCAGCAGCAGCGCGGCGCTGCAGCAGCCGATGCGCATCGACCGCGATCTTCCGAGCTTGAACATGGGCATCTACAAGCTGAAATTCTCGATGAATTTCCTGATGAGCCTGTTGCACCATCTGGGTGTCGCGGGCGCGCTCGGTATCGGCGGCTATCTCGCGCTCAAGGGGCACATCGAGATCGGCACGGTGGTGGCCTTCGTCTCAGGGCTGAACAAGGTGAACGACCCCTGGGGCGACGTGTCAACTGGTATCGCGAGATGACCGTGGTCGCGACCAAGTACCTGCTGCTGGTCGCCGCGCTCTACTGGTGCGACGCGCCGCGCCGGAGGCACCTAGGCCGGCCGGCTCAGAAGTCGACGTCCTGTTCGGCGTCCCCCTGCCCGGCGACGCGGAGCCGGTGGCGCCGATGCTGCCACAGCGCGAACGCGACCGAAGCCACCGACGCCGCGAGCAGGCCGCCGGAGATCGGGTGGGTGAAGAACAGCCACGGGTTTGGATCGGTCATGATCGCGCGGATCAGGTTGATCTCGATCTGGTCGCCGAGGATCACCCCGAGGATCAGCGGCGCAAGCGGAAAGCCACCCTTGACCAGCAGGTAGCCGAGCAGTCCGAACACCGCGAGGATATAGACGTTGGCCATGACGTTGCTGAGCGCGTAGGCGCCGACCACGCACAGCACCAGCACCGTCGGGAACAGCACCGATTTCGGCACCGTCACCACGCGCAGCGCAAAGCGCGCGCCGAGCGCGACCACCAGCACCATGATGAAGTGCGCCACGATGTAGGCCGCGAAGATGCCGTAGGCGAGCTTCGCGTGCTGCGAGATGAACAGCGGCCCGGACTGGATGCCGTGGATGGTAAGCGCGCCGAGCATCACCGCGGTGACCGCGTCGCCGGGGATGCCGAACGCCATGATGGTGACCAGCGAGCCGCCGACGTTGGCGTTGTTGGACGACTCGGAGGCGATGATCCCCTCGGGGATGCCGCTGCCGAACTTCTCCGGGTGGCGCGAGAACTTCTTCGCCTGGTCGTAGGCCATCACGTTCGCCGCGCTGCCGCCGATCGCCGGCAGCACGCCGATCAGCAGCCCGACCAGCGTCGACCACACGAGCAGGAACGGCCGCGACAGGATCTCGCCGATCACGCGCAGGTGCGGCACGTGAAAGCGCGCATCGGCCACGGGTGCGCTCACGCCCGCCACGCCGCGTCGCATGCGCTCGACGTCGGTCATGATCTGCGCGAACGCGAACACGCCGATCAGCACCGGCAGGAACGGGATCCCGCCTTCCAGGAAGTCGATTCCCAGGGTGAGCCGCGGCTGGCCGAGCACCGGGTCGTTGCCGAGCACCGTGACGATCAGCCCGATCGCGCCGGACAGCAGCCCCTTCAGCACCGAGGTTTCGACCAGCCCAGCGACCATCGACAGCGCGAACACGAACAGCGAGAAGAACTCCCACGGTCCGAATTCAAGCGCGATTGCGGCGAGCGGGTCCGGTGGCGGTGACCAGGAATACGCCGCCCAGCAGGCCACCGAAGAACGAAGCCCAGATGCCGAGGCCGATGGCGCGCCCCGCTTCGCCCTTCTTCGCCATCGGATGGCCGTCGAAGGTGGTGGCGATGGCCGACGGCGTTCCCGGAATGCCGAGCAGGATCGCGGTGATCAGGCCTCCCGCCGAACCCCCGACGTACACCCCGGCCATGGCCGCGAGCCCCTGCAGCGGATCGAGGCCGAAGGTGAACGGCAGCACCACGATGATGGTCATGGTGATGGTGACGCCGGGCAGCGCGCCGCCGAACACGCCCGCCACCGTCCCAGCGGCCAGGGGCAACAAGTAGTGCCAGTGCAGTATGCCTACGAGGCTCGTGCCGAGAAGCTCGAACATGCCGTGCGCCTAGAAGTCGGTCCAGCGGCCGCGCGGCAGCAGCACGCTCAACTGGCGCTCGAACACGAACCAGGTCACCAGCGCCACGACCACCGCCAGCCCCAGCGCAAACGCCCAGCGGCGCGTCCCGCGCGGCGGCTCGAGCAGCGCATGGAAGGCGAGCACGAAGGCGAAAGTGGCAATACGGAAGCCGAGGTAGGGCAGTGCCACGACGTAGACCAGAAACACCGCGAACGCGGCGCCGACCAGCGCGTAGTTCAACTTCGGCCCCGGCAAACGCGCCGCGCGCGCGCCGTGCGCGGCGAAGTCGCTCGCCACCAGCAGCGCCGACAGCAGCGCGGTGATGCCGAGCACGAAGCGCGGATACACGCCCGGGCCGATCGGCACCAGCGCGGACTGCGGCAGGCCGCGGGTGGCGACGAGCAATGCGAGGCTCACGGCGAGGCAGGCAAGGCCTGCCCAGCCGTCGCGACCTAACACTGCGCGCTCAACGCTTGAGGAGGCCGAGGTCCTTGGCGAGCTTCTTGTTCAGCTCGTCGTTGCTCTTCAGCCAGGCACCGTATTCCTGGCGGCCCATGAAGCGCACGGCGGTGCCCTGCTTATGCATCGCGTCGGCAAACGCCGGCTCCTTGGCCGCCGTGGCGCAGGCCGACTCCAACTTCGCCTGCACCGCTTCCGGCGTGCCCTTTGGTACCAGCAGCCCGCGGTTCACGTCGTACACGACGTTTATACCGAGTTCCTTCAGCGTCGGCACGTTCGGCATCTCGGGATTGCGCTTCTCGGCCGCGATGGCGATGAACTTGAGCTGGCCGGCGTCGACCTTGCCCTTCTGCGTCAGGTTCGAGTCGGTCAGGTCGATGTGGCCGCCGAGGATCGCGTTCATGCGCGGCGCGAGGCCCTCGTAGGACACGTACTTGAACTTGATCCCCGCGGCCTGCTCGACCAGCGCCGGGAAGAAGTGGCTCGTCGAGCCGAGCGTGGCGCCCACGGTGATCGTGCCCGGATGCGCCTTGGCGTCGGCGAGCAGCCCCGCCCAGTCGTTCCACGGCGTTTTCGGACTGGCGGTGAGCACCGAGGGCGTCGAGGCGAGCATGCAGATCGGCTCGAAGTCCCAGTAGTTCACGTCCGCCACGCCGGTGTAGTAGGTCGAGTGGATGTAGTCGTGCACTGCGTACAGCGTGTAGCCGTCGGCGGGCGAGCCCTTGGCCTCCTTGGCGCCCTTGGTGCCCGAGGCGCCGCCGATGTTGGCGATCACCACCGTCTCGCCGAGCTGCTTCTGCAGCAGCGGCGCGAACGGCCGGAAGATGTTGTCGGTGTCGCCGCCCGCAGCCCAGGGAACGATCAGCTTGATCGGGCGGTCGGGGTACTCTGCATGCACGGGTGCGGCGAGCAGCGCCGCGGCCAGAAGCGCGAACATCCTTTTCATCGGTCAGTCCTCCCAGGAATGGCGGGCAGAATGGTACCGCGACCCGCACACCGGATATTAATATATCGACGGGGAGGTCGGCATGGCATTCCACGGCAAGTGGTACGACGAGGTCGCGCTCGAGGAGCGCTTCGGCTCGAGCCTGACGGTGACCGAAACGCACCTGGTGCTCGGCTCGGGGCTGTTCGGCGACTTCAATCCGCTGCACGTCGACGAGGTATTCGCGCAGAAGTCGCTGTTCGGCTCGCGCGTGCTGCACGGACCGTTCACCAGCGCGCTGGTCTCGGCGCCGGTGGGCATGTTCTTCGCCGGCACCGCGATTGCCTACCTGGAGCAGGCCTGCCGCTTCAAGGCGCCGGTGCGCGCGGGCGACACCCTGGCCACCGAGTGGACGGTGAGCGAGAAGATAGACAAGCCCAAGCACAAGGGCGGCGTGATCGTGCTGCGCGGCGCGAGCCGCAACCAGCACGGCGACACGGTGGTCGAGGCCGACGGCAAGATCCTGGTCGCCAGCCGCCCCGCCTAGGCCGGCGGCGCGAACCTCGCGATCCAGCGCCGGTCGATGCGGTCCTTCCAGCGCCAGGCCCAGGCGCCCTCGGCCGACATCCCGTTCCAGTTCGCGATCGCGTAGCGCGCGCCGCAGCTGAGCAGCGCGAGGCTGCGGCGCTGCGGCGCATAGCGTCGCGTCTCGCCGCGCAGGTTGCGCGCCAGCACCGGCGCATGGCGCACCGCGAACACGCCCGACTTGGGGTGCGGCGCGTCGCGCAGCGTGGCGCTGTCGCCGACCGCGAACACCTCGGGCTGCGAGACGCTGCGCAGCGTCTCGTCGACCAGCACGAAGCCCGCGGCGTCGAGCGCGAGACCCGTGTCGGCGAACCACGGCAGCGGCGCTGCGCCGCCGGTCCACACCACCGCATCGAAGGGGCGGCGTTCTCCCGTCGCGACCACCACCGGGCCGGGCTCGAGCGCCTCGACCGGCGTGGCGGGCAGCAGCTCGACGCCCGCGCGCACCAGCGCGCGCGCCACGCGCCGCCCGAGCGCCGGAGGAAACGCCGGGTGCTCGGAGTACAGCGCGACCCCGCCGCCGCCGAGCGCGTACGCCATCGCCATCGCCAGCTCCACGCCGGCGGCGCCGGCGCCGACCACCGCCAGGCGCAGCGCTGCGCCGCGCCCGCGCTCGCGCTCGCGCAGGCGCGTCCAGGCCTCGACGAAAGGCTCGAACGGCTTGGCCGGCAGCGCATGCTCGGCCGCGCCGGGCACGCCGCCGTACGCGGGCAGCGAGCCGACGTTTAGCGAGCAGCTGTCGTACCCGAGCTCGCCGCTGCGCTCGGTGCGCACGACGCGGCGCCGCGGGTCGATGCCCGTTACGCGGTCGTACACCACGCCCGCGCCGGCGCGCGCGGCGAGCGAGGCCAGGTCGATGACGCATTCGTCCAGCGCGTAGTGCCCGGCGACCAGGCCCGGCAGCATGCCGGAATACATGTGGCGGCGCCGGGGCGTGACCAGCGTCACCCTGGCATCGCCGAGCGGCGCGCCGATCAGTTGCAGCAGCACCCAGGCGTGCGCGTGCCCTCCGCCCAGCAGCAGGACGCGCCTCACCGGCGCGCTGCTTCGCGTTTGCGCAGCTCTTTTCTTTGCACCTTGCCGGTGGTGGTCATCGGCAGCGCGTCGATGAACTCGATCTCGCGCGGGTACTCGTAGGGCGCGAGCCGGCCGCGCACATGGTTCTGGATGTCGTCCTCGAGCGCCTTGGACGGCTGCTCGCCGGGCTGCAGCACGACGAACGCCTTGACGATTGCGCCGCGCGCCTCGTCGGGCTTGCCGATCACCGCGGCGTTGGCGATCGCCGGGTGCTTCAGCAGGCAGGACTCGATCTCGGCCGGCCCGATGCGGTAGCCCGCGCTCTTGATGACGTCGTCGGAGCGGCCCTGGTACCAGATGTAGCCGTCCTCGTCCATCTTGCCCTGGTCGCCGGTGAGGCCCCAGTCGCCGACGAACTTGTCCCGGGTAGCCTGCGGATTCTTCCAATACTCGAGGAAGAACACCGGATCGCCCGCGCGGTGCACGGCGATCTCGCCGAGCTGTCCACGAGGAACTTCGTTGGCCTTCTCATCGATGATCGCGACGCGATGCCCGGGATAAGGGCGTCCGATCGATCCCGGCTTGACCGGCCAGGCCGACTGGCAGTTGCCCACCACGTAGTTGATCTCGGTCTGACCGAACATCTCGTTGATGGTGACGCCGAGCTGCTCGCGCGCCCACTCGAGCACCGTGACGCCGACGCTCTCGCCCGCGCTCATGACCGAGCGCAGCTTGAGCGCGTATTTCCCTTTCGGCTCGGGCACCGCCTTCATCATCAGCTTGAGCGCGGTGGGGAACAGGAACGAGTTGCGCACGCCGTACTTGTCGAGCAGGGTGTAGGCGCGCTCGGCGTCGAAGCGCCCGCGGTAGCCGAGGATCGGCACGCCGAAATACCAGCTCGGCAGCAGTGCGTCGAACAGCCCGCCGGCCCAGGCCCAGTCGGCCGGTGACCAGAACATGTCACCCGGCTGCGGGAAGAAGTCGTGCGAGTGCACGAAGCCCGAGATGTTGCCGATGATCAGCCGATGCGCCTCGAGCGCGCCCTTGGGCGCGCCGGTGGTGCCGCTGGTGTAGATGATGAGCGCAGGATCGTCCGCCGCGGTGTCGAGGCAGGCGAAGTCCCGGCTCGCGCGCGCGAGCAGCTCTTCCCACGGCCGCACGCCCGCCTCGCGCGCGCCGCCCACGCCGATCACGTGGCGCAGGTGGCTGAGCCGCTCGCGGATCGCCCAGAGGTTGGGCAGCGTGCTCGGCTCGACGAGCGCGACGCTCGCTTCGGCGTGCTCCATGCGGTACTCGAGCGCGTCGGGGCCGAAGAGATGACTAAGTGGCAGCGCGACGGCGCCCATCTGGAACAGCGCGATGTAGGCGATCGCGGTCTCGGGACGCTGCGGCAGGATGATCGCGACGCGATCGCCGCGCTTCACGCCCAGCCCGGCGAGCGCGTTGGACAGCCGGTTGGCCTGCTGCTGGAGGTCCCAGAAGCTGTACGCGGCGCTGGCGCCCGACTCGTCTTCCCAGTACAGCGCGAAGCGGCTACGGTCCGCGGCCCAGCGCCCGCAGCAGGCCCGGGCGATGTTCAAGCGCGCCGGCACGTCCCAGCGGAAGCTGCGATACAGCTCGTCGTAACGGTTCACCATGACGCGCGGGCAGTTTACCATCGCGCTTTATCGAAGGAGCCCTGCAGATGCCACTCGACGCGCTGGTGTTCGACGCCTACGGCACGCTGTTCGACGTGCACGCGGTCGTGTCGCGCTGCGAGAAGTACTGGCCCGGCAAGGGCGCGCAGCTGTCGCAGGCCTGGCGCACGAAGCAGCTCGAATATTCCTGGCAACGCAGCCTGATGGGCCGCTACGCGCCGTTCTCGACGGTCACGCGGGACGCGCTCGCCTATGCCTGCGAAGCGTTCGGCCTGCCGCTGGACGATGCCAGGACCAAGGCGCTGATGCAGGAATATCGGAACCTCGCGCCCTACCCCGACGTCCCGGACGCGCTCGCGAAGCTCAAGCGCGACGGCCGCAAGCTCGCCATTCTGACCAACGGCTCGCCCGACATGATCGAGCCGCTGGTGAAGAATCGCGGCATGCAGGCGGACTTCGACGCAGTGCTGAGCGTCGACGGCCTGAAGACCTTCAAGCCCGCGCCGCGCGTCTACCAGCTGGCGGTCGATACCCTGCGTGTACCGGCCGCCAACATAGGCTTCGTGTCTTCGAACTGCTGGGACGCGCTCGGCGCCAAGTCCTTCGGCTTCAACGTCTACTGGATCAACCGCGCGGGGGCGCCGGTGGACCACCTCGGCTTGCAGCCCGACGGCATGCTCGAGAGCCTCGGCGACCTGCCCGAGAGAATCGGGATCGCGGGCTGAGCGCGATGAAGTTCTGCTCGCATTGCGCCGCGCCGCTCGCCCGGCGTGTGCCGCCGGGCGACAGCCTGCCGCGCGACGTGTGCGACGCCTGCGGCGAAGTGCACTACCAGAACCCCAAGCTGGTGGTCGGCAGCATCCCGGAATGGGACGGCCGGCTGCTCTTGTGCCGGCGCGCCATCGAGCCGCGCTACGGCTACTGGACGCTGCCCGCCGGCTTCATGGAGAACGACGAGACCGCCGGCGACGCGGCCCGGCGCGAGACGCTCGAGGAGGCCGGCGCGCGCATCGAGCTGGGAGAGCCTTTCAGCATGATCTCGGTGCCGCAGGTCAACCAGGTGCACCTGTTCTATCGCGCGCGCCTGGTCGACCTCGAGTTCCGGCCCGGGGAGGAAAGCCTCGAGGTGGCGCTGTTCGAGGAAGCGCAGGTGCCGTGGAAGGACATCGCCTTTCGCACCGTCGGCCTGACGCTCAAGCACTGGTTCGCCGACCGCGCGCGCGGTGGCTTCGCCTTTCACGCCGAGGACATCAGGCCTCTTCCCTGAACGGCGTCGCCGAGATCTTGTGGATCGAGAGGTCGGCGCCGTTGTACTCCTGCTCCTCGTCCAGGCGCAGGCCCACGGCGGCCTTGAGGAGGCCGTAGACGATCCCGCCGCCGGCGAGCGCCACCGCGACGCCGAGCAGCGTTCCCGAGAGCTGCGACATGAAGCTCACGCCGCCCAGGCCGCCGAGCGCCTTCGAGCCGAAAATGCCGCAGGCGATGCCGCCCCAGGCGCCGCACAGCCCGTGCAGCGGCCACACGCCGAGCACGTCGTCGATCTTCCAGCGGTTCTGCGTGACGGTGAACAGGTAGACGAACAGCACGCCGGCGCCGGCGCCGACGACGAAGGACCCCGCGGGATGCATCACGTCCGAGCCGGCGCACACCGCCACCAACCCGGCGAGCGGCCCGTTGTGCGCGAAGCCCGGATCGTTGCGACCCGCGACCAGCGCCGCGAGCGTGCCGCCCGACATCGCCATCAGCGAATTCACCGCCACCAGCCCGCTGATCTTGTCGATCGCCTGCGCCGACATGACGTTGAAGCCGAACCAGCCGACCGACAGGATCCATGCGCCGAGCGCGAGAAACGGGATCGAAGAGGGAGGATGCGCCGTCATCTTGCCGTCCTTGGTATAGCGGCCGCGGCGCGCGCCGAGCAGCAGCACCGCGGCGAGCGCCACCCAGCCGCCGACCGCATGCACCACCACCGACCCGGCGAAGTCGTGGAACTCGGCGCCGAAGCTCGATTTGAGCCACGCCTGGATGCCGAACCGGTGGTTCCACGCGATGCCCTCGAACAGCGGATACACCAGCGCCACCAGCGCCGCGGTGGCGACGAGCTGCGGGTAGAAGCGCGCGCGCTCGGCGATGCCGCCCGAGACGATCGCCGGCACCGCGGCGGCGAAGGTCAGCAGGAAGAAGAATTTCACCAGCTCGTAGCCGTTGTTCGCGGCGAGCTGCTCGGCGCCGGTGAAGAACGACACGCCGTAGGCGATGCCGTAGCCGACCACGAAATACGCCACCGTCGAGGCGCAGAAATCGGTCAGGATCTTCACCAGCGCGTTGACCTGGTTCTTGGAACGCACCGTGCCGAGCTCGAGGAACGCGAAGCCGGAGTGCATGGCGAGCACCAGGATGGCGCCCAGCAGCACGAACAGCACGTCGGAACCGGATTTGAGAGCCTCCATCTTCTCCTCCCTTTCAGTCTTTTGATTGGCTACAATCGTAACGAAAATGCAGCGCCGTGACTTTATCAAGTTCTGCGCGGCGAGCGCGGCCGCCAGCGCGCCCGCCTTTGCCGCGGGGGACGCTGCCGCGCGCCTGTTCACGCGCGCCAAGCTGCTCGACGAGGACGGCGCCCCACTGCGCGCGTCGACCATTCCGCGCGACCGCAACCTGATCTTCAACTACCCCTACGCCGTGACGCCGTGTTTCCTGCTCAACCTGGGCCGGCCCGTCGCGCAAACGGTGCGTCTCAGGACGGTCGACAACCGGAGCTACGAATGGCACGGCGGCGTCGGGTCGGCCCGCTCGGTGGTGGCCTACTCCGCGATCTGCGCGCACAAGCTCACCTACCCGACGCGCCAGATCAGCTTCATCAGTTATCGCGCCGAGGCGAGCGCGCCGAACCGCACGGCGCACGTTATCCACTGCTGCTCCGAGCACAGCCAGTACGATCCCGCTGCGGGCGGCAAGGTGGTGGCGGGACCGGCGCCGCAGCCGCTGGCGGCGATCCTGCTCGAGCACGACCGCGCCAGCGACGAGCTGTACGCGGTCGGCACGCTCGGCGGCGCGCTGTTCAACGAGTTCTTCGCCAAGTACGAGTTCCGCCTCACCATGGAGTACGGCGCCAATGCGCATCGGGCGGCCGGCGACGCCGTGAGCGTCGTGCCCCTGGAAAACTACTGCCGCCAGCAGGTGAAGTGCTAGCGCGGTGATCCCCTGGCTGCAGCCAGACGAGCCGTTCCCGCCCGTCGAGCAGGCGCTCGCGCAGCCCAACGGCCTGCTGTGCGCCGGCGCCGACCTGTCGCCCGGGCGCCTGCTCGATGCATACCGCAGGGGCATCTATCCCTGGTACTCCGGCAGCGAGCCGATCCTGTGGTGGTCCCCCGACCCGCGCATGGTGCTCTACTGCGACGAGCTGAAGGTATCGCGCTCGCTCGGCAAGAGCGTGCGCAACCGCGGCTACGAGGTGCGCATCGACACCGCGTTCAGGCGGGTGCTCGCGGGCTGCGCGGGGCCGCGCAGGGACGAGGGCGGCACCTGGCTCGGCGCTGACATGCGCAGGGCCTACGCGGCGCTGCATCGCGCGGGCTACGCGCACAGCGTGGAAACGTGGCAGGACGGCGAGCTGCTGGGCGGGCTGTACGGCGTCGCGCTGGGGCGCATGTTCTACGGCGAGTCGATGTTCTCGCGCGCCACTGACGCCTCCAAGGTGGCGCTGGTGGGCCTGGTCGGGGAGCTGCGCGCGCGCGGCTTCCCGCTGATCGACTGTCAAATGAGGACCCCGCTGCTGGCGTCGCTCGGCGCGCGTGAAATTCCGAGGAATGTCTTCTTGCGTCAGGTCTCGGCGTTGGTAAACTACGCCGATCCGCCCGGCATGTGGCAAAGGAGGCGAGCGTAAGGTGTCCCGGCTAAACGACCTGCCGCACGCAGTCCTGCAGTTCTACGTGACGGCGCCGTACCCGTGCAGCTACCTGCCGGAGCGCATGGCGCGCTCGCAGGTCGCCACCCCGAGTCACCTGATCACCACCGAGCTGTACGGCGATCTGGTCAAGGCGGGCTTCCGCCGCAGCGGCATCTTCACCTACCGGCCGCATTGCGACAGCTGCCGGGCCTGCGTCCCGGTGCGCATTCCGGTGAACGCGTTCGCGCCCAAGCGCTCGCAGCGCCGCGCCTGGAAGCAGCACGCCGCCCTCACCTCGTTTTCGCAGCCGCTCAAGTTCCGCCTCGAGCATTACGCGCTGTACCTGCGCTACCAGTCGAAGCGCCACTCCGGCGGCGGCATGGACAACGACAGCCGCGACCAGTATTCGCATTTCCTGCTGCAAAGCCGCGTCGATACCCGGCTGGTCGAGTTCCGCGACGATGGCCAGCTGGTGATGGTGTCGATCGTCGACTACCTGCCCGACGGCCTGTCCTCGGTGTACACGTTCTTCGAGCCCGACCGGCGCGCCGCCAGCTACGGCACCTACAACGTGCTGTGGCAGATCGAAGCCTGCCGCGCGCTCGGCCTGCCGTACCTGTACCTCGGCTACTGGATCGCCGAGAGCCCGAAGATGGCCTACAAGTCGAAGTTCTCGCCGATCGAGGGATTCGTCGGCGGCAAGTGGCAACGGCTCGACCCCTCTGACGCGGGCTGAGTGCCCGCGCTCGCTAGAATAGCGGCATGCTCTACGCGCTGGCGCGGCCGCTGCTGTTCGCGCTCGATCCCGAAGTCTCGCATCGCCTGACCCTGGGGCTGATCGGCGCCGCGCAGGCGCTCGGCCTCGCGCGCCTCGCGGCGCACCGGGTGCCCGGCACCCCGGTGCGCGTCATGGGGCTCGAATTCCCCAATCCCGTGGGACTCGCCGCCGGGCTGGACAAGAACGCGGAGTACATCGATGGGCTCGCGGCGCTGGGGTTCGGCTTCATCGAGGTGGGCACCGTGACGCCGCGCCCGCAGCCGGGCAACCCGCGCCCGCGCGTATTCCGGCTGCCCGAGGCCGAGGCGCTCATCAACCGCTTCGGCTTCAACAACGTCGGGCTCGACGCGTTCCTGGCGAACGTCGCGCGCGCGCGCTGGCGCGGCGTGCTCGGCATCAATATCGGCAAGAACTTCGACACGCCCGTGGAGCGCGCCGCCGACGACTACCAGACCTGCCTCGAGCGCGTCTACCAGGCGGCGAGCTACGTCGCGGTGAACGTGTCCTCGCCCAACACCCAGGGGCTGCGCACGCTGCAGGAGGAAGCGGCCCTGGACGCCCTGCTCGCACGCCTGGCGCAATCGCGCGAGCGGCTCGCCGAGCGCCACGGCAAGCGCGTGCCGCTGGTGCTGAAGGTCGCTCCCGATCTCGACGCCGCGCAGCTGCGCGCCGTCGCGGCCGCGGTGCGCAAGCACCGCTTCGACGGCATCGTCGCCACCAACACCTCGGTGTCGCGCGCGGGCGTCGAGGGGCTGCCGCACGCGGAGGAAGCGGGGGGCCTGTCGGGCGCGCCGATCCGCGCGCGGGCCACGCGCACGCTCGCGGCGCTCGCCGCCGAGCTGCAGGGAGAGGTGCCGCTGATCGGCGTCGGCGGCATCATGAGCGGACCCGATGCGGCCGAGAAGTTCGAGCGCGGCGCATCGCTGGTGCAACTGTATACCGGCCTGATCTACCGCGGGCCGGTGCTGGTCGCCGAATGCGCGTCGGTATACCGCGCGAAGTGAAGGACGGCGAGTCGCGCGTCGCGCTGTCGCCGCAGGGCGTGACGCGCCTGGCGCTGCCGGTGGTGGTCGAGCCCGGCGCCGGCGCGGCGGTCGGATTCCCGGACGCAGACTACGTCGCCGCCGGCGCGCAGCTGGGCGACGCCTGGCAATGCGAGCTGGTCGTCAAGGTGAAGGAGCTGCAGCCCGAGGAGTACGCGCGGCCGCGCCCCGGCCAGACCGTGTTCGGCTTCCAGCACTTCGGGCCGGAGCCCGCGCTGCTCGACGCGGCGCTCGCCTCGGGCGCGACCTTCGTCGCCTACGAGACCGTCGGGCAGGGCGATGCCAGCCTGCCGATCCTCGCGCCGATGTCGGCGATCGCCGGGCGTCTCGCGGTGCAGATCGGCGCCTGGTGCCTGCAAAAGCACAACGGCGGCAGCGGCGTGCTGCTTTCGGGCGTCGAGGGCGTGGCAGCGGGCCGCGTGGCGATCCTCGGCGCCGGCAACGTCGGCGCGAACGCGCTCGCCATCGCCCACGGCATCGGCGCGCAGGTCGCGGTATACGCGAAGACCGGCAGGCGCTTCGCGGCGCTGCGCGAGCGCTTCCCGCGGGCGCGCTTCGCCACCGAGCTGGAGGCCCTCGAGGACGCCGACCTGATCGTCGGCGCGGTGCTCACGCCGGGCCGGATGTCGCCCAAGCTGGTCACGCGCGCGACGCTCGGGCGCATGCGCCCCGGCTCGGCGCTGGTCGACGTCGGCATCGACCAGGGCGGCATCGCCGAGACCTCGCGCGCGACCTCGCACAGCGCTCCGATCTACGTCGAGGAGGGGGTGGTGCACTATTGCGTCCCCAACATGCCCGCCGCCTGCGCGCGCACCGCGAGCCTGGCGCTGGAGAACGCGGTGCTGCCCTACGTCCGCATGCTCGCCGCCGGAAAGCGGGACGCCGCGCTCGCGGCCGGGGTGCAGGTGCACGCGGGCCGCGTCACCCACGAATACCTCGCGCGCGACACCGGCCGCGCCTGGTCGTCGCTGTGAAGCGCCGCGCCGTCGCCCTGATCGACGAGAGCCGCTGCATCGGCTGCACGCTGTGCATCGCCGCCTGCCCGGTCGATGCGATCGTCGGCGCGCGCACGCTGATGCACACCGTGGCCGAGCCGTGGTGCATCGGCTGCCGGCTGTGCCTGCCGCCCTGCCCGGTCGATTGCATCGAGATGGTGGCGCCGCCGCCCGGCAGTCGCTGGAGCGCAGCCGACGCCCGCGCCGCCAGGACGCGTCACGCAGCGCGCAAGGCGCGCCTCGCGCTGCCGCCGCCCGCTTCCGCGCCGCCGGCGAAGCGGCGCGCGGCGATCGCCGCGGCGCTCGAGCGCGCGCGCAGGAAGAGAGGCGTCAAGTGAATCCCGCCAAGCGGCACGAAATCTACGCGCGGCTGCGCGCCGCCAACCCCAGCCCGCGCAGCGAGCTCGTGTTCCGCACCCCCTACGAGCTGCTGGTGGCGGTCGTGCTGTCCGCGCAAGCCACCGACAAGTCGGTCAACCTCGCCACCGCGAAGCTGTTCCAGGTTGCCGACACGCCGCAGCGCATGGTCGCGCTCGGGGTCGCAGGGCTCGAGCAGCACATCCGCAGCATCGGGCTGTACCGCACCAAGGCGAAGAACGTGATCGCGCTGTCGAAAATCCTGCTCGAGGAGCACGGCGGCGCCGTACCGGCCGAGCGCGCCGCGCTCGAGCGGCTGCCGGGCGTGGGCCGCAAGACCGCCAACGTGGTGCTGAATACCGCATTCGGCGAGCCGACGATCGCGGTCGACACCCACATCTTCCGCGTCGCCAACCGTACGGGCCTCGCGCCGGGCAAGACCCCGCTGGAAGTCGAGCAGAAGCTGCTCAAGTTCACGTCGCCCGAGTTCCTCGGTGACGCGCACCACTGGCTGCTGCTGCACGGGCGCTACGTGTGCCTCGCGCGCGCGCCGAACTGCCCTCAGTGCGCGATCCGCGACCTGTGCGAGTACCGGGGCAAAACGCGCGATGTTTAACCCGACGCGCGAGCAGGTGCGCGACTTCTTCTTCGAGACCTGGCGCAAGTACCGCGCCGGCGAGCCGCTCGCCGGGCTGGAGACGGTGGCGCTCGAGGTCGTGCTGCTTCACCCGGAATACCACGCGCTGCTCGACCGGCCGGAGCGCAGCCGCGAGCAGGAGTATTTCCCCGAGCTCGGCCAGACCAACCCGTTCCTGCACATGAGCCTGCACCTCGCGGTGGAGGAACAGCTCTCGATCGACCAGCCCGTTGGGGTGGTGGCGCGCTTCGCGGCCCTCAGCGCGCGGCTCGGCGAGCGCCACGCGGCGATGCACGAGGCGATCGAATGCCTTGCGGAGATGGTGTGGCGCGCGCAGCGCGACGCCGCCCCGCCCGACGGCGCCGCCTACCTGGAGTGCCTGGAGCAGCGCGCGCGGCGCTGATCAGCGCTCGCTGTGCAGGCGCGAGGGCTGGCTGGCGAACCAGGCGGCGACGTCCTGGATGTCCTGCTTGGACAGGGTGCCCGCCATGCCATTCATGATGGGATTCTGGCGCTTGCCGGACTTATAGTCACTCAACGCGCGCACCAGGAAGTCTTGCCACTGCCCGGCGAGGATCGGCTGATCGGGCGCGGAGGGCTTGTCGCCGTTCGGGCCGTGGCAGGCGGCGCATACCTTGGAAGCCTTGTCCTTGCCGGCCTGGGCGTCGCCGCCGGCCAGCGCGCCTTGCGCCAGCGCGAGCCCCAGTGCCGCCGCGACGGCGATGCGCAGGAGCGCCGTCATTTCGCCCCCCCGCTGTAGTAGGCCGCCAGGTCCGCCATGTCCTGCTCGGAAAGGCTCGCGGCGATGCCGCGCATCGACGGATGCCAGCGCGCGCCGGACTTGTACTGCTTGAGCGCGCTGACGATGTAGCCCGCCTGCTGCCCGCCGATCTTGGGCACGTGGTACACCTCGGGATAGGCCGTGTGGTAGCCGGGTATGCCGTGGCAGCCGGTGCACATCGAGATCTTGTTCTTTGCGGCTTCGGCGTTGCCGGTGACGCCCTGCGCATGGGCCGCGGGCGCGAGCGCGAGCGCCAGGCCGGCCACGGCGAGCGCAATGGTTAGACGATGGAGCATGCTCGGTTTTTTCTCTGGGGTGGCGGTTGGAAAACCGGGCGATTCTAGCGGAACGACCCCGCCGCCTCAACCAGCGCTGCATTCCGGCTAAAATCACGTTTTGCCTCCAAAAGTCCAATTCATGCGCTTCAACGGAACCGCCGAATACGTCTCCACCGACGACCTGACGCTGGCCGTCAATGCCGCGATCACCCTGCAGCGTCCGCTGCTGGTCAAGGGCGAACCCGGCACCGGCAAGACGATGCTCGCGGTGCAGGTCGCCAAGGCGCTCGGCGTGCCGCTGCTCGAGTGGCACATCAAGTCCACCACCAAGGCGCAGCAGGGCCTGTACGAATACGACGCGGTCAGTCGCCTGCGCGACTCGCAGCTCGGCGACGAGCGGGTGCACGACATCCACAACTACATCGTCAAGGGCATGCTGTGGCAGGCCTTCTCCGCCGACGAGCCGGTGGTGCTGCTGATCGACGAGGTCGACAAGGCGGACATCGAGTTCCCCAACGACCTGCTGCGCGAGCTCGACCGCATGGAGTTCTACGTCTACGAGACGCGCGAGCTGATCAAGTCGCGCCACCGCCCGATCGTGTTCATCACCTCGAACAACGAGAAGGAGCTGCCCGACGCCTTCCTGCGCCGCTGCTTCTTCCACTACATCCGTTTCCCGGACAAGGAAACGATGGAGAAGATCGTCGAGGTGCACTTCCCGGGGCTGAAGAAGACGCTGCTGCGCGAGGCGATGGAGGTGTTCTTCGAGATCCGCGAGGTGCCCGGCCTGAAGAAGAAGCCCTCGACCTCGGAGCTGCTCGACTGGCTCAAGCTGCTGCTCGCCGAGGACATTTCCCCGGAAGCGCTGCGCTCCAAGGACCGCAAGACCATCATCCCGCCGCTGCACGGCGCGCTGCTCAAGAACGAGCAGGACGTGCACCTGTTCGAGCGGCTGGTCTTCATGACGCGCGCCAAGGGCGGGTAAGCGCCGCATGCTGATCGACTTCTTCCTCAAGCTGAAGTCGCACAAGCTGCCGGTCTCGATCAAGGAGTACCTGACGCTGATCGAGGCGCTGCAGAAGGGCGTAATCGGTCCGTCGGTAGACGATTTCTACTACCTCAGCCGCGCCGCGCTGGTGAAGGACGAGGCGAACTTCGACAAGTTCGACCGCGCCTTCGCCGAGTTCTGGCAGGGCGTCGAGACCATCCCCGGCATCGAGGCGCAGATCCCGCTCGAGTGGCTGCTCAAGCAGGTCGAGCTGACGCTCTCCGAGGAGGAGAAGAAGCAGATCGAGGCGCTCGGGCGGCTGGGAAAAGCTGATGGAGACGCTGCAAAAGCGCCTCGAGGAGCAGAAAGGCCGCCACCAGGGCGGCAAGAAGTGGATCGGCACCGCCGGCACCTCGCCCTTCGGCGCCTACGGCTACAACCCCGAGGGCATCCGCATCGGCCAGGACAGGAGCCGCAACCGCAGCGCGGTCAAGGTCTGGGACCAGCGCGAGTACCGCAACCTCGACGACTCGGTCGAGCTCGGCACGCGCAACATCAAGGTGGCGCTTGCGCCGGCTGCGGCGCTTTGCGCGCGAAGGCGAGTCCTGAAGAGTTCGATCTCGACAACACCATCAACTCGACCGCGAAGAAGGCCTACCTCGACATCCACATGCGGCCCGAGCGCCACAACACCGTCAAGGTGCTGATGCTGCTCGACATCGGCGGCACCATGGACGACCACGTCAAGCTGTGCGAGGAGCTGTTCTCCGCCTCGAAGACCGAGTTCAAGCACTTCGAGCACTTCTACTTCCACAACTGCCTGTACGACTTCGTGTGGAAGGACAACCGCCGGCGCCACTCCGAGCGCACCCGCACCTGGGACCTGCTGCACAAGTACGGCCACGACTACAAGGTGATCTTCGTCGGCGACGCCACCATGAGCCCGTACGAGATCCTGCAGCCCGGCGGCTCGATCGAGTACTTCAACGAGGAGCCGGGCGCGATGTGGGTGAAGCGCGTCACCGACGTCTACGCCAAGTGCATTTGGCTCAACCCCGAGCCCGAGGAGATCTGGCCCTACCGCCAGTCGATCCAGGTGATGAAGGAGCTGATGAACGGGCGCATGTTCCCGACCACGCTCGCGGGGCTCGAGAAGGCCATGAAGCTGCTGGCGAAGTAACGGTCATGTCTTTCTCGCAGCAAACCGAGCGCTGGAACGAGCGCTTCGGCGGCGACGAATACCACTTCGGCACCGAGCCGAACGCCTTCCTCGCCGCGCAGGCGCAGCGCCTGCGCACCGGCATGCGCGCGCTGAGCGTCGCCGACGGCGAGGGCCGCAACAGCGTATGGCTCGCGCGCCAGGGGCTGCGCGTCACCGCGTTCGACATCTCGCCGGTGGGCGTCGACAAGGCGCGCCGCCTGGCGCGCGAGGCCGGCGTCACGGTCGATCACCACGTCGCCGACATCAGCGACTGGGACTGGGACGCGGCGCACTACGACCTGGTGGTGGCGATATTCATCCAGTTCGCCTCGCCCGCTGAGCGCGCGCGCATCTTCGCCGGCATGATGCGCGCGCTCGCGCCCGGCGGTCTGCTCCTCCTGCAGGGCTACGCGCCGCGCCAGCTCCAGTACAAGACCGGCGGCCCGAACGTCGCCGAGAACCTGTACACCGCCGAGCTGCTGCGCGGGCAGTTCGCGGCTCTCGAGATCCTGCACCTCGCCGAGCACAACGACGAGATCCGCGAGGGCAAGGGCCACGCCGGCATGTCGGCGCTCGTCGACCTGGTCGCGCGTCGGCCGGGATGAGGATTGACATGGATCAAGCCGAGAACTATAAACTGCCATTGGGATTTCGGCCCAACAACGGGGAGTCATCAGATGAGCGACGTACAAGGCGCTGCCACGATGTCTGCGCCCGCCCGCACCCGAATTGCCGTGCAAGCCGGTCTGGTGCTGCTGGGTATTGCGGCTTCGGGCCTCGCAGCCGGTCAGGAATCGGCCTGGAACGTTCATCCGGCGCTGCAGGACACATGGACGGTTCAGCTCGGCGCGTTCATTCCTTCGGTGGACACCACCGCCAGCCTGAACAGCTCGTCGGGCACGGTCGGGACGTCGGTCAGCCTGGAAGACGACCTCGGCTTCTCCGACCGCAAGACCCTGGGATCGTTTTTCGCCGGCGCACGGCTCGGCCAGCGCTGGAAGATCGAGTTCGAGTACTTCGCACTGGATCGCAGCCATTCGCGGACGATCGACCGCACCATCAATTGGGGCGACAGGACCTACCCTGTCAACGCCGTCGTCGACGGGAAATTCAACTCCGACGTTTACCGCTTGAGCGGCGGCTATTCGTTCGTGAAGAACGACCAGGCCGAGGTGGGCGCGGCGCTGGGATTGTTCGTCACGAGATTCTCCACCTCGCTTACCGCAAGCGGGATCGGGGCCTCGGGGGGAGACGTGACAGCGCCGCTGCCGACGATCGGGCTTTATGGCGCGTACGCCTTGTCGCCGAGATGGCTGCTGTCCGGGCGGGTGGACCTCTTTTGGTTGAACAACTATGGTGACTACTCCGGTTCGCTGACGAACGTCACCGCGGGCGTCGACTATCGGTTTGCCCGGAACTTCGGCATCGGCGCGGGCTACCGGTACGTTGACTACGATATAGACGTGACGAAGTCTAGCTACAACGGCAGCATTCGCTACAAATTCAGCGGTCCCACGGTGTACGGCGTGGCGTCCTTCTGATTGGAACGATCTAACGGCATAGGTCGCTCGACCTATCGTTGCAGGCGAGGTGACGGAACGCGAAGCGTGCGAAGCTGAAACCGCAGCGCGCCAGCCCAGCGCGCCTCAGGCGCGGCAATGCGACAATCGGTGCTGGATCCGAGCGCGATGCCCTCGCCTTCAGCCGACATTGACAACAGCAGGCTCCTGCGCCTCGTGGCCGCCGCCATCGGCGCGATCGTCGCGTGGTTCGCGCTGCGGCCGTGGCTCGCGCCGGCATGGCGCGAGCCGGGCAGCCCGGCGCTGTATCTCACCGGCGTCGCCGGCGTGCTGCTGCTGCTGGTGCCCGCTGCCTTCGCGCTCGCCAAGCGCGCCGGCGCGAGCCGCGACCCGCGCGGCTGGTTCAACGCGCACGTCTATTGCTCGCTCGCCGGCGCGGCGCTGATCGCGGTGCATTCGGGCGGCTTCCTGCGCCGCCCGCCGGCGCTGCTGCTCGCCGCGATCGTCGCGCTCGCCGCGCTCGGCGTATGGGCGCGGCTGCGAGGATCGCGCCGCATGGCAGCGACTTTTGCCTCCAAGACCTACGTGTTCGCACCCCCGAACGCCGCGGCGCGCGAGCGCCTCCGCCAGCTGATCGCCGAGAAGCGCGTTCTCCTCAAGGATCTGGATGGGAAAGCGAATGAAGGAACCTTCTCGGTCACACTATCCCATCTGCTGCACCGCCCGCGCCTCGCGCTCGCGTACCGGCGCCTCGCGCTCGAGGAGTCGCGCCTGCTCAACACGCGCGGCGCGGTTGGCGCGGCGCAGGCCTGGTGGCGGCCGTTGCACATGTCGCTCGCCTGGATCTTCGTCATAGGGGTCGCGATCCACGTGCTGACGGTGGCCTTCTTCGCCGGCTACGTCGCCGGCGGCGGGCCGATCACGTGGTGGCACCTCGCCGAATGGGGAGCGCACTGGTGAGCGGGCGCCTCGCATTGATGATCGACCTCGAGCGCTGCACCGGCTGCAAGAGCTGCGAGGTGGCGTGCAAGCAGGAGCACCGGCTCGGACCGGGCGAGTACCGCAACCAGGTGGTGTGGAGCGGCGGCGCCGAGCCGCCCTCGCTCGCCTTCCTCACCCTCGCCTGCCAGCATTGCGAGCGCCCCGCCTGCCTGCGCGCCTGCCCGGTGAACCCGAAGGCGATAGTCAAGGACGCGGCCACCGGCGTGGTACGCGTGCTCGAAGACCGCTGCACCGGCTGCGGCGAATGCGTCATCGCCTGCCCCTACAGCGCGATGGGCTACGACGCGCAGGGCCATCACGCGGTGAAGTGCGACCTGTGCGCCGAGCGCCGCGCCGAGGGGCTGACCACCGCGTGCGCCAGCGTGTGCCCCACCCGCGCGATCAGCTTCGGTGAACGCGACGCGCTGCTGGCGCGCGCCGCCGATGAGGGCCGCGCCGTCCAGGACAACGACCAGTTCCTGCTCGGCCCGGCCACCGTCTATCTCGAGCGGCTCGCGCCGACGCGTTCGACAGAGCGTCCTTCGGCCGCTTCAGGCAGCCTTCTGCAGGTCAAACCCGAATTCCCCTACGGCAGCACGCGCGCCGATGCCGAAGCGGACCGCGTCGTGCCGGGCGGCTGCAACATCTGCTTCAACTGCTGCAGCACCAAGTTCCACTTCCGCGGCAAGGAGCTGGTCAAGATCACGGGCAACGACGACGATCCCCTGCTCCAGGGGCGCGTATGCCCGAAGTCGCAGCTCACCCTTCAGCTCTACCGCAGCGAGCACCGGCTGCTGTACCCGCAAAAGCGCGTCGGCGCGCGCGGCGAGAACCGGTTCGAGCGCATCTCGTGGGAGCAGGCACTCGACGAGATCGCCGAAAGACTGAAACAAACAAAGGAAGCACATGGCAGCGAAGCCCTCGCCCTGTTCATCGGCACGCGCACCGGCATGCTCGATTACCTCGGCTACACGCGCTTGTTCGCGCAACTGTGGGGCACCCCGAACCACGAGGGCACCGACCCGTTCTGCGCCAGCGGCAAGAACGTCGCCTACGAGCTGACCCAGGGGCGCATCGGCTCGGGCAATAGCTACACGCCCGTGGACATCGGCTCGGCAAGCATGTACCTGTATCTCGGCGACAACCAGGCCGAGACGCGGCCGGTGTACTTCGGCATGGTGAACGACTGGCGACTTAGGAACGGGGCGAAGATGGTGGTGGTCGATCCCCGTCTCACGGTCACCGCGTCGAAGGCCGACCGCTGGCTCGCGATCCGCCCCGGCACCGACATGGCGCTCGGCCTCGCCATGTGCCAGCACATCCTCGCCCACGAACTTCACGACGTGCGCTTCTGCGCCGAGTGGATCGTCGGCTTCGCCGAGTGGCGCGACTTCATCCTCGCGCGCGGTTACACGCCCGAGTGGGCCGCGCCCGTCACCGGCATCGCCGCCGCCGAGATCCGGCGCCTGGCCGAGGAGGTGGCGGCGGCCGACGGCTGCGTCATCTTCGCCAGCCGCGGCATCAACCAGCACTCCAACGGCACGCAGACCAACCGCGTGCTGATGTTCCTCGCCGCGATCACCGGCAACTGGGGCCGGCGCGGCGGTGCGTTCTTCAACATGAGCCACGGCACGCCGATCGCGCCCAACGCGCCGAAAGGGCGCCGGCCGCCGATCGCCCGCCCGCGCGTGCGCCGCAGCCCGACCGGCTGGACCGAAGCGATGACGCGCGGCAAACCCTATCCGATCAGGGCGCTCATCGCCTGCAACAACCCCATGTCGCTGTGGCCCGGGCAGGACGCCGCGCGCGCCGCATTCGCCGCGCTCGACCTGCTGGTGCACATCGAGCTGTTCGCCAACGAGACCTCGGCCTACGCCGACTACCTGCTGCCCGCCGCCACAGGCATCGAGAAGGGCGAGATCGGCCGCGGCAACGACGACCGGCGCATCGTCTGGATCGACAAGATGATCGATCCGCCGGGAGAGGCGCAGACCGACGGCTGGATCTGGATCGAGCTCGGCAAGCGCCTCGGCATGGGCGACGTACTGAAGGAGGCCTACAAAGACCCGCGCGTGTTCTGGGACGAAGTGTGCATCGACAACGAGCTGCTGCGCGGCGTGACGCAGAAGCGGCTGCATTCGGTGCCCTACCGCTGGGTGCGCCAGCCGGTGGCAAGCGAATCGTCACCCGAGATGGACACGCTGTACCTCGAGGGCACGAGCGCTGCGGCCGCGCCGCCAGGCCACCGCTTCCCGACCAAGAGCGGCAGGCTCGAATTCTGGACCGGCGAGATGGAGGCGAAGTTCGGCGCGCTCGGCCTCTCGGCGCTGCCCGAGTTCTACGCCGAGCGCGAGAGCCTGGTCGATCTGCCCTGGGTCGAGCTGCTCGATTCCGACGGCGACGAGGGCGTGCTCTCGCCATTCTGCCGCCCGGACACCGCGAGCGCGCGCGGGCGTATCGTCGCCGCTTCGGCCGATGGACCCGGCGCGCGCCTGCGCGCACAAGGTTTCGACACCGAGCTGGTCACCGGGCGCCCGCCGGCGGCGCACTTCCACAGCCTGACGCACTACTTCTGGCAGGCGCAGGAGATGTGGCCCGACCTGTACTGCCAGATCCACCCCGAGAAGGCGGCGCGCCTGGGCATCGCCGACGGCGCGCGGCTGCGCGTCGAGACGGCGCACGGCGAGATCGAGGCCGTGGCCTGGCTGCACGCCGGTATCCGCCCCGACGCGGTGTTCGTGCCGATCGGCTGGGGCGAGCGCCAGCCCTACCACCCGTGGCGCTCGGTCAACTTCCTCACCGACAAGACGCAACGCGACCCGGTGTCGGACCAGACCAACCTCAAGGCGCTGCTGTGTCGGGTGTCGCGCGCCTAGCGCTCAGGACGCGGCGGCATTGCGCCGGATGAGCAGCCGCTCGAACTCGGCGGCCTCGAGCGGACGGCTGTAATGGTGGCCCTGCCACTCGTCGCAGCCGAGCGCCAGCACCCGCTCGAGCTGCGCGGCGGTCTCCACCCCCTCGGCCACCACGGCGAGGCCTAGCGTGCGCGCCATGGCGGTGATGGTGCGCACGATGCTCTCGTCGGCGGGATGCGTCTCGAGCTCGCGCAGGAACGAGCGGTCGATCTTCAGCTTGTCGATCGGCAGCCGTCTGAGGTAGGCGAGGCTCGAGTAGCCCGTGCCGAAATCGTCGATCGAGCAGCTCACGCCGAGCTCGCCGATGCGCCGCAAGGTATCCACGTTCTCGGAGAAATGCGACATCAGCACGCGCTCGGTGAGCTCGAGCTCGATGCGCGATCCGTCGACGCCGTTCGCCGCCAGCGCCTGGCGCAGGCGCGCGACGAACTCCTCGCCCTGCGCCAGCTCGGGGGCGGAGACATTGAGCGCGAACCACAGCGGCCCCGGCAAGGAGCGCTGCCAGGCGCCGACCTGCGACAGCGCGCGCTCCAGCGTCCACTCGCCGACCGCGCGTATCAGGCCGCACTCCTCGGCCAGCGGAATAAATTCCTCGGGCAGCAGCAGGCCGCGCTCCGGGTGCTGCCAGCGCACCAGCACCTCGGCGCCCACCACGCGCCCGCCGGCGTCGGGGCGCCCGCGGATCACGGGCTGGTAGTGCAACAACAGCTCGCCGCGTGCAAGCGCGCGGCGCAGCTCGTTCTCGGTCCTGAGGCGTTCGATCGCGCGCTCCATCAACGCGGGCGATGCCAGCCTGAAGGTGGCGCGACCGCTATCCTTGGCGTGGTACATCGCCGCGTCGGCATTCTTCAGCAGCTCCGGGAAATCGCGGCCGTCGTCGGGATAGACGCTGATGCCGATCGACGCCGTGACGTTCAGGGTGCGGCCCTCGATGGTGAACGGGCGCGCGAGCACGTCGAGGATGCGCTGAGCGACCACCGCCGCGTCCTCCGCCCCCTTCATCCCGTTCCACACCAGCACGAACTCGTCGCCTCCCAGCCGCGCCAGGGTGTCCTCCCGCCGCAGCGTGTTGGCAAGGCGCTCCGCTACCGCGCGCAGCAGGGCGTCGCCCGCCTGGTGGCCCAGCGAGTCGTTGACCAGCTTGAAGCGGTCGAGATCGAAAAGCAGCACGGCCAGCTGCGCGCGGCTGCGCGCCGCGGCCAGGATCGCCTGGCCGGCGCGGTCCGCGAGCAGCAGCTTGTTCGGCAGTCCGGTGAGCGCGTCGCGGGTGGCAAGGTACTCGATGCGCTCCTCGGCCTGCTTGCGCGCCGTAATGTCCGCGCCCGTGCCGCGGTAGCCCTTCAGCCGCCCGGCCGCGTCGAGCACCGGTACGCCGCTCACCGACTGCCAGATGGCGCCGCCGGTCTTGGTGACCGAGCGGTACACCATGTCGCGAAACGGCTGGGCTTCGCGCGCATGCCGCGCGAACCAGTCCTCGAGCGCGCGCGCCTCGCCGAGCGCCATGAAGTCCTGCGGCTTGCGCCCGAGCATCTCGTGCCGCAGGTAGCCGAGCACCGGCTCGATGCGCGCCGACAGGTAGCTGTAGCGCCACTCGGAGTCGGTCTCCCAGACGTATTCCCCCGCGGCCTCGACCACGTCACGGAAGCGCCGCTCGCGCTCGGCGAGCTCCTCCCGCGCCTTGCGCTGCTCGGTGACGTCGCGCACCACCGACTGCACGACCAAGCGCCCTCGCTCCAGATAGGAGACTCCTGCGGCTTCGACCAGGATGTCGCTGCCGTCGAACGCGCGCAGCCGGCGTTCCTCGAAGCGCGTGCTGCCCGGGCCGGTGAGCAGGTACTGCAGGCGCTCGCGGAACCGCTCGCGCTCCTTCTGCTCGACGAAGTCTTCGATCCGCAGGCCGATCAGCTGGCGCGGCGCCCCGGCCCTGAATATCCGCGCGGCGGCCTGGTTGGCGTACTCGATGATGCCGCCGCTGTGCACGATGACGCCGTCGGGCTGCAGCTCGATCAGCGAACGGTAGCGTTCCTCGGCCTCGCGCATGGACTGCTCGGCGCGCTTGCGCACCTCGATGTCCGCCGCGGTGCCCGAGATGCGCCGCGCGCGCCCATCCTCGCCGCGCAGGATGACGCGCCCGGTAGAATGCAACCACCTCCAGTCGCCGCTCGCGTGGCGCGCCCGGTACTCGACGCTGAAGGCCGTGCTCTCTCCCTTCATCGCCTGCACGAACGCCGTGCGCGTCGCCGCGCGATCCTCGGGGTGCACGCCTTTTAGCACCTCGGCGTTGTCCATGGTGACGGCGGCCGGCTTGCGGCCCAGCAGGCGCACCCAGCCGGTGCCGAAATGGGTCACGTTCGCCTCGAGGTCGCAATCCCAGGTCGCGAGATTGCCGCCCTCGAGCGCCAGCTCGAGGCGCTCCTTCGCTTCGCCCAGCGCGCGCTCCGCGCGCCGCTGCTCGGTGACGTCGCGGCCCACGCCGCGATAGCCGAGGAAGCTGCCGTCCGCGTCCACGCGGGCCTGGCCCGAGACGATGTGCACCACCCGCGCGCCGCGCTCGTCGGAGCGCGCGATTTCGAGATCGAAGAACGGCTGGCGCGCCTCGAGCCGCTCGAGGTAGTGGGCCAGCGACTCAGGGTCCACCTCGACCCCCGGCGCCTCCCAGAAGCGCTTGCCGTACGCGGCACCCTGGCCGAAGATCATCATCACCGGCGCGCCGCCGCTCAGCCAGGTGATGCGGTGCTCGGCGTCGGATTCCCAGAACCAGTCGGCCGTCAGCGAGGTGAGGCTGCGAAAGCGTTCGCTGTCGGAGCGCAGCGCCTGGATCTCGTCCTCGCCGCGGCGCAGTGTGCCCTGCATCAGCACAAAGATGAAGCCGCCCGCGACCAGCGCCAGCAGCGCCGCATCGAGGGCCGCCGCGCCTTCGGCGGACAGGTAGCTCGACAGCAGCAGCTTCAGCGCCAGCACCAGCGGGCCGATGATGGCGACGTACAGCGCGACCCCGCGCAGCAGCGGGTCGCGTTTCACATGGGCGAGCAGTTTCCGGATGCGGCGCACAGGCTGCTCAGCGCGCGCCGGCCACGTCGCGCGCCGGCGGTGCGACCTTGAGCACCTCGTCGGTGGTCGTCAGCCCGGCAGCCACCTTCATCGCGCCGCTGATGCGCAGCGGCTTCATGCCTTCCTTGTAGGCCTGCTCGCGCAGCTGCGCCACGTCCGCACCGGCCGCCACCAGCTCCTTGATCACGCTCGAGCAGACGAGCGTCTCGTAGATGCCCACGCGCCCCTGGAATCCCGTCATGCGGCACTCGAGGCAGCCCACGGGCTTGTACACCGCGGCGGGACGCTTGGACTTCCACGGCGCGACCATCGCATCCCAGCCTGCGACGTCCTCGCTGCGGTTGAGATCGACCTTGCGCTTGCAATGCGGGCACAGGGTGCGCAGCAGCCGCTGTCCCATCACACCGTTGACCGTGGCGTTTAGCAGGTAGGGCGCGACGCCGAGCTCGAGCAGCCGCGTCACCGCGCTCGGTGCGTCGTTGGTATGCAGGGTAGAGAGCACCAGGTGGCCCGTCAGCGCCGCCTGCACCGCCATATCGGCGGTCTCGAGGTCGCGGATCTCGCCCACCATGATGATGTCGGGGTCCTGGCGCATCAGCGCGCGCAGGCCCTCGGCGAAGCCCAGGTCGATCGCCCCCTGCACCTGCATCTGGTTGAACAGTGGCTCGACCATCTCGATCGGATCCTCGATCGTGCAGACGTTGACCTCGGGCGTCGCGAGCTGCTTGAGCGTCGAGTAAAGCGTCGTCGTCTTGCCCGAGCCGGTGGGCCCGGTCACCAGCACGATGCCGTTCGGCTTGTCTGTCATCTCGTTCCAGCGCTGGTGGTCTTCGTCGGAGAAGCCGAGCTCGCGGAAATCGCGCACCAGCACCTCGGGGTCGAATATGCGCATCACCAGCTTTTCGCCGAACGCGGTCGGCAAGGTCGACAGCCGCAGCTCGACCTCGTCGCCGTTCAGGGTGCGGGTCTTGACGCGGCCGTCCTGCGGGCGGCGCTTTTCGACCACGTCCATGCGGCCGAGGATCTTGATGCGGCTGGTCATCGCCTGGAGCACCGCGACCGGGATCTGGTACACCTGGTGCAGCACGCCGTCGATGCGGAAGCGCACGATGCCCACTTCGCGCCGCGGCTCGATGTGGATGTCGCTGGCGCGCTGCTCGAAGGCGTATTGCCACAGCCAGTCGACCACGCGCACGATGTGCGCGTCGTTGGCGTCGAGCTGCTTGTTGCCACTGCCCAGCTCGACCAGCTGCTCGAAATTCGACAGGCTCGAGCCACCCGCGGCGCTGCGATTGGCGCCCTTGATCGACTTCGCCAGGTTGTAGAACTCGACCTGGTAGCGCTCGATGTCGGCGGGGTTGGCGATCACGCGCTTGATACCGAGCTTGAGGATGCCGGAGAGCTCGCGCTCCCACTCGCGCACGAACGGCTCGGCGGTGGCGATCACAGCCTCCTTCGCGCTGACCCCGACCGGAAGGACGCGAAAGCGCGTCGCGTAGGCGCTCGACATGACCTCGGTCACCGCGGAGAAGTCGATCTTCAGCGGGTCGATGTGAAGGTATTCCATGCCGACGCGCTTGGCGAGCCACTCGGAGAGCGTCTCGAGCGTGAGCGGGCGGCCCGCAGGTCCCGCGCTCTTCCACTTCTGCTCGGCGATGACGACGAGAGGGTGCTGGCTGCCGCGGTAGTAGCGCCGCTCTTTCTTCATCAGTTCGGCGGCTGCGGCGTCCACCAGCCGGTCCTCGACCAGCCAGTCGATGACCTCTACGAGCGTCAGGCGGCGCTCGGCCGCGGGGGTCTGGACCGCATGCTGCATGGGGTGCCCTTGATCTACGCGAAACACTATACCTTAAAGCTAGAATGCGCCATGGCTTCCGCCCCCCGCAGCGGCGCGCTTGCGCAGGATGTCACACTGCGAGAGGTGTGGGCCTGGAGCATGTACGACTTCGCCAACTCCGGCTACACGACGGTGGTGATCACGGCGGTGTTCAACGCCTATTTCGTCGCCGCGGTCGCCGGCGCGGCTCAGTGGGCGACCTTCGCCTGGACCGCGGCGCTGTCGGTGTCCTACGCCGCGGTCGTCGTCGCCGGACCGCTGGTGGGCGCGTGGGCGGATGCGCACGCGGCGAAGAAGCGCCTGCTCTTCCTCGCCACCGTCGGCTGCGTGCTGTTCACCGCGCTGCTGTGGTTCGCCGCACCCGGCACCGTGGCCCTGGCGCTCGTGCTCGTGGTGCTGTCCAACTTCTTCTTCGGCACCGGCGAAAACCTGATCGCGGCCTTCCTGCCGGAGCTCGCCGACTCGCGCGCCATGGGACGCGTCTCCGGCTGGGGCTGGAGCTTCGGCTACCTCGGCGGCATCGTCTCGCTTGGGCTGTGTCTCGCTTACGTCACCTGGGCACAGCAGCACGGCCAGCCTGCATCCTCCTTCGTGCCGGTCACCATGCTGATCACCGCGGCCGTGTTCGCGCTGGCGGCGACGCCCACGTTCCTTTACCTGCGCGAGCGCGCCGGGCCGCAGGCGCTGCCCGCAGCCGGCGCGCTGCGCGGGGTCTGGGCACGGGTGCACGAGACGCTGCGGCACGCGCGCGAGTTCCGCGACCTGCGCAGGTTCCTGCTGTGCACGGTGTTCTATCAGGCGGGCATCACCGCGGTAATCGCGCTGGCCGCCATCTACGCCGAGCAGGCGATGAACTTCACCACGCACCAGACCATCACCCTCATCCTGGTGGTGAACTTCACCGCCGCGGCAGGCGCGTTCGGCTTCGGCTACGTCCAGGACGCGATCGGCCACGTGCGCGCCGTCGCGCTCACACTGGTCGGCTGGATCCTGATGATCGTCATCGCCGGCACCGCGACGGGCGCGCCCGCGTTCTGGCTGGCCGCCAATATCGCCGGCCTGTGCATGGGCTCGTCGCAGGCGGCGGGGCGCGCCGTGGTCGGCTACCTCGCGCCGACGCCCCGCGTCGCGGAGTTCTTCGGGCTGTGGGGGCTCGCCGTGAAGACCGCGTCGATCTTCGGCCCGCTCACCTACGGCATCGTCACCTGGGTGTTCGCCGGCAACCACCGCCTCGGCATCTTCGCGGTGGGCCTTTATTTCGTGATCGGTCTGGCGCTGCTCGCCGGCGTGGACGTCGAGCGCGGGCGCAAGGCCGCGCTGACCTGCGGGTAATTCGCTTGCGCTATGATTGTTATTCTCCACATAACCCCGCGAGGAGAATGGAAATGACGATCAAAGTCGGTGACCGGCTACCTGACGCCAAGCTCAACGAATCGCATGACTTCGATGCCACCGGTTGTCCGATGCCGCCCAAGGAAGTGAGCGTCGCGGAAGCGACGAAGGGCAAGACGATCGTGATTTTCGGACTGCCCGGGGCTTACACACCGACCTGCTCGGCCAAGCACGTGCCGAGCTACGTCGCCAACATCGACAAGCTCAAGGCCAAAGGCGTGAATGAAGTCTGGTGCGTGGCGGTCAACGACGGCTTCGTGATGAACGCCTGGGGCCGCGACGAGAAGGCCACCGGTAAGATCCGCATGCTCGGCGACGGCAGCGCCGATTTTACGAAGAAGCTCGGCCTCGAGCTCGACCTGACGGCGCGCGGCATGGGCCTGCGCATGCAGCGCTTCTCGATGCTGGTCAAGGACGGCGTGGTGAAGCAGCTGAACGTCGAGGCGCCCGGCAAGTACGAGGTCTCGGGCGCCGAGACCCTGCTCGCGCAGCTCCGCTAGGCACCGCCCCGCCATAAGCACCGCCTTCGACCGCGCGGCGTTCGCCGCCGGCCTGCGCGCCGCGCTGCCTTTGCTGCTCGGCGTGGTCCCCTTCGCCCTGACCACCGGCGTCGCGATGGTGGCGAGCGGCATCGCGCCGCTCGCCGCGGTGGCGATGTCGCTGCTGGTATTCGCCGGTGCGTCGATGCTCGCCGCCACCCAGCTGCTCGCGGGCGACACGCCCGTGCTGCTCGTGCTGGCGGCTACGTTCTTCATCAATCTGCGCTTCATGATGAACAGCGCCTCGCTGCGCCCGCACATGGCGGGGCTGCCGCTGCGCTGGCGCCTGCTCGCTGCCGCGCTGCTCGCCGACAACCCCTACGCGGTGTGCATCGCGCGCTTTACCGAGCATCCGAGAATGAAGGGCAAGCTGTGGTACTACCTCGGCGCCTCGGCTCCGGTATGGCTCGCCTGGCAGCTCGCGCTGCTCGCCGGCGCCGTGCTCGGCGCCGGCCTGCCTGCCGCGTGGAAGCTCGAGTTCGCCGCGCCGCTCGCCTTCATCGCGATTTCGGTGCCGCTGCTGCGCGACCGCGGCATGGTCGCGGCGGCGCTCGCCGCCGGCGCGACCGTGGTGCTGGCAAGCGGCCTGCCGCTGCGCCTCGGCGTGGCGCTCGCCGCCGTCGCCGGCATCGCCGCGGGCATCGCGGCGGAGCGCAGGGCCGCATGAGCCTGTGGCTGGCAATCCTCGGCATGGCGCTGGTGACCATCGCGCTGCGCGCCTCGTTCCTGCTGCTGCCCGAGGGCGTGCCGCTGCCGCCGCTGCTCAGGCGCGGGCTGCGCTACGTCCCGGCCGCGGTGCTGACGGCGATATGGGCGCCGGAGCTGCTGCTGCACGGCGGAACGCTCGACCTGTCCCTTGCCAACGAGCGACTGCTCGCCGGCACGGTGGCGATCGCCGTTGCCTGGCGCTTTCGCCTCACCTACCTCACCATCGCCGCCGGCATGCTCGCCCTGCACCTCGTGTCGCGCTTCGCTTAGGAACCGGCGCGTGGAAACCTGCTCAAAGGAAACAAGGCACAATCCCGGTCCATGACTTCAGCATTCTCGCGCCTCGCCCTGGCGTGGCTCGCCGCCGCTGTCGCGACTTGCGCCCTGGCCGCCGAGGCGCCGCGCAAGCTGGTGTCGATCGAAGGCATCACCGAGTACCGGCTCGACAACGGCCTGCGCGTGCTGACGCTGCCCGATCCGGCCGCCGATACGGTCACCGTGCACATCACCTACCTGGTCGGCTCGCGCCACGAGGGCTACGGCGAGACGGGCATGGCGCACCTCCTGGAGCACATGCTGTTCAAGGGCTCGAAGAAGCACCCCGACGTGAAGCAGGAGTTCACCACCCGCGGCGCGCGCTGGAACGGCACCACGTCCTACGACCGCACGAACTACTTCGAGACGCTGCCCGCAGCGCGCGGCAACAACCTCGAATGGGCGCTCGGCATGGAGGCCGACCGCATGGTCAACTCGTTCATCTCCAGGGCGGACCTGGACAGCGAGATGACCGTGGTGCGCAACGAGTTCGAGATGGGCGAGAACAACCCCGGCGCAGTGCTGTTCCAGCGCGCCGCGCAGCTTGCCTACGCCTGGCACAACTATGGACACCCGATCATCGGCTCGCGCGCGGACATCGAGCACGTACCGATCGAGCGCCTGCAGGCCTTCTACCGCACCTGGTACCAGCCCGACAACGCGGTGCTGATCATCGCCGGCCGCTTCGACGAGGCGCAGGCGCTCGCACTGGTGGCGCGCGATTTCGGCGCCATCCCGCGGCCCGCGCGCACGCTGCCAGCGCTCTACACGGTCGAGCCGACGCAGGACGGGCCGCGCAGCGTGACGCTGCGCCGCACCGGCGATACGCAGCTCGTTTCCGTGCTGTACCACCTGCCCGCAGCGAGCCATCCCGACTATCCGGCGCTCGACGTGCTGATCAGCGCGCTCGGCAACAAGCCCTCCGGAAGGCTGCACAAGGCGCTAGTGCAAAAGGGCCTGGCGAGCTACACGTGGTCATCCGAGCGCTCGCTGCACGATCCGGGCTTCGCCTACTTCGGCGCGGGTCTGCCCAAGGGCGCCTCGGTCGACGCGGCGCGCGACGCGCTGCTCGGCACACTGGAGGGCATCGCGCGCCACCCGATGCGCGCCGACGAGGTGCGCCGCGCCAAGACCGAGCTGCTGAACGACTTCGAGAAGGCGCAGCTCGACACCGGGTCGCTGGTGCAGGCCCTTTCGGAGTTTTCGGCGCTCGGCGACTGGCGCCTGTTCTTCGTGTACCGCGACCGGCTGCGCGCGGTGACCCTCGAGGACGTGCAGCGCGTGGCGAGCACCTACCTCAAGTCGGCGAACCGCGTGCTCGCCGTGTTCCTTCCGACGCAGCATCCGGACCGTGCCCTCATACCCCCGACGCCGGACCTTCAGGAGGCGCTCGCCGCCGTGCGCGGCGGCGAGCAGCTCGATGCGGGCGAGAGCTTCGATCCGACGCCAGCGAACATCGAGGCGCGCGTGGTGCGCAAGACGCTCGCCAACGGCATCCGGGTCGCGCTGCTGCCGAAGAAGACGCGCGGCAACAATGTCGTCGCACGGCTGACGCTGCATTGGGGCGACGAGGCGAGCACCATGAACCGCGATACCGCCTGCGCCCTCGCGGGCAGCATGCTGCTGCGCGGCACGCGCCGCCACAGCCGCGCCGAGCTGCGCGACGCGCTCGAGCGGTTGAACGCCTCCGTGGCGCTGGGCGAGGACGGCGCCCGCATCGAGGTGCGCGGCGCCCAGTTTGCCGACACCTTGCGCCTGGTCGCGGAGGCGCTGAAGGAGCCGTCGTTCCCGCCGGAGGAGTTCGACGAGCTCAAGCGTGCCTCGCTCACGGGTACCGAGGCGCAACTCAGCGACCCGGCGGCGATCGCGAACGTCGGGCTGTCGCGCCACCTGTCGCCGTATCCCAAGGGGCACCCGCTGTATACCGAGACCATCGAGGAGCAGGTGCAGAACCTGCAATCGGCAACGCTCGAGCAGGCCGAGAGCTGCTATCGGGAGCTCTTCGGCGCGACCGGCGCGGACTTCGCCGCGGTCGGCGACTTCGATCCCGGCCAGGTAGAGCAGCTAGTGGCCGAGCTGTTCGGCGAGTGGAAGAATCCCAGGCCGTTCGCGCGCGTGCCCGCGCGCTACTTCGACACCGGTGCGATGGTGCGCGAGTTCCGCACGCCGGACAAGGCGAACGCGGTGCTGCGCGCCGGCCTCAACGTGAAGATGCGCGACGACGACCCGGACTTTCCGGCCATGGTGCTGGCGGATTACCTGCTGGGCGGCTCGTCGACCGCGCGCATTCCGGCTCGGGTGCGCGAGAAGGAAGGCCTCTCGTACAGCGTCTACAGCTGGTTCTACGCCAGCAGCTTCGACCCGGTCGCGGCCTTCGGCGTGTCGGCGATCTTCGCCCCGGCGAACCGCGCACGCGTCGAGGGCGCCATCCGCGAGGAGCTCGAGCGCGCGGCGCGCGACGGCTTCAGCGCGGATGAAGTGGCAAGCGGCGGCAAGGCGCTCATCGAGGCTCGACGCCTCGCGCGCCGCAACGACCGCAGGCTGGTCGGCCGGCTGGCCGACTACCTGTACAAGAAACGCAACTTCGCCTGGGACAGCGCGCTCGAGCAGCGCATCGCCAAGCTCACGCCCGCCGAGGTGAACGCGGCGCTGCGCCGGCACATCGAGCCGTCGCGGCTCTCGGTGATGGTCGCCGGCGACTTCAAATAGCGCGACCGGCTACTTCTTCAGCAGGTCGCGGATCTCCTCGAGCAGCACTTCCTGGCGCGGCGGCGGCGGGGGCGCCACCGGCTCCTGGCGCTTCAGGCGGTTGATGCCCTTGACCGCGAGGAAGATCGCGAACGCGATAATCGCGAAATCGAACACCGCCTGCAGGAACTTGCCGTAGGCCCATTCCACCGCGGGAGCCTGGCCCGCGGCCGCCTTCAGCGTCACCACGAGGTCGGTGAAGTTGACGCCTCCTATCAGCAGGCCGAGCGGCGGCATGACGATGTCGGCGACGAACGAGGTGACGATCTTGCCGAACGCCGCGCCGACGATGACGGCCACGGCAAGGTCGACTACATTTCCCTTGACTGCAAATTCCTTGAACTCCTTGAGCATGCTCATCGGCTTCACGCCTCCCTAATCGATCGGACGGTACGCGACCTTCAGAATCTCCAGCTCCTCGACGCCACCCGGCGCCGCCAGCCGCACGACATCTCCCTCGCGCGCCTTCAGCAGGACCTTGGCGATCGGCGATATCCACGATACCCGGCCGCGGGCCGCATCGACCTCGTCGGTCCCGACGATGGTCAACTCGCGCTGCTCGCCCGTGGTCGAGCGCAGCGTGACGCTGGCGCCGAAGAATACCTGGTCCGTATCGCGTCCGGCCGCGTCGACGATCTCGGCGCTTTCGAGGCGCTTGATGAGGAAGCGAACGCGGCGATCGATCTCGCGCAGGCGCCGCTTGCCGTAGATGTAGTCGCCGTTCTCGGAGCGGTCGCCGTTGGACGCCGCCCACGACACCGTGCGCACCACCTCGGGACGCTCGACCTCGACCAGGCCCCTGCGCTCTGCGTCGAGCCGCGCATAGCCCGCCGGCGATATGTAGTTCTTCGCGCCCGCGGGCACGGCGGGCTGCGCGCCGAGCTGCTCTTCCTCGGTCGCGTCGCTTTCCCTGAGAAACGCCTTCGACATATTGCGTGACATTTTACCGCGCGCCAGGCCGCGACGCGACTTGCCAGCCCGGTAGCAACTCCGCAGAATTGGGCGCATTCACGCAACGCTCGCTCGCCGGCGACAACATGCCCCTCGCCATACCGAAGATCGATTTCCTCACGCGTATGCGCCTCCGCGAGATGGCCCTCATGGGGCTGATCACGGTCACCGCGGTGCTCGCGAACCTGCCGCGCGACTACGTCGAGCAGCACCTCGGGATCGACCCGAACCTGCTGATCGCAGTGCTCGCCTGCATGGTGATCCTCGGGCTGTTCCTGTATCTCAAGTTCTTCTTCTTCCTCGCCGTGGTGCTGCTGATCGCGGGCGCCAACATGCCCGACCAGATCGCCGAGGGCCTGCACATCGCGAAGCTGCCGCTGGTGCTCGCGCTGGTGGCGCTGGTGGGGTTGTCGCTGGTCAATACCGTGGTCAAACTGCTGCCCACGGGGCTCGAGCCGAAGGGGAAGGAAGCGAGCGCGGAGGCCGTGCGGGCGCTGTTCTATGCGGTTGAAAAGGCCAACCCCGATTACGCGGAAAAGGTGCTGGAGTTGAACTTCGATCCGAACCTGCGCCACGAAAGCGGCTATACCGCGCTCGCGTACGCGGCCATGAAGGGCAGCGTGCCGCTGATCGAGGTGCTGCTGCGCCATGGCGCCGACCCGAGACTCGCCACCAGGGACGGCGACACGCCGGTCGAAGTGGCGCTGCGCTTCGGGCACGACGAGGTCGCCGACCGGCTGCGTCGCGCCCGCCGACAGGTCGAGGCGCCGCCCCCCGGCACTACTGTATAATCGTACAGTACTAATGCTGCCGGCTCCAGGCAGCGCCGCAGCGCATCCGTGCTGGGCGCGAACTGGCATCGGAATCAATCGCCTACCGGGACCGGGGGCGCCGCGGCCCGGATTCGCGACGCCGGCAGCCGACCACCATATCTAGTAGCCATAAATACCCCTATACCGAACAGGTTGTGTTTTCAATGTTTTAGGCGGAACATTTGATCCAAGTTACCAATTGATGAATTCAACGCCCAAACAGTTTCGGCGCGCGGTTATGCTGAGCGCGTTCGTACAAACTAGAACCGGGAGACAACAGGCATGAAGACCGACCAAACCGGTACGCAAGTCAGACCCGACGCCCGTGCAGAGCTTGCGCCGCAGGACATCTCGCGCGACGCGCTGGTCGAGAAGTACGCCAAGGGCAAGGAAACGACCATCGACGAGGTGCGCCGGCGCGTGGCGCGCGCGCTCGCCCAGGTCGAGCCCGAGGACAAGCGCGCGCACTGGGAACGCCGCTTCCTGCAGGCGCAGGAGGACGGCTTCATTCCGGCCGGGCGCATCAACTCGGCCGCCGGCATCGCAGATGCAGGCCACGCTGATCAACTGCTTCGTGCAGCCGGTAGGCGACTCGATCTCCGAGGTCGTCGACGGCAAGCCCGGCATCTACACCGCGCTGCAGGAGGCGGCCGAGACCATGCGCCGCGGCGGCGGCGTCGGCTACGACTTCTCCTCGATCCGGCCCGAAGGGCGCGCGAGGTGAAAGGCACGCACTCGCGCGCCAGCGGCCCGGTCTCCTACATGCGCGTGTTCGACCGCTCCTGCGAGACGGTGGAATCCGCCGGCGCGCGCCGCGGCGCGCAGATGGGCGTGCTGCGCTGCGACCACCCGGACATCGAGGAGTTCATCCACGCCAAGGACCAGGGCGACCTGACCAACTTCAACATCTCGGTCGGCGTCACCGACGACTTCATGCAGGCGGTGGAGAAGGACGAGCGACGTCGAGCTGGTGCACAAGGCCGAAGCCCTGGCCGGACGATCAGGCGGCGGCGCTACCAGCGCGACGACGGCATGTGGGTCTACCGCAAGGTGCGCGGCGCGCGAGCTGTGGGAGCAGATCATGCGCTCGACCTACGACCACGCCGAGCCGGGCATCCTGTTCCTCGACCGCATGAACCGCGACAACAACCTGAACTACTGCGAGACCATCGAGGCCACCAATCCCTGCGCCGAGCAGCCGCTGCCGCCCTACGGCTGCTGCTGCCTGGGCTCGATCGACCTGACGCGCTTCGTCAAGCATGCCCTTCAGCGAGCAGGCCGCGTTCGACTTCGAGCGCTTCGGCCGAGGTGGTCGAGATCTCGGTGCGCATGCTGGACAACGTGCTCGACGTGACCGCCTGGCCGCTCGAGCAGCAGCACAAGGAGGCGATGGACAAGCGCCGCGTCGGCCTGGGCTTCACCGGCCTGGGCGACGCGCTGATCATGCTGCGCCTGCGCTACGACACCGACGAGGCGCGCGCCATGGCGGCGCGACATCTCCGAGGCGATGCGCGACGAGGCCTATCTCGCCTCGGTCGAGCTGGCGCGCGAGCGCGGCGCCTTCCCGCTGTTCAACGCCGACCTGTACCTGTCCGGCACCAGCTTCGCCTCGCGCCTGCCCGACGACGATCAAGGCGCAGATCCGCAAGCACGGCCTGCGCAACAGCCACCTGCTGTCGATCGCGCCCACCGGCACCATCTGCCTGGCCTTCGCCGACAACGCCTCCAACGGCATCGAGCCGCCGTTCTCCTGGTCCTACACGCGCAAGAAGCGCATGCCCGACGGCACGCATGCAAGGAATACCCGGTCGAGGACCACGCCTGGCGCCTGTACAAGGCACATGGGCGGCGACATGGAGAAGCTGCCGCGACGTACTTCGTCACCGCGCTGGAGATCTCCGCCACGGCGCACGAGAGATGGTGGCGGCGGTCGCGCCGTACATCGACACCGCATCTCCAAGACCGTCAACGTGCCGGAGGACTATCCGTATGAGGACTTCAAGGATCTCTACATCGAGGCCTGGAAGTCCGGGCTGAAGGGCCTCGCCACCTACCGCCCGAACAAGGTGCTGGGCTCGGTGCTGTCGCGTCGACAAGCCGGCGGAGGCGCCGCAGGACTTCGTCAGCGACGACGTCAACCGCCGCATCCAGATCAAGCCGTGCCCGCAGCCGGTGCTCGCCAGCCTGCGCTGGCCGGGACGGCCCGAGCTGCCGGAGGGCAATCCGGCCTGGACCTACATGATCGAGCACCCGCACGGCGCATTTCGCGCTGTTCGTCGGCCATGTCGAGAACGGCAAGCCGCACGCCGTTCGAGGTCTGGGTGAACGGCAGCGAGCAGCCGCGCGGCCTCGGCGCGCTGGCCAAGACGCTGTCGATGGACATGCGCGCGAACGACCCGGCCTGGCTGCAAGCTGAAGCTCGACATGCTGGCCAAGACCGCGGGCGACGACGCCTTCGACATGGCGTTCCCGCCGCACGGCGAAAGAAGCGCATGCCAGTCGTGGTCGCGGCCTTCGCGCAGGTGGTGCGCTGGCGCGTCGAGCAGCTCGGCGCGCTCGCCGAGGGCGAAGGCCCGACGCCCGGTGCTCGACGCCATGTTCAGCCTGAAGGAGCCCAAGACCGGCACCGACGGCACCATGTCCTGGACGGTGGACGTGCTCAACCCGCGCACCGGCGACGACTTCGTGCTGGGCCTGAAGGAGATCACCCTGCCCGACGGCCATCACCCGGCCCTACTCGATGTGGCTCTCGGGCGAGTACCCGCGCGCGCTCGACGGCCTGTGCAAGATCCTGTCGCTCGACATGCGCGTGATCGACCCGGCCTGGATCGGCATGAAGCTGCGCAAGCTGCTGGACTACCCCGAGCCGCTGGGCGATTTCATGGCCTTCGTGCCCGGGCAGCAGCAAGCAGCAGACCTTCCCATCGACCGTGTCCTACGTCGCGCGGCTCATCATCCACCGCTACGCGATGCTCGGCATTCTCGACGAGCGCGGCGTGCCGGTGCAGCAGATGGGCATCCTCGAGACGCCGGAGAAGAAGGGCCAGCCCCCGGTGATGAAAGGCGGGCGCTGCCCCGAGTGCGGCAACTACACCATGATCCGCAAGGACGGCTGCGACTACTGCACCGCGTGCGGCTACGTCGGAGTCTGCGGCTAGAGGAAGATCCGCGCCCAGAGCAGTCCGGCGACCGTCTTGGCGTCTGTGATGCGGCCGTCGCGCACCATGGCGAGCGCCTCGTCGAACGGCAGCGTGAACACCTCGAGGAACTCGCCGTCGTCGAGCTTCGCCTCGCGCTTCTCCAGCCCCCTGGCGAGGAACATCTCGATCGCTTCGTCGGTGTAGCCGATCGAGGTGTGGATCACGCCCAGGCGCCGCCACTCGGCGGCGACGTAGCCGGTCTCCTCGAGCAGCTCGCGCCTGGCGGTGTCGAAGTGCGGCTCGCCCGGCTCGAGCTTGCCCGCCGGCAGCTCGATGAACTCGCGCCCGTGCGGATAGCGGAACTGGCGCTCGAGCAGCACCTGGCCGTCGTCGAACAGCGCCACGATCAGCACCGCGCCGGGATGGCGGACGTACTCGCGCACCGCCTCGCTGCCGTCCGGGAGGCGCACCACGTCGCGGCGCACGCGCAGCAGCTTGCCGGAGAACACTTCCTCGCCGGACACAAAGTGCTCGGTCAGGTCCTTCTTGGGCACCGCCGGCGCGCGCGCTACAGGCCCATGATGGCGTTGAAACACAGCGCCATCAGCGGCTGCGGCAGGATGCCGAGCGCGAGCAGCGCGAGGCCGTTGACCGAGAGCAGCGCGCGCATCTCGCGCGGGCCCTCTACCGGGGTCACCAGTTTCGGCTCGTCGAAGTACATCAGCTTGACGACGCGCAGGTAGTAGAACGCCCCGATCAGCGACAGCATCACCGCCACCACGGCGAGCCACACCTGACCCGCGGCGACCGCCGCCGACAGCACCGCGAGCTTGGCGTAGAACCCGGCGGTCGGCGGTATGCCCGGCGAGCGAGAACATCAGCACCAGCATGATGAAGGCGTACCACGGGCTGCGCCGGTTCAGGCCCTTCAAGTCCTCGAGCGTCTCGCATTCGAAGCCGGCGCGCGACAGGTAGCAGCAGCATGCCGAAGGCGCCGAGCGACATCAGCACGTAGACGATGGTGTAGAACATGGCCGCGCTGTAGGCGTCCGGCGGCGTTCAGCCGGTTGCCGCCGATCACGCCGGCGAGCAGCCCGAGCAGCATGAAGCCCATGTGCGCGATGGTCGAGTACGCGAGCATGCGCTTGAGGTTCGACTGCGCGATGGCGGTGATGTTGCCGAGCGCCATCGACAGCGACCGCCAGGATCACCAGCATCTGCTGCCAGTCGATCGCCAGGTCGAGCAGCCCGTTCACCAGCAGCCGCATCGCCATGGCGAAGGCGGCAAGCTTGGGCGCCGAGCCGATGACCAGCGTGACCGCCGTCGGCGCGCCCTGGTAGACGTCGGGGATCCACATGTGGAACGGCACCACGCCGAGCTTGAACGCCAGGCCGGAAACGACGAACACCAGGCCGAACACCAGGAAGCGGTGGCCGGCCGAACCCTCGAAGATCGCGGCCGCGGCCTTCATCTCGCGCACGCGCTGCGCCACCTCGACGATGTTGAGCGTGCCGGTGGCGCCGTAGATCATCGACATGCCGTAGAGCAGCAGGCCGGAGGCCAGCGCGCCGAGCACGAAGTACTTCATCGCCGCTTCGGTCGACACGCGCCGAATCGCGGTTGAGCGCGACCATCGCGTACAGGCAAAGCGACAGCAGCTCCAGTCCCAGGTACAGCGTGAGGAAGCTGCCTGCGCTGAGATCATCACCATCATGCCGAGCAGCGCGAACAGCAGCAGCGTGAGGAACTCGCCGCGCATCAGGCCGCGGTCGAGCAGGTACTGGCGCGAGTACACCAGCGCGACCGACACCGCGACGTAGGCCGCCAGCTTCAGCACGTTCGCCATGGTGTCGGCCACGAACATGCTTGTCGAACGGTATAGAGCTTGGCGCCCGGCGCGCCCCACATCACGAAAGCCGTCGAGGCCGCGCAGCCGATCAGCACCAGCTGCGCGATCACGTAGCTCACCGCCCGGCGCTGGTCCTTCACGTACAGGTCGGCGATCATCAGCACGCAGGCGCCGACCAGCAGCACGATCTCCGGCAGCAGCGGCAAGTGGTCTATCAGGACGATCATTCTCGGCGACATGGTGGGTCCTGGGCTCTCAGATCTTGGGCAGCGCGACGTGGCGCAGCAGCTCGTTTACCGAGGTGTGCATGACGTCGGTGAAAGGCAGCGGACAGACGCCCATCAGCAGCACCGCGGCCGCGAGCAGGGCCGAGCACCAGGAACTCCCGCGCGATTGAGGTCGGTCGAGCTTCGCCACGTGGTCGTTGGCCACGGCGCCGAAGATCACCCGCTTGTACATCCACAGCGTGTAGGCGGCGCCGAAGATCAGCGTCGATGGCCGCGGCGAAGGCGATCCAGAAGTTGACCTTCATGGCGCCCATGATGACCATGAATTCGCCGACGAAGCCGCTGGTCGCCGGCAGGCCGCAGTTGGCCATGGCGAACAGCATCATCAGCGCGGCGAACTTCGGCATGGTGTTGACCACGCCGCCGTAGTCGGCGATGTGGCGCGTGTGCATGCGGTCGTACATCACGCCGACGCAAAGGAACATCGCGGCGGAGACGAAGCCGTGCGAGATCATCTGCACCAGGCCGCCCTCTACGCCGTAGGCGTTGAAGATGAAGAATCCCAGCGTGACGAAGCCCATGTGCGAAATCGACGAATAGGCGATCAGCTTCTTCATGTCGGTCTGCACCAGCGCCACCAGGCCGATGTACACCACCGCGATCAGCGACAGGGCGATCATCAGCCAGGCCAGCTCGCGCGAGGCGTCGGGCAGGATCGGCAGCGAGAACCGCACGAAGCCATAGGCGCCGAGCTTCAGCATGATCGCCGCCAGCACCACCGAGCCGCCGGTGGGCGCCTCGACGTGCGCGTCCGGCAGCCAGGTGTGCACCGGCCACATCGGCACCTTGACGGCGAACGCCAGCAGGAAGCGCGAAGAACAGCAGCATCCTGCGGCGCCGAGCGGCAGCGGCAGCGCATGCCAGTCGAGGATCGCGAAGCTGCCGCCCGACTTGCTGTACAGGTAGAGCAGCGCGACCAGCATCAGCAGCGACCCGAGCCAGGGTGTAGAGGAAGAACTTGAGCGCCGCATATACCCGGTTCGCCCCGCCCCAGACGCCGATGATGATGAACATCGGTATCAGCGTCGCCTCGAAGAAGACGTAGAACAGCACGCCGTCCAGCGCGCAGAACACCCCGTTCATCAACCCCGACAGGACGAGGAACGACGCGTAGTACTGCGCCACGCGGTTCTGCACCACCGACCAGCCGGCGATCACCACCAGCATGGTGATGAAGCTGTTGAGCAGGATGAACAGCACGCTGATGCCGTCGACGCCGAGGTGGTAGTGCACGTTGAAGCGCTCGATCCACGGGCTGAGCTCGACGAACTGCATGCCGGCGGCGCCGAGGTCGAACCCGGTGTAGAGCGGAATGGTCACCACGAAGCCGGCGAGCGCGCCGAGCAGCGCCAGCGCGCGCTGCATCGGCGCGTTGCGCTCGCTGCCGGTGGCGAGCACCAGCAGCGCCGGCGACGATCGGGACCCAGATGGCGAGCGACAGGTACGGGATGGCGTTCTGCATGTTGTTCTTGTCAGGTCCGCAGGAACCAGTAGGTCATGAAGACGACGCCGATCAGCATGACGAAGGCGTACTGGTAGATGAAGCCGGTCTGGAACAGCCGCACTACGGACGAAACCCAGCCGACCAGGCGCGCCGAGCCGTTCACGAACACGCCGTCGATGACCGTCTGGTCCCCGCCCTTCCACAGGCCTCGGCCGAGCAGCCGCGCCCCGCCCGCGAACAGCCATGAATAGAGCTCGTCGAAGCCGTACTTGCGCTCGACGATCGCGTAGAGCGGTCCGAGCGCCACGGCGATTCTCTTCGGCAGGTCGGTGCGCACCAGGTACAGGTAGCCCGCCAGCGCCGCGCCCGCGAGACCGAGCCAGAACGGCGCCCCGGCCAGCCCGTGCAGCATGAAGCTCCACACGCCGTGGTATTCCTCGTGGAACTTCTGCACGATGCTCGTACCGAAGTAGTCGCCGAACACGAAGGTGCCGATCCACCAGCCCGCGGCCACCGAGGGGATGGCCAGCAGCACCAGCGGCAGCGTGACCACCCAGGGCGACTCGCGCAGCTGCTTGCGCGTGTGCTCGTCCATGCGCGGCTGGCCGTGGAACGCGTAGAACACCAGGCGGAAGGTGTACAGACCGCCCAGGAACACCCCGATCAGCAGCGCCCAGTAGGCGAATCCGGCGCCCGGCGTGGCCGAGCCATGCACCGCCTCGAGGATCGCGTCCTTGGAGAAGAACCCGGCGAACGGCGGCAGCCCGGCATTGGCGAGCGCGCCGATCAGCACCGTGAGATAGGTGATCGGCATGTAGCTGCGCAGACCGCCCATGCGGCGCATGTCCTGCTCGTGGTGCAGGGCGATGATCACCGATCCCGCGCCGAGGAACAGCACCGCCTTGAAGAAGGCGTGCGTCATCAGGTGGAAGATGCCGACCGAATAGGCCGAGGCGCCCAGCGCCACCGTCATGTAGCCGAGCTGCGACAGCGTCGAGTACGCGATGACGCGCTTGATGTCGTACTGCGTCACGGCCACCGCGGCCATGGACAGCGCGGTGATGCGCGCCGATGACGATCACCACCGAGAGCGCGGTCTGCGACAGCTCGAACAACGGCGACATGCGCGCCACCATGAAGATGCCCGCGGTCACCATGGTCGCCGCGTGGATCAGCGCCGAGATCGGCGTCGGGCCTTCCATCGAGTCGGGCAGCCAGACGTGCAGCGGAAACTGCGCGCTCTTGCCCATCGCGCCGACGAACAGGCAGATGCAGATCACGCTGAGCAGCAGCCAGCCGAGCCCGGGCAGCACCGCGATCGTCTCGCCCGCGAGTGACGGCGCCTGGGCGAACACCGCGCTGTAGTCGAGCGTGCCGAAGTGCGCCAGGACCAGCGCGATGCCGAGCAGGAAGCCGAAGTCGCCGACCCGGTTGACGAGGAACGCCTTCAGGTTGGCGTAGATCGCGCTCGGGCGCGTATACCAGAAGCCGATCAGCAGGTACGAGACCAGCCCCACCGCCTCCCAGCCGAAGAACAGCTGCAGGAAGTTGTTGCTCATCACCAGCATCAGCATCGAGAAGGTGAACAGCGAGATGTAGGAGAAGAAGCGCTGGTAGCCCGGGTCCTCCGCCATGTAGCCGATGGTGTAGACGTGCACCATCAGCGAGACGAAGGTCACCACCACCATCATCAGCGCCGACAGGCGGTCGATGAGGAAGCCGATCTCCAGCCGCGTCGCCCCGCTGGTGAGCCAGGTGTAGACGCTGCCGTTGAAGGTATGGCCGCCCAGCACGTCGGCGAAGATCACGCACGAGGCGACGAACGACACCAGCACCGACAGTATGGTGACGCGGTGCGCCCCCTCGCGGCCGATGGCGCGGCCGAACAGCCCGGCGACGATGGCGCCCGCCAGCGGCGCCAGCGGCACGATCAGATAGAGGGTCTTCATCCCTTGAGAGAGTCGAGGTCTTCGACGTCGATAGTATTCAGGTTGCGGAACAGCACCACGAGGATCGCCAGGCCGATGGCCGACTCGGCCGCCGCCACCGTGAGGATGAAGAAGACGAATACCTGGCCCGCGATATTGCCCAGGAAATGCGAGAACGCGATGAAGTTGAGGTTGACCGCGAGCAGCATCAGCTCGATCGCCATCAGCAGGATGATGATGTTCCTGCGGTTCATGAAGATCCCGACCACGCTGATGGCGAACAGCAGCGCGCCGAGCACGAGGAAATGATTCAACGTGAGCGGGCCCATCATTCGTCCTTTTCGCTGCGCATGGCCACGCAGCTCCACGCGCTCGGCACGCCGCACCCTCGCCTGCTCGGTCGGATTCTGGTAGCTTGCGTGTCCTTGCGACGACGCAGCGTGAGCGCGATCGCGGCGATGATCGCCACCAGCAGGATCACCGCGGCGATCTCGAATGGCGTAGGCGTAATCGGTGTAGAGCAGCATGCCGAGCGCCTTGGTGTTGCTGTAGCCCGGCCCCGGCTCGCGCGGCGCCGTGTCGCCGAAGAACTGGCGTCCGAGGATCGGCGACCATCTCGAACACCATGATGCCGCCCACCGCGAGCGCGAGGGGCAGGTTGCGCCAGAACCCCTCGCGCAGCCGCTCGATGTTGATGTCCAGCATCATGACGACGAACAGGAACAGCACCATCACGGCGCCGACGTAGACCAGCACCAGCGCGATCGCGAGGAACTCGGCGCGCAGCAGCAGCCAGATGCCGGCCGCGGTGAAGAACGACAGCACCAGGAACAGCGCGCTGTGCACCGGGTTGCGCGCCGTGATCACGCGCAGCTCCGGCCAGCAGCAGGATCGCCGAAAAGGCGTAGAACAGGAAGGTCTCGAACATGTCTTGTCTATCGGTAGGCGGCGTCGGCCGCGCGATCCTTCGCTATTTGCTCTTCGTACCGGTCGCCGACCGCCAGCAGCATCGGCTTGGTGTAGTACAGGTCGCCGCGCTGCTCGCCGTGAAACTCGAAGATGCGCGTCTCGACGATGGCGTCCACCGGGCAGGCCTCCTCGCAGAAGCCGCAGTAGATGCACTTGATCAGGTCGATGTCGTAGCGCGTCGTGCGGCGCGTGCCGTCGTCGCGCTCCTCGGACTCGATATGGATCGCAATCGCCGGGCACACCGCCTCGCACAGCTTGCAGGCGATGCAGCGCTCCTCGCCGTTGGGGTAGCGGCGCAGCGCATGCAGGCCGCGGAAGCGCGGGCTGAGCGGGCGTCTTCTCCTCTGGAAACTGCACCGTGACCTTGCGCGCGAACGCGTTCCGCCCGGTGAGCATCAGGCCGCGCACCAGCTCGAGGAGCAGGAAGGACCTGAAGAAATCGATGATCCGGTTCATCGCTTCCCCCTCATGTCCAGATATTCCACGGGGTCTGCATCCACAGCCCGATGAGCGCGAGCCAGATCAGGGTCACCGGAATGAAGATCTTCCAGCCCAGACGCATGATCTGATCGTAGCGGTAGCGCGGGAACGTGGCGCGAAACCACAGGAAGAGCGAGACGACGAAGAACATCTTGCATCAGCAGCCAGACGATCGGCGGCACCCAGTTGAACAGCGCCGAATCGATCGGCGCCTGCCAGCCGCCGAAGAACATGATCGTCGTGAGCGCGCTGATCAGGATCATGTTCATGTACTCGGCCAGGAAGAACAGCGCGAAGGTGATTCCCGAGTACTCGACCATGTGGCCGGCGACGATCTCCGACTCGCCCTCGACCACGTCGAATGGCGCACGGTTCGTCTCGGCCACCCCGGACACGAAATACACCACCAGGATCGGCGCCAGCGGCAGCCAGTTCCACGACAGGAAGTTGAGCCCAATGGTGGCGAACGTGCCCCTGCCCTGCGCGTTGACGATGTCGGAGAGGTTGAGGCTGCCCGAGACCATCAGCACCACCACCAGGGCGAAGCCCATGGCGATTTCATACGACACCATCTGCGCCGCCGAGCGCATCGCGCCCAGGAACGAGTACTTGGAGTTCGACGCCCAGCCGGCGACGATCACGCCGTACACGCCCATCGAGGTCAGCGCCAGCACGTACAGCAGCCCCGCGTTGACGTTCGCCAGCACCACCTCGGGAGCGAACGGAATCACCGCCCACGCGGCCACGGCGGGCAGGATCGCGAGCATCGGCGCGAGGATGTAGAGCGCCTTGCTGGCGTTGGTCGGGAAGATGATCTCCTTCATCAGCAGCTTGACGCCGTCGGCGATCGGCTGCAGCAGCCCGAGCGGACCGACCCGGTTGGGGCCGATGCGGATCTGCATCCAGCCGATCAGCTTCCTCTCCCACAGCGTCAGGTAGGCCACGGCGAGCATCAGCGGCACCACGATGGCGACGATGAACAGCAGGTTGCCCACGGTGGTGAGCACCGCCGAGCCCCAGACCGGGCCGAACCAGGCGTCGGGGCGCGAGATCAGCCAATCGATCATCTAGGCGGCCCTTCCCACGGCGAGTTTCTCGAGCTCGAGCGCGCCGAACATCGGCCCCAGCGCGGCGGTGCTCGCATGCGCCGCGGCGACGCGCACGCAGTCATCGGGCAGCCGCTCGTCGAGCGCGGCCGTGAGCCGCGCCTCTCCCCGCCCCTGCCTCACCAGCACCGGCTGACCCGCGGCCAGGCCCAGGCGCTCGAGCAGCGCGGCATTCATACAGGCTTTGGGCGGCCGCGCATCGCGCGTTTTCTGCAGCGCAGGCGCCTGCCGCACCAGCGGATCGGCGAAGTAGATCGGCACATCGGCGATACGCTGCAGCCCCGCGGGCGACGGTTGGGTCGGCGCCGGCTGCAACGAGATTTCGTTGGAAAGCAGGGCACGCACGTCCCGGCCGCCCAGGCATTCGTCGCGCACCTGCTCGCAGCTCTGGTACTCGAAGCCCGCGACGCCCAGCAGGTTGCCGAGCACGCGCAGCACCTTCCACGCGGGCCGCGCCTCGCCCGGCGGCGGCACGGCGGCGTGGAAGCTCTGCACGCGGCCCTCGGTGCTGACGAAGGTGCCCGGCGTTTCGGCGAACGGAGCGACCGGCAAGACCACGTGCGCGGCGTCCGCCGCATCGGGCCTGAACGCCGACAGCGCGACGACGAATCCGGCCTGGGCGAGCGCCGCCGACGCCGCCTGCGGGTCGGCGCAATCGAGCCGCGGCTCGACGTTGAGCAGCAGGTAGGCCCGGCGGGGCTTGTCGAGCAGGGACTTCGCGTTGCCCTGCAGCGGCAGGCCGGCAAGATAGCCGCCGACCGAGTTGGCCGCTTCGCCGAGGAAGCCGAGCCTGGCGCCGAGCGCCTGCGCCGCGGCATGGATGCGCGCCGCCTGCGGATGCTGCTGCGCGAAATTGCCGAGCAAGACGGCGGCGTTCTTGCCCTCTCGCAGGACCTCTGCAAACCCGGCAATCGCGTCGGGAATCTCCGACGGCCGAACGATCCTCTTGCTCGCGATCGGCATCAGCCAGTCGTCGTCCACCGCGTGCAGCACGTGGATCTGCGCGCCGCGCTTGGCGGCCTGGCGCAGGCGCTGCGCGATCAGCGGATGGTCCTTTCGCAGGAACGAGCCGATCACCAGCACGCGGTCCAGCCCGCCCAGCTCGGCGACCGGCATGCCGAGCCAGGGAATGCCGCCGGCCTTGCCGTCGGCCGAGAAGTCGGACTGGCGCAGGCGGAAGTCGGCGCCGCCGCCGAGCGCGGCGGCGAGCTTGCCCACCAGGTACAGCTCCTCGAGCGTGCTGTGCGGGCTTGCCAGCGCCCCGACATCGCCCCCGGCGGCCTTGAGGCCCGCGGCGACCCGGTCGAGCGCGACCTGCCAGTCGACTTCCTGCCAGCCGCCGTCGCCCTTCACCATCGGCCGCGTGAGGCGCGCCTCGGAGTTGAGCCCCTCGTAGGAGAACCTGTCCTTGTCCGAGAGCCAGCACTCGTTCACCTGCTCGTTCTCGAGTGGCAGCACGCGCATCACCCGGTTCTGCTTCACCTGCACGATCAGGTTGGAGCCCAACCCGTCGTGCGGCGAGATCGACTTGCGCCGCGCCAGCTCCCAGGTGCGCGCGCTGTAGCGGAACGGCTTGGACGTGAGCGCGCCCACGGGGCACAGATCGATCATATTGCCCGAGAGCTCGGAGTCGACGGTCTTGCCGACGAAGGCCACGATCTCGGCGTGCTCGCCGCGGTTGATCATGCCGAGCTCCATCACCCCGGCGATCTCCTCGCCGAAGCGCACGCAGCGCGTGCACTGGATGCAGCGCGTCATTTCCTCTGCCGCCACCAGCGGCCCGATATCCTTGTGCAGCACCACGCGCTTTTCTTCCTGGTAGCGCGAGCCGCTCTTGCCGTAGCCGACGGCCAGGTCCTGCAGCTGGCACTCCCCGCCCTGGTCGCAGATCGGGCAGTCGAGCGGGTGATTGATGAGCAGGAACTCCATGACGCCGTTCTGCGCCTTCTTGGCGCCAGGAGAATGCGTCCACACCTTCATGCCCTCGGTCGCCGGCGTGGCGCAGGCGGGCAGCGGCTTGGGCGCCTTTTCCACCTCGACCAGGCACATGCGGCAGTTCGCGGCGATGGACAGCTTCGAGTGGTAGCAAAAATGCGGCACGTAGATGCCGAGCCTGCTGGCGGCATCCATCACCGTGGCGCCCGGCGCCACTTCGACCTGCTTGCCGTCGATCTCGAGCTTGAGCATGTCAGGCCGCCTCGGCCATCGACGGCGGCCGGTGAGCGCCGGAGCGGCCCCACTTCGGCTGACTGTCGGCGCCCTGCACCAGGCAGCGCTTGTGCTCGATGTGGTGCTCGAACTCGTGGCGGAAATGCTTGATGAAGCTCTTCACCGGCAGCGCGGCGGCGTCGCCCAGCGCGCAGATGGTGCGCCCGGCGATGTTGTCGGAGACGTTGTCGAGCAGATCGAGGTCCTCGGCGCGCCCCTTGCCGTTCTCGATGCGGTTGACGACGCGGTACAGCCAGCCGGTGCCCTCGCGGCAGGGCGTGCACTGGCCGCAGGACTCCTCGAAGTAGAAGTACGACAGTCGCTCGAGCGCGCGCACCATGCAGGTGGTCTCGTCCATCACGATCACGGCGCCCGAGCCGAGCATCGAGCCCGCCTTGGCGATCGAGTCGTAGTCCATGTCGGTCGCCATCATGATGTCGGCCGGAAGCACCGGCATGCTCGATCCGCCCGGGATCACGGCCTTGAGCCTGCGGCCGCCGCGCACGCCGCCCGCCATCGCGAGCAGCTTGGCGAACGGGGTGCCGAGCCTCACCTCGTAGTTGCCGGGCTTGTTGACGTGGCCGGTGACCGAAAAGAGCTTCGTGCCGCCGTTGTTCGGCCGGCCGAGCGCGAGGAACGCGTCGCCGCCGTTCCTGATGATCCACGGCACCGCGGCGAAGGTTTCGGTGTTGTTGATGGTGGTGGGCTTGCCGTACAGGCCGAAGCTCGCCGGGAACGGCGGCTTGAAGCGCGGCAGCCCCTTCTTGCCCTCGAGCGACTCGAGCAGCGCGGTCTCCTCGCCGCAGATGTAGGCGCCGTAGCCGGGGTGCGCGTAGAGCTCGAAGCCGTACCCCGAGCCGAGAATGTTCTTGCCGAGGTAGCCCGCGGCGTAGGCCTCGCGCAGCGCGTCCTCGAACTGCTCGTAGACGGCCCAGATCTCGCCGTGCACGTAGTTGTAGCCGGCGCTCGATCCCGTTGCATAGCCGGCGATCACCATGCCTTCGATCACCGCGTGCGGGTTGTAGCGCAGGATGTCGCGGTCCTTGCAGGTGCCCGGCTCGCCTTCGTCCGAGTTGCAGACGATGTACTTGTCGCCCCGGTACTGGCGCGGCATGAAGCTCCACTTGAGCCCGGTGGGAAAGCCCGCGCCGCCGCGGCCGCGCAGCGCGGATTTCTTCACCTCGGCGACCACCGCGTCGGGCGCCGCCTTCTCGGCCAGCAGCTTCCTGAGCGCCGCGTAGCCGCCGCGCTTCTCGTAGTCGGTGAGCCGCCAGTTGGCGCCGTCGAGCCCCGCCATGATGATCGCGTCCGGTCCGTAATCGAGCATCTCAGGCCTTCCCCGAAAGTTCGTCGATCAGCGCGTCGAGCTTGTCCTTCGACATGTAGTCGCACATGCGCTTGTTGTTGACCAGCACCACCGGCGACATGGCGCAGGCGCCCATGCACTCGCCCTCCTTCAGCGTGAAGCGGCCGTCGGACGTGGTCTCGTTGAAGTCGATGCCCAGCCTGTGCTTCAGGTGGTCAGCCGCCTCGAGCGAGCCCTGCAGCCCGCAGGGCAGGTTGGTGCAGACCGTGAGCTTGTACTTGCCGGTCGGCTGCAGGTTGTACATGTCGTAGAACGTCGCCACCTCGTATACCGCGACCGGCGCCATGCCGAGATAGCGCGCCACGTAGTCCATCAGTCTCGGTCGACAGCCAGCCCTTCTCGTCCTGCGCGACGATCAGCGCCGCCATCACCGCCGAGCGCCTCTGGTCGGCCGGGTATTTGCCGATCTCGCGATCGATCTTCTTCAGGGAGTCCTGGGATAGCATCGGCGGCTCGCTCATCGGTCTATGTCGCCGAACACGATGTCCAGCGTGCTGATGATGGTGACCGACGTCGGCCAGCATGTGCCCGCGCGTCATCTCGTTCATCGCCGAAAGGTGCGCGAAGGCCGGCGAGCGCAGCTTCATGCGGTAGGGCTTGTTGGCGCCGTCGGACACGAGGTAGACGCCGAACTCGCCCTTGGGATGCTCGATCGCGGCGATAAGCCTCGCCCTCGGGCACGTGCATGCCCTCGGTGAACAGCTTGAAGTGGTGGATCAGGTCTTCCATGTTGGACTTCATCTCGACGCGCGACGGCGGCGCCACCTTGTGGTTGCCGGTGATCACCGGGCCGGGGTTGTTGCGCAGCCAGTCGACGCATTGCCTGATGATGCGGTTCGACTGGCGCATCTCCTCGATGCGCACCAGGTAGCGGTCGTAGGAGTCGCCGTTCTTGCCGACCGGCACGTCGAACTCGACGCGGTCGTAGACCTCGTAGGGCTGCTTCTTGCGGATGTCCCAGGCGACACCCGAGCCGCGCAGCATCGGGCCGGTGAAGCCGAGCGCCAGCGCCCGCTCGGGCGAAACCACGCCGATGCCCACCGTGCGCTGCTTCCAGATGCGATTCTCGGTGAGCAGCGTCTCGTAGTCGTCGACGCACTTCGGGAAGCGCTCGGTGAAGTCCTCGATGAAATCGAGCAGCGAGCCCTGGCGATTGCGGTTCATCTCGCGGATGGCGCGCTGCTTGTGGATCTTCGAGGCCGTATACTGCGGCATCGAGTCGGGCAGGTCGCGATACACGCCGCCCGGCCGGTAGTACGCCGCGTGCATGCGCGCTCCCGACACCGCCTCGTAGCAGTCGAACAGGTCCTCGCGCTCGCGGAAGCAATAGAGGAACACGGTCATCGCGCCGAGGTCCAGCCCGTGCGTGCCGAGCCCCAGCAGGTGGTTCAGGATGCGCGTGATCTCGTCGAACATGACGCGGATGTACTGCGCGCGCAGCGGCACCTCGACGCCGAGCAGCTTCTCGATCGCCAGCACGTAGGCGTGCTCGTTGCACATCATCGAGACGTAGTCCAGCCGGTCCATGTACGGCACGGTCTGGATGAAGGTCTTGGTCTCGGCGAGCTTCTCGGTCGCGCGATGCAGCAGGCCGATGTGCGGATCGGCGCGCTGCACCACTTCGCCGTCCATTTCCAGCACCAGCCGCAGCACGCCGTGCGCCGCCGGGTGCTGCGGGCCGAAGTTCAGGGTGTAGTTGCGGATCTCGGCCATCTATTGCTCTTCTTCCGCGTAATGCTCTTCGCGCACCACGCGCGGCGTGACTTCGCGCGGCTCGATCGTCACCGGCTGGTAGATGACCCGTTTCTGCTCCGGGTCGTAGCGCATCTCGACGTAGCCCGAGATCGGGAAGTCCTTGCGGAACGGATGGCCGACGAAGCCGTAGTCGGTGAGGATGCGGCGCAGGTCGGGATGACCGTCGAACACGATGCCGAAAAGATCGAAGGCTTCGCGCTCGTACCAGTTGGCGCTCGGCCAGACCTCGATCACCGAGTCGAGCATCGGAAACGAGTCGTCGGGGCAGAACGCCCGCACCCGCAGCCGCCAGTTGTGCGTGACCGACAGCAGGTGCAGGACCGCGGCGAAGCGTCGCGCGCGCCGCGGATCGTCGTGCGGGCGGTCGCCGTAGGTCAGGTAATCCATGCCGCACAGGTCGGTGAGCTGCTCGAAGCGCAGCTCGGGTGAATCGCGCAGCGTCTCGCACACCGCGCGGTAGCGGTCGGCCTGCACCACCAGCGTGAGCTCGGTTGTGCTGCTCGGTGAGGGAGGCGACGCGTTCGCCAAGCACCCGGACGAGCGTGTCGTGAAGTCGCTGCAGCTTCGGCGTCATCGTGCGATGGTGTTGGTTCGCTTGATCTTGTTCTGCAGCTGCACCAGCCCGTAGAGCAGCGCCTCGGCGGTCGGCGGGCAGCCCGGGACGTAGATGTCGACCGGCACGATGCGGTCGCAGCCGCGCACCACCGAGTACGAGTAGTGATAGTAGCCGCCGCCGTTGGCGCACGAGCCCATCGACACGACCCAGCGCGGCTCGGGCATCTGGTCGTAGACCTTGCGAGCGCGGGCGCCATCTTGTTGCACAGCGTGCCCGCCACGATCATCACGTCGGACTGACGCGGGCTCGGACGGAACACGATGCCGAAGCGGTCCAGGTCATAGCGAGCGGCTCCCGCGTGCATCATCTCGATCGCGCAGCATGCGAGGCCGAAGGTCATCGGCCAGAGCGAGCCGGTGCGCGTCCAGTTGATGAGCTTGTCAGCGGTGGTGGTGATGAAACCCTGCTGCAGGATGCCTTCTATTCCCATTCCAGCGCTCCTTTCATCCATTCGTAGACGAAGCCGACCACGAGGATGCCGAGGAAGATCATCATCGAAACGAAGCCGAACAGCCCGATGTCCTTGATCACCACCGCCCACGGAAAGAGGAACGCGATCTCGAGATCGAACAGGATGAACAGGATCGCGACGAGGTAGTAGCGCACGTCGAACTTCATGCGCGCATCCTCGAACGCCTCGAAGCCGCACTCGTAGGGGGACAGCTTCTCGGGATCCGGCCGGTGCGGGGCGAGCACCCGGCCGAGCAGCACCGGCAGCACGCCGATGGCGAGACCGACGAGGATGAACAGCAGGATCGGGAAATATTCGGCCAGCATAGAATTTTGGTGCCCACGAGCAGACTCGAACTGCTACGGCTGTTTAGGCCACTAGCCCCTCAAGCTAGCGTGTCTACCAATTTCACCACGTGGGCGACGGCGCAGAGCCGTGGATTATCCTCCAATTCTCATAGTCGCATCAGTTCGGAACGTCCTTCGCCTTCGAGCCGTCCTTCTGTGCCGGCGCGACGGGCTTGGGCGCCGGCGCGGCGGGCTTGGCGGGCGCGGGCTGCTCCTTTACTGCATCCATGACGCCGGCCGATGGCGCTCCCCGGTGCGTCGCGAAATACGACAGGCCCAGGCTGGAAACGAAGAACAGCGTCGCGAGCACCGCGGTAATGCGCGACAGGAAGTTCGCCGAGCCTGTGGCGCCGAACAGGCTGCTCGATGCGCCGCCGCCGAAGCCCGAGCCCATGTCGGCGCCCTTGCCATGCTGCAGCAGCACCAGGCCGATGATGCCCAGCGCGAGCAACACGTGGGCGATGATGACCAGGTTGTTCCAGAATTCCATGTGCTCATCCTTTGTTTGCCGTTGCGCGGAGAATCGCGAGGAAGTCCTCCGCTACCAGTGATGCCCCGCCGATCAGGCCGCCGTCGACGTCCGGCATCGCGACGATCGCCGCGGCGTTGGACGGCTTCACGCTGCCGCCGTACAGCACGCGCAGCCCCTCGGCCACGCCCTTGTCCCGCCGCGCGAGCCGCTCGCGCAGGAAGCCGTGCACCGCCTGCGCCTGCTCGGGCGTCGCATGGCGGCCCGTGCCGATGGCCCATACCGGCTCGTAGGCCAGCACCGCCCTGGAGAGCGCCGCCGCCCCCGCCTTCTCGAGCACCGCGTCGAGCTGCCGCGCCACCGTGGCCTCGGTCTTGCCGGCGTCACGCTCCTCGAGCGTCTCGCCCACGCACAGGATCGGCGTCAGTGCCGCAGCCTGCGCCGCCGCGAATTTCGCGGCGACCTGCGCATCGCTCTCGCCGAACAGATGCCTGCGCTCGGAATGCCCGACGATCACGTAGCGGCAATCGAACTCCGCGAGCATGGCCGCCGACACCTCGCCCGTGTACGCGCCGTCGGCATGCTCACTTACGTTTTGAGCGCCGCAAGCGACGGGCGTTCGCGCCAACTGAACGGCCGCCTCCGCCAGATACGGGAATGGCACGCATACCGCGCATTCGACGCCCGAGATTTCGCTCATTCCCTTGACGACCGCATCGAGCAGCGCCCGGTTCGCGCTGCGCCTGCCGTGCATCTTCCAGTTGCCGGCGACGAGCCGCGCGCGCATTCGGGATCCGTTCGGAGAAAATCGTGAAATTCTACCGTGCGCGGGGTTGTCGGGTCAACGAAAAGCCCTCTAGAGATCAAGGCATTGCGTCTTTCGTCAGGCTCGAAACGCGCTCTCCGCCGCGTCCCGCGCGAGGCGCGCGGCGACGCGCTGCATGATCTCGTACAGGCGCTGCGCGATCGACTCGCGCGCCGGCCGCAGGATCGCGGGCAGGTGCACCGCGCGGCTCAGCGCCAGCGTCTCCTGCGCGTACAGGCGCAAGTCATCGTAAATCAGCCGCTCGAGCTCCGCGCGCGTGAAGCACGCTTGCAGCGCCGCTCGCAGTCCGCGCTTCACCTCCCAGCTCTGCAGGATGCGACGCGTCGCGTCGAGCAGCTGCTCGACGCGCCGGGCACGCAGCGGGGTGATCTCGTCGTACGGAACCACGATGCGGATCGGAGCCCCTCCCAGCCTCGCGAGGAATTCGCGATCGATGTTGCGCGCGGCCTCCAGCAGCTCGCGCACGGCCTCGCGATCGGGCGCGCCCCCGGCGAACGCCCGGCCCGCGCGCGCGATCACCAGCGCGTCCTTGCGCACTTCCTTGGCGACGTTGCGCGCGAGCAGCGGCTCGAGGTGCGGCAGCGCGAGGCGCAGCGGCAGCGTCGCGCGCAACGCGTCGGTGGTTCGCCGGCTGAAGGCTTCGAGGAGCGCGCGGTTGAGCCTCGCCAGCACGCGCGCGTGGTTACTCAAGCTGGCTGAGGTTTGACCGCGCGGTGGAAGCCGAGCATGCCGTAGAGCACGGTGCTCGCCGTGACGTCGACGTAACCCAGTTCGCGCAGCACGACGGAAAGCTCCTCGGCGGAATAGAACATCTCGAGCGCGTGGATGAAGTACTTCTTGCAGTTGAGCGCCGCAGGGCCGCTGCGGAACAGCAGGCCGGTGAACGCCAGGCACATGCGCAGGTAAGAGTAGTACATCTTCTCCACGATGCGGCTGCGCGGGCGCAGCATGTCGCAGTGATGGAAGTGCCCTCCGGGCCTGAGCACTCGGTGGATCTCCTGGAACACGCGCTTCACGCGCAGATGGCGCGACGCGAATTGCAGGGTCACGACGTCGAAGTGATTGTCCGGGAACGGCAGCTCGTGCACGTCGCCGATCGTGCTGCTGATGCTGAAGCCGCGGGCGTTGGCGCGCTGCCGCCCGACCTCCTGCATCGCGGCGCTGCGATCGATGGCGTGCACCTTGAGGCTCGGCTCGCGCTCCAGCAGCGCGATGCCTATGGCGTTGGTCCCCGCGCACACGTCGAGCACGCGCTCGCCGGGCTTGACGTCGACGGTCGCCATGAAGCTGCGCAGGAACCAGCCCCACAGGCCGAGGCTGGCGATGGTGTTGGCCCTGTCGTAGTAAGGCGCGACATCGGCGAACACTTCATTCAGGTCGTTCGTCCAGACTTCGTTGAAGCGCTGCTCGCGCAGCTCCTCGCGAATGGCAAGTGGCGGCGGTGGTGTCATTGGCTCTCGTCCCCCCTCGTTTTTCCAATTAAGGCAAGCCAGCCGGCATCAGATTAGCAGCAAGTAGGCCGCAGCGGCTACGCTGCCGGCCACGGCGACCGCGTAGACGATCGCGGCGACCAACGTATCGGCGCGGACCCCGAGGTCGTAGCAGGTGATCCGCAGGCGATGGGCGGCGCTCCACAGCGATAGGAACACGATGCCGACGATCGCCAGCTTGACCAGCCAGTGCGCCGCGAAGGCGTGCAGCCGATCGTACGCCAGCAGGTCGGGAGCGTGTCCGAACGCGGCGAGCAGCGTGAGCACGATCAGCACCGGGGTCACGAACGCGGTCAGCGTGCCGCCCGCGGCAAACGGGCCCCAGACGATCGGCTTGTTCGATCTCGCCATGCTAGAACGCCCCCGCAAGAACCAGCACCGCGAGCGACAGCAGCGCCCAGACCGCGAAGTGCGCCCCGGAGATGACGCCGTCCGGCACGAAATCCTCGCCCCGCTGCAGCGGCAGCGCCTTCGGCGTGAGATTGAACCAGGTCACGCTGTGGTAGACGGAGAACGCCAGCGCGAGCACTTGCAGCACGATGCTCGCTGGAGCCTGCAGCGTCTCGAGGAACGCGGCCCAGGCGGCCGGGCCCTGCGCGAGCCGCGCCAGCCCCCACACCATCATCAGGGTCCAGCCGCCGATGAACAGGCACGAGAATTCGCGCACCAGGTAGCGCAGGTAGCGCGGGTGGCGCGTGATCCACTCCGAGGTCATCTCGCGGACGTAGGGCTTGCGGCTCATTTCTTCAGCCATGGCATCGTGTGCTCGAGGTACCAGTCGACCGTGCTCCTGATCTTGACCTGCTGGATCGCGCCCGCCGGATCGACATGCTCGGGACAGACCTCCGAGCAGGCGCCCACGAACGAGCACTCCCACGCGCCTTCCTTGGCGGCGAGCTCCTCTTGGCGCTGGTCGCGGCCGCCGTCGCGCGAATCCTGGTTCCAGCGATGCCCGAGCGCGATCGCCGCGGGACCGAGGTATTTCGGAATCAGGCCGTATTCGGGGCACGCGGCGTAGCACAGCATGCAGTTGATGCACAGCGTGAACTGCTTGTAGCGCTTGAGCTGCGCCGGCGTCTGCCGGTATTCGCCCGCTTCCAGCGGTTTGTCTTCCTTGGGGATCAGGTAGGGCTTGACCCGGGCGAGCTTGGCGACGAAATCGTCGATCACCGTCACCAGATCGCGCTCGATCGGAAAATGCGCGAGCGGCTCGACGCGTATCACGCCCTGGTAGTCGCGCAGGAAAGCCTTGCAGGCGAGCTTGGGCTCGCGGTTGATCATCATGCCGCAGCTGCCGCATACCGCCATGTGGCAGGACCAGCGGTAGCTGAGCGTCGGGTCGAGGTTTTCCTTGACGTGGTTGAGCGCGTCGAGCACCACCCATTCCTCGCGGCACGGCACCGAGTAGCGCTGGAAATGCGGCTCGCGGTCGGTTTCCGGGTGGTAGCGCAGGACTTCCAGCTCGACCACGCGCTCGCTCATTCGTGGCCTCCGGAATAATCGCGCACGCCGGGTTGCGACCTGGTGATCACCACGTCGAGGTAGTCGATGCGCGGCGCCGCGTCGCCCTGGTAACGGGCAAGCGAGTGCCTGAGGTAGCGCTGGTCGTCGCGCTCGACGAAATCGAGCCGCTGGTGCGCGCCGCGCGATTCCTTGCGCTCCAGCGCACTGACGACGAGCGCCTCGGCGCAATCGAGCATCGAGCCCAGCTCGAGCGCCTGCAGCAGGTCGGTGTTGTAGACGTTGGTCTTGTCGTGCAGCTCGATCGCCGCATAGCGCCGGCGCAGCTCGGCGATCTTCTCGCAGGCCTCGGCGAGCCCCTCGCCGCTGCGGTAGATGCCGGCGTTCTGCTCGAGCGTGTGCATCATCTCCTTGCGCAAGCCGGCAAGAGTCTCCTTGCCGCCGGTACGCTGAAACAGCTCGCGCACGCGCGCCTGCGCTCGCTGCGCGCGCGCTTCGAGCGCCGCGTCGTTGCCGGGCCGCGCGCCGGAGGCGAGGTACTCGGCGGCGCTGAGCGCCGCTCGGCGGCCGAACACCAGCAGCTCGGTGAGCGAGTTGGAGCCCAGGCGGTTGGCGCCGTTGATGCTCACGCAAGCGCACTCGCCCGCCGCGTACAGGCCGGCGAGCGGCGTCGCGGCGCGGATGTCGGTATGGATGCCGCCCATCATGTAGTGCACCACCGGCCGCACCGGCACCGGGTCGGTTACCGGGTCGACGCTCATGTAGCTGATCGACATGTCGCGCACCAGCGGCAGGCGCTCGTTGATCTTCTTCTCGCCCAGGTGCCGCATGTCGAGCAGCATGGCGTCGCCCCATTGGGTGGCGACCATGTTGCCCTTTTGCTGCTCGTGCCAGAAGGCCTGGCTGACGCGATCGCGCGGACCCAGCTCCATGGTCTTCAGCACCGGCTTGCCGAGCGGCGTCTCCGGCCCCATGCCGTAGTCCTGCAGGAAGCGCCGGCCGTGCTTGTTTAGCAGCACCCCGCCCTCACCGCGGCAGGCCTCGGTCAGCAGGGTGCCGGTGCTCGGCAGGCCGGTGGGATGGTACTGCACGAACTCCATGTCCTTGAGCGGCACGCCGGCGCGGTAGGCGAGCGCCATGCCGTCGCCGGTCTTGATCGCGCCGTTGGTGGTGAACGGGAACATGCGCCCGGCGCCGCCGCCGGCGATGATCACCGCGCGGGCGCGGAACTGACGCATCTGGCCGCTGCGCATCTCGATCGCGGTCAGGCCCTGGCAGCGACCGTCGTCCACCAGCAGCTCGGTCGCGTAGTACTCGTCGAAGCGCTCGATCGAGGGGTACTTGAGCGAAGTCTGGAACAGCGTGTGCAGGATGTGGAAGCCGGACTTGTCCGCCGCGAACCAGGTGCGCTGTTTCTTCATGCCGCCGAACGGCCGCACCGCCACCGAGCCGTCCGCCTCGCGGCTCCAGGGGCAGCCCCAGTGCTCGAGCTGGATGAGTTCCTTCGGCGCTTCCTGCACCAGGTAGTCGACGGCGTCCTGGTCGCACAGCCAGTCGCCGCCGCCGACCGTGTCGTTGAAGTGATGCTCGAGGCTGTCGTCGGGCTTGATCACGCCCGCCGCGCCGCCCTCGGCCGCGCAGGTGTGGCTGCGCATCGGGTAGACCTTCGAGATGAGCGCGATGCGCAGCTTCGGATCGGCCTCCGCCAGCGCGATCGCGGCGCGCAGTCCCGCGCCGCCGGCACCGACGATGGCCACATCCGACGAGACGGTTACCATGTCCCCGCTTTTTCCCCTTGTTCCCGAGGCAATATGCGCCGCGAGGCGTCAGCCGACTTTGATTTCGGTCAATCCTTGACGACCTGGTCGATTGTCAGAACGAGCCCTTGGGTACCCGGCGCCACCGGCGCGCTGCTGCCCTGCAGATCGCCCGCGCGGGGCGTCGCGTTGCCCGACTTCGAGATGCGCGCGCCGATCAGCACGCTGCGTTGATCCGACAGCTTGTTGCTGGGCGTCATCGCCAGGCTGTCGTCCAGACGGAACGCGTACGGCAGCTGCGCCGCGTTCACGCGCAGGATGGCCACCGGCATGCGCGAGCCGTCGGTGGGGCGCGCGAAGACGAACAGCGTGTCGCCGGGAGAAACCTGCCCCGCAAGCGCCGAGGCGAGTTTCACCGTCCCGGTGATCGCGGCCTGCGCCGCGGCCGCGGTCGGCGCAGGCGACGGCTTGGACGCCGCAGCCGGCAGCTTGCCGAGCTCGCGCGCCTCGTCGATGCTCGATTGCACTGCGCGGCCGAAGTCCGTATCCGGCTGCACCTCCGCCAGGCTGCGCTCCCACAGGTCCACCGCCGCGGGGTAGTTCTTCCGTTGGAACTCGGCGCTGCCGGCGAGCGCGAGCAACTTGAAGTTCTTCGGGTCGATCGCCAGCCCGCGCTTGACGATCGCGTAGGGCTCGCCGACGAGATTGCCGCCACGCGCCATCGCAAGCGAGTCGGCGTAGTCGGCGAGCAGGCCGGCGTCGTCCTGCACCAGCGCGACGGCCCGCGCGTAAGCCTGCGCCGATTCCTGGAAGCGGCTCAGCACCGCATAGGAGCGCCCCAGCATCACCCAGCCCTGGACGTCGTCAGGGGTCTGCTGCATGCGTTGCGCGAGCTTCTCGACCATCGCGCCGACCTGCTCGGGCGTCACCGGGTGCCCTTCCTGCCGCACCACGGGATCGAGCGCTTTGATGTCGCCAAACCTGAGGTAAGCGAGCACCGCCACCAGCGGCAGCGCGATGCCGACCGCAATCGCCGTCCAGCGCGTGGCGCCGCGCCCGGGCGCGCCCGCCCCATGCGCCGGCGCGGCGGGCGCCACGTCCTCGAGCAGGCGCCGTTCGATCTCCTGCTTCGCTTCACGGTACTGCTCGGCGCCCACGGCTCCCGCGGCGAGCTCGCGCTCCAGCTCCGCGAGCTCGTCGCGGTACAGACCGATGTTGGCGGCGTCGCGGTCCGGACGCCCCGCGCCGCCGCGCTCGCGCAGCAGCGGCGGCAGCACGAGCAGCAGCGCGAAGGCGACGAACAGCGCCGCGACCAGCCAGAACGCGGTCACGCGCGGTCCTCGTTCGCGTCCAGCAGAGACTCGGCGCGCGCGCGCTGCTCGTCGCTCAGCGCGGCCTGCGCCACCCTGCTGCGGCGGCGGCGCAGGTACACGAACAGCACGATCATGCCGCCGAGCAGCAGCGCGAAGGGTCCGGCCCAGAGCAGCACCGTGGTGTCCTTGAAGGGCGGCTTGTAGAGCACGAAGTCGCCGTAGCGCGCCACCATGAACTGGATGATCTCGTCGTCGGTCTTGCCGGCCTTGATCTGCTCGCGGATCTCCTTCTTCAGATCCATCGCCAGGTCGGCGCGCGACTCGGCGATCGTCTGGTTCTGGCACACCAGGCAGCGCAGGCCTTCTTCGAGCGTCGTGGCGCGGCGCTCGGCCACCGGGTCATCCGCGGCGGGCACCGCCTCCTTGGCGTGCAGCGGCGCGGCCGCCGCCAGCAGCAGCGCTGCGCACAGCGTGCGGCACTTTGCGCTTCATCCTTGCAGCTTCTTCACCAGGGGAAGGATCTTGGCGTCGAGGATTTCCGGCGTAACCGGGCCGATCTGCTTGTAGCGGATCACCCCCTGCTTGTCGATCACGTAGGTCTCGGGCACCCCGTAGACGCCGTAGTCGATGCCGATGCGTCCGTCGGCGTCCATGATCGAGACGGTGTAGGGGTCACCGAGCCGCCCGAGCCAGGCGAGCGCGTCCTTGCGCTCGTCCTTGTAGTTGAGGCCGTAGATCGGGACGACGTTCCTTTTCGACAGCCCCACCAGCACCGGGTGCTCTTCGCGGCACGACACGCACCACGACGCCCATACGTTTAGCATCCACACCTTGCCGAGCATGTCCTTCTGCGAGAAGCGCTGCTGCGGATCGTCCAGGCGCGGCAGCGTGAACGCGGGCGCCGGCTTGTCGATTAGGGGCGAGGGCACCTCGCGCGGATTGAGACGCAGGCCCACGGCGAGGAACAGCACCAGCACGAAGAAGATCGCCAGCGGGATCAGGAAGCGCTTCATCCGCGCTCTCCCTGCGGCAGCGGGCCGCGCGCCCGGCGCGCCTTGCCCTCCAGCGCCTGCGCTTCGCGCCGGCGCACGGCGGTGCGGTAGCGGCGATCGCTCGCCGCCAGCAGGCCTCCCAGCGCCATCACCAGGCAGCCGCCCCAGATCCAGACGACGAACGGCTTGTAGTAGATGCGCACCGTCCAGGCGCTCGCGCCGACCGGCTCGCCGAGCGATACGTACAGGTCGCGCGTGAGGCCGGTATGGATCGAGGCCTCGGTCATCTGCGATTGCTGCGCGCTGTAGGTGCGTTTCTCGGGATGCAGGGTGAACGCAGGCACGCCGCTCCGCAGCACGCTGACCGTGCCGCGCGCGGCGACGTAGTTCGGCCCGCGCGCGTCGCGCACCCCGTCGAAGCGGAAGGTGTATCCGCCGACGGTCGCGGTGTCGCCCGGGTCCATCTTCAGATCGCGCTCCACTTCGTAGCCCTTGACCATCGTCACGCCGACCACGAACACGCCGATCCCAGCGTGCGCGAGCAGCATGCCGAGCTGCGCCCGCGGCACGCCGCGCAGGCGCGCCAGCAGACCCGTTCCGGGTTGCGCACGCAGCCTGGCCAAAAGCGATTGCGCCGTGCTGGCGAAGATCCAGAACGCGAGCAGCAGGCCGAAGCTCTTCATCGGCGTCCACTGCCCCAGCGCGAGCGGCACCAGCAGTGCAGTCACCACGCTCACGCCGAGCGCCCACTTCAGGCGCCGCGCCAGGTCCGGCACGCTCGCCTCGCGCCAGCGCGCCATCGGGCCGACGCCCATCAGGAACAGCGCCGGCGTCATCAGCGGCACGAACACCGTGTCGAAGTACGGCGGCCCGACCGATATCTTGCCGAGCCCCAGGGCGTCCAGCACCAGCGGATAGAGCGTGCCGAGCAGCACGGCGCCCGCGGCCACCACCAGCAGCACGTTATTCGTCAGCAGCATCGACTCGCGCGACACCAGCTCGAAACGCCCGCCGAGCCCGACGCGCGGCGCGCGCCAGGCGAACAGCGTCAGCGAGGCGCCGATCACCAGCGCGAGGAACGCGAGGATGAAGATGCCGCGCCGCGGATCGGTGGCGAAGGCGTGCACCGAGGTGAGCACTCCGGAGCGCACCAGGAAGGTGCCGAGCAGCGACAGCGAGAAGGCCATGATCGCCAGCAGCACGGTCCAGGCCTTGAAGCCGCCGCGCTTCTCGGTCACCGCGAGCGAGTGCAGCAGCGCGGTGCCGACCAGCCAGGGCATGAACGAAGCGTTTTCCACCGGGTCCCAGAACCACCAGCCGCCCCAGCCGAGCTCGTAGTACGCCCAGGCGCTGCCCAGGGCGATGCCGAGGGTGAGGAAGATCCACGCCGCGGTGGTCCAGGGCCGCGTCCAGCGCGCCCAGGCCGCGTCGAGCCGGCCGTCGATCAGCGCCGCGATGGCGAACGCGAAGGCGACCGAGAAGCCGACGTAGCCCATGTACAGCATCGGCGGGTGGAACACCATGCCCGGGTCCTGCAACAGCGGATTCAAGTCGCGCCCTTCGGCGGCCGCCGGCAGCAGGCGGTCGAAGGGATCAGAGGTCGCCAGCATGAACAGCAGGAAGCCGACGCTCACCAGTCCCATCACGCCGAGGATGCGCGCCACGACCTCGTCCGGCAGGCGGCGGCTGAACACCGTCACGGCGAGCATCCACAGGGTGAGCATCTGCACCCACAGCAGCAGCGAGCCTTCGTGCCCGCCCCACACCGCGGCAACGCGGTACTGCAACGGCAGATGCGAGTTCGAGTTGCTGGCGACGTACTGCACCGAGAAGTCGTTGTTGACGAACGACCAGGCAAGGCAGCCGAAGGCGATCGCGACGAACACGAACTGGCCCTGCGCCGCGGGCCGTGCCACCGCGACGAAGCCCGGGATGCCCTTGGTCGCGCCGATGATCGGCAGCGTGCCCTGCACCAGCGCCAGCGTGAGCGCGATGATCAGCGCGAAGTGACCGATTTCTGGAATCATTTGTGCGGCAACACTCCTTTCTGCGCCTTCGCGATCGCGTCGGCGGCTTCGGGGGGCATGTAGTTCTCGTCGTGCTTGGCGAGCACTTCCTGCGCGTGGAACGTGCCGTCGGCATCGAGCCGGCCCTGCGCAACAACGCCCTTGCCCTCGCTGAACAGGTCCGGAAGGATGCCCTTGTAGCGCACCGGGATCGTCTTGGCGGTGTCGGTGACCAGGAACTCCACCGTCACGCCGTCCGGCAGGCGCTTCAGGCTGCCCTGCTCCACCAGGCCGCCGAGGCGGAACGTCTTGTTGACCGGCGCTTCCTTGTCCGCCACCTGGCTCGGGCTGAAGAAGAACACGAGGTTGCTCTGGAACGCGTTGAGCACCAGCGCCGCAGTGATGCCGAGCAGCGCCACGCCCGCGACCACCAGCATCATTCTGCGGTGGCGCGGCTTCATGCCCTGCGCTCCGCGCGCCGCGCGCGGCGCGCCAGCAGCCAGAGCTCGGCGCCGATGCACAGCGCGGTGACCGCGTACGAGCCCCACACGTACAGCGCGTAGCCGCCCATGGAAAGGAAGTTGTCCAGGCTGCCCCAGTTCATTCGACCCCTCTCATTCCACGCCCCTCAAGCCGCGCACCCACTCGGCGTCGCGCTCGCGCTCGAGGATGATCGAGCGCACGCGCCACAGCGCCGCGGCGATGCTGTACATCCACGCCGCGAGCGCCATCAGCAGCATCCCGGTGAGCATAGTCGCGGCCATCGACGGCGCCCGGGTGAGGCTCACCGAGGCGCCCTGGTGCAGCGTGTTCCACCACTTGACCGAGAAATAGATGATCGGCACGTTGACCACGCCGACGATCGCCAGCACCGCCCCGGCGCGGTCGGCGCGCCGCGGGTCGTCGATCGCGTTGGTGCAGGGCGATGAAGCCGAAGTACAGGAACAGCAGGATCAGCTCCGAGGTCAGGCGCGCGTCCCACACCCACCAGGTGCCCCAGGTCGGCTTGCCCCACAGCGCCCCGCTCCACAGCGCGATGAAGGTGAACATCGCCCCGGTGGGCGCGATCGCCGAGGCCATCATGCCCGACAGGCGCGTGTTGAGGACCAGGCCGAGCGCCGCCCAGCACGCCATCACCACGTAGAGGAACATGGACATCCACGCTGCCGGCGACGTGGATGAAGATGATGCGGTAGGCCTCGCCCTGCTGCGCGTCGGTGGGCGCGACGAAGAAGCTGATATACAGCCCGGCGACCGCGAGGATCGCCGCGAGCGCCGCGAACCAGGGAGCCATCCTGCCCGCCAGCGGGAAAAAGGCCTGGGGCGCGGCGAATCTGAACAGAAACCAGCCGCGGATGCCCTGTTCGCTCTCGAGTCTGTAGCTGTCGATCGTCAATGTATCCTTCCGCTTGTCGTTCAGTCGTACGCGACCCTCAGGGCCGCGCAAGTGGCCCATGGAGCCACCACGCATGATATGGCAAGCAGAGCCCCGAGCAGTGAGAGATGCGGCGCGGCGCTCATGCCGCCCGCCACTTCGGCCACGGCACCAGCGCCGAAAATCAGCACCGGAACATAGAGCGGCAGCACCAGCAGCGCGAGCAGCACGCCGCCACCACGTACGCCGAGCGTCAGCGCGGCGCCCACGCTGCCGATCAGGCTGAGCACGGGCGTTCCGATGAGCAAGGATAGAACCAGCGTCACCAGAGCCTGTTGAGGCAGATCAAATTGCAGCCCGAGCACCGGGGCGAGCAGTGTGAGCGGCAGTCCCGACACCATCCAGTGCGCCATCATCTTGCCGACCACGATTACCCCCAACGGATGTGCGGCTATCAGCATCTGCTCCAGCGTGCCGTCGGCGTAGTCGGCCGCGAACAGCCGTTGCAGCGACAGCATCGCCGCGAGCAGCGCCGCCACCCACAATATCCCCGGCGCCATGGCGCGCAGCAGGTTCGGCTCGGCGCCAACGCCGAGCGGGAACAGCGTCACCACGATGACGAAGAACACCAGGTGGTTGAGCACGTCGCCGCGCCGGCGCAGCGACAGGCGCAGGTCGCGGGCGACGACCGCTTGGAGTCCGTCGAGCACGCCGTAGTTCAATCGCCGAGCGCGATCGCGAAGCGCGCGCGCGCCGCGATCGCGACGTCCTGGTGCGTCGTCAGGATCGCGGCGCCGCCGCGCGCCAGATGGCCGTCGACCAGCGCGGTCACCGTCTCCAGCGCACGCGCGTCGAGCGCCGCGAACGGCTCGTCGAGAATCCACAGCGGCACGTCGGCCGCCAGGCACAGGCGCGCAAGGGCCACGCGGCGCTTCTGCCCCTGCGAGAGATACCTCGCCGGAAGCCGCGCGCGCGACGCGAGCCCGATGCGCTCCAGCGCGTCGGCGCGCTGCGCGGCGGACGAGCGCCTGCCGGCGAACTCGAGCGTCACCGCGAGATTCTCGTCAGCGCTGAACTCCTCCTTCACCGCATTCGAGTGGCCGATGAACAGCAGCTCGCGCGCGTAGTCCTCGCCGAGCGCGCGGATGTCTTCGCCGCGCCAGCGAATCGCCCCGGCCACGGGGCGCGACAACCCCGCCACCAGCCTGAGCAGGCTCGTCTTGCCGCTGCCGTTCGGCCCCTGCACCAGCAAGAGCTCCCCTTCGTCGAGCGCGAACTCGAGCGCCGAGAACAGGCGCAGGTCGCCGCGCTCGCAGGCGAGATCGCGGGCTTCAAGCATCATCGGCAGGAGAATGCCTAGCGGCAAAAGGGCGAAGGATACCCCAGCTACGGCGCAAAAAATTGGGGCCGGCATGGCCGGCCCCGCGGTCCCGCAAGAAGAAGGCAGTCAGTTCAACGCCGTTTACGCATCGCGAAGATCTTCGGATATCACTGCATCCGATAGATGTAGCGTGCGCCGATATAGGCCACGTGCTGCTTCGGGTCGATGCCGACCGTCGTGTTGTCCTGATAGGTGAACGGCACGCCGGAAGCGCCCCAGGCCCACTCGCTGAAGTAGTAGTCGGCATACACGAAGTCCACGCGGATATCCGAATGTTTGTCGAGCGTGTACTTGCCGTAGAGATTGAGCCTCGTCTCGCGGTAAACCACATCCGGGAGCTGGTAAGCCGCAACCTGGGCCAGGTTGCCCGCGCTCGCCGCGAAGTCCGCCTGCGTGCCGTAGGCGTTGCGATCGTTGATGTACGAGATATTGCCGCCGAACTCGTAGCGGCCCGAGGGCTTGCCCACCAGCCCGATGCCGATGGCGTCGTTGACGTCGTTCAGATCCTCCATGTAGGCCGTCGAGTGATCGACGCGGATGACCTGGTCGCCGCGCGAGGCGTAGGCCGTCAGCCTCCATGCGTCCGACAAGGCGTAGCTCGCATCGACGCTGAACAGGCGCATGCTGCCGTCCCGCAGGCCCTTGGTGCTCGGGGTGCCGTAATGGTCGAACGAGTTCTCGACGATGAACTGCACGCCGAGACGCTCGGTCGCGGCCCATTCCGCCGACGCCTTGATCTTCTGGCGCGTGCGGTCGGCGAACATGTAGGGGAAGATCGCCGTGCGCTGCCATATTTGATCGTCGGGGTAGGTGCCGCCGTAGACGAGTCCCTGTGCCACGCATGCCGCGGAGGTGCAAAGGTTGTACCAGTCCGACCCTTCGCGCCGGCTGTACCCGTAGCTGATGGCGCCGGTCACCGTGTCGGAAACGCTGCGCCGCACCTCCCCTCGATATGTCCATTCCGTGGTTTCACCGCGCAATCCCGAAAGGCCAGCGATGTCAACCGTGGTCGCCGAGGGCAGCTCGCGCTTGATCCAGTTATAGTCGACACCCAGTGTTCCCCGCGTATTGCCCGGCAGCAGATAGCTGCCTTCCATCTTCGCGTCGAGCTTCTTGCGCGAGTCGTGGCTGTTGTCCCAGAGCGCCGTGTCTTCGATGTTGTACTGGTGGATGGGCGTCTTGTCTTTGCGATCCTCGTAGCGTACGTTGCCGAGCAGAGAAAGCTTCGGCAGTGGGCGCGCGGTGATGCCGAACTGGGCCAGGGTCGTGTCGACCTCGCCGCCGAGGTTGGTCACTCCGGCGGGTGCGCCCGTCAAGCCCGCGCCGCCGAAATCCTTGTCCTGCGTGGCGTGGGTGTAGGCGAGCTTGAAGTTCGAGCGCGTGGTCGGCGTGAAGGCGTAGTTCCCGGCCACATAGAGCTGATGCGCCTGGTTGTCCGGCGGCAGTGCCATCGGCGTGTTGAGCACTGCCAGCGGGCTCACGGTGCCGACGGGCAAGCCCGTCAGGACCAGTTAAGCGGGGGCGAACACCGTCGCGGCATCAGGGTGCCGTTCGAGTTGGTGTAGAACGATCCGTAGTATCCGCCGCTCAAGCCCAGCTGCTTGCCGACGTAATTCAGCTTGAAATCGATCTGCTTGGTGTTCGAATTCACCGGCTCCGGCAGCATCAGCACCGCCCAACGCTGCGTGGTCGCGTTCTGGGTAGCCGAGCAGACGTAGCTTGCGCACTCGTAGCCCCGGCCCCACAGGCGCGCCCCGTCCTTGTCCTCGTTCTTGAAGCTGAACTGGATTTGCAGAGCAGGATTGAGCCATTTGTCGAGATCGACGCCAATCTTCTGGCGCTTCATTTCGAGATTCACATCCGACCCGCTCCCAGGAGTCGCCAGGCGAGTCACTATCGGCGTCGTGGTTCCCGCACCGACCTCGCTGGTGTTGATCGTGCGGATTTCGCGGTGCACGAGCTCGCTGTAATCGAGGCCGACCTTCCAGTCGCCCTGCCTCCCGGTGGCGAAGCCGAGCTCGCGGGTATCAAGGCCGAGATTGCGGCCCATGATGTTGGTCCATGTCCCCGTCTTTTCGTCGCGCTTGATGAAGTCGAAGTCGAGCAGAAAATAGCCATCCTGCTCCCGCATGCCGTTGTACTGGCCCCAGATCGCACGGTCCTTCGGGTCGCCGCTCACGGCCGCGGCGCCAACCCCGATCGCGCTCTCCGGCTTGGTCAGCTTGGCGATGTCTTCGTCGTCAGCGTACGCCGCGCCGGCGAGGGCCAGCGCGGCCAAGGCGACGGCGCTCCGGCCGAAGACGGTGGATTTGTTGTAGGTGGTCATGGCGAGTCTCCCGGTCTCAGCGCAGATTGAACTGCGGCGTTGGGTTGGTCACCGTCGGGTTGTTGCTCCCGTGGACCTGGGTGTGGCAGTTCAGGCAACCCCGCGCCATCGTGTAGTTGATCGCGTTCTTGCCGGTCGTCGAGGTCGTGAGCGGCGTGACTCTGCTGTCCGAGCAACTGCGGGATCTGTCCCCCGTGCGGCGTATGGCACTGGTGGCACAGGAACGGCGGCCGTACCTTCAGCATGTTCTCCGTAGTGGTGCCGTGCGGGTTGTGGCAGAGCGTGCAGTCTTCGCTGACCGGCTCGTGCGTGTGCACGAACGGACCGCGCTTCTCCATGTGGCAGGTGTAGCAGGTGTCGTTCACGCTATCGCGCTTCATCAGCTTCGGCCCGACCGAGCCGTGCGGATTGTGGCAGTCCGAGCAGCCCATCTTGCCCTCGGGGATCGGGTGATGCGACGGCCGATCGATCTGCGCGCGCTGCTCCTTGTGGCAGGTAAAGCACACCTCTGGCTGGGTACGTTTGTCGCGCACGCTGTCGTGACCGGTGTGGATCTGGTGGCACGAGGTGCACGCCACGTCGCGCGTCTGGTGCGTGCTCCCTTCCCAGTGGTATCTGGCCACGTCCCTGTCGTGACAGGTGAGGCAGGCGCCGTTGCGCACTTCGATCGGCGTCGGGGACGCCTTGCGGAACATCCGATCCGGCTTTGGCCGCTCGGCCTTGCCGCCGGGGTTATCCAGGTGCGCCTGGCTCTCGCCGTGGCAGCTGGTGCAGGTCGGCGTGCGGGCATCGGCGCGCACGCCGTGCTCCGTCTTGGCAATGGCCAGCACCGGGTAGTCGTCCGTCTCGTCGTGGCAGCGCGTGCACTTGGCGTCTCCAGTGAGGACCAGGTCCTTGTGCTCCGGCTTGTCGGACTTCTGCGCGAGTGCCGGCATGGCGACGGCGATGCCGAGCGCCAGGGCCAGTCCCTGCAACGCGCTGATGATCGGTAGTCTCGGCGGTTTCATCGAACGATCTCCCTTTTCAGATTCTCTTTTCGTAGCGCCTCAGTCCAACTTCCAGGGCAGTTTGCCGATGCCCAGCTGCTTCTTCAGCTCCTGCGGACCCGGCCCCTTGGGCTCTTCGTGCGCGATGGCGTAGTGGCACTCGATGCAGGTCATGCCCTCTTCCTTCGCCTTGGCGTGGCGCGACTTCGCCTTGTCCGACTGCTTGTCCGGATCCATCGACTCCGGCTTGTGGCAATTGCGGCACTCGAGCGAGTTGGTAGTCAGCATGCGCGTCCAGACCGTGTGGGCGAGCTCGGCGCGATGCGCGCGGAACTTCTCCTTGGTGTCGATGACGCCGGTGAGCTTTCCCCAGATCTCGAAGGTCGCCTGCATCTTGCGCAGAATGAGCGGCCCCGGCGAATGCGGCACGTGGCAATCGGAGCAGGTCACCTGCACGCCGGTGCGATTCTTGTCGTGGATCGTGTCCTTGTACTCGGCGTAGACGTTGTCGCGCATTTCATGGCAGGAGGTGCAGAACTTCAACGTGCTGGTCCAGGCGAGGCCGGTGGCCCCGCCGATCGCCACGACGACGATCGCGACGAGCACCACGAAACCCGCGACCCCGACGCGCAACGCAACCTTGCCCGGCGACTTGCTGTCCCCCCGAATCGCCTCCCAGATCTTTCTTGCTGTTCTTGCTGGCACGACGTTCTCCCCTAGCCGCGGGCGTCACTGCGCCAGGATGAACTGGATGACGTTCTTAATCTCCGCATCGTCCTTGGTCTTGAGCGAGGTGTGCTCCTCTTCCTTGCCCTCGACCTTGACCTTGGGATGCGTGGTCAAGTGCGTATAGAGTTCCTTTTCGGCGTCCGGCTTGCCCTTGTGCTTCTTCGCCGTCTCCTGGTACGAGGGCGCGTCCTTCTTCTTGTCGATGGCGTGGCACTTGAAGCAGTTGCTCTTCTTCATGAGCGACTTGGCCGCGTCCTCGTCCATCGCTTGGGCGGTCCCAGCCACGATCCAGCACGACATTGCAAAGCCGGCGAGAATTGCATTTCTGAATTGCATGGCGTTCCTCATTCGAGCGAAATAGACGTGAAAACAGCGACAGACAGCGCACGTCGCTGCTGACGGGCGCTGGAATAGGTGATGGTGAGGTGTTTCGCGACGCCGGAAGCCGGGCGGTGCTGCGATGCAGAATTGCGCGTTGTCAGGGGTTCCGCGCCTGCCCCTGCCACTGCGTGATGCGCGCTCTTGTTCTTCAAGTCACCCCCCGCTTCGCTTGCACGGTCCGTTCGCATATTTGCGCTTTTGACGGGTTCCCGCCAGCGGAATGTAAGTGCGCAGTGTATAAGGCGCTTTGATCTGAATCAAACGGCACCGGCAATGGCTGGTGAACCGAGGGCGCTGTGTCGCTCGCGCCACAGTGCCCGTTCACCCGCGTTTTGACCTACGTCATGACGCCGACCGACCCGCGAGCGATCATTGCTGCACTGCAGCCAGAAAAGCCGAGACCACACCAATGACTGCCAGGCCGTGCATTGCGATCGAGGAGTTTCTGGCCAACGTGCCGCTGTTCGCGGGGCTCGCGCATCACGAACTCGCGCGCCTCGCCGAGGGGGCGGTGCAGCTCGATGCGCCGCGCGGAACTTCGATCTTCCGGCGCGGCGAGCCCTGCACCGGCATCCACGTCATCGTCTCCGGGCAGGTGAAGCTGGTGCTACATTCCGCGCAGGGGGCCGAGAAGGTGGTCGAGCTGCTGGACCGCGGGCAGAGCATGGGCGGGCCGTTCCTGTTCCTCAACCGGCCCCACCGCGTGACCGCCGAAGCGCTGGAGGACAGCGCGCTGGTGCACATCGCCAAGGCGCGCGTACTGGCCGAGCTCGAGCACCACGTGGGCTTTGCGCGGCGCATCATCGCCGACCTGAGCCACCGGCTCGATTATTTCATCAGCGACCTGGAGAGCGTCACCCTGCGCTCGGGCACCGAGCGGGTGGTCGGCTACCTGCTCACGAACGTTCAGGTTTGCCCGCGCGACGGGGCGGCGGTGACGCTGCCCGCGACCAAGGGCATCATCGCCTCGCGCCTCAACCTGACCCAGGAGCACTTCTCGCGCATCCTGCACGAGCTCGTCGCCGCCGGCCTGATCGGCGTCGACGGCCGTGACATCCGGATTCCCGACGTCGAGCGGCTGCGCGCGCGCGCCGCCTGAGCTAGCCGAAGCGGCCGGTGATGTAGTCCTCGGTCTGCTTCATCTTCGGCTTGATGAAGATGGTGTCGGTGACGTCGTACTCGATCAGCTCGCCGAGGTACATGTAGGCGGTGAAATCCGACACGCGCGCCGCCTGCTGCATGTTGTGGGTGACGATGACGATGGTGAATTCGCGCTTGAGCTCGTCCACCAGCTCCTCGATCTTCGCTGTCGAGATGGGATCGAGCGCCGAGGTCGGCTCGTCGAGCAGCAGGATCTCGGGCTTCACCGCGATGCCGCGCGCGATGCACAGGCGCTGCTGCTGGCCCCCCGACAGGCTGTGGCCGCTCTGCGGCAGGATGTCCTTGACCTCCTCCCAAAGCGCCGCCTTGCGCAGCGCCCATTCCACGCGCTCGTCCATGTCGCGCTTGTTCATGCGCTCGAAGAGCCGCACGCCGAAAGCGATGTTGTCGTATATCGACATCGGAAACGGCGTCGGCTTCTGGAACACCATGCCGATCTTGGCGCGGATGAGCGACACGTCCTGCTTCGTGCCGAGAAGGTTCTCGCCGTCCATGATCACTTCGCCCTCGGCGCGCTGCTCCGGGTAGAGCGAGTACATGCGGTTGAACACGCGTAGCAGCGTCGACTTGCCGCAGCCCGATGGCCCGATGAACGCGGTCACGCGGCGCTCGGGAATGTTCATGGTGATGGACTTCAGCGCATGGTAGCTGCCGTAGAAAAAATCGAGCTTGCGCACCTCGAGTTTCACCTTTTGCTCGAGCATCGACTCGGAGCGCGTCGCGACCTCGGGCCTGCGGGTCTGTCGGGCTGCGGTGCCGGCGGCTTCCATGTGACTCGTTCCCCTATAGTGTCTTCTTGAACAGGACGCGCGCGACGATATTCAGCACCAGCACGGCGAGCGTGATCAGCGTCGCGCCGCCCCAGGCGAGGCGTTGCCAGTCCTGGTAGGGACTCATGGCGAACTGGAATATCACCACGGGCAGATTCGACACCGGCGCGTTCATGTTGAGCGACCAGAACTGATTGTTGAGGGCGGTGAACAGCAGCGGCGCGGTCTCGCCGCTGATGCGCGCCACGGCCAGCAGGATGCCGGTCACGATTCCCGTGCGCGCCGCCCGGTAGGTCACCTGCAGGATCATTTTCCACGTCGGGCAGCCGAGCGCGGCGGCGGCCTCGCGCAGGTTGCCGGGCACCAGCTTGAGCATGTCGTCGGTGGTGCGAACCACCACCGGGATCACCAGCAGGCCGAGTGCGATGCTGCCCGCCCAGCCCGAAAAATGCCCGACGCGCGCGACGTACACCGAGTAGACGAACAGGCCGATCACGATCGACGGCGCCGACAGCAGCACGTCGTTGAGAAAGCGCGTCGCGGACGCGAGCCAGCCGGACTTGCCGTATTCGGCGAGGTAGGTGCCTGCCAGCACGCCGATGGGCGTGCCGATGAGGGTGCCGACCACGACCATCACCAGGCTGCCGGCGATGGCATTCGCCAGGCCGCCGTCGGCGCCCGGCGGCGGGGTCATCTGGTAGTAAAGCGTCGCCCTGACCAGCGCCGTGCCGCCTTCGTAGAACAGCGTCGCCAGGATCCAAGCCAGCCAGAACAGCCCGAAGGCAAGCGCGACAGCCGACACGAAAAGCATGACCACGTTCTGGCGCTTGCGCGAGCGGTAAACCGGGTTGGAGGCGCTGATCTCGCTCATCTCGGACCCCTAGGTGCGCGCGCCTTCCTGAAGCGCCAGGCGCATCAGCATCAGCTTGGAGAGCGCCAGCACGATGGTGGTGATGACGAACAGGATCAGGCCGAGCTCGAACAGCGCCGAGAAGTACAGGTCGCCCACCGCCTCGGTGAACTCGTTGGCCAGCGCCGAGGCGATGCTGTTGCCCGGCGCCATGAGCGAAGCCGACAGCTGGTGGGCGTTGCCGATCACGAACGTGACGGCCATGGTCTCGCCCAGCGCGCGTCCCAGTCCCAGCATGATGCCGCCGACCACGCCCACCCTGGTGTAGGGCAGCACCACGCGAAACACGACCTCCCAGGTGGTCGCTCCCAGGCCGTAGGCCGATTCCTTGAGCATCGGCGGCACGAGCTCGAACACGTCGCGCATTACCGCGGTAATGAACGGTATCACCATGATCGACAGGATCAAGCCGGCGGTCATCATGCCGATGCCGAGCGGCGGTCCCTCGAACAGCTTGCCGATGAGCGGCACGTCTCCGAACACGTCGATCAGGAACGGCTGCAGGTGGGACTGGACCAGCGGCGATAGCACGAACAGGCCCCACATGCCGTAGATGATCGACGGGATTGCGGCCAGCAGCTCGATCGCCGTCCCGAGCGGGCGTTTCAGCCAGCCCGGCGACAGCTCGGTAAGGAACAGCGCGATGCCGAAGCTCACCGGGATGCCGATCGCCATGGCGATCAGCGAGGTCATCAGGGTGCCATAGATTGGCACCAGCGCGCCGAACTCCTCGCGCACCGGGTCCCAGTCCTCGCGCCAGATGAAGCTGAGGCCGTATTTCTGCAGCGTCAGCGTGCTGCCCATCACCAGCGAAACCAGGATCGCGGCGAGGATGCTGAATACCAATATCGCGAAGGACCTCGTCAGCCACCTGAAGGCCGTGTCCATCCAGGCCGAGGACCTGGTCCGCGGTGGCAGGGACCCGTGCTCGGTAGCGGCGATGCGGTTCTGGGTATCGAGGCCGTGCGCGGGCACGGGGACGGCGCTCATCGAAGTATCGTGCGGCCCATTCTAGTTGAATCCGGTTGTTCCAATGAAAAGGGGCGGCACGGCACCGCCCCTTCTCGTCCGTGCCCCGCAGCCTGCACGGGGGCGGGAATTGTCAATCAATAGACCGGCTTACCCGACTTGTCTTTGATCGAGCTCGTCCAGGACGCCTTGACCAGGTCGACGACGCTGTCGGGCATCGGAACGTAGTCCAGCTGGGACGCCATCTCGTCGCCGTTCGCGTAGGCCCACTCGAAGAACTTCAGCACCTGTTTCGCGCTCTCCGCTTTGTCCTGCGTCCTGTGCATCAGGATGAACGTCGCTCCGGTCATCGGCCAGCTGCCCGCGCCCGGCTGGTCCGTGAGGAGCAGCGCCATGCCGGGAGCGTGTGCCCAGTCCGCGCCTGCGGCCGCCGCCTTGAACGAGACGTCGTTCGGCAGCACGACGTGACCGTCGCGGTTGGCCATCTTCGCCGCCGCCAGCTTGTTCTGCTTTGCGTAGGCGTACTCCACGTAGCCGATGGACCCGTCGATGCGGCCGACATAGTTGGCCACGCCTTCGTTACCCTTGCCCCCCACGCCGGTCGGCCACTTCACCGAGGTTCCCTCGCCGACTTCGGACTTCCATCCCCCGCTGACCTTCGAGAGATAGTTGGTGAAGATGAAAGTGGTGCCCGAGCCATCCGAGCGGTGCACGACCGATATCGCCTGATCGGGCAGCCTGACGCCCGGGTTCATCTTGGCGAGCGCCGGGTCGTTCCACTTCTTAATCTTGCCGAGATAAATCTCGGCGAGCATCGGCCCGGAAATCGTGATTTCCCCGGCGCCCACGCCTTTGATGTTGTACACGGGCACCACGCCGCCCATCACCGTCGGGAACTGCATCAGGCCGCCCTTCTCCAGATCTGCCGGCTGCAGCGGCATGTCCGATGCGCCGAAATCGACCGTTTTGGCAGTAATCTGCTTGATGCCGCCTCCCGAGCCGATCGACTGGTAGTTCATGCCCACGCCGGTCGCCTTCTTGTAGGCGTCGGCCCACTTGGCATAGATGGGGTATGGAAACGTCGCGCCCGCCCCCGTAATGTCCGCCGCGCTCGCCAGGCCCGCCCCGGCGAGCGATACTACGGCCGCCGCCGCGACTGACAACCTCTTGATTTTGAATGAGAACATCATAGACTCCTTCGCGTTGAGTGACCTGCGAAGCGAAGTCTATTGCGCGCTTGTTACAGCGGCATGACAGAAATCTGATCAGCGATGTTAAGCATGCGCCGCGTGTCGTACAGCTTCAGCGATAGTGCGCGCGGCCGCCTCGATCGTCGCGCGCGGCTCGCCCTCGACCATGACGCGCAGCACCGGCTCGGTGCCGGAAGGCCTGAGCAGCACGCGCCCGCGGCCGTCGAGCGCGCGCTCGCCCTGCGCCAGCGCCTGCGCGATCGCGTCATGCGCGCGCCAGTCGAAGCCGTTCGGCACCGCCACGTTCACCAGCACCTGCGGATACATGACGAGATCGGCGGTCAGCTCGGCGAGCGAGCGGCCCTCGCCGCGCATCGCGGCCAGTACCTGCAGCGCGGAGACGATGCCGTCCCCGGTGGTGTGCCGGTCGAGGCAGATGATGTGACCCGAATTCTCGCCGCCGTAGAGCCAGTTGCGCTCGCGCAGCAGCTCGAGCACGTAGCGGTCGCCGACCTTGGCGCGCGCGAACGGGATGCCGAGGCGTCCGAGCGCCTGCTCGAGCGCCAGGTTGGTCATCAGGGTGCCCGCGACACCCGTCACGCGCTCCTTCGCCGTGCGGTGGCGCACGATGGCGTAGAGCAGCTGGTCGCCGTCGTACAGCACGCCCGTGCGGTCGGCGATCAGGACGCGGTCGGCGTCGCCGTCGAGCGCGATGCCGAGATCGGCGCCATGACGCATGACCTCGGCCCCGAGCTGCTGCGGCGCGGTCGCCCCGCAGCCGGCGTTGATGTTGAAGCCGTCGGGCTGCGCGCCGACCGCCGTGACCTCCGCGCCGAGCTCGTGGAATACGTGGGGCGCGACGTCATAGGCCGCGCCGTGGGCGCAATCGACCACCAGCTTCAAGCCTTTCAGGTCAAGCTCGTTCGGGAAGGTCGATTTGCAGAACTCGATATACCGGCCCGCGGCGTCGTCGACGCGTCGCGCGCGGCCGAGCCTGGCCGCCTCGTTGCAGCCCATCGGCGATTCGAGCGCCTGCTCGATGCGGGCCTCGACCGCGTCGGGCAGCTTGAACCCGTCGCCGGAGAAGAACTTGATGCCGTTGTCCGGATACGGATTGTGCGAGGCGCTGATTACCACGCCGGCGGTGAGCCGCAGCGCGCGCGTCAGGTAGGCGACGCCCGGCGTCGGCAAGGGGCCGCACAGCAGCACGTCCACGCCGGCGGCCGAGAAGCCCGCTTCCAGCGCGGCCTCGAGCATGTAACCGGAGATGCGCGTGTCCTTGCCGATCAGCACGGCCGGCCGCTCGCCCTGCACGGCAAGGCCGCCTTCGGCGAGCACGCGGCCGGCCGCGTAGCCCAGCCGCAGCACGAAATCGGCGGTCATCGGCGAGCTGCCGACCGTGCCGCGCACGCCATCGGTGCCAAAGTGCTTGCGGCTCATGCCTTGCACCACGCTTCCCAGACCAGAACCACGTCGCGCGTCTCCTTGATGTCGTGTACGCGCAGTATTCTCGCCCCGCCGAGCAAAGCGAGCAAAGCCGCCGCCAGGCTCGCAGCCAGGCGCTCCTCGACCGCCCGCCCCGTGAGCGCGCCCAGGGATGACTTGCGCGACCAGCCCGCGAGCAGCGGGACCCCGAGTCCCGCCAGCTCCGGCAGGCGCTTGAGCAGGGCGAAATTGTGCGCCAGCGTCTTGCCGAAGCCGAAGCCTGGGTCGGCGACGATGCGGTCCTGGCCGACGCCCGCGGCGCGCGCCGCCGCGATGCGTCCGGCGAGGTAGCTGCCGACCTCGGACACCACCTCAGCGTAATGCGGATCGCGCTGCATGCTTGCGGGCTCGCCCTGCTTGTGCATCAGGCACACCGCGCAGCCGCTCGCGGCCACGGCCTCGAGGGCCCCCGGAGCCGACAACGCCTCGATGTCGTTGATCATCGATGCGCCGTGCGCCAGCGCCTCGCGCATGACGCGCAGCCGGCGGGTGTCGACCGAGAGCGGCACCGGCGCGTCGGCGAGCGCTTCCAGCACCGGCATGATCCGCGCGAGCTCCTCCTCTTCCGAAACCGGTTGCGCCCCCGGTCGGGAGGACTCGCCGCCGATGTCGAGCAGGTCGGCGCCTTCGTCGACCAGCTGGCGCGCATGCGCCAGCGCCTGCGCGCGGCCCAGGAATTTTCCGCCGTCGGAAAAGGAATCAGGCGTGACGTTGACGACGCCCATGAGCAATGGGCGATCGAGCGGCAGCGTGAATCTGCCGCAGCGCAGCATCGGCCCCGGTCAGGCGCTGGGGGCCGGCGCGGCAGCGCCCTGCGCGCCACCGTCGTTGGCGGCGCTAGCAGATGCTTGCGGCGGCGGCGCCTTGGGCGGGCGCGGCGGCTTGCCCGCCATGATGTCGTTGATCTGGTCCGCGTCGAGCGTTTCCCACTCCATGAGCGCCTTGGCCATGGCCTCGACCTTGTCGCGGTTCTCCTCGATCAGCCTTCTCGCCAGCTGGTACTGCTCGTCGATGATGCGGCGGATCTCGGCGTCGACCTTCTGCATGGTCGTTTCGGAAACGTTCTTGTGCGTGGTGATCGAGCGGCCGAGGAAAATCTCGCCTTCGTTCTCGCCGTAGACCATCGGCCCGAGCTCGTCGGACATGCCCCACTGCGTCACCATGCGGCGCGCGATCTCGGTGGCCCGCTCGAAGTCGTTCGCTGCCCCGGTGGTCATCTGGTTCATGAAGATCTCCTCGGAGATGCGCCCACCGAAGAGCACCGTGATCATGTCGAGCAGCCGGTTGCGGTCCTGGCTGTAGCGGTCCTGCTCGGGCAGCTGCATGGTCACGCCGAGCGCGCGACCGCGCGGGATGATGGTGACCTTGTGCACCGGGTCGGTCTTGGGCAGCAGCTTGGCCACCACCGCGTGGCCCGACTCGTGGTATGCCGTGTTGCGACGCTCTTCCTCGGGCATCACCATCGAGCGGCGCTCCGCTCCCATGATGATCTTGTCCTTCGCGCGCTCGAAGTCGTCCATGTCGACAAGCCGCTTGTTCTTGCGCGCCGCGAACAGCGCCGCCTCGTTGACCAGGTTTGCGAGATCCGCGCCCGAGAATCCGGGCGTGCCGCGGGCGATGATCTCCGCCTTGACGTCGGGCGCGACCGGGACCTTGCGCATGTGCACCTTGAGGATCTCCTCGCGCCCGCGGATGTCGGGCAGCGGCACCACCACCTGACGGTCGAAGCGGCCCGGCCGCAGCAGCGCCGGGTCGAGCACGTCGGGGCGGTTGGTCGCCGCGATCACGATGACGCCGACGTTGGCCTCGAAGCCGTCCATCTCCACCAGCAGCTGGTTGAGCGTCTGCTCGCGCTCGTCGTTGCCGCCGCCCAGGCCCGCGCCACGCTGGCGCCCCACGGCGTCGATCTCGTCTATGAACACAATGCACGGCGCGTGCTTCTTCGCCTGCTCGAACATGTCGCGCACGCGCGCCGCGCCGACGCCGACGAACATCTCGACGAAGTCGGACCCCGAAATGGAGAAGAACGGCACCTTGGCCTCGCCCGCGATGGCGCGCGCCAGCAGCGTCTTGCCTGTCCCGGGCGAGCCCACCATCAGCACGCCGCGCGGGATGCGCCCGCCGAGCTTCTGGAACTTGGTCGGGTCGCGCAGGAAATCCACCAGCTCGGCAACGTCTTCCTTCGCTTCCTCGCAGCCGGCGACATCCGCGAAAGTGATCGTGTTGGTCGATTCGTCGAGCATGCGTGCGCGCGACTTGCCGAACGAGAACGCGCCGCCGCGACCGCCGCCCTGCATCTGGCGCATGAAGAAGATCCACACGCCGATCAGCAGCAGCATCGGGAACCAGGACACGAAGATGTTCATCAGGAGCGAAGGCTCCTCCTCGGGCTTGGCCTCGATTTTCACGCCGTACTTGAGCAGATCGGATACCAGCCAGATGTCGCCCGGCGAATAGCTCACCACGCGCTTGCCATCGGTCGTGGTCGCCTTGAGCTGGCGCCCCTCGATGGTGACCTTGGCGATGCGCCCGGTCTTGACCTCGTCGAGGAACTGCGAATACTCCATCGGCGACTGCGCCGCCTGGCGTGTGTTGAACTGATTGAACACGGTCATCAGCACCAGCCCTATGACGAGCCAGATGACCAGGTTCTTGAGCATATTGTTCAAGGACTTGCTCCTTCGTGCGACGCGCGCAATTGAATCATTCTAGCCCTGATTCCGCACAGCAAAAAGGGGACTTTCCCCGATTTCAGCGCGGCCTCGGTTTTCTGGCCAGCAAATAGGTCTCGCGCGACTCGCCGCGCGATGCGCCGGGCTTGCGCACCGAGACCGACTGAAACGCCCGCTTCAGGGCGGCGAGGATGTCAGCGAACGCCTCGCCCTGAAACACCTTGACAAGCAAAGCGCCGGTTGGTTTCAGAACTTCGAGCGATAGATGCGTCGCCACCGCCACGAGCTCCGCCGCGCGCGCCTGATCGACGCTCGCGATCCCCGAAAGGTTGGGCGAGAGGTCCGACAACACGACGTCGGCCGCCCCGCCCAGCGCTTCGCGCACTGCCTGCCGCAGCTGCACCTCGCGAATGTCCCCGCGCAACGCAGTTACGCCCGATATGGGGGCGAATTCCAGCAGGTCAATGGCCACCACCCTGCCGGCGGCACCGACTTTCTGCGCCGCCACCTGTGCCCAGCCGCCCGGTGCCGCGCCCAAGTCGAGCACCCTTGCGCCCGGCTGCAGCAGGCGCTCGCGGGCGTCGATCTCGATCAGCTTGAAGGCCGCGCGCGACCGGTAGCCGTGCGCGCGCGCCTGCTTTACGTAGCGGTCGGTGACGTGACGCTGCAGCCACTGCTTGCTGGATTTGCTGCGTGCCATAACCTAGACTCGCTCCATGAACGAGCTGTCACCCGCCGCGCGCAAGCAGCTGAAGGCGCGCGCCCACGCTTTGGTCCCGCTGGTCCTGGTCGGCGGCAAGGGCGTCACGCCGCAGGTGCTCGCCGAAGTCGACCGCGCACTCGCCGCCCACGAGCTGATCAAGCTGCGCGCCGCAGGTCTCGCGCGCCAGCAGCGCGAGGCGGCCATGGCGGCCATCTGCGCCGCCACCGGCGCCCAGCCGGTGCAGCTCATCGGCAAGATGCTGGTGCTGTTCCGCGAGAGGCCCGCCGAGGCGAGCGACGAGCCCGCAGCTAGAGATAGCGAACGTCGAGAATCTCGTAGCGCTTCACGCCGCCCGGAGTCTGCACCTCGACCGAGTCGCCGGCGTACTTCCCGATCAGGGCGCGCGCGATCGGCGAGCTAATGGAGATGCGCGCTTCCTTGATATCGGCCTCGTCCTCGCCGACGATCTGGTAAGTCACGGCCTCGCCACCCTGCTCCTCGAGATCGACGGTGGAGCCGAACACGCAGCGCCCTTCGGCATCGACCAGCTTCGGATCGATGATCTGCGCGTTGGCGAGCTTGGCCTCGATTTCGGAGATTCGGCCTTCGACGAAGCTCTGGCGCTCGCGCGCCGCGTCGTACTCGGCATTCTCCGAAAGGTCGCCGTGCGAGCGCGCCTCCGCAATCGCGGTGATGATGTTCGGACGATCGACCGTCTTCAGCCTCTGCAGCTCGGCGCGCAGCAGCTCCGCCCCGCGCAGGGTGATCGGTGTCTTTGCCATTTCAGTTCAATGTTACGACGTCAATTCTGCCGGCGACCGTAGTTTCGCATGGAGATCCTGCAGCCGGTAGGGCTCGAGCTGCGCCAGATGCTTCATGCCGGCGCACGCCGCCTTTGCGCCGGCGATGGTAGTGTAGTAGGTGATGCGCCGCGCGAGCGCCGTGGTGCGAATCGAGCGCGAATCCGAAATCGCGGTCCGCGTCGCTTCGACGGTGTTCACGATGAAGCTCACCTCGCCGTTCTTGATCATGTCGACGATGTGCGGGCGCCCCTCGGCGACCTTGTTGACCGGCGTCACGGCTACGCCGTGCTCGGCGATCGCGTTGGCCGTGCCGCGGGTGGCGAGGATGGCGAATCCGAGCTGCGCCAGATCGCGCGCGACCTGGACCGCGGCGGCCTTGTCGCCGTCGCGCACGCTGATGAAGGCGCGTCCGCCCTTGGGCAGCCTGATGCCGGCGGCGAGCTGCGATTTGACGAACGCCTCGCCGAAGCTCGCGCCCACGCCCATGACCTCCCCGGTCGATTTCATCTCGGGCCCGAGAATGGTGTCGACCCCCGGGAACTTGGCGAACGGGAACACCGCCTCCTTGACCGAGAAATAGGGCGGCCTCACCGGCGCAGACACGCCCTGTTCGGCGAGCGAGGTGCCGGCCATGCAGCGCGCCGCAATCTTGGCGAGCGGCAAGCCGGTCGCCTTGGACACGTAGGGCACGGTGCGCGAAGCGCGCGGATTGACTTCGAGCACGTACACGGTGTCGCGCTGGATCGCGAATTGCACGTTCATCAGCCCTATCACGTTGAGCGCCCGGGCCAGCAGCCTGGTCTGGCGGCGCAGCTCCTCTTCCAGCGCGCCCGACAGCGAGTGCGGCGGCAGGCAGCACGCCGAGTCGCCCGAGTGCACGCCGGCCTCCTCCACGTGCTCCATCACGCCTCCGACGAACACGTCCTTGCCGTCCGCCACGCAATCGACGTCCACCTCGATCGCGTCCGAGAGGTACTGGTCGAGCAGCACCGGCGAGTCGTTCGACACGCGCACCGCGATTTCCATGTATCGCTCGAGGTCGGCCCGCTGGTGGACGATCTCCATCGCACGCCCGCCGAGCACGTAGCTCGGGCGCACCACCAATGGGTAGCCGATTTCCTCGGCCAGCCGCAGCGCTTCCGCGCTCGAGCGCGCCGTCCGGTTTGGCGGCTGGCGCAGCCGGAGCTTCTCCAGAAGCTTCTGGAAGCGCTCCCGGTCCTCGGCGATGTCGATCGAATCGGCCGTAGTGCCGATGATCGGCACGCCGGCGGCGGCAAGGTCGCGCGCGAGCTTGAGCGGCGTCTGCCCGCCGTACTGGACGATCACGCCGAAGGGCTTGTCCTTCTCCACGATCTCGAGCACGTCTTCGAGCGTCACCGGCTCGAAATACAGCCGGTCGGAGATGTCGTAGTCGGTCGACACCGTCTCCGGATTGCAATTGACCATGATCGTCTCGAAGCCGTCCTCGCGCAGCGCGAGCGCCGCGTGCACGCAGCAGTAGTCGAACTCGATGCCCTGGCCGATGCGATTCGGGCCGCCGCCGAGCACCATGATCTTCTTCCTGCCCGTGGGCGCGGCCTCGCACTCCTCCTCGTAGGTCGAGTACATGTAGGCCGTCGTGGTCGCGAACTCGGCGGCGCAGGTGTCGACGCGCTTGTATACCGGGCGTATGCCGAAGCGGTGGCGCGCGGCGCGCACTTCCTTTTCTCCGGCATTGAAAAGGTAACCGAGCCTGCGGTCCGAGAAGCCCTTGCGCTTCAGCAGCCGCAGCGTGTCGGCATCGATCTCGTCGAGCTTGCGATCGTCAAGGTCCATCTCCAGGTCGACGATCTCCTTGATCTGCGCCAGGAACCACGGATCGATGCGCGTCAGGCGGTATACCTCGTCGAGCGTGAAGCCGTTCTCGAAGGCGTCGCCGACGTACCAGATGCGCTCCGGGCCGGGCTCGCCGAGCTCCTTCTCGAGGACTTCCCGGTCGGTGGTCTTCTGGTTCAGGCCGTCGACGCCGACCTCCAGCCCGCGCAGCGCCTTCTGGAACGATTCCTGGAACGTGCGGCCGATGGCCATCACTTCCCCCACCGATTTCATCTGCGTGGTCAAGCGGTCGTTGGCCTGCGGAAACTTCTCGAAGGCGAAGCGTGGCACCTTGGTCACCACGTAGTCGATGGTCGGCTCGAAGGAAGCCGGCGTCGCCCCTCCCGTGATGTCGTTCCTCAGCTCGTCGAGGGTGTAGCCGACCGCGAGCCTGGCCGCCACCTTGGCGATCGGGAACCCGGTCGCCTTCGAGGCGAGCGCGGACGAGCGACTGACGCGCGGATTCATCTCGATCACCAGCATGCGGCCGTCGGCCGGGTTGATCGCGAACTGAACGTTCGACCCGCCGGTATCGACGCCGATTTCGCGCAGCACCGCGATCGAAGCGTCGCGCAGCAGCTGGTATTCCTTGTCGGTGAGCGTCTGCGCCGGCGCCACCGTGATCGAGTCGCCGGTGTGCACGCCCATCGGGTCGAGGTTCTCGATCGAGCAGACGATGATGCAGTTGTCCTTCCTGTCGCGCACCACTTCCATCTCGAATTCTTTCCAGCCGATCACCGATTCCTCGATCAGCAACTCGCGCGTCGGCGACGCCTCCAGGCCGCGCTCGCAGATGGTGACGAACTCCTCGCGGTTGTAGGCAATGCCGCCGCCCGTGCCCCCGAGCGTGAATGAAGGCCGCACGACGACCGGAAAACCGATTCCCGCCTGCACCTGCAGCGCCTCTTCCATGGAATGCGCCAGCGCCGAGCGCGGGCACGCGAGGCCGATGCGCTGCATCGCGCGCTTGAACTTCTCGCGGTCCTCGGCCTTGTCGATCGCCTCGCGCGAGGCGCCGATCAGCTCGACACCGAGCTTCTCCAGCACTCCTTCGCGCGCGAGGTCCAGCGCGCAGTTGAGCGCCGTCTGCCCGCCCATGGTGGGCAACAAGGCGTCGGGCCGCTCCTTCTCGATGATGCGCGCCACCATCTGCCAGGTGATCGGCTCGATGTACGTGGCGTCGGCGGTCTCGGGATCGGTCATGATGGTGGCGGGGTTCGAGTTCACCAGCACCACGCGGTAGCCTTCCTCGCGCAAGGCCTTGCAGGCCTGGGCGCCCGAGTAGTCGAACTCGCAGGCCTGGCCGATGACGATCGGGCCGGCGCCGATGATCAGCACGCTCTTGATGTCAGTTCTTCTTGGCATCGTCCATCAGCGCGGCGAAACGATCGAACAGATATGCAATATCGTGCGGTCCCGGGCTCGCCTCGGGGTGGCCCTGGAAGCAGAATCCGGGCCGGTCGGTATACGCCAGGCCCTGCAGGGAGCCGTCGAACAGCGAGACGTGCGTGACCCGCAGGTTCGGCGGCAAGCTCGAGGGATCAACCGCGAAGCCGTGGTTCTGGCTGGTGATCACCACTCGGCCGCTTTCGATGTCCTTCACGGGATGATTGGCGCCGTGGTGGCCGAACTTCATCTTCACGGTCCTGGCCCCGGCGGCGAGCCCCATCAGCTGGTGCCCGAGGCAGATCCCGAACACAGGAAGATCTTTCTTTTCAAGCAGTTTTCGTATGGCCCGGATGGCGTAGTCGCAGGGCTCGGGGTCGCCGGGGCCGTTGGACAGGAAGATTCCGTCGGGCCGCAGCGCGAGCGCGTCGGCGGCGCTCGCCTGCGCCGGCAGCACGGTGACGCGCGCGCCGCGCTCGGCGAGCAGACGCAGGATGTTGCGCTTGACCCCGTAGTCGTACGCCACGACGTGGAAACGCGCCTCCGCGGGCTGCCGGAATCCGCTGCCCAGCGCCCACGCGCCCTCGCGCCACTCGTATGGTTTCCCGGTGCTGACTTCCTTCGCGAGATCCATGCCTGCGAGACCGGGGAAGGCGCGCGCGGCGCCGAGCGCCTGATCCGGGTCAACCTCGCCGGCCATCAGGCAGCCATTCTGCGCACCCTTTTCGCGCAGCATGCGGGTCAGCCGCCGCGTGTCGATGTCGGCGATGGCCACCACCTCGTTGGCCCGCAGGTACTCCGCAAGACTGCGCGCCAAGCGCCAGTTCGACGCCGTCGCCGGCAGGTCGCGCACCACCAGGCCGGACGCGAAAACCCGCGCCGATTCGTCGTCCTCGGAGTTGGCGCCCGTGTTGCCGATATGGGGATAGGTCAGCGTGACGATTTGCCGGCAATACGACGGGTCGGTGAGGATTTCCTGGTACCCGGTCATCGCGGTGTTGAACACCACTTCACCGGAGGACAGGCCGCGCGCACCGACCGACCGGCCCCGAAACACCGTCCCGTCGGCGAGGACGAGGATCGCGGGTTCGAACGCAGGCAAAACGCAAACTCCAGGAGTAGATGCGAAAAGCGGGAGAGGCTGGCGCCCCTCCCGCTCGTTTGAGCAAGGAATTATACCGGCTCCGCGCGGCCCCCGGCAACGCCCCTATTTGAGTGCCAGCACGTCCGCCATGTCGTACAGGCCCGTCTGCCGGCCGCGCAGGAACTTGGCCGCCCGCAGCGCGCCGAGCGCGTAGGTCATGCGGCTCGATGAGCGCACGGTCACCTCGACGCGCTCGCCGGCGCCGGCGAAGATCACCGTGTGCTCGCCGACGATGTCGCCGCCGCGGATGGCGTGGAATCCGATCGCTTTCGGATCGCGCTCGCCGGTGTCGCCGTGGCGGCCGTGCACCGCGCATGCGGCGAGATCGCGGCCCAGGGCGCGCGCCACGACTTCGCCCAGCCTGAGCGCCGTTCCCGATGGCGCGTCGACCTTGTGGCGATGGTGCGCCTCGACGATCTCCACGTCGTAGGCGTCGCCGAGGATCTTGGCTGCCGTCTCTGCGAGCTTGAAGGTGACATTGACGCCTACCGCCATGTTCGGCGCCATCACCAGCGCGATGCTGCGCCCGGCCTCGGCGATGCGCGCACGTTGCGCATCGCTGAAACCGGTGGTGCCGATGACCATCGCTTTCCCGAGCCGCACGCACGCGTCGAGGTGCGCGAGCGTGCCCTCGGGGCGCGTGAAATCGATCAGCACGTCGGCGTCAGCGAGCGCCTGCGCGTAATCCGCGCGCACTTTCACCGCGCACGGCACGCCGGCCAACTCGCCCGCCTCGCGGCCGAGCGCAGGATTGCCGGCCTGTTCGAGCGCGGCCGTCAGCTCCAGCTCCGGATCGCGCAGCACCGCCTCGAGCAGCGTGCGTCCCATGCGTCCCGCGCTGCCGGCGACCGCGACCCTCACTTGCCGCTCCTTTCGGCGCGCGCTTCCGGCACCGGAGCGCCCGCGGCCGGAACCACGTCGCCCTCGAGCTTGGCCAGGCGCTCGTCGACGAAAATCACTGTCAGCTTGCGCTTCTCGACTTGATTGCTGTTCTCCGGCTTGCGGTAGTAGACGTAGTCCCAGCGATCGGCATGGAAGATGTCGGTCACCAGCGGCGTTCCCAGGACGAAGCGCACCTGCTCCTTCGACATCCCGACCTTGAGCTGGGACACCATCTCCTGCGACACGTAGTTGCCCTGCTGGATCCCGATGCGGTAGGCGCCGATCGAGTGATAAATGCTGCCGCAGCCCGAAAGCGCGAGCAACGCGGCGGCAAGCGGCGCGCGGAGTGGGAACGGCACGGAAACGCGATTCTCAAGGAACGGGAAAGCCTATATGATAAACGATCGACCTCCTGATCACCGGTCTTCAATGACCACCGCGCAGAGCCTCAAGGACATCGGTCTCAAGGCGACGCTCCCGCGACGCAAGATTCTCGAGCTGTTTGAGACCAGCAAGGAAGTCCGCCACCTCTCCGCGGAGGACGTCTATCGCAAGCTGATCGCCGAGGGGATCGACATCGGGCTGGCGACCGTTTACCGCGTGCTCACGCAGTTCGAGCAGGCGGGGCTGCTGTCGCGCCAGCACTTCGAGACCGGCAAGGCGGTGTTCGAGCTCAACCAGGGCGGGCACCACGACCATCTGGTGTGCCTGCAATGCGGCCGCGTGGAAGAGTTCGTCGACGCCGAGATCGAGAAGCGGCAGACGGAGATCACCCGCCGCCGCGGTTTCCAGCTGCGCGGCCACTCCCTGGCACTGTACGCCGACTGCACCAAGCCCGACTGCGAATACCGCGCCGCGGCGCGCGATTTGGACCGCCCGACGCCCGAAGCTTCGGACTGAGCTAGCGACCGAGCAGCTCGGCGGCGTGCTTGCGCGTGGTGGCGGTGATCTGCGTGCCCCCCAGCATGCGCGCCAGCTCCTCGATGCGCGCCGCACGGTCGAGGCGCGCGACGCTGACCGACAGCTTACCCCGCGCGCCGTGCTTGGTCACCGACCACTGCGCGTCGCCCTGCGCCGCGACCTGCGGCAGGTGCGTGACGCACAGCACCTGCCGGTCGCGCCCCAGGCGCTCGAGCGAGCGTCCGACGGTCTCCGCCACCGCGCCCCCGATGCCCGCGTCGACCTCGTCGAACACCAGCGTGCCAACGGGCGACGCCTTGCTCGCCACCAGCTGGATGGCGAGGCTGATGCGCGACAGCTCGCCGCCCGAAGCGACCTTCGCGAGCGGGCGCAGCGGCAGGCTGGGGTGCGAGGCGACTTCGAAGCTGACTTCGTCGACGCCGGCCGCGGAAGGCGCCTCGAGCGCGCGCAGCTCGACCGCGAAGCGTCCGCCGCCCATCGCGAGCTGCTGCATGCCTTCGGTGACCGCCTTGGACAGCGCCTGCGCCGCGCTCTTGCGCCGCGCCGAGAGCTTCTTCGCCGCCGCCGCGTAGCGTTCCGCCGCGGCTCCGACCTCGCGCCGCAGCGCGTCCGGGTCGACCGCGAGCTCGAGCTCGGCGAGCCGCGCCACGAAATCGTCCGCGAGCTGCGCGAGCTCCGGCGGTCGCACGCGGAACTTGCGGCCGGCAGCGTGCAGCGCTTCGATGCGCGCCTCGAGTTCGCGCAGCGCCTCGGGGTCGAGCTCGATGCGCGACGCGTAGTGGCGCAGCTCGCGCACCGCCTCGCCTGCCTGCGCTTCGGCCGATTCGAGCAGCTCGACGATCGGGGCGAGCTGCGCATCGTGCGCCGACAGCGCGCGCAGGCGGCTCGCGACCGCGGCGAGCTGAGGCAGGCTGGCCCCTTCCGCTTCGGACAGCGACTCCAGCGACGACTGGGCGCCTGCGACCAGGCTCGAGCCGTGCGCCAGACGAACGTGCTCCGCCGCGAGGGCCTCCCATTCGGCCGGGCGCGGCGCGAGCTTCTTCAGTTCGGCGACCTTTTCTTCGAGCTCGAGGCGCTCGGCCGCGCGCTGCGCGAACTGCTCCTGTGCCTCCGCGGCGAGCGCTTCGAGCCGCCTCCAGGCGCGATACGCCTCCCCGGTCTCGCGCGCCAGGTCCTGCACGCCGGCGTGCGCATCGAGCAGCTCGCGCTGCGCCGTGGCGCGCAGCAGCGACTGGTGCAGGTGCTGGCCGTGGATATCCACCAGGTAGGCGCCCGCCTCGGCGAGCTGCGCCAGCGTTGCCGCGTGCCCGTTGACGAAGCAGCGCGAGCGCCCGCCGCGATCCACCGTGCGCCGCAAGAGCAGCGTGCCGGCGTCGCCCGCGAGGTCGTGCTCATCGAGCCAAGACGCGAGAGGGCCGCCCGCATCGACATCGAACTCAGCGGACAGCTCGGCGCGCTCGGCGCCTTCGCGCACCATCGCCGATTCCGCTCGTCCGCCGACCAGCAGCTCGATCGCGTCCACGAGGATCGACTTGCCCGCGCCGGTTTCGCCGGTGAGCACGGAAAATCCCGGGCCGAGCTCGAGTTCGGCGCGCTCGACGATCACGAAGTCGCGGACGCTCAGGGCGCGCAGCATAAGCGCTCTCAGTCGGAATCTGGATCGCGGGGATCGGCATCGCGATCCCTGCCGACGCTTTCGCTCCAGCGCAGCTTCTCGCGCAGCATGACGAAGTAGCTATAACCCTGCGGATGGACGAAGCGCACCATGTCGCTCGAACGGCGCAGCACCAGGCGATCGCCCTGGGCCATGTCGGCGAGCGCGTAGCCGTCGAAGTGCGCGCGCGCGTCCAGCGCGCGCACCAGCACGATCTCGATCACGCTGCGGTCGATCACGCTCACCGGGCGCGCCGAAAGGGTGTGAGGGTTGAGCGGCACCAGGGCGAGCGCGGGCACGGCCGGGTGCAGGATCGGCCCCTGCGCCGATAGCGCATACGCCGTCGAGCCAGTCGCGGTGGCGACGATGACTCCGTCGGCGCGCAGCGTATAGACGTACTCGCCGTCGATGTAGACCTCGAATTCGATCAGCCTTCCCTGCGAGCCCTTGCCCACCACGGCCTCGTTAAGCGCCAGGGTGCGCAGCATGCTCCGGCCGTCGCGCCGGATCTCGGCGTCGAGCAGCGAGCGCTCTTCAAGCGTGTAATGGCCTTCCAGGATCGCGCCAATCGAGGCGCGCATGTCGCTGCGCGCGATGTCGGTCATGAAGCCGACGCGCCCGAGGTTGATGCCGGCGAGCGGCACGCCGTAGCGCACCAGGTTGCGTGCCGCGGAAAGCATGGTGCCGTCGCCGCCGACCACGACCGCCAGGTCGGCGCCGGCACCGATCGCCTCGTAGTCCGCGCCGCGTTCGCCCGCGCCCAGGCCCGAGGCCGTCTCGCGCTCCAGCAGCACCTCGCAGCCGTGGCCCGCGACCAGCGCGCGCAGCTCGTGCAGTGACGCCGCGGTCTCCGGGCTGCGCTGCTTGCCGATCAGGGCGACGCGGCGGAAAGCATGAGGCATGATGGCGACGATTTAACCACAGCCCGCGCTCGCGGCGGAAGGCTCGTGCAACCCGGCTTGTGTAGAATGAGCAGATGCTCGACAAACGCGCCCAGATCCTGCTGAAAACGCTGGTCGAGCGCTATATTGCCGAGGGGCAGCCGATCGGCTCCCGCACCCTGTCGAAGCACTCCGGGCTGGACCTCTCGCCCGCGACAATCCGCAACGTGATGTCCGACCTGGAAGAGCTCGGCTTCATTGCCAGCCCGCACACCTCCGCCGGTCGCATTCCGACGCCGCTTGGCTACCGCTTCTTCGTCGACACGCTGCTGGTGACCAAGCCACTGCAATCGGGCGAGCTCCATCGGCTCGAGGACCAGCTGCACCCGGACAACCCGCAGCGCCTGGTCCAGGCGGCCTCCAGCCTGCTCTCGCAGCTCACGCACTTCGCCGGCGTGGTCATGACGCCGCGGCGCCGGGCGGTTGCATTCCGCCAGATCGAGTTCTTGCGGCTGTCCGAGAAGCGCGTGCTGCTGATCGTGGTCGCACCCGAGGGCGACGTGCAGAACCGCATCCTGCTGACCGATCGCGACTATTCGCAGTCCGAGCTGATCGAGGCGGGCAATTACATCAACCAGAACTATGCGGGCCAGAGCTTCGAGGACGTGCGCCAGCGGCTGCGCCAGGAACTGCGCGAGATCCGGCAGGACATGATCCACCTCATGACCACCGCGCTGGAGGCGGGCAGCAAGGCGCTCAACGAGGAGAACGACCCCTACGTGATCTCGGGCGAGCGAAATCTGCTCGATGTGAGCGAGCTGTCGCAGGACATGAAGCGCCTGCGCCAGCTGTTCGAGCTGTTCGAGCGCAAGACTTCGCTGCTGCAGATCCTCGACGTCTCGCTGCGCGGACAGGGCGTGCAGATCTTCATCGGCGGGGAGTCGGGCGTCACCACGCCTGACGACGTCAGCGTGGTCGCGGCGCCCTACAGCGTCGGCGGCGAGGTGGTCGGCACGGTGGGCGTCATCGGACCGACGCGCATGGCCTACGATCGCGTGGTGCCGATCGTCGACGTCACCGCGAAGCTTCTCTCCAGCGCGCTTTCGCAGGGCTAATCAGGGTGGCGGACCGGTTTCGCCCCGAGCCGGCGTTCGATCATGGCAGCGCGGCGCGCGACGGCATCCTGCTCGTGAATCTGGGCACGCCGGCGGCGCCTACCGCATCCGCGGTGCGGCGCTACCTGGCCGAATTCCTGTCGGACCCGCGCGTGGTGGAAATCCCGCGCGCGCTGTGGCTGCCGATCCTGTACGGCGTCATCCTGCTCGTGCGGCCCGCGCGCTCGGCGCGCAAGTACGCGGAGATATGGACTGCAGAAGGCTCGCCGCTCGCCGTGCACACTGCGCGCCAGGCGGCGCTGCTGCCGCCCGCGCTGGCGGGCGGCGCGCCGCTGGTCGAGCACGCCATGCGCTATGGCGAGCCGGGCATCGGCAGCGCACTCGACCGGCTGCGGGCGGCAGGCTGCGACCGCATTCTGGTGGTGCCGCTCTACCCGCAATATGCTGCGAGCACCACCGCGAGCACCATGGACGCTGTGTACGCCTGGCTCGCCGGGGCGCGCAACACGCCGGACGTGCGGTTCGTCAAGCATTTCCACGATCACCCGGCCTACCTGGCGGCGCTCGCAGCGGTGGTCCGCAAGCACTGGGACCAGCACGGCCGCGGCGACCGCCTGGTGATGAGCTTTCACGGCTTGCCGCGTTTCGCGTTGGAGCGTGGCGACCCCTACCACTGCGAATGCCACGCCACGGCGCGGCTGCTCGCCGAGGCCCTCGGCCTCGGCGCAAACCAATACGTGGTGACCTTCCAGTCCCGCTTCGGCCGCGCCGAATGGCTGCAGCCCTATACGGAGCCGACACTGGTCGCCTTGGCGCGCGAGGGCGTGCGGCGCGTCGACGTGGTTTGCCCGGGTTTCGTGTCGGATTGCCTGGAGACGCTCGAGGAGATCGGCATCGGCGGGCGCGCGGCCTACCTGGCGAGTGGCGGCGGTGAATTTCGCCTGGTGCCCTGTCTAAACGAGTCGCCCGAGTGGATCGCGGCGCTGGCGACGATCTGCACGGAAACCGGCTGGTCGCCGAGAGCGACTTCGACGCAGGCCCTGGCGCGCCGCAAGCAGCGCGCCATGCAATTCGGCGCCGCGCGCTAGCCGGCGAGCAGCGCGCGCACCGCCTCGTGGAGCGACGCGCGCTCCCGCTGGGCACGCTGGGCCAGCCGGGCCGCCCATAGCGGGAACAAATGGCTCTCTTCGCGGTGCTCGTGCTTCGCGAGCGTGCCCGATAGTATGGCGACGAACGGCTCGAGCTCCCAGGCCTCGGGCGTGGCGCCCGCGGGGGCATCGGCGAAGCAGCGCTCGACTGCGTCGAGCTGCGTCAGCAGCTCCTCGTGCTCGCGCAGCATGATCTCGAGCGACTGCACGGCAGGTTCGGGCCCCAGCGCCGGCGCGAGGACCTCGTTCTCGGCGCGCGCGTGGCGCCGCAGCCCGGCACCGAAAGCCTCCAGCAGCGGGCGAGCGCCGCGCACATCACCAACGTTCAGTCGCCGCAGCGCCTTCGCCAGCAGCTCGTCGAGGCGATGATGATCGCGACGCAGGGCGTCGAGCACGTCGCGCGGCGGGGCATCGAGCGCGAGGCGCACGACGGCTTGCCAGTGCTCGCCGCGGGCGCCGATGTCCCAGGCAAGGGCATCGCGAAATTGCAGGTTGAGGCTTTGCAGCAGCAGCGTCGGATCCTCCCGCGTAAGCAGCTGGAGCGCACGCCCGGGGCGCAGGTCGCGTATCGCCGCGATAGCGGCGAGCGCCAGCCGGCTATCGGCTTCCTGCCTCAAATCAATGGTTTCGCTAAGTCCGGGCATCCGCGAGCGCTATTTTGGCACGTGAACTGCAGGCGCCCTTGAAACATCAGAAACCATCCCCAGCTTGGGGACATTGTTAGTGGAGCCGGAGAACGATGTCAGAACCCACCCGACAGAGCCAGCCGGCCGACCCGCTCGGCGCCCAGGAGAGCCCTGCCGAGACCGCGGCCGAAGGCGAGTCGCTGGAGGCGCTGCTGGCGGAGGCGCGCGCCAAGATCGATGAGCAGCGCGAAGCGACGCTGCGCGCGCTTGCGGATGCCGAGAATGCGCGCAAGCGCGCGCTAGCCGAAATCGCCAGCGCGCAGAAATTCGCGCTCGAGCGTTTCGTCGAGACCCTGCTCCCGGTCGTCGACAGCCTTGAAGCCGCCCTCGGCACCTCGCAGGCGACGCCCGACACCTTGCGCAGCGGCATCGAGCTCACCCTGAAGCAGCTGCGCGCGGCCCTCGAAAAGGCCAGCGTCGCCGAGATCGCGCCGGCACCCGGCGAGCGTTTCGATCCGAACCACCACCAGGCGATGGCAGCCGTCGAGTCGGACGCCGAGCCCAATACCGTCGTCGCCGTGCTGCAGAAGGGCTGGCGCCTGCACGAGCGCGTGATCCGGCCGGCGCTGGTGACCGTCGCCAAGACGCGGCCTGCAAACGACGCTTGAAAGACCGGGCGCAAACCCCATATTGGACACGGGTTTAGGACATATCCAGCAAATAGTCGGACGGGGACACAGACATGGCAAAGATCATCGGCATCGACCTTGGCACGACCAACTCGTGCGTGGCGATCATGGAGGGCGGCAAGCCCAAGGTGATCGAGAACTCGGAAGGCGCGCGGACGACGCCGTCGATCGTCGCCTATACGGAAGAAGGCGAGATCCTGACCGGTGCGCCGGCCAAGCGCCAGGCGGTGACCAACGCGAAGAACACGCTCTTCGCGGTGAAGCGCCTCATCGGGCGCCGCTTCGAGGAGAAGGAAGTGCAGAAGGACATCGGCCTGATGCCCTTCAAGATCGTCAAGGCGGACAACGGCGACGCCTGGGTCGAGGTGCGCGGCAAGAAGATCGCGCCGCAGCAGGTATCGGCGGAAGTTCTGCGCAAGATGAAGAAGACCGCCGAGGACTATCTCGGCGAGGAAGTGACCGAGGCCGTGATCACCGTACCCGCGTACTTCAACGACTCGCAGCGCCAAGCGACCAAGGACGCGGGCCGCATCGCGGGCCTCGACGTCAAGCGCATCATCAACGAGCCCACGGCCGCGGCGCTTGCCTTCGGCCTCGACAAGCAAGGCAAGAAGGACACCAAGATCGCCGTATACGACCTGGGCGGCGGAACCTTCGACATCTCGATCATCGAGATCGCCGACGTCGAGGGCGAGATGCAGTTCGAGGTGCTCTCGACCAACGGCGATACGTTCCTCGGCGGCGAGGACTTCGATCAGCGGCTGATCGATTACGTCGTCACCGAATTCAAGAAGGACCAGGGCGTCGACCTGTCGAAGGACGTGCTCGCGCTGCAGCGGCTGAAGGAAGCCGCCGAGAAGGCGAAGATCGAGCTCTCCTCGTCGCAGCAGACCGAGCTCAACCTGCCCTACATCACCGCCGACGCGTCGGGACCCAAGCATCTGACGATGAAGATCACGCGCGCCAAGTTCGAGTCGCTGGTCGACGAGCTGGTGGAGCGGACCATCGAGCCCTGCCGCATCGCGGTGAAGGACGCGGGCATCAAGGTATCCGACATCCAGGACGTGATCCTGGTGGGCGGCATGACGCGCATGCCCAAGGTGCAGGACAAGGTGCGCGAATTCTTCGGCAAGGAGCCGAGGAAGGACGTCAACCCCGACGAGGCGGTCGCGGTCGGCGCCGCGATCCAGGCCGGCGTGCTCAAGGGCGACGTGAAGGACGTGCTGCTGCTCGACGTCACGCCGCTGTCGCTCGGCATCGAGACGCTGGGCGGCGTGATGACCAAGCTCATCACCAAGAACACCACGATTCCGACCAAGGCCAACCAGGTGTTCTCGACCGCGGACGACAACCAGACCGCGGTGACGATCCACGTCCTGCAGGGCGAGCGCGAGATCGCGGGCGGCAACAAGAGCCTCGGCCAGTTCAACCTGACCGATATCGCGCCGGCGCCGCGCGGCATGCCGCAGATCGAGGTCACGTTCGACATCGACGCCAACGGCATCCTGCACGTATCCGCGAAGGACAAGGCCACCGGCAAGGAAGCGAAGATCAAGATCCAGGCGAGCTCGGGCCTCTCCGAAGAGGAGATCCAGCGCATGGTCAAGGACGCCGAGCTGCACGCCGAGGAGGACAAGAAGACGCACGAGCTCGTCAATGCGCGCAATCAGTGCGAGGCGCTGGTGCACTCGGTGCGCAAGTCGCTCAAGGACTATGGCGACAAGCTCGATGCCGGCGAGAAGGACAAGATCGAGTCCGCGCTGAAGGAAGCCGAGGGCGTTCTGAAGTCCGACGACAAGGCGAAGATCGAAGCCCAGTCGCAGGCGCTGGCGCAGGCCGCGCAGAAGCTCGGCGAGAAAATGTACGCCGATGCGCAGGCCGCGCAGCAGCAGGCTGCGGGGGGCGGCGCGGGGACGGCGCAGGAACAAGCCGGCAAGAAGGACGACAACGACGTCGTCGACGCCGAGTTCACCGAAGTCAAGGACAAGAAGGCCGGCTAAGGCCGGCGGCGGTTAATACGCAGCGGGCGGCGGCGCAAGCCGGCCGCCCGCTCGGCGCTCGGACGAGGTCATGGCGAAACGCGACTATTACGAAGTGCTCGGCGTCAACCGGGACGCAAGCGAAGACGAGATAAAGAAGGCGTACCGCAAGCTCGCCATGAAGTGGCATCCGGACCGCAATCCGGAAAACCCGAAGGCGGAGGATCACTTCAAGGAGGCGAAGGAGGCCTACGAAGTCCTCACCGATGCGCACAAGCGCGCCGCCTACGATCAGTTCGGCCATGCCGGGGTCGAGCAGCATTCCGGGGCGGCCGGCGGAGCGCAGGGTTTCGGCGGCTTCGGCGACGTCTTCGGCGACATCTTCGGCGAGATATTCGGCGGCCAGCGCGGCGGCCGCTCGAGCGTGTACCGCGGTGCGGACCTGCGCTACAACCTCGAGATCGCGCTCGAGCAGGCGGCGCACGGCTTCGAAACCAAGATCCGCATCCCGACACATGGCCGAGTGCGAGACCTGCGGCGGCAGCGGCGCGCGCAAGGGGACCCAGGCCCAGACCTGCCCCACCTGCCACGGCGCCGGCCAGGTGCGCATATCGCAGGGGCCGTTCTCGATCGCGCAGACCTGCCCGCGCTGCCACGGCAGCGGCAAGGTCGTCCCCCATCCCTGCGCCACCTGCAGCGGCACCGGACGCGTCAGGCATCAGAAGACGCTGTCGGTGAAGATTCCGGCCGGCGTCGACGAGGGCGACCGGGTGCGGCTCTCCGGCGAAGGCGAGCCTGGCGTCAACGGCGGGCCGCCGGGCGACCTGTACGTCCAGGTGCACATCAAGCCGCATTCGGTATTCCAGCGCGACCACGACGACCTGCATTGCGAAATGCCCGTCTCGTTCGCCGCCGCGGCGCTCGGCGGCGATATCGAGATCCCGACGCTCGACGGCTCGGCGCGCATCAAGGTGCCGGCCGAGACCCAGAGCGGGAAAACCTTCCGCCTGCGTGGCAAGGGCATCAAGGGCGTGCGCAGCCACACGCCGGGCGACCTGTTCTGCCACGTGGTGGTCGAAACCCCGGTCAATCTGACTCACCGCCAGAAGGAGCTGCTGCGCGAGTTCGAGGTGATCAGCCAGGAGGATGCCGCAAAGCACAATCCGCGCAGCAAGACCTGGTTCGACAAGGTGAAGGAGTTCTTCGAGGGCTGACCGTTGTCCGCCTTCTCGGGGATCGCAACGCCCCGACGGCCGCGAACGGTGGCTGACGGCTACAAGAAGAGTAGACCGCGCTGATACGCCTCTGCGCGTCCGATGCGCTTATTGCCGAGCTTTTCGGTCCCTCGGGCTCGCCGACGTCGTCCTAGCCGCCACGATCGGCATGTCGGTGGTAAGGCTAGCGCAGGCCCAGGCCCCACAAGGCCCCGAGCTGAGCGATTCGCCTCTTCGCGATCTCCTTCCGCTGACCAAGCGCCCCCTCCTAGAGGACCGTGTGGGCGTGTCGGGCCTCTTTACAATCACACAGGCAATTCTGACCAAAGACAAAGCCTCTGGAAACATAGCCATCCTCAAGCGCGGTGCAAGAGGAGGGCTTTCTGGTTCGCAATTTGGCAATCTTCGGATACGCAAGCATGTGTATGAATAGCCTACATAAGAGCGGACGAGCGATCTGGCCCTCCGTAGGATCGGCTTGTATCTAACTGATCCATAGCAGATATGTTGCACGATGTGTTCTGCTACGTCACTTGGCCAGGTGCTGCGGCGCTGCCGGGCTCTTGACGAGATTCGACGAACCGAGCCGCAGCGCCCCCTTTCGCGATTCTCGAACTCATCGCCAAGAAACACTTCCCCCGGCCCCCGTGTTAAGTGTCGGAAGGGTTTACACCTGCTGCACTTTTACTATGTAAGCCACTGTTATAACGCATATATTGGAACGGGCATGAATTTCGCATGTCCCATCTTGACGCTCGTATCACTCATGGGGGAGAAGAATCAAATGAAAACGCTTCGACTGCAGAAGGCAATCCTTGCCGCGCTCTTGATCGCTGTCGGCCCCGCCGTTCAGGCCGCCGCGATTCACGACGCGGGTTTGTTCACCAGTACGCTGGCGGCGAACGACGATGGGTCCACCGGTCAGGTCAATCTGGGCTTTACCGCGTTCATCAATGCGACGAATTACACCCAGACTTACGTCAACAACAACGGCAACATCACCTTCGACAATCCGCTGGGCACCTACACGCCCTCGGCCATCAGCAGCGGCGCCTACGGTCCGATCATCGCTCCGTTTTTCGCCGACGTGGACACCCGTGCCGCGGGGTCCAGTCTCGTGAGCTACGGCAGCAATACGCTGGGCGGGTTCAACGTTTTCGGCGTCAACTACATTCACGTCGGTGTGTACTCTGAGCAGCCCATCTTCAACGAGCTTTCAGATGATCCTGACGGACCGTTCTGACACCGGCGCCGGCAACTTCGACATCCAGTTCAACTACGACACCATCGTGTGGGAAGCGGGCCCGGCAAGCGGCGCCCTCCGGGTGGACTGGGCGGTACTTCCGCGCTGGTGGGTTACTGGACCAGCGCCACTTCGAATGCCACGCTGGCCGGCTCGCTGGTAAACGGCGCGCTGGTGGATGGCGGCCCGAACGCGCTGATCAGCCACTCACTCAACAGCGAAATTCTCGGTCAGTACAACTTCCAGGTTCGGGGGGGGCAGGTCGTGCCTCCGGTCACCGTTCCGGAGCCTGGCGTTCTCGCGCTGTTTGGGATTGGCTTGGGGCTGCTTGGGTTCAGCCGGCGCCGCATCGCCAAGACTGCCTGATCTGCTTCGAGGGAAAATTCGAGGGGCCCGCGAAATGCGGGCCTCTTTGTTTTGTCCTTCAGCCGTCCCTCCGAATCACCAGCGGTAACATGAGGCGCGCATTTTAACGGTGTATGAAACCTCACCCTGGGCAGGGCCGCGCGTAGCCGCACGCCTGGTGACCTGTTCTGCCACACGGCGGTCGAAACGCCGGTAGTTTTCACCCGCCGCCAGAAGGAGCTGCTGCGCGAGTTCGAGGTGATCAGCCAGGAGGATGCCGCAAAGCACAATCCGCGCAGCAAGACCTGGTTCGACAAGGTGAAGGAGTTCTTCGAGGGCTAAGTGCCCGGCGGGTCGAGCTTTTTCTGCCCGTGCTAGACTCCGCGGCAGGCCAAAAAAGCGACCACAACGTGATGCCGCGTACTGGCTCGAGTTGCGCTTCTTTCCTCATCGGCATCTTCTTCGCCGTCCTGAGCGTCAGCGTCCTCGCCGACGCGACCATCGAGCGCGCCAGGCGCCTGCTGGAACAGCAGCAACCTAAGCAAGCCTACGAGTTGCTGCTGCCTCTCGAGTCGCAGCGCGCGGGCGATCCGCAATACGACTATCTGCTCGGCATTGCGGCGCTCGACTCGGGGCAGGTCGAGCGAGCCATTTTCGCGCTCGAGCGCGTGCTCGCAGTCCAGCCGGACAACGCGCTGGCGCGCGCAGAAATCGCGCGCGCGTATTACCTCGGCGGCGAGCGGGAAACGGCGCGCAAGGAGTTCGAAAACGTCACGCGGCAGAGAATCCCGCCCAGGGCGCGCGAAACCGTCGACCGCTATCTATCCGCTATCGCGGCGTCCGAGATCACGCGTGTGCAGGCCTATTTCGAGGTGGGCTTCGGATCGGACAGCAACGTCAACAGCGCCACGGCGAGCTCGCAGATCGCACTGCCCTCTCTCGGCGGCGTGATCGCGACCCTCCAGCCCGGTGCAACGCAAGACAGCGACCTCTTCACCGGCCTCGCCGGCGGCGTCAATTTCACGCGCAAGCTGAACGATGCCTGGTCGGCGGTCGGCAGCGCCTCGGCATACGGAAGCTTTTATCGCGACGCGACGGATTTCAACCGACTGACGGTGGACGGCAGCCTCGGCGCGCGCTGGGCCAAAGAGGCGAACGCGATTACGGTGGGCGCGCTCGCCCAGAGCTTTCAGCTGCAGAACGACCGCTACCGCGACAGCTGGGGCGGGGTCGCGCAGTGGCAGCACAGCTACGACGAGCGCCGCCAGCTTACGGGCTACATCCAGCATGCGCGCCTGCATTACCCGTCGCAGGATATTCGCGATGCCGATCGCGACATCGTCGGCGTGGCCTATGCGCAGGCCTTTGCCGGCAGCTACACGCCCGTGCTCTACGGCAGCCTGTACGGCGGCCAGGAAAAGGAGCGCGCGTCGGGCGTGCCGTGGCTCGGACACACGCCGGTCGGTGTGCGGCTCGGCGGCCAGGCGACACTCGGCAGCGGATGGAGCGCTTTCGGCTCACTCGCATTCGAGCAGCGCCGCTATGACGGCGCCGACCCGACCTTCCTCGCGACGCGCAGGGACGATCAGACGGATGCCGGCGTCGGCGTCGGCTACCTCCTGCGCCCGGGAGTGACCCTCCTCGGCCAGGTGAACCTCACCGACAACGATTCGAACATCCAGCTCTACAAGTTCCGGCGGACCGTGGCGCTGGTCTCGGTGCGGTTCAATTACTAACAGCCCTGCCGGGGTCCCCACGAAAGGAGCGCGCTTTCGCGCGTTTTGGTCGCGAAAGTCGCAAGACTTTGTAAAGCACTGGCAGCAATCCCTTAAGGCACACTCATCAGCGGGTGTGACAACTTCCCTATGGTGGCAAGATACGGGGGACCAGACTGTAGCCAAATGCCTTGGCGTGCGGGGAGCAAATATGCCTGAGTCTCTATTCCGTCGATCTGCGCCTTCTCGCCTGCTCCTCGTCTTGGTAGCGGTTACGATTGCCAACCAGGCGGCGGCTAACGTCGGCCGGGTCGACTTCGTCATCGGCGACGTCACGGCAGTTTCCGCTAACGGGCAGCGCCGTGCGCTGGCCCGGGGCGAGGAGCTGTCCAATGGCGACACCATCGTCACCAGAAGCGGACGCGCCCAGATCCGCTTCTCCGACGGTGCCTACGTCTCGCTGCAACCGGACACCGAGTTCGGCATCAAGGACTACCGCTTCGAGGGCAATACCGACGGCAGCGAGCGCGGCTTTTTCTCGCTTCTCAAAGGCGGGTTGCGCGCCGTCACCGGACTGATCGGACGGATCAACCGCAAGACCTACCGGATCACGACGCCGACGGCCACCGTTGGCATCCGCGGCACGGGCGGGCTGATCCAGGTGCTGAACGACGGCTCGACCCTGATCAACGGTAACAGCGGCATCTGGACGCTGACCAGTCCCGCCGGGTCGATCGTGGTGCCCGCCGGCACCTCCGGAATCGCGCCCGCCGATCCCAACGTTCCGCCGCACGAAACCGACCAGGGACCCAACGCCCCGCCTCCACCACCGGGTGGGCTGAGCAACGACTTCCGCCGAGGCGACCAAGTCAACCCCGACGGCACGCCGTCCAGCCTCAATACGCCTACGGTTACGACGCCTCAGGTTCTCCCGCTTCAGAGCGGGAGCGGCTACGCCGCAGCTGTCGCGTACGGCGACGGCATCAGTGGCTACGTTTCATCGGGCTCAGGCGCGACTGCGGTCTTCGACGCAGCCGGGCAATTGAGGCACGTGAACGTCGTCGACCAGACCAGTTCCGTCGAATCGGTTTTCAACATTCAGCCGGATGGCTCGCACGCCGAGTTCGCAACCGATGGAATTCTTGCGTGGGGGAGATGGACAGGCGGCGTCAACGTGGCGTCTGGGTGCGCAGCACCGCCATGTAGCGTGACGTACGGCCCCAACCAAGGCCTAAGTTACGTCGTCGGCCTTCCGACGCCCACCTTGCCTACGAGCGGCACCGCGAGCTACGCGCTCCTTGGCGCCACCAGCCCGACATACGTCGACGGCAGCGCACCGCCCGGAACCTTCTCGGGCAGGCTTGACGTCACGTTCGTGGCGACCGGTGCGAATGTCGGCATGAACCTCAACGTTTCCATGCCTGACGGAAAAGGGTATGCGATCGGCGGGAGTACCAGCACGAGCGGGGGGAGCAGTCTGTTCAACGGCTATGCGTCAAATTCGCGGGGGACGCAGCTCGGTCCCCTCACGATAAACGGAACCGGAGGCGACGCCTGCACGTCGTCGGGCTATTGCAGCGCGAACGTGCAAGGTTTCTTCGCTGGCGCGTCGGCGCAGCGGGTTGGCCTCGGCTATAGCATCTCCGATTACGAGAGTACTGTCGTCGGAGCTGCTGCATTCAAGAAGCAATAGCTTGACGCGGGTACCGTCGCACGAGCCCGCGCGCAAGCTGACCAGTTGGGACGCGCGCCGCAGCAATTGTCGCTCTGACCAATTCTCGTCGCTCGGGGGCCTCTAGCCGTCGCGCCCGGGCGCCAAGTAGTACCGCGTGCCGGTTCCCAGGATATAAGTAGAATCGGGCCCTTGGGAGAGGTTGCACCGGGCATCGGGAAGTTCGAGGGGGATACATGCCAAATCCACTGTTTCGGTCGGCGTGCGCGGTGCTCGCGCTAGGGATTGCGCTTTGCGCGTCGGCCGCGCCGTCCGTGCCCGGGGTTACAACGAAGACAATCGTGATCGGCCAGTCCGCGCCGCTTTCCGGCAGCAACCGCGAGTTGGGCGAGGACATACGGGACGGCGTGCTGGCCTACTTCAAGAAGGTGAATGACCAGGGCGGTGTGCACGGGCGCCGGATGGAGCTGGCGACGCTCGACGACGCCAACGACACCAAGCGCTCCGCCGAGAACACCCGCAAGCTGCTCGAGGAGCTGCGCGTGTTCGCCCTTTACGGTTATGCGAGCGCGACCTTGTCGCGTCCGGCATTGCCGCTGGTCGAGGAGTTGAAGGTACCGTTCATCGGGCCGTTCACCGGCGCCGCCCCGATGCGCGTGTTCAACAAGTACGTGTACAACATCCGGGCCAGCTACGCCGACGAGCTGGAGAAAATCGTCGATCATTACTCGCTGTTCGGCATCAAGCGCTTCGCGATCGTGCACTACGACGACGCCGTCGGGAAGGCGAACTACGGCATCGTGGAGCGCGCGCTGAAGGAGCGGGGACTGACGCCGGTATCGGTCGCGGCGTTCAAGGATCGCCGCAATCCCGATATCGCCAGCGGCGTAAAGGCCGTGCTGCAAGGCAACCCGGACGTCGTGATCCTCACGACCCTGTACAAGACGAGCGCCGACTTCATCAAGGCAGCGCGCCGCGCCGGCTCTACGGCGCAGATGGTAAGCAACTCGTTTCCCGGCGCTAGCCCGCTCGCCAAAGAGCTCGGCAGCGATGGTCCCGGCGTGGCGATCTCGCAAGTGGTGCCACCAGTTACCAAGGCGTCCGTGCCCGTGGTCGCCGAGTACCGCGAGGCGGCAGAAAAGCTTCTCAACAGGAAGGATTATTCGTTCACTTCGCTCGAGGCGTACATCGGCGCCAAGGTGCTCGTGGAAGCGATCCGCCGCGCCGGCCCGAGGATCACGCGCGAGTCGTTCATGCAGGCTCTCGATTCGATGTCGGGCTACGATACCGGCGGTTTCATCGTCGGCTTCTCGCCGAAGGACCACAACGGCAGCTCGTTCGTCGAGCTGACCATCATCGGCAAGGACGGGACCTTCAAGTACTAGGCCCGGGCGCGGCGAGCCGCCTCACTTGCGGCGCCAGGTGGTGCCCGAAGGCCCGTCTTCGAGGACGATGCCGGCCGCTTCGAGCGCCCTGCGTTCAGCGTCCGCCGCTGCGTAGTCCTTGCGCTGCTTCATCGCCGCGCGGCGCGCGATGCGTAGCTCGATCTCAGCGTCGTCCATCGCGCCGCCCGGCCCCGCCTTCAGGAACGCTTGGGCATCGCGCTGCAGCACGCCCAGCGTGCCGCCCAGCGCGCGCAATAGCGGCGCTAGCTCCGAGCGTCCCCGATTGACCTCGTTCGCCAAATCGAACAGCACCGCGATCGCCTCCGGTGTCCCGAAATCGTCGTCCATCGCTCGCCTGAAGCGCGTCGCATGCGGCTCGTCCCAGTCCGGAAGTGCCCCGGAGGGCGGAACGCCCTTGAGGGCCGTATACAACCGCGTTAGCGCGGCCTTCGCGTCCTGCAAGTGCGCGTCGGAGTAGTTCAACGGGCTGCGATAGTGCACGCGCAGGATGAAAAAGCGCACGACCTCGGGATCGAATTGCCGCAGGATTTCGCGGATGGTGAAGAAGTTGCCGAGCGATTTCGACATCTTCTCCTCGTCGACGCGCACGAACCCGTTGTGCATCCAGTAGTTGACGAACTTGACGCCGCTCGCGCCCTCGGACTGCGCGATCTCGTTCTCGTGGTGCGGGAACTGCAGATCCTCGCCGCCTCCGTGAATGTCGAAATGCCGGCCCAGCAGCGCACGGCCCATTGCCGAGCACTCGATGTGCCATCCCGGGCGCCCGTCGCCCCAGGGCGAAGCCCAGCTTGGCTCCTGCGGCTTGGATCGCTTCCACAAGACGAAATCAAGCGGATCCTGCTTGGACGCACCGACCTCCACGCGCTCACCCACGCGCAGCTCATCCAGCGATTTCCCGGAAAGCATCCCGTAGCGCGGAAACTTCCGCACCGCGAAATTGACGTCGCCATCGGCGGAAGAATAGGCGAGCCCGCGGCGCTCGAGCTCGCCGATCATGTCCACCATTTGCGGCACAAACTGCGTCGCGCGCGGCTCGTGATCCGGTTTCTCGACGCCGAGCGCGGCGGCGTCCTCCTGCATGTAATGGATGAAGCGCGCGGTCAACTCGCCGATCGATTCGCCGCTTTCGGCCGCGCGCCGGATAATCTTGTCGTCGATGTCGGTGATGTTGCGCACGTAGGTGACGCGATAGCCGCTCGCGCGTAGCCACCTGCGCACCACGTCGAAGACGACCATCACGCGACCGTGGCCGAGATGGCACAGATCGTAGACCGTCATGCCGCAGACATACATGCGCACCTCGCCCGGGCGCATCGGCACGAAGTCCTGTTTCTGCCTTCCGAGCGAGTTGTAGATCTTGAGCATCTAGGGCGAACGCCCCGCTCCGGCCCAGCCTTGCCATGGGAACCTGGCGGCGGCCGTTGGTTCCAATTCTCGGCAGCCCTACCGTGCAGCGCAAAAAATGTCGGCGAAGTTGTGGACGCTGGGGGCTTGGGCTAGAATCTGGTGTTTTCGTAGGGCCTTGAAAAGTATAACACAATGAACGTTTCGACCTTTCGTCCGGCGAACACCCGCCGCGCTGCCATGGGGCTCGCCTGCGCGGCGCTTTTCAGCGCGCCTTCGGCGCGCGACCGCGTTCGTCAACGGAATATACGATGAGACTTTACAAGCTGTGGATGCCGCTCGCGATGCTTTCCGCAACCTCCGCGTCGCTTGCGGCGACCGGTGCCAGCGTGCAGATCGACGTAAAGACAAACATCGGCACGATTCGCCTCGAGGTCTATCCGGCCAAAGCGCCCAAGACGGTGGAGAATTTTCTGCATTACGTGCGTCAAGGCCACTACAACGGCACCGTCTTTCATCGCGTAATCGACGGTTTCATGATCCAGGGGGGCGGTTTCGACAAGGATTTCCATCAGAAGCCCACCGACGCGCCCGTCCTAAACGAGGCACAGGCCGCGGTCAAGGCAGGCCTCAAGAACGACGTCGGCACGATCGCCATGGCCCGAACTTCTGACCCCAACTCTGCCACCGCGCAGTTCTTCATCAACGTCGGCGAAAATTCGTTCCTCAACTGGGGCGATGCGCGCAGCGACGGCCACGGCTATGCCGTGTTCGGCAAGGTCGTTTCCGGAATGGACACGGTGACCAAGATCGCGAAGCTGCCCACCGGCGCCGGCGGCCCGTTCCCCCGCGATGTGCCGCGTGAAACGGTCGTCATCGAGTCGATGACCGTCGTCGGCGGCAACTGAGGTCCTTCGGGGGCGTGCAACGCGTCCTGCTCATCTCGGACTTACACCTATCGGGTGAGCGGCCGGAGATGGTCGCCGAATTTCTGCGCTTCGTTGACGCGGAAGCTGGCCGGGCGAGTTCGCTTTACGTGCTCGGCGACCTGTTCGAGCACTGGATCGGCGATGACGAACTGAGCGCCGCCGACGGCGATCCGCTGGCCAAGCAAGTCGCAGGGGCGCTTCGCGCACTTACCCGCCGCGGTGTCGCGCTCTACCTGATGCACGGCAATCGTGATTTCCTTCTTGGGCCCGCGTTCTTCGAGGCCTGCGGCGCCCGCTCGCTCGACGATCCGACGGTCAGCAGCGTAGGCGGCGTCGATACGTTGCTGATGCATGGTGACACGCTATGCACCGATGATCGCGACTACATGGCCTGGCGCACGACGGCCAGATCGGATGCCTGGCGGCGCGAGGCCCTCGCCGCCCCGCTCGCGCGCCGGCGCGAGCGCGCCGTCACCCTGCGGAATCAGAGCGAAGCGCACAAGAAAGCGAAGAGCGCAGAGATCATGGACGTCAATGCCGAGGCGGTGCGCGATGCCTTCGCGCGCCACGCGGTGACGCGCCTGATCCACGGTCACACGCACCGGCCGGCGCACCACGTTCTCGAAATTGCCGGCCGGCAATGCGAGCGCTGGGTGCTGCCCGACTGGTACGAGCGCGGGGGATACCTGAGCGTCGAGAACGGCGCGGCGCGCCTGGTCTACCTCGAACCCTAGGACAGTCCGCGCTCCAGGTCGGCGCGCAGGTCGCTCACTGCCTCAAGGCCGACCGCGACCCTGAGCAAGCCCTCGGTGATCCCAGCCGCCGTGCGCGCCTCCGCCGAGATACGCCCGTGGGTGGTGCTGGCTGGATGCGTAATGGTGGTCTTGGTATCGCCGAGGTTGGCGGTGATCGATATCAAACGGGTCGAATCGATCACCTTCCAGGCCGCGCTGCGGCCCCCCTTCATCTCGAACGACACCACGGCCCCGCCGCTTCGCTGCTGGCGCTGCGCCAGCGCGTGCTGCGGATGCGAGGGCAATCCCGGGTAGTAGACGCACGCCACGTTCGGTTGCACCTCCAGCCAGCGCGCCAGCTCGAGCGCGCTTCCGGACTGGGCGAGCATCCGCAGCTGCAGCGTCTCCAGGCCTTTGAGAATCACCCATGCATTGAACGGCGACAGGCATGGGCCGGCCGTGCGCAGGAAGCCGAAGATGCCGTCCATCACCAGCTTGCGCGGGCCTACGATGGCTCCACCGAGGACCCTTCCCTGCCCGTCAAGGTACTTGGTCGCCGAGTGAACCACCAGGTCCGCGCCGAGCGCCAGCGGACGCTGCAGCGCCGGCGTGCAAAAGCAGTTGTCGACCGCCAGCAGCGCCCCGGCGCGATGCGCCACGGCGGCGATCGCCGCAATGTCGGAAATCTCCGTCAAGGGGTTCGAGGGCGTCTCGAGAAAGAACAGCCGCGTGCTCGGCCGTACCGCGCGTTCCCACTCGCCTACGTCGGTGGGAGAAACAAAGCTCGTCTCGACGCCAAAGCGCGCCAGGATCCCGGCGTACAGTTGCACCGTAGCGCCGAACACGGCCCTCGAGCAAACCACGTGATCGCCCGCCTTCAACAGTGCCATCGACAGCGCGAGAATCGCCGACATCCCCGAGGACGTCGCCACGCAGGCCTCGCCCCCTTCCAAAGCGGCGAGCCGGTCCTGCAGCATGCTCACGGTCGGGTTCGTAAACCGCGAGTAGACGAATCCCCCCTCGCCCCCCGTGAAGCGCGCGGCAGCCTGCTGCGCGTTGTCGAACACGAAGCTGGAGGTAAGGAACAGGGCCTCGGAATGCTCGCGAAATTCGGTGCGCGCCTGACCGGCGCGCACACCCAGCGTGGCAAGCTCGAATGTATCCTTCATTGCATCACATCCTTTGCTTGCGGGCGTAAAAAAACCCGGCTGCGCGGACCGGGTCGTCGGCACGCTTTAGCAGCATTTTTAATGCGCCCGCAAGCTGTAGTTTCAAATCGGCGCAGTAGCAATTCTAGCCGGGACCGCCGCACGGGTAAAGACCCTGCCGGCGGCTCTTATTGCGAGGTGACGAGATTCAGGTCGAGCTGGGCACTGTCGATTTCGTCGCCCGAATCGCGCGCGGCATCGCGCCGGGACTCGATGGCGAGCAGGTAATCGCTGGTCACGTCTCCTGTAATGTACTTGCCATCGAAGCACGACGTCTCGAAGCTGGTCAGCTTGGGGTTTACGCGACGCACCGCGTCCTCGAGTGCCTCGAGATCCTGGTAGATCAGCGCATCGGCGCCGATCTCGCGCGCCACCTCGTCCTCGGTGCGGTGCGCGGCAATCAGCTCTGCGCGCGTCGGCATGTCGATGCCGTACACGTTGGGAAACCGTACCGGCGGCGCCGCCGATGCGAAAAACACCTTCCTGGCGCCCGATTCGCGCGCCATCTGGACGATCTCCTGGCTGGTGGTTCCGCGGACGATGGAGTCGTCGACCAGGAGCACGTTCTTGCCGCGGAACTCCATCCCGATGGCGTTGAGCTTCTGGCGCACCGATTTCCGCCGAACCGCGTGCCCGGGCATGATGAACGTGCGACCGATGTAGCGGTTCTTGACGAAACCTTCACGGTACGGCACGCCGAGTCCGAGTGCGAGCTGCAGCGCCGACGGCCGGCTCGAATCGGGGATCGGAATGACGACGTCGACATCGAGGTGACGGTATTGCCGGCGAATCTTGTCTGCCAGCTTCTCGCCCATGTTCAGCCGCGCCTCGTATACCGAGGCGCCGTCGATGAGGGAGTCGGGCCGCGCGAGATAGACGTACTCGAAGATACAGGGACTGAGACGTACCCGCGGAGCGCACTGCTGGCTGTAAAAGTTGCCGTCCTCGTCGATCAGCACCGCTTCGCCCGGCGCCACGTCGCGCAACACGCGGAAGCCGAGCGCGTCCACCGCCACCGATTCCGAGGCAACCATGTACTCGGTGCCCGCTTCGGTCTCATTGTAGCCGATGACTGCGGGCCGGATGCCGTAAGGATCCCGAAACGCGAGCACGCCGTAGCCCGCGATCATGGCGATGACCGCATAGGCGCCACGACAGCGCCGATGGACATTCGATACGGCGGTGAAAATCGTCTGCGGATCGAGCCGAAGCCTCACCGAGGTGTGCTCCAGCTCGTGCGCCAGGACGTTTAGCAGGACTTCCGAATCGGAGTTCGTATTGATGTGCCGCAAATCCTGGCGGAACATCTCCTCCTTCAGCTGCTCTGCGTTGGTCAGGTTGCCGTTGTGCCCGAGCACAATGCCAAAAGGAGAGTTGACGTAGAACGGCTGCGCTTCGGCGGAGTTGAACGCCGAACCGGCCGTGGGATAGCGGCAATGAGCAACGCCTATGTTGCCGGGCAGGGAGCGCATGTTGCGCGTGCGGAACACGTCGCGCACCATGCCGTTGCCCTTCTGCATGTGAAAGGTCTTGTGCTCGCTGGTGACGATTCCAGCCGCGTCCTGACCCCGGTGCTGCAGCAGCAACAGCCCGTCATAGAGCAGTTGGTTCACCGGCGTACGCGCGACGATTCCGAGAATCCCACACATAAGAGAGCCGCCTACCAGTCGTCAGGGCTCAATCATATCTCAGTCGTGAGGCGAAGGACCGCGGCAGCCACGGCTTGAGCGCATGCACCGTTCGCGCCAGCGGCGGCCCGACAACCGAATCGCGCCACAACGGCTGGCGCGGCAGCCCCGTAAGCCCCGCGAGCAGTGCGAACGCAACGGCGATGAGCAGGCCGCGCACTATGCCGAACAGCAAGCCGAGAACCCTGTCGAGACCTTCGAGACCGATCGACTTGACGAGTTTTGACAAGATCATTCCTGCCAGCGTCGTGACCGCGAGCGTGACGATGAACACGCCGATGAACGCCAGCAGTACACGCAGCTCCGGGGACGGGATCGATGCCGGCAGCGCGTCTCCCAGGGGTCCGGCCACCATATTCGCAGCGAGGAACGCGATCACCCATCCGGCAACGGAAATGACCTCGCGTACCAGTCCGCGCCAGATGCCCCACGCCGCCGACACGCCCATAACGCCGAGCACGCCGTAGTCCAACCAGGTCATCCGGACTTGGTCGTGATGTTTCCGGGCTTGAGCCCGAGGCCTTTGAGCGTGTGCAGCGCCTTCTCGGCCGCTTCGCGGCTCGCGAACGGTCCGGCACGCACGCGCGTAACCGGTCCACTCGCGGTCGCGATCGGCTCAGTGTAGTACGGAAGCTTCGCTGCGGCGAGTCGATCTGTCAGTTCTTTGACTTTTTCGCGGCTGGAGAGCGCCGCCACCGGTACGATGAATTCGGTGTTCGCGAGGGCCGCCTCGGCGCGGGCACGCTCCGCATCGCTCGCAGGAGGAGCTGCAATGGGCTTTTTCGTCGCGGCGACGGTCTTTTCCTTCTCCTCGGGCGGCTGCACCTTGGTCTGCGGTGCCGGCGCTGCCGCGGGCGGCCGGGAGGGCATCGCGGGCGAGAAGGACGTGTCCTCGCTCGGGATGCGAACGCTGACCGGTGGCACGCCCGTTCCTGGCTCGGAATCGAACACCATCGGCAGCACGATGACCGCTAGCAGCACCAGCGCGATGGCGCCCACCAGGCGCCGGCGTCCCCGGCGCTTGAGTGTATTGAGGTCGTGCGATTCAGCCATGACCGGTTGCTCCGCCGCGTGCCGCCTCAAGATACGCCATCACACCGCCGACCGTCATGAACGACCCAAAAACGATAATTTTATCATCCTCATGCGCAGATTCCCGCGCCGCAGCGAACGCCTCGACCGGGGACGCGTGCTGCATGAGCGGCGCGGATACGCCGCTTGCCTGCAAGACCGCTGCGAGCTCGGACGCTGCAGCGCCGCGCGGCCCTGTGAGGCTTGCCAGATGCCAGCGCGTGACGCACGGCGCGACCTCGCGCAAGACCGCGTCGATGTCTTTGTCGCGCAGCATGCCGCACACCGCAAGGGTTTCCGGAGCGAAGCCGCTAGTCGCCAGATTCGCCGCCAGCGTGCGCGCCGCCTCGGGATTGTGGGCGACGTCCAGAATCACGCGCGGGCGCCCCGGCAAGATTTGGAAACGGCCCGGCAGCACGACCTGGGCGAGTCCGAGACGTACTTCCTGCATCGTCAGCGGGAGTCGCTCGCGCAACGCGTCGAGCGCGCACAGCGCCGCCGCCGCATTGCGCAGCTGGACCGCACCGCGCAATGCGGGATGGGCAAGGCCCGATCGCTGACCGGCGGGTCCCCAGTAGCGCCATTGCCCGTTCTCGGACGCGTAGCCGAAATCGCGCCCGATCAGCAAGGTCTTCGCGTCCAACGCCGCCGCCAGCTCGAGCACCGATGCGGGCGGCTGCGGGTCCGCTATGACCGCCGGACGCCCGCGACGGAAGATGCCCGCCTTCTCCCGGCCGATGGCATCGCGCGACGCTCCCAGGTACTCGACGTGGTCGATGCCGATGCTCGTCAGGACCGCGCAATCGGCATCGAACGCGTTGACGGCGTCTAGGCGCCCTCCTAGGCCGACCTCCAGTACCACGGCATCCAGCCTTGCGCGAGCGAACAGCCAGCCGGCCGCGAGCGTGCCGAACTCGAAATAAGTGAGCGGGGTGGCGCCGCGGGCCCGCTCGACGGCCGCGAGCGCGTCACAAAGCTCCGTGTCACCGGCCTCACGCCCGTCCAGGCGCACGCGCTCATTAAAGCGCAGGAGGTGCGGGGAAGAATACAGGCCGACGCGGTATCCTGCGGCGCGCAGCACCGACTCGAGCGTCGCGCACACGGAGCCCTTGCCATTGGTGCCGCCCACGGAAACCACCGGGCATGCGAGCTTCGCATCGAGCCGTGCCAGCACGGGCACCATGCGATCCAGCCCGAGCGCGATCGACTGCGGATGCTGGCGCTCGATGTATTCGAGCCAGCCGGGTAGCGTCCTCAACAAGTTCGCAATGGCGGGTGGCGTGTGCTGCAGTTCAGGACGCCTGCTCCGCCGGCAAGCCCTGCAGCATCGAGAGCAAAGACGCGAGCTTGTCGCGCAAGTGGCGCCGGTCAACGATCATGTCGACGGCGCCCTTTTCGAGGAGGAATTCGGCGCGCTGGAAGCCCTCGGGCAGCTTTTGCCGCACGGTCTGCTCGATCACGCGCGGGCCCGCAAAACCGATCAGCGCCTTCGGCTCGGCGATTACGATATCGCCGATCATTGCAAAGCTCGCCGACACGCCTCCCATGGTCGGGTCGCTCAGCACCGAGATGAACGGCAGCCTGCGCTCGGCCAGCTCGGCGACCGCGGCCGTGGTCTTGGCCATCTGCGCGAGGGACAGAAGCCCCTCCTGCATGCGCGCGCCACCGGAGGCAGACACACAGATGAAAGGCAGCTTCTGCTCGATCGCGACGCGCACGCCACGCACGAACCGTTCGCCGACCACCGAGCCCATCGAACCTCCCATAAACTCGAACTCGAAGGCCGCGCAAACCACGCCTATCTCCTTGATCGAGCCCTGCATTGCGACCAACGCGTCGGTTTCGCCGGTTTGCTCCTGGGCCTCGGACAGCCGTTCGGGGTACCGGCGCGAATCCTTGAACTTGAGGCTGTCGATCGGCAGCACTTCCGCGCCGATCTCGAACCGCCCGTCGGCGTCGAGCAGCGCATCGAGCCTCGCCCGCGCTCCCAGGCGCTGGTGAAATCCGCACTTGGGACAGACATTCAGGTTCTTTTCCAGATCCGTGCTGTAGAGCACGGCGTCGCACTCGGGGCATTTCGTCCATAGACCCTCGGGCACCGTCTTGCGTGCGGCGCCGGCGCTGCGCTGGATCTTGGGCGGAAGGAGCTTTTGCAGCCAACTCATGCTCGTTGGTCCATCGCGGTGCGGATCGGACGCATCAGCTCTTTCACCCGCGACACCGCGTCGGCCGGACCCGCGGACTCGATTTCCTGGATGATGCGGCTGCCGATGACGACCGCATCGGCTATCTGCGCCACGCGACGCGCCGATTCCGCATCGCGGATGCCAAAGCCCACCCCGATGGGCAGCGTGGTGGCCGCGCGAATGGCGGGCAAACGCGCAGCGACGTCCGCGAGGTCCAGATTGCCGGCGCCCGTGACGCCCTTGAGGGAGACGTAATAAAGATAGCCACTGCCCACGCGCGCCACTTCATTGATCCGCGTCACCGTCGAAGTGGGCGCGAGCAGGAAGATCGAGTCCAGGCCGTTGCGCCTGGCGAGCTCGGCGAACTGCACGGACTCCTCGGGCGGGTAATCGACCACGATAACGCCGTCCACCCCGGCCGCGGCGGCCTGTGAAACGAACTTCTCCGTCCCCATCGCCTCCACCGGATTCGCGTAGCCCATGAGGACGACCGGGGTTTGCGCGTCGCCCTGGCGGAATGCGCGCACCATGTCGAGCACCTCGGCGAGGCCGACGCGGTTCGCCAAGGCGCGCTCCGTCGAGCGCTGGATCACGGGTCCATCAGCCATCGGGTCAGAAAATGGTACTCCCAGCTCGACAATGTCCGCGCCCGCCTCGACTAAGGCGTGCAGCAGCGGCACCGTCAGGAACGGCTGCGGGTCTCCCGCGGTGATGTAGGGAATCAGGGCCTTGCGCCCAGCCTTTTTCAGCGACTCGAAACGCGAGCGGATGCGCGACATGGTCAGAACGTGATCCCGGACCGCTCGGCTACGGTGTGCATGTCCTTGTCGCCGCGCCCTGACAGATTCACCAGCAGGATCGCGTCTTTCGGCATGGTGGGCGCAAGTTTTGCGGCATACGCGACCGCGTGGCTCGATTCGAGTGCCGGGATGATCCCCTCGTTGCGGCACAGGTCGTGAAAAGCCTGCAGCGCTTCGTCATCGGTGATCGCCACGTACTCGGCGCGCCCGGTGTCTTTGAGCCAGGCATGTTCCGGGCCGACGCCCGGATAGTCGAGGCCCGCCGAGATGGAATGCGTCTCGATGATCTGCCCGTTGGCGTCCTGCAGCAGATAGGTGCGATTTCCGTGCAGCACGCCGGGCTTACCTGCCGACAGCGATGCGGCATGCCTGCCGGTCGCGAGCCCCTCGCCGGCCGCCTCGACGCCGATCAGGCGCACGGCGTCCATCCCGAGATAGGAGTGAAATATGCCCATGGCATTCGAGCCGCCGCCCACGCAGGCGATCACCGCGTCCGGGTGCTTGCCGGAGAGCTCCGGAACCTGCTGCAGGCATTCCTCGCCGATCACGGATTGGAAATCGCGCACCATCATCGGGTAGGGATGCGGGCCTGCCACGGTGCCGATGATGTAGAAGGTGTTCTCGACGTTGGTTACCCAGTCGCGCATGGCTTCATTGAGTGCGTCCTTGAGGGTCTTGGAGCCCGACTCCACAGGAACCACGCTCGCCCCGAGGAGCTTCATCCGGTAGACATTCGCTGCTTGGCGCCTGATGTCCTCCGAGCCCATGTAAACGACGCACTCCATGCCGTATCGCGCCGCGACGGTGGCCGTCGCGACGCCGTGCTGGCCCGCGCCCGTTTCGGCGATGACCCGGGGTTTGCCCATGCGTCGCGCGACAAGCGCCTGGCCGATCGTGTTGTTGATCTTGTGCGCGCCGGTATGATTTAGGTCTTCGCGCTTGAGGAAGATCTGCGCCCCGCCGTATTTCTGCGACAGGCGCCTGGCATGGTAAACGGGGCTCGGGCGTCCCACATAATGCTTGAGCTCGTAACGGAATTCCGCCTGGAATTCCGGGTCGGTGCGCGAGCGCTCATACGCCTCGCGCAATTCGTCCAGCGCGTGCATCAGGGTTTCGGCGACGAATATCCCGCCGTAGGGCCCAAAATGGCCCCGCGCGTCGGGCAACTCAACCATCTGCATCTCTGACCTCTTTGATGAAGCCGGCAATCTTCGAGGCGTCCTTTATGCCTTTGGCGGATTCAACTCCGCTTGAAACATCGACGCCCCATGGACGAACGGCCCGAATCGCGTCGCCGACATTAGCGGAGGTGAGCCCGCCAGAAAGGACCAGCGGCAGCGGTCGCCGCGGCGGCACGATCGACCAGTCGAAGCTCGTCCCGGTACCACCGTAGGCCTCGACATAGGCGTCCGCGAGCCAACCGCTCGCGCCGGTGTAGGGGCGCAGGTATTCTAGCAAATCGACTCCTTCCCGAACCCTGCAGGCCTTGATGTAAGGCACGCCAAACCCTTCGCAGTATGCCGGGCTCTCCTCGCCGTGGAACTGCAAGGTATCGGGCCGCACCTCCTCGAGCACGCGTTCGACCTCCTCACGGCTGGCGTTTACGAATAGCGCAACGGTGCTCACGAAGGGTGGCAGTGCTCGGCGCACGGCGAGCGCCTGCTCACAGGAAAGAAAGCGCGGGCTCGGAGGATAGAAAACCATGCCGATTGCGTCTGCGCCCGCTTCGGCCGCCGCACGCGCATCGACCGTCCGGGTAATGCCGCAGATTTTTACGCGGGTGCGCATCGCTCAATGCGCGATCGGCAAGGCAGCGGGCGCGCGCCGCCCTGTGTCCAGGCCCCAGGCCGGAGCGTACTCGATTGCCTCGAGGTACAGGCCCTCGGCGCCGAAGGTCGGTGCGGCCCGACCGCGGTCGCGCGACCGCAGCACCTCGCGCGCCCACCCGGGCCCGTGCTTCCCCTTGCCCACGTACACCAGCGTGCCGACGAGGTTGCGCACCATGTGATGCAGGAACGCGTTTGCGGTGAGAACGAAATCGATTCGCTCGTCGCGCTCTTCGATGTCAAGCCGTCTCAGGCTGCGCCGCGGCGTCTTCGCCTGGCACTCGGAGGAGCGAAATGCAGAGAAATCATGATCGCCCACGAGCGCGGCAGCCGCCTCGCGCATCGCCGCGACGTCGAGGTGCTGGTGGAACCACCCGGCGTAGCGGGCAGCGAGCGCCGGGCGCACCGCCCGATTGATTAGAACGTAGCGGTAGGTGCGCGCCGTGGCGCTGTAGCGGGCATGAAAGCCCGCGTCGACCGGCTTGGCCCACAGTACGGCAATCGACTCCGGCAGCACCGCATTGATGCCCCGCACCCACGCCGTGAGCGGGCGCGCGACCGCGGTATCGAAGTGCACGACCTGCTCGCGCGCGTGCACCCCCCGGTCCGTGCGTCCGGCGCAGGTCACGCCCAGCACCTCGCCGGCGATGGCAGCGAGTGCCGTCTCCAAGCTGTCCTGCACGGTGCCGCCCCCGGGCTGGGTCTGCCAGCCGAGAAAGCGGCTACCGTCGTATTCGAGACCGAGCGCGATTCTCATGCCGGAAAAAGTTTAGCCACGGCGCCCGCCGCTGTCGCGGCCGGCCCGTGGCTAATCGTGGAATTTGCCGTCAGCCGAGGCTGGCGAGCATCTGCTGCGCCTGGCCTTTCTGCGCAGCGTCTCCTTCCTTCAACACTTCGTTCAGGAGCTCGCGGGCTCCGTCCTTGTCGCCCATGTCCTCGTAGGCCTTGGCCAAGTCGAGCTTGGTTGCGACTTCCTGCCATTTCGGATCCGTCTGCGTGACGGCTGCCAGCGAATCGCTGCTGCCCCCGAGGTCGAGGCTGATCGACGACAGGTCGACGGATGGCTGCGCCGAGCTGATTTCTGGGCCGGGCTTCGCGCCCTGTGTGTCGAGGTCCAGATCGAAATCTATCGAGCCAGCCTTGTCGGCGGCGGCTTTCGCGTGGGATTGCTCCTCGCTCGCGCTCGACGGCAGCTCGAAATCCAGGCCTGCGTCGGCCGGCTTCGTTTGCTCGCCGCCGCCCAGGTCGAAATCGAGCCCTGTGGTCGCCGGCTGCTCCTCCTTGTCCATTCGCATCTTCAGCGTACCGCCGGCCGAAAAGGCGCTCTGCTCGCCGGGCACTGTGTCGTGCGTGCCGGTGCCGAGATCGAAGTCCACATTCGGAGCGCTCGCGCCGCCCCCTTGCGTCGTCGCATCGAGATCGAAATCGAGTGTGGGCGCAGCGACCTGCGCCAGAGCCGCAGGCGCCGCCGAGGGGCTCGTCACGTCGACGGAACCGCCGCCGCCATACAAGCCGTTCTGTGGATCGATCGAGCGACCGAGCGCCATCGCCTTTTCCCATTCCGGGCCGGCACCGTTCGTAAGCCCTTTGAGCTTCACCGCGGTTTGCTCGAACGCCGCCGTATCGCGACGCCCCGCGTATATTTCGAGGAGCTTCGCGTGCACCGCAGCTCGACTCGCATCCTTTTGCAGCGCTTCCTTGAGAATCTCCTCGGCTTGCGCATCGCGCCCGTAGGCCATGTAGACGTCGGCCTCGGCAATCGGGTCGACCTCCTCGGCCTCCATGCCGCCTACGCTCGCCTGGCTCACCGAGACTTGGGACGGAATCCCGCCGGGCTGCTGGTCGGGAGCGTTGCTCACCGTCGACGCCACGCCCCCCCCGAGTTCGCTCCCCGCGACGCTGTCCTGGAAGCGCGCCCGTGCGGTCGATTTCTTGCGTTGCCACGCCCATACGCCATAGCCGAGCAGCAGCAACACGATGGCGCCGATGGCGCCCAAAGCGACTGGGTTTTCCAGTAGCTCATCGACGAGGCTTGGCGGCGGGGGTGGTGGCGGTGCCGTCGGCCGCGGCCTGGGCTTCGCGGCGGGCTTGGCGGGCTCCGCAGGCTTGGCTACCTGCGGCGCCGGCTGCTGCATGGCTTGCTGGGCCGGTGGCTGCGGAGTAGCAGGTTTCGGTGCAGCCTGCTGCGGCTGTGGCGTTTCGGGAGACTTGGTCGCCGTAGCCGGTGCCTGAGGCGCGGCGGTCTGCGCCGCAGCCTTCTTCTCGATCTCGGCCAGCTGTGCGTTCTTCAGCTCGAGTAATTTCTGCAGGTCCGCGACGTTCTTTTCGAGCTCGCCCACCCGCGACTGCGCTTCCTGCACAGCGCGCTCGCGAGCGATCCGATCATCCTCGCTCGCGGCCACGCTGGCGGCCGCGGCCACCGGCTTGCCGGGCTCCGCCTTCGACAGCTTGAGTTGATCCTGCGATGCTTGCGGCGCAGGTTCCGCGGGCTCTTGCGTAATGGGCCCCGCCGCCGCCTGCTGCCCGGCGGCCTGCCCGGCGGGCTTTGCCGCCGCCGCCGCTGCAGCGAGCTGGCGACGGTATTCGGCGAATTCGGCCATGTGCTCGCGCACCTGCAGTCTGGCCTCCTCCCGGTCGACCGCGGCTAGATCGTCCCGCCCGGGAATGGAGAGGATTTGCCCGGCCCGAATCAGGTTGACGTTTTCGCGTATGAACGCGTCGGGATTGGCGCGAAACAACGCGATCAACATCTGGTTGTAGGTCACGCCCGCGCTCACGTAGCGACGCGCGATTTCGCCGAGCGTGTCCCCTTTCTTGACCTCGTAAGTCTGCTCCCTCGGCTTCTGGGCTTCGGTCGGAGCCGGAGCCGGAGCCGGAGCCGGGGCCGGAGCTGGAACCGGAGCCGCAGCCGGCGTCGCCGCGATCGGCTTCTCTTCGACCGCCGGCGGCGGAGGCGCGGGTTGCTCTACCGGCCGCTCGATCGGCGCTGCGACAACTGCCGGAGGGGGCGGCGTCGCCGCGATCGGCTGCGGCCCTCTGTACTCCGGCGGATCGAGCAGAAAAGTGTACTCGCGTACGAGCCTGCCGCTCGCCCACTGCAGTTCTACCAAGATGTCGAGAAACGGCTCGTTGATGGGCTGCTTGGTGCGCAGGACAAGCACCGACTTGCCGTCGCGGCGCGTCAGGTCGATGGTCATGCCTAGCAGGACGGGATTGAACTCTATGCCCGCCCTGCTGAACGCGTCCTGCGATGCGAGGCGCGCGCTGAGCGATTCGAGTTCGTCGGGCTGCTCTGCAACGATCGCGATCTCGGCGCTGAGTGGCTGTCCAAGGGCCGAAAGAATTTTCAGGTTGCCGAGTCCGGCCGCGTGAACGAGCAGCGGCACGAGCAGCAGCGCCGCGGCAAGAATTCTTCCGGCGATGGATTTAACCACTATCCCACCCTGACTCTTTCTTAAATCACCAACTAAAACATAACATCATGGTGTTAGGCTTGCAAGCTGAGAAATTTTCTCGATCTTTGCGGCTTCGAGTCGGAAGTTGCAATGAATTCGTGTCTCCACCCCGGGAAGCCTGGTCGCAACGCGTGCAGGGGGCCCCCGTCACGCCGCTACGCCGGCCTCGAGCACGATGCGCAGCATGCGGCGCAGCGGCTCGGCGGCACCCCACAAAAGCTGGTCGCCAACCGTGAACCCGGTCAGGTACTCCCCGCCCATCGGCAGCTTGCGCAGCCGCCCGACCGGCACCGAAAGCTTGCCCGTCACGGCTGCCGGCGTCAGCTCCGCGAGGCTTTCCTCGCGCCGATTGGGTACCAGCTTCACCCAGTCATGCGCCTCGGCGATCATCCCTTCGATCTCGTCGAGCGGCACGTCCCGGCGCAGCTTGATGGTCAGGGCCTGGCTGTGGCAACGCATGGCACCGATGCGCACGCAAACGCCGTCGACGGGCACCGGCCGGCCGTTGCGCCCCAGGATCTTGTTGGTTTCAGCCTGACCCTTCCATTCTTCGCGGCTCTGGCCGTTGCCGAGGTCCTTGTCGATCCACGGCAGCAGGCTGCCGGCGAGCGGATGGCCGAAGTGGGTCATCGGCAGACCGGGGCTGCGCAGCGTCTCGGTGACCTGCCGATCGATGTCGAGCGCACTCGAAGCAGGGTCGTCCAGCACCTTCCTCGCGCTCTCCCCGACGCGCACCATCTGCTCGGCAAGCTCGCGCATGTTCGCCGCGCCGGCGCCCGATGCGGCCTGGTAGGTCATGCTGGTCATCCACTCGACCAGGTCGTGCTGGAACAGCCCTGCGACGCCCATCAGCATCAGGCTCACGGTGCAGTTGCCGCCGATGAAGTTCTTCGTCCCGCGCGACAAGGCATCCTTCACCAAGGGCATGTTCACCGGATCAAGCACGATCACCGCGTCGTCCTTCATGCGCAGCGCACTCGCCGCGTCGATCCAAAAGCCGTTCCAGCCCGCCTGGCGTAGCCGGGGGAATATCTCGTTCGTGTAATCGCCGCCCTGGCAGGAAACCAGCACCGGAAGCCCCTTGAGCGAAGTGAGGTCATTGGCGTCCTGCACGCTCTCGGTTTCACGGCCGATCGCGGGCCCCTTGCCCCCGGCTTTCGAGGTGGAAAAGAACACCGGCTCGAAATGCTCGAAATCGCGCTCCTCGAGCATGCGCTGCACGAGCACCGAGCCCACCATGCCGCGCCAACCGATGAATCCGACCCTTAACATGATCGCGTCTCCAAGAGCACGGGGCTAGCCAAGCGCCGCCAGCACCGCGTCACCCATCTCTGCCGTGCCCACCTTCCTGGTACCCGCAGTGTATATGTCCGCGGTACGGTACCCGTGCTGCAACGTCTTTTCGACCGCGCGCTCGATCCGGTCGGCCGCCTCCCCGTTGCCGAGCGAATAGCGCAGCATCATCGCCGCAGACAGGATCGTCGCCAGCGGGTTGGCGATACCCTTGCCTGCGATGTCCGGTGCCGATCCGTGGATCGGCTCGTACAGGCCCTTGCCCTGCGCATCGAGAGAGGCCGAGGGCAACATGCCGATCGAGCCTGTCAACATCGATGCTTCGTCCGACAGGATGTCGCCGAACATGTTCCCGGTGACGATCACGTCGAACTGCTTGGGGTTGCGCACCAGCTGCATGGCGCAATTGTCCACGTACATATGCGACAGCTCCACGTCCGCATATTCATTGCCGGTGTCCGAGACGACCTGCTTCCAAAGCTCCGTGGTCTCGAGGACGTTCGCCTTGTCCACCGAACACAGGCGGCGGCTGCGCTTGCGCGCGGCGAGGAACGCGACTTGTGCGATGCGGCGGATCTCGCTCTCCCGGTAGCGCATCGTGTTTACTCCCTCCCGCTCACCATCCGCGAGCATGCTGATGCCGCGCGGTTCGCCAAAGTAGATGTCGCCGGTGAGCTCGCGGACGATGAGGATGTCGAGTCCCGACACAACCTCAGCCTTGAGCGACGACGCGTCGGCGAGCTCCCGGTAAACCCGCGCAGGGCGCAGGTTCGCGAACAAGCCGAGCTCCTTACGCAGCCGCAGCAGGCCGCGCTCCGGGCGCTTGTCCCGCGGCAGCGTGTCGTACTGCGGCCCGCCGATGGCGCCGAACAGGATTGCATCGGCCTGCCGCGCCAGCGCAAGCGTCGCCTGCGGCAGCGGGTCCCCTGCGGCATCGTAGCCTGCGCCGCCGACCGGCGCGCTCTCGAGCTCGAGCTGCAGCCCGTCCGCGCCCAGCCGGCGCAGCACTTTCACGGCCTGAGCGACGATCTCGTTACCGATGCCATCACCGGCCAGCACCGCGACTTTCATGGGACCTACCGGAACAACCAGGGAAACTGCTCGCGCCGCCTGGCCTCAAAGGCGCGGATCTTGTCGGCGTGTCGCAGCGTGAGCCCGATATCGTCGAGGCCGTTCAGCATGCAATACTTGCGGAACGGCTCGACTTCGAACTTCGCGGTGAACGATCCATTGCCCGTGGAAACCGTCTGCCGCTCCAGGTCGACGATGAGCTTGAACCCCGGGAACGATGCCGCCTCGTAGAACAGCCGGTCCACCTCCGCCTCCGACAGCACGACCGGAAGCAGCCCGTTCTTGTAGCTGTTGTTGAAGAAGATATCGCCGTACGAAGGGGCGATCATGCAGCGAATGCCGTAATCGAGCAGCGCCCAGGGCGCGTGCTCGCGCGACGAGCCACAGCCAAAATTCTTGCGCGCCAGCAGGATCTGCGCCCCCTTGTAACGCGCTTGGTTGAGAACGAAATCCTCGTTCAGCGGCCGCCTAGCGATGTCCACGCCGGGCTCGCCATGGTCCTTGAAGCGCCAGGCGTCGAACAGGTTGGGACCGTAGCCGGTCTTCTTGATCGACTTCAGAAACTGCTTCGGGATGATGGCGTCGGTATCGACGTTCGCCCTATCCAGCGGGACGACGAGCCCCTCCAATCGCGTGAATTTCTGCATCACGGCTGCTTCTCTTGGTCCGCTTTCTGTTCGATCTTGTTGCCCAGTGTCTGGACGTCCTTGCCCAGACCTTCCATCGTGTTGCAGCCGGAAAGGGTAGGCGCACCCGCGGCCGCCAGTAGCACGAGAACCCGACGCATCATGTTGCCTCCGACACCCTTGGAACTAGTAATTCGAGCGCACGTCGACGAAATGCCCGGCAATCGCCGCGGCCGCTGCCATCGCTGGGCTCACCAGGTGCGTGCGCCCCCCATCGCCCTGCCGGCCCTCGAAATTTCGGTTCGACGTCGACGCGCAGCGCTCACCGGGCTCCAGGCGGTCGGCATTCATTGCCAGGCACATCGAGCACCCGGGTTCCCGCCATTCGAAACCGGCATCTCTGAAAATGCGGTCCAGTCCTTCCTTCTCCGCCTGCGCCTTGACCAGCCCCGACCCCGGAACCACCATCGCCAGGCGCACGCTGGGCGCCACGCGGCGACCCCTGACCACCGCGGCGGCGCTGCGTAAGTCCTCGATCCGCGAATTGGTGCACGAGCCGATGAATATCTTGTCGAGCCTGATGTCGGTGATGCGCGTGCGCGGCTTGAGCCCCATGTAGACCAGCGCGCGCTCCATCCCCTCGCGCTTGGTCACATCTTTTTCCCTGTCCGGGTCGGGCACCGCACCGTCGACCGGCAGCACCATCTCCGGAGACGTCCCCCAGGTGACTTGAGGCTTGATCTCGCGCGCGTCGAACGTCACCTCGCGATCGAAAACTGCGTCCGGGTCGGTCTGCAGGCTGCGCCAGGTGATCACCGCCTGGTCCCACTCTGGGCCGGTCGGCGAAAAAGGCCTGCCCTTCAGGTATTCGATCGTAGTGTCGTCCACGGCGACCATGCCGGCGCGCGCGCCCGCTTCGATCGCCATGTTGCACAACGTCATGCGGCCCTCCATCGACAGCGCGCGGATAGTGCTGCCGGCGAACTCGATTGCGCAGCCGGTGCCGCCTGCCGTGCCGATACGACCGATGACCGCGAGCGCCACGTCCTTGGCCGTGACACCGCGCGCGGCGGGCCCTTCGACCAAGACGCGCATGTTCTTCATCTTCTTTGCGATCAGGCACTGCGTCGCAAGCACGTGCTCGACCTCGGTCGTGCCGATGCCGTGCGCCAGGCAGCCGAACGCACCGTGCGTGCTGGTGTGCGAGTCCCCGCATACGACTGTCATGCCCGGAAGGGTTGCGCCGTTCTCGGGCCCGATCACGTGCACGATGCCCTGGCGCCGGTCGAGAAACGGGAAATATGCCTTGGCGCCGAACTCGCGCATGTTGGCGTCCAGCGTTTCCACCTGCAGCCGCGATATCGGGTCGCGGATGCCTGCGATGCCCTGCTCCCAGCCCGTGGTCGGCGTGTTGTGATCCGCCGTCGCAACCACCGATCCGATGCGCCAGGGCTTGCGTCCAGCGGCTTTGAGACCTTCGTAGGCCTGCGGGCTCGTTACCTCATGCACCAGGTGGCGGTCGATGTACAGCAGCGCGGTGCTGTCTTCCTCGACATGCACCACATGCGCGTTCCAAAGCTTGTCGTAGAGCGTCTGTCCCATGCCGCCAGCGCGAAAATCCGTCCTGCGAAAGCTGGAAATTATCGCATATGGACAGCGAACAGTGCGCCCTTCAGGGCCTCGCCCGGCTTTGCTCGTAAAGCGGCATGACGCGTGCCGCGTAGACCCGCAGGTCGCTGATGCGCGACTCATGCGACGGGTGCGTGGAAAGGAACTGGGGACGCTCCCCGTCCCCCAGTTTGCTCATCTTCTGCCACAGGCTGACGGCCGCGCGCGGGTCGTAGCCGGCGCGTGCTGCCAGCTCGACGCCGATGCGGTCGGCCTCCGTCTCAAAGGCGCGCGAGTTTGGCAGATTGAGCGTCACATCGAGCATCACCTGCGAAAGATCCTGGGCCGCGCCCGACATGCCCGTCGCCGCGCCGATGATGCTGATCGCCACGTTCTGCGCCATCACCTGCGAGGCGCGTTCGCGACCATGCTCGCGCAACGCGTGCGCGATTTCGTGGCCCATCACCGCGGCGAGCTCGTCGTCGGTCGGCCGCAGGCGCTCGATCAGCCCAGTGTACACCGCGATCTTGCCGCCCGGCATACACCACGCATTGACTTCCTTGGAACTGATGACGTTCGTTTCCCAGCGCCAGCCGCCGACGTCGGCGCGAAATGCGGTGGCCTGGGCGATCAGGCGCTGCGAGATGCGCCGCACGCGCGCAACCTCCGCCGCATCGCGGTTCAGCAGGCCCTTGCGCGAGGCCTCCTGCAGCAACTCGCCATAGGCGCGTGCCGCGCTGTTGTCGACCTCTTGCGAGGACAGCATCATCGTTTGCTGCCGCTCGACGCCTACCGCGCCCGGCGCCGTGGTCTGCACGGTCTGGCAACTGCCGCACAGCGCGAGCACCGCCGCGCCCACGGCAGTCCACGTTCCTCGTTTCATGCGCCTACCTCTGACTTTCTAGACTCGCGCGCGTTTCAGCCGCCCCACGATTACCGCGCCTGCCAGGGCGGCGGCGGCCGACAGCGTAAATGTAGCAGCCGGCCCCGCCCAGCCCCAGGCCCAGCCCGCGAGCAGCGAGCCGACGGCGCCCCCCGCGCCGTAGGAAAGGCTCGAGAACAGCGCCTGCCCGCGCGCGTGCGACCGCGGGGGGAACAGGCGGTGCACCGCCGCTACCGACGCGGAATGAAACGCGCCGAAGGTCGCCGCGTGCAGCAGCTGGGCCAGGACCAGCACCGCAAGGGATTCGGCCGCCCAGCCGATCGCCAGGAAGCGCAGCACCGCCGCCAGCAGACTCGCCTGCAGGATCGCCGCAAGCGAATAGCGCCGAAACAGCACCGGCAGATAGAAAAACACCAGGATTTCGGCCAGCACGCCGAGCGTCCACAAGGCCCCGATCGCCTTGCCGCTGTAGCCCAGCTTTTCCAGATGCAAGGTGAAGAACGCGTACAGCGCGCCGTGCGCCACCGCCATGCAGAATCCGGCGCCCAGCAGCGCACGCACGGCCGCGGCCGCAGGAACATTGTCCTGCTCATCGTCGCCGCGCGGCGCCCCCGCACCTTGAGCACGCGGCAGCGCTAGCGACGCGACGAGCGCCGCGAGCGAAAGGCCGAGCAGCACGGCCGGCAGCGTGCGCACCGGACCAGCGTCGAGCCACGCGCCCGCCGCAAGCACGGTGACGATGAAGCCCACCGATCCCCAGAGGCGGATCGGCCCATAGTGTCCGCTCCGCCCGGCGAGCGTCGACAGCGTGATGGCCTCGACCAGCGGCAAGCCGCCAGCGGACAGTATGCTCATCAGGGCGATGACTGCCGCGATGCCGGCGAATCCCGGAGCAAGCGGCAAGAAGGCAAAGCTCGCTGGCAGCACGGCGCACGACAGCACTACCACCGCGCGACGCGCGCTCCAGCGGTCAGCGAGCCAGCCCCAGAAGCCCGGGGCGAAAATGCGCGCCAGCTGCGGCAGCGCCAGCACGGTGGCGATCTGTTCCGCCTGCAGACCGCGGTCAGCGAGGTACAGCGGGAAGAACGGCACATACGCTCCGACGAACGCGAAGTACGCGAAATAGAAGACCGACAGGCGGGCGGCGACGGGCATGGCACTGCGGCGGCTACGGGGTGCGGCCGGTTGGCGGCAGGGGCGCGCGCTGAGCCGTGACCGACTGAGCCGGTTGCGCCCGGAGCGCAAAGCGAACTGCGCCGAGCACCTCGCCGACGAAGCGCTGCCTCGCGTCGGGATCGGATGCCGAGGGTCCGACGCGCCCGTCGAGCATCAGCTGCGCTAGGCCGTGCACCAGGGCCCAGGCTGCTGCGGCCGCTCGCTGCGTCTCCTGTTCCGGTGCAAGTCCAGAGAATGCCGGGGCGAAAGCGCGCGCCACCTCCCGCATCGCGTCGCGCCAGGGCGTCCCGTCGATCGAGGCCGGTGCGGCCGCGAACATCAGCCGAAAGCGCTGCGGCTGAGAGAGCGCAAAGCGCAAGTACGTCTCGGCCACCGCGCGCCCGCCGCCCGCAGCGGCCTCGCGCAGCGCGGCACGCAGCCGCGTAAAGCCTTCCAGCGCAACCGCTGCCAGCAGCGCCTCGCGACTAGGAAAGTGCCGGTAAGGCGCCGCGTGGGACACGCCCGCGCGCCGCGCCGCCTCGCGCAGCGTCAGTCCGTCTGGGCCGCTTGCGTCCAGCAGCGCGCCCGCCGCCCGCACCAGCGCCGCGCGCAGGTCGCCATGGTGATAGGCGCCTTTCCGATGGGCGTATGTAGACACAAGCTACATTATACCCGAGCCTATGTAGTCTTTGTCAACATCGGTCTCCCGGAACTCAGCCGCGCTTCGCCTGGCGACGTGCGTAGGGGTTGCCGCGCGTGCGGAATTCGACCGCGAGCGGCGTGCCGCGCAGGTCGAAGGCCTTGCGGAACCTGCCCTCCAGGTAGCGGCGATAGCTGTCCGGCACGTAGTCGAGCGCGTTGCCGTGGATGATGATGCGCGGCGGATTCATGCCACCCTGGTGCGCGTAGCGCAGCTTGGGCCGCACCAGGCCCTTGCGCGGGGGCGACTGTTGCTGGACCGCGGCGATCATCGCGCGCGTGAGCTTGGGCGTCGACAGCTTCGCCATGGCCGCCGCATACGCGCCATCGACCGAGCGCATCAGCTCGCCCAGGCCCTTGCCGTCCTTCGCCGAAATGAAGTGCGTGTCGGCGAAGCCGAGAAATCCAAGCTTCCAGGCGAGTTCCTGCTTGACGCGCTCGCGCTGTTCGCGATCGATCGCGTCCCATTTGTTGACCGCCAGCACCACGGCGCGACCACGCTCGAGGATGTAGCCCGCCACGTGTGCGTCCTGATCGGTTACGCCATCCGCCGCGTCCAGAAGAAATATGGCGACGTTGGACGCTTCGATCGCCTGCAAGGTCTTTACGATCGAGAAGCGCTCCACCGCTTCGCCTTGCTTGCCGCGCTTGCGCAATCCGGCGGTGTCGACCAGCGTATAATGCCTGCCGCCCCGCTCGAATGGAACCTCGATCGGATCGCGCGTGGTGCCTGGCTCGTCGAAGGCGATGACGCGCTCTTCGCCCACGAGGACATTCACCAGGGTCGACTTGCCGACGTTCGGACGCCCTACCACCGCGACGCGCGGGTGCCCGACGTCCGGCAACTGCCGTTCACCCTCGACCGGCAATTCCGCCACGACCGCCTCGAGCAGGTCACGGACGCCCTCGCCGTGCGCCGCCGATATCGCGACCGGCGCGCCGAGCCCCAGCTCGTGGAACTCCGCCGTCGCGCTCTCCGCTTGCATGCCTTCGCTCTTGTTGACCGCGACGTAGAGGCGAGTCTTCAGCTTGCGCAGGCGTGCCGCGATCTCGCGGTCTGAGGCGGTGAGCCCGGCGCGAGCGTCGACCACGAACACCACCGCATCCGCCTCGACGATCGCCTGCTCCACCTGCCTAGCCATCTCCGCGAAAATGCCCTCGGTCGCCCCCGGTTCGAGGCCGCCCGTATCGATGACGATGAACGAGCGCTCATCGAGAGTGCCCTCGCCGTAATGACGGTCACGCGTCACACCGGGCACGTCGACCACGATCGCGTCGCGGCTGCGGGTGATTCGGTTGAAGAGCGTCGACTTGCCGACGTTCGGGCGCCCCACTAGGGCGATGACCGGCTTCATCGCAGCGGCTCCGCGACCCTACGGAGACAACGCGTACAGGCCGCCGCTTTGCGTCTGGACCAGAAACCCTGTCGGCAAGCGGACCGCTGCGGCGCGGATCGGAGTCCCGTCGGTGGCGCTGCGCGCCACGAAGGCGCCCGACTCACGCGCCAGGAAATGCACGTACCCTTCCACGTCACCTACTACGACGACGACGCCGATCGGCAAGGGCAGGGATGGCTGCCGGTTGGCCAGGCGGTCCTGCTTCCACACGCTGCGACCGGTGCGACGGTCGAGCGCCTGCACCCCGCCCTTGTCGTCGCTCACGTAGGCATTGCGCTCGTCAAGGCCGACGCCAGTGAGCGAGGACATCTCGCGCGACCACAGCAGGTTTCCGCTGCGCACGTCGAAACAGGCGACGCGGCCCTGGAACGCGACGGCGCACACCTCAGTCCCCTCTACCGCGGGATTGCCCAGAACTTCGGTGATGCGCTCCAGCTCTGTCGCGCCGCGCGGCAGCGCCACGCTTCCTTCCCAGCGCGCGCCGCCGTTCTCAAGCGCGATGGCAACGAGCTTGCCGCCGGAAAAACCGGCATACGCGCTGTCGCCGGCGATGGTCACGCCGGCGGGAGAGCGGATGATGAGCGACGCGGGCGCGCGCTGGTAAACCCAGCGCCGCTTGCCGTCTTCCTCGCTGAAAGCGAAGATCCGGCTGTCGCCGCTGCGCACCAGCACCAGGCCCGAGCCGACGACGGGCGCTGCGAGGACCTCGCTTGAGACCCTCGCGCGCCAGCGAACGCTGCCGTTCTGCGCATCAAGCGCGAATACTTCCCCCTCGTCCGTCGCCACCACGACCAGCGTTCCGTCGCTGCCCACCCCCGCCGACAGGCGGGCGTCGAGGGAAATGCGCCAGCGCGCGCTTCCGGTCACCGCATCGAACCGGGCGACCGCGCCGTCGCGGCCCGCGGCGTATACGCTGTCGCCGGCCAGAGCCGGACTGAAGGTGAAGCGCTGGACATCGCCGACGCTCGCCGACCACAGCACGCGCACGGCCTGCGGGTTAGCGATCGGGGTGAGCGGCGCCGGCGTCGGCCCGGAGGGGCCGCTGAACCAGTCCAACGGGTTCCAGCTGGAGCAACCCCCGAGCATGGCGCCGGCGGCGAGCAGGACCAGAAGGCGGCGCATCGTCACCCTCCCAGCGCCTCGAGCCGCATGCGCACGCTCTCGCGGAACGCGCTCGTCTGCTTGTCGGCCTTTTCTAGGGCGAGCTGATACGCGGCGCGTGCGGCGGCCGTATCGTGCTTGGCCGCCAGGACGTCGCCCCTCAGGGCAGCATAGGGCGCTGCATAGGCCGCGGCATGCGGCGCTTCGAGTTGCTTGAGCGCCTCGTCATAGGACTTGTCGTCCACCAACACGGCCGCCAGGCGCAGCCTGGCAATGTCCTTGAAGTCGTCCGATGACGAGTGCTCCAGCACCCACTGCAGCTGCGCCTTGGCGTTCTTGTTTTCGTGTCGATCGAAGTAGAAGCGCGCCGACACCAACGCACCCATGGAGGCATAAAGCGTGCGCGGATATTTCTCGGCCAGCTCGCCGCCCGCATCGCGCATGGCCTTCGCGTCGCCCGCCTGCGTGGCGTTGACCAGCGCCTCGTACATCACGCTCGCCTGCAGCGCCTGACTGCGCTGATACCAGTCCCAGCCGCGCCACGCCGCAATCGCGATGAGCGCCGCCGAGATGACCAGCAGCACCAAGCTGCCCCGCTCTTTCCACCAGGCCTTTATCGCTTCTACCTGTTCCTGTTCTTGATGGTCGAGTGCCATACTATGATTTTGCCTTCTGCAATGCGTCGCCAAAGACTGCGACCGCGTCTTGGCGGCCGAGACTGAATTGTGGCTCCTCCCTGCGGAGGAACTTCACCGATACCCGCTGCGCTCGAATCTCGTCCTCGCCGATGATCAGCGCCATCCATGCGCCGCTCGCGTCGGCCTTCTTCATCTGCGACTTGAAGCTCGCCCCTCCAGCGTTCTGCACGACCGCGAACCCCGCCCCGCGCAGCGCCTCCGCGAGCACGAGTGCGTACTGCTCGGCACCCTCGCCCTGCGCCACCACGTAGGCATCCGGCACGCGTGCGGCGGGCGCGCGCGCCGCGTCCCGCAGCAGCGCGACCAGCCGCTCGTTGCCCATTGCGAAACCCGCCGCCGGAGCGGGCTTGCCGCCGATCTGCGCGAACAGGCCGTCGTAACGACCTCCGCCGCACACCGTGCCCTGCGCACCGAGCGCATCCGAAATCCACTCGAAGACGGTGAGATTGTAATAGTCGAGCCCGCGCACCAGGCGCGGATTGAGCGCGAACGGCACCCCCGCTGCCTGCAGCAGGTGCTTGAGCCCGTCGAAATGCGCCAGCGACCGCTCGCCGAGATAGCCCATCAGGGGTGGTGCGCCGGCGACCACTTCCTGCACCTGCGGGTTCTTGGAATCGAGAACGCGCAGCGGATTGGTATGCATGCGCCGCTTCGCGTCGCCGTCCAGGCGCTCGACGTTCGTCTCCAGATGACGCACCAGATCGGCGCGATAGCGCGCACGTTCCTCGGCGGATCCGATGCTGTTCAGCTCCAGGCGGATACCCTGAAGCCCGAGCTCGCGCCACAGCGCCGCGCACATGACGATCAGCTCGGCGTCCACGTCCGGTCCCTCGAAACCAAGCGCCTCGACGCCATACTGATGAAACTGTCGATAACGGCCTTTCTGTGGGCGTTCGTGCCGGTACATCGGGCCCGAGTACCACAGGCGCTTGGGGCCGTCGTACAGCAGATTGTGCTCGATCGCCGCACGCACGCAGGAAGCCGTGCCCTCGGGGCGCAGCGTCAGGTCCTCGCCGTTCAGCTCGTCGCGCCAGGCGTACATCTCCTTTTCGACGATGTCGGTAACCTCGCCGATCGCGCGCCGAAACAGCTGCGTATGCTCCACCAGCGGCATGCGAATGTTGCGGTAGCCGTAGCGCTCGAGCCACAGCTCGACGCGCGCCTCGAAGTCGCGCCACCATACGGCCTCGTCGGGCAATATGTCGTTCATGCCGCGAACGGCCTGGATGCCTTTGCTCATACTCGAAGCGACGGTCAGGAAACCGCCTTGATCCTGATTTCTTTCGTCTCGTTGTCCGCCTGACGGCGGCGCCGGCCTCCCGGCGCGAAATTGGTCCGGACGTATTCCTCGACGATCGCCTGGAACTCCTCGGCGATGCGTTCGCCTTTGAGCGTCACCGTCTTCTCGCCGTCGACGTACACCGGCGCGACCGGTTGCTCGTTGGTTCCGGGAAGGCTGATGCCGAGGTCGGCGTGCTTCGACTCGCCCGGACCATTGACCACGCAACCCATCACCGCCACGCGCATGTCCTCCACGCCGGGGTACCGGTCGCGCCACAGCGGCATCTGTTCCCGCAGGTAGGACTGGATGCGCTCCGCGAGCTCCTGGAAATACGTGCTCGTGGTGCGCCCGCACCCCGGGCAGGCGCTGACCATCGGGGTAAAGCTGCGCAGCCCCATGGTCTGCAGGATTTCCTGCGCGACCCGCACCTCGCGGGTCCTGTCGCCGCCGGGCTCGGGCGTGAGCGATACGCGGATCGTGTCGCCTATCCCTTCCTGCAGCAAAACCGCCATCGCCGCCGCGGAAGCGACGATCCCCTTCGAGCCCATCCCGGCCTCGGTGAGCCCGAGGTGCAGTGCGTAGCGGCAACGGCCCGCCAGCTCGCGATATACGGCGATCAGGTCCTGGACCTGGCTCATCTTGCAGGAAATCACGATACGCTCGGCGGGCAGCCCCCACTCCTCCGCCTGGCGCGCCGAGTCGAGTGCCGAGCGGATAACCGCCTCGCGCATCACTTCCTGGGCCGACAGCGGTTGAGCGCGACGGCCGTTCTGGTCCATCAGCCGCCCGAGCAGCGCCTGATCGAGGCTGCCCCAGTTGACCCCGATGCGCACCGGCTTGCCGAACCGCAGTGCGCACTCGATCATGGTCGCGAACTGCTCGTCGCGCTTCGCCCCCCTGCCGACGTTGCCGGGGTTGATGCGGTACTTGGCGAGCGCCTCGGCACAGTCCGGAAACTGCGTCAGCAGTTTGTGGCCGTTGAAGTGGAAATCCCCTACCAGCGGCACGCTGCAGCCCGTCGCGTCCAGTCGTTCGCGAATGCGCGCTACCTGCGCCGCCGCCTCAGGGCTGTTAACGGTGATCCGCACCAGCTCGGAGCCGGCCTGCCACAGCTCGCGCACCTGCTGCGCGGTGGCCGCCGAATCCGCCGTATCGGTGTTGGTCATCGACTGGACGATCACGGGCGCGCGGCCGCCGATCGCGACACTACCGACCATCACCTCCGTTGAATGGCGGCGTTGCGCCGCGGATGCGTCCGGGCTCATTTCAGGGCGAAGCGCGCCACCTCGACCCTGATGTACGGCTTCAGGTCGAATGGCTGATCCTCGTAGACGACGTGTACGTGTTGCGCATTGCCGATCACCAGCGCGAACGGCGGCTTGCCGTCGATGACGCGCTTAGTACCCTCCGGCATCAGTTGCGCCAGCAACCTGTGCCCGGTCGCATCGCGCACTTCGACCCATGACTCCTTGTCGAACTGAAGGACGATGCGCCGCGTATCGGGAGCCGGCGGACGGCGCAGGCCTGTCCGCGGCCGGGCCCGCCGCCTCGACTGCAGGGGCCGCCGGCTCTGGCGGCACGGCTGCCACCGGCGCCGCAAGCGCCGCCTTATCCTGCGCGGGTTTCGCCGCGACCGTGCGTGGCGGCTCGAGGGGCACCTTCGCGGCCGGGATGAAAGTGAGACGCGCCGCCTTCGAACGCTCCTGTTGCCACTCGATGAGGACGCCGGCGACTGCCACCAGGATCAATACCGACAACACCGCGTAGATGACATTCGATCTCCGGGACGCGTCGGAGAAAGGTACTGCTTGCTTGAACCTTGCCGCGAGCTGGTTGGAATCCGGCGTGTCGAACTTGCCCTGCATGCGGGCAAGCAGGGCGTCGGCATCCAGCTTGAGCAGCCTCGCATAGCTGCGCACCATTCCCCGCGCGAAGGTCCCGCCCGGGAGACGATCAAATCGATCCTGTTCGAGCGCCTCCAGCTGGCGCGGCCCGAACTTCAGCTGCTGCGCGACGTCCTCGAGGGTGAAGCCGCGCGCTGTGCGCTCTCGCGCCAGGATCTCGCCCACGCTGTCTTCGCGCGACAGCTCGACGCCGTTTCCCTCGCCGGGATTCGCTTCGCGCGCCCCGAGCTCCGTCTCATGCATCGCGCTACTCATACGCTCCGCGCTGCAACAGCTGGTACTCGCGCGACCCGGGAAACCGGCGTCGCAGCTGGTTGGCATAGCCCGCCTCGGCCGTGCGGTCGCCGAGCTTGCGCTCGACGCGCACTGCGAGCCACAGCGACTCGGCCGTGGGAGGGACCATCCGGTTGTAGCGCAACGCGTAGCGCCGTGCTTCGTCCATGTTGCCCTGGCGGTAGCGTATCTGGCCCATTTGCAGCAGCGCCGTCGGGTCGTTTGGCTCGAGCCGCAGCGCGCGCTGGAAAAACTGCTCGGCGTCCTCCAGCTTGTCCATGCGCAGCGAGCACACGCCCGCCGCAGTGTACGAGCGCCACGGCGTCGGATAGAGGGGATTGCGAATCGCCTTCAGGAAATAGGCGATCGATTGGGCCTCGCGGTCCGTCTGGCACAGGAACCAGCCGTAGTTATGATTGATGTCGGGATCGTTCGGCGAAATACCCAGTCCCTGCTCGAAGTTCTCCTGCGCTAGGCGGTTCTCCTTGAGCTCCATGTAGACGAGCCCGAACATGCCGTAGATGGGTGCATAGCTCGGATCCGCCGACTTGGCGGCACGCAGCTCCTCGAGCGCGACGGCCATGCTGCCGCGGCTGTAGTAGAGCCCCGCGAGCTCGGTATGGAGCCTCGCCCTGTTGCGCGGGTCGCCCACTTCGCCGACGATCGTTCCCGTGTCCACGCTGGGCGGCTGCTCCGGCTGCGTCGCGCAGCCGACTACCAGCAAGACGAAGGATGCGGCGATGAAGCGTTTCATGCGTGAAGCTCCGTGATCTTGTGCGTGACGCGGCCCGAGCGCCGCGTGCGGTCGGTCACGCTTCCCGCGAGCTGGCCGCAGGCCGCATCGATACCCTCGCCCCGGGTCTTGCGCGTCGTGACCGTTACGCCCGCCTGCTGCAGGATTTCGGCAAAACGCCGGATGCGATCCGGCGCAGAGCGCCGGAATCCCGAGTTCGGGAACGGATTGAACGGGATCAGGTTGAACTTGCAGCGTACGCGCCGGGAAATCCCCGCAAGTTCGCGGGCGTGCGCATCGGAGTCATTTACGCCTTCGAGCATGACGTACTCGAACGTGATGAAATCTCGCGGCGCCTTGTCGAGATACCGGTTGCAGGCCTTGAGCAGCTCGCGAATCGGGTGCTTGCGGTTCAGCGGCACCAGCCGATCGCGCAGCGCATCGTTTGGCGCGTGCAGCGAGACCGCGAGCGCGACCGGACATTCCTCGCGCAGCCGATCGATTCCCGGGATCACTCCGGAGGTGGACACCGTCACGCGACGCCGTGACAGCCCGTAGGCGTTGTCGTCGAGCATCAGTCGCAGCGCCGGGATGACATTGTCGAGATTGAGTAGGGGCTCGCCCATACCCATCATCACGACGTTGCTGATGATCCGCTCGCCCTTCGGGTCACGGCCGAGCTGCCGGTTGGCGATCCACAGCTGACCGACGATCTCCGCGGTGCCGAGATTGCGGTTGAAGCCCTGCTTGCCGGTGGAGCAGAACGCGCAATCGAGCACGCAGCCTGCCTGGCTGGACACGCACAGCGTTCCCCGGTCGGTCTCGGGGATGAATACCGCCTCAACGGCGTTCGCGCCGTCGACCTTGAGCAGCCACTTGCGCGTACCATCCGGGGCCGTCGCGTCGCCGACCACCTGCGGCAGGCGCACTTCCGCCTTCTGCGCGAGTTTCGCACGCAAACCCTTGGCGAGGTCGCTCATGCGCGCAAAGTCGGACTCGCCGTACCGGTGGATCCAGCGCAGCACCTGGCGCGCGCGAAACGGCTTTTCGCCGATGCCGGCGAAGAAGCGCTCCAGCGCCTGCGCGTCGAAGTCCAGAAGGTTGTCGGTCATTGACGTGTCCGCGCCCGAGTCAGCGCGAAAAGACCTCGCAGGCGGGAAAAAAATACGCGATCTCGGTGCGCGCGGTGTCCGGGCCATCCGAGCCGTGCACCGCATTGGCGTCGATCGACTCGGCGAAGTCGGCCCGGATCGTTCCCTTCTCGGCTTTCTTCGGATCCGTGGCACCCATCAGCTCGCGATTCCTGGCAATCGCGCCCTCGCCCTCGAGCACCTGCACGAGCACCGGCCCCGAGATCATGAACTCCACCAAGTCGCGGAAGAACGGTCGCTCGCGATGCACCGCATAGAAGCCTTCGGCCTCGGCGCGCGACAGCCGCATCATGCGCGCGGCAGCAATCTTGAGACCGGCGGCCTCGAAACGCGCGCAGATCTTGCCGATGGCGTTTTTTTTCACCGCGTCGGGCTTGATGATCGACAAGGTCCTCTCGACCGCCATTCCTTGCTCCCTATATATGCCTGGTGAAGATAACCTGAAATTCTATCATGGGACCTGGTCGAACCGCGTAAAAACAATGGGTTGCGCTAGCGCCGAGGCCCCGCGTGGCCGCCACTCGGCAAGGAACCCACGCGCGCCGGCCGGCGCGCGGTAGCGCGCGTCGACGCCGAGCCCGGGGACCCAGACGAGATCGCCGTCGCAAAAGAGCAGCGGCAGCCGGTCGCGCTGCCACGGCGGTACGCCCGCCTCCTGGAACAGGTTCTTGAGCGTGCGGCGCGGCCTGCCGGGATCCGGCTGCAGACGCTCGCCGCCACTGCGCAGCCGCACGCACACCTTGCCGGCCTCGAGCCTCGCCACGTCGATGCCGGTACCGCGCGCGGACCGCAGGCGCAACTCACCGCCCAGCGCGGGCAAATCGAGCTTGCGCTGCCCCGACCAGCGCACCGGTGCGAACCCGCCGCCTGCTGCGGGCTGCTCGACGCGGATTACCCCGCGATACAGCCGCAGCAAAGCGCCATCATGTGCGATGGCCGTGCGTGCCCCGCTGCCGGTCACCTGGCGCAGCATCTCCGCCAGGCGCCGCTCGGTCGGCGCGCGCAGACCGTGCATCTCGAGATACTCGCGCAGCAGCGCCTTGCCGAGCGCGGGTGTGCGCTCGCGCAGGTCCACTGCTCGCAGGCTGCCGCGTGCGCGGACGGAAGCGCGCAGCAACGCGTCGGCTTCGGAAAAATGGCGCGCGGCGCGTGCCAACGCTTCGCGCCAGCGCGGGTACCTCTCCTGCAGCGACGGCAGCACGCGACGCCGCAGGTAGCCGCGCGTAAGCGACACGTCGTCATTGCTCTCGTCCTCGATCCATTCCAGCCCCTCGGCCATCGCGTAGCGCAGCACGTCGGCCCGCGCGACGGCCAACATCGGTCGCAACAACGGTTTGCGGCCGAGTCGGCCGAGCACGGGCATGCCGCTCGCCCCGCGCAACCCTGCGCCACGCAGCAGGCTCATCAGCACCGTCTCGGCCTGGTCGTCGAGCTGGTGCGCAAGCGCCAGCACTTCGGCATTCGCGGTCGCCAGCGCCCGGCGCCGCGCGCTGCGCGCCGCCGCCTCGAGCCCGACGCCGCGCGTCGCGCCGATGCTCACGCGCCGCACTTCGAGCGGCACCCGCCAGCGGCGGCAAAGACGCCGGCAAAAGCGCGCCCAGTCGCCCGCGTTGGGGCTGATGCCGTGATGCACGTGGATCGCGCGCAGCTCGAAGCCGCGCCGTGCCGCGAGCTTGAGCAGGATGTGCAGCAGGACGACGGAATCGACGCCGCCGGAAAGCGCGACCGCGACGCTTCTGCCGCGCAGATCGATGCCGCCGATGACGCGATCGACCGCTGCCAGCGGCCCGCTCAGTCGCGTGCCCGGCTCAGGAGCGCTCCGCGAGGTCCTTGAACTTGCCATGGCCCATGAGTCGTTCGAGGCGCTCCTCGACAAGCTCTTTCGGCTTCTTTCCCTGGACCTGCTTCAATGCCTCGACCAGCGCTTTCTTGAGCGACACTGCGGTCGCCTGCGGGTCGCGGTGCGCGCCGCCGAGCGGCTCGTTGACGATCTTGTCGATGAGCCCTAGCGTCTTGAGCCTGTTCGCGGTGATGCCGAGCGCCTCGGCCGCCTCGGGCGCCTTGTCCGCGCTGCGCCAAAGGATCGAAGCGCAGCCTTCCGGCGAGATGACCGAATAGGTGGCGTACTGCAGCATCATGACGACATCGCCGACCGCGATGGCGAGCGCGCCGCCCGAGCCGCCCTCGCCGATCACGCTCACGATGACCGGGGTCTTGAGCCCGGCCATGGCGTAGAGGTTGCGTCCGATCGCCTCCGACTGGCCACGCTCCTCGGCGTCGATACCCGGGTAGGCGCCCGGCGTGTCGACGAAGGTGAATACCGGCAGCCGGAACTTCTCCGCCAGCCGCATCAGGCGCAACGCCTTGCGGTAGCCCTCCGGCTTGGGCATGCCGAAGTTGCGCAGGATCTTCTCCTTGGTGTCGCGCCCTTTCTGGTGCCCGATCACCACGCATGGCTCGCCGTTGAAGCGCGCCAAGCCACCGACGATGGACGCGTCGTCGGCGAAGCTGCGATCGCCGTGCAACTCCTCGAATTGCGTGAACAGCATTCCGACGTACTCGAGCGTGTACGGGCGCTGCGGATGGCGCGCGACCTGCGCCACCTGCCAGGGCGTGAGCTTGCCGTAGATTTCCTTGGTGAGCGCCTGGCTCTTCTTCGTCAGGCGGGCGATTTCCTCGGAAATGTCCACCGCGGAGTCGTCCTGCACGAAGCGCAGCTCTTCGATGCGCTGCTCGAGCTCGGCGATCGGCTGCTCGAAGTCGAGAAAGGTCGTCTTCATCGCTGCGGCATTCTACGCTGATGCAGCTGCGCTAGTACTCGACCGGCACCGGGTCCAGGGAGCGCCACAGATACCACGTCGCGACGGACCGCCATGGCTGCCAGGCCTTCGCGATGCGCTGGATGCCCGTCGCGCTGACGCGGCGTCCGCCGCGGTAGCCCAGGCTCACCGCGCGCTGCAGGCCCAGATCGTCCAGCGGCAGCACATCGGGGCGCAGCAGGTTGAAGATCAGGAACATTTCGGCGGTCCAGCGGCCGATGCCGCGCACCTCGGTCAGCTCGGCGATCACCCGCTCATCGCCCATCGCTCGCCAGCGGTCGGGAACGAATTGCCCGCTCGCAAAGTGTCCTGCAAGGTCGAGAACGTACTCGACCTTGCGCCGCGAGAGCCCGCACGCGAGCAACCGCTTCGGCCCCGCTTCGATCGCGCAGCGCGGCGTCACCTCCGGCATCGCGGCGACCAGCCTTTCCCACACCGCTTGTGCCGCTTTCACCGAGATCTGCTGACCGACGATCGAGCGCGCGAGCGTGAGGAAAGGAGCACCGCGCGGCGCCAGGTGGATGCGCGGATAGCGCCGGATGATCGCGCCCATCACCGGATCGCAGCGCGACAGCTCGCGCTTGGCCCTGTCCCAGTATTGCGGCTTCACGCGCGTGCGAGAGGAAGGTTGAGCAGCAGATTCTGCGGTTTCATGCGCAGTACCTCGTCATCATCGCATGACAGCGCAAGGTACACGGGGCGGCCGGAAAGCTCAGGGCGCATGGTGGCCGGATCGGCGAAATCCATGCGAAACAGCGCGAGAATCCGGCGCATGCGTCCTTGCTCGATCTGCTCGCCTTTCCATAGGTCGTTGAGTATCGAGCTTGACTCCGCGTCGAGCCCGATATGCCAAGCCCAGCGGGGTTCCTCGATGCTCCTGATCGCGTGCAGGGTGACGCGTACGCCGAAAAAATGCGCCACCCAGGCTTCGAGTACCCGGCACAGGCCGTCCAGGGCGGGGCGCCCGTGGGTCAGGCTGATCACGGTGTCGAAGCGTGACTCGCGCACCCAGTAGAGCGAGGCGTTGGCGCGATCGAGCACGTCGAGCTCCACCGTGCCAAGCGCGCCCTGCGCTTCGACGATCAGCCGCCCGATGCCGCCGTAGCGGCTGCCGGATGCATGCATCTCCACCGTCTCGAGGTCGGCCGCCAGCACGTGCCCGTCTCGCAAGGTCACCTTCTGCTCGCGAAACAGGAGCTCGGCCGCGCGCACGCGCAGGGGATCGTCGCATCCTTCCAGGATATTTCTGAGAATGACGTGCACCAGCTGCTCGATGAACAGCCGCGGCACATCCACCGGACCCCGGAACAGGCTCATGTAGCATCCCTCGATGGTGCCGGCTTTGAGTAGCCGCTGGCGAAAACGCAGCAGCACCCGGTAGTTATCGCGCGCGTCGGCATCGGCGAGCGAATCGAATTCGCTCTCGTCGACCGGGCGGCGCGGATCGTCCATCAAGGCGGCGTGCAAGCGCCGCTCTGCGTCACAGGATTCCTCGACCGGGCACACCTCTGGGCGCAGGAAGTAGGCGCGCAGGAAGTCGTCCGTGACCTCCAGGCGTCCGCCGCCGTCGCGCCTTACGAGATGAAACCCGCTGCTACGCCAGAAATCGGGCACGCCGACGGCATCCTGCGCGCTGCCGCGCACGCCGCCTAGGCGGCGACCGCTACCAAGCGCGAGTGAGCCGACACGTGCTGCCTGAGGAACTCCATTTGGTCGGCGAAGATGCGGCGATTGGTGAGAATGAGGTACTCGGCCTTGTTCGGCACATAGGGCGCATACAGCAGCTCCATGCCGGCCTCCTCAGGTACATGGTTGCGCTTGTGGCCGTTGCACTGACGGCAGGCTGTCACGACATTCATCCAGGTGTCGCGCCCGCCGCGCGACAGCGGCGTGATGTGGTCACGCGTCAGCCTGAAGAAGCTGTATGCGCCGCCGCAATAAGCGCACACGTGGCGATCGCGCCGGAACAGCTCGCGGTTGTTGAGGGGCGGAACCTGGTTGAAGCCGCGTGCGGCGAGCGCCCTGCCCCTTACCGCGATGATCGAAGCCGAAGTGATGCTCGAGCGCTCGCCGGTGAGCCGCGAGATACCGCCGTAGAACGTGAACGTCTTGTCGCCCAAGGTCCACGCGACGAGGTTCTTGGCGTAATAGAAGCACGCTTGCTGCCAGCTGATCCAGCGGTGCGGCACGCCGTGGCTGTCGAGCGAGAGGATGAGCGGATTATCCATGGCACGAAACTTGTTACTGCGGCGATTCTGCCAAGGGTCTTTGTGCTTTGCAATGGGCCAATAATTCGCAGGCTTAGGCGATCTTGTTGGCGCGCCGCCTCATCCTTGCGGCAGCGCAACGCGGACGGCCCGGCGATCCCGCGGGCTGCGCTGCCGCTAGCGCCGGCCGACGGCGTCCTTGAAGCCCTGGCCGGCGGCAAATGCGGGGATCGTCTTGGCCGGAATCTTGATTTCCTTGCCGTTAGCAGGGCTGCGTCCGGCGCGCGCCTTGCGCTTGCGCGGCAGAAAGGTACCGAAACCCACCACCGTGACACGATTCCCCTTGGCGACTCCCGTAACGATCGCTTCGAACACCGCGTTTACGGCTTCGCCGGCTGCGCTGCGGTTGAGATTGCCGGCCTTTGCGGCCGCCTGTACCAAGTCGGATTTCGTGATTACGGATCGCATAGGTTCTCCTTATCTGCCCGATCTGGCGTCGGGCATCTCCCCGATTGTCGTTCGTATCGCGTACGACGCAAGCGAGCACGCATCGTAGCGAATTCGTGCGACGAACACAACGCACCAGCGTGAATTTGCGCACGGCAACTTTCAAACATCTATGATTCGATGGCATCACGCGGCGAACGCATGCCGCAACACGCACGATGAGCGCGATTCCTCGCACGCTGCCGCAACTGCTCGCCGAGCGCGCTGCGCTCCATACTCCGATGCTGGTGGAGCGCGGCCGTCCGGTGACGTTTCGCGATCTCGCTGACGAGGCTCGCAGGGTCGCCTACGGCCTGGCGCGGCTTGGCGTCACGCCAGGCGACCGGGTCGCACTCTGGCTGCCCAACGTTCCGGCGTGGCTGGCAAGCTTCTTTGCCTGTGCGCAGCTCGGTGCCATCGCGGTTTCCGTCAATACCCGCTTTCGCAGTCACGAGCTGGCCGATATAGTCGGCCGCTCGGGAGCCAAGATGCTGGTGTTTTGGCCCGGGTTCAAGGGCATCGATTTCGCCTCGATCCTCGCGGAATGCGATCCTGTAGCGCTGGAGCGTCTCGAATCGGTGGTCGTCTACGGTGAGGACGACTCGCCGGTGCCGCAGGCGGTGATCGGCAAGCCCGCCATTGCCTACCGGTCGATCGCGGCAGGCGCGGAACTGCTGGAAAGCTCGGCCATGCCTACCGCCGGATGCGTGATCTTCACGACCTCGGGTACGACCAAGGCCCCGAAGTTCGTGCTGCATGACCAGCGCCACGTCATCGCGCATGCGTACCAGGTGGCGCGCGGCTTCGGCATCGGCGATGACTGCGCGGTGCTGCTCGCTCCGCCGTTGTGCGGAGTGTTCGGCTTTTGCAGCGCGATGGCGGCATTCGCGGCCGGCCGCCCGCTGGTGATGCGACCCGTCTGGGACGCGGACCTGGCCTCGCAGGACATCCTGCGGCACGGTGTAACGCACGCCAATGCCACGGACGAAGCCATCGCGCAGTTGCTGGCGCTGCGCGTCGCGCGGCAGCCGTTTCCGAACGTGCGTTTCTTCGGTTACGCAGCGTTCAATCCGGCGCTTGGCCACATCGTGGCGCGCGCCGAGGCGCGTGGCCTGAAGATTGTGGGACTCTACGGTACCAGCGAGGTGCAGGCGCTGTTCGCGCGCCAGGGCGAAGCCGCCCCCGTCGCCGAGCGCGCGGCGGCAGGCGGACTTCCGGTGGCACGCAGCGCGCGCGTTCGCGCGCGCGACCCCGAAAGCGGCCGCGTGCTGGCCCACGGCGAGGCAGGCGAGCTGGAGTTCCATGCGCCAGACAGCCGCATGGTGGCGTATTACGGCGACCCGCAGGCGAGCGCGCAGGCGCTGACCGAGGACGGCTACTACCGCTCCGGCGATCTCGGCTGCACGCACGCCGACGGCCGCTTCACGTTTCTGACGCGCATGGGCGATTCGCTGCGACTCGGTGGCTTCCTGGTGAGCCCGCTCGAGATCGAGTCGCTGGTCCAGGAACAGCCGGGCATCGCCGCATGCCAGGTAGTCGGGATCGCGCGCAGCGACGGGCTGCGGCCGGTCGCGTTCGTGATCCTCAAGCCCGGCGCCGTGCTCGAGGAAGAGAGCCTGCTCGCGCGGCTCTCCGGCAAGCTGGCCCGCTACAAGCTGCCGGTGCGCGTGCTGCCGGTCGAGAGCTTTCCCGTGACGCCCGGAGCGAACGCGACGAAGATCCAGAAGGGAAAACTGCGCGAGATCGCCGAATCGATGCTGCGGAGCTGAGCCGCTAGCGCCTGCCGGCGAGCAATTCGACGAACACGCTGGGCTCGTCCTCGCCCCGGCCCTGCGCGACAAGCATCCGGTAAAGCTCTGCGGCGGTGCGCGCCATCGGCAGCGGCACGTCGATCTCGCGCGCCACCGAGGCCGCGTTCTCGAGATCTTTCAGCAAGGTATATGAGGTGCCGCTCGGGTTGGCGAACTCGCGCCGCGCCATGCGCGGTCCGAACACCTGCAACGGCAGCGAGTCGGCAAAGCCGCCCTTGAGCGCCTCCGGCAGCATGGTCGCGTCGACGCCCGCCGCCTCCGCGAGCCGCACGGCTTCCGCGATCACCGGGAACAGGCAGCCGACAATCACCTGATTGCACAGCTTGGCAACTTGCCCGGCGCCGGCCTCGCCCATGCGGGTAACCCGCTGGGCGAGGATCTTGAGCACCGGCCGCACCGCGTCGATGTGTTCCGCCTTGCCACCTGCCATGATGACGAGCGTGCCTTTTTCCGCGCCGACCACGCCGCCCGAGACGGGTGCGTCGATCAGTCCCATGCCGCAATCGCGCTCCAGGCGCGCGGCGTGCTCGCGCGCCGACGCCGGCGCGATGCTGGAGAAGTCCACCACCAGCATTGCCGCGCGCCCGCCGCGCGCGACGCCGGCGGCGCCGAACAGCACCTCTGCGGCGGCGTGCTGGTCGGTCAGGCACATCATCACGATGTCGGACACGCGCGCCACCTCGGCCGGGGAATCCACTGGCCTCGCGCCCTGGTCGATGACCGCCGCGAGCTTGTCACGCGAGCGGTTCCACACTGAAACCCGGTAGCCAGCCGCCAACAGCCTCAGGACCATCGGCCGGCCCATAAGGCCGATGCCGATGAATCCCAGCGCGGGCTTGTCGCTCATATCTTCCTCGTTCGCTTGGCGCCGCCGCGGTGGGTCACCGCGCCGGTGAACGCCGACCCGACCAGTGCCGCGTACTTTTCCAACACCCCGGAAAGCGGCGCGCGCGCTGGCGCACGCCATGCCTTGCGGCGCCGGGCGAGTTCCGCCGCGCTCACTTGGAGCGACAGCAGGCCCTTTTGCGCGTCGATAACCACGCGGTCGCCGTTCTTCACCAGGGCAAGCGGCCCGCCGGACGCCGCTTCGGGCGACAGGTAGCCGATCATCATGCCGCGCGTCGCGCCGGAAAAACGGCCATCGGTGAGTAGCGCGACTTTTTCGCCCATGCCCTGGCCGTAGATCAACGCGGTCACGCCGAGCATTTCGCGCATGCCGGGCCCGCCCTTCGGACCTTCGTAGCGAATGACGAGCACGTCGCCCTCTCCATACGCGCGCTTGCGAACCACCTCGGCACAGGCCTCCTCGGAATCGAACACCCGGGCGCTGCCTTCGAACTTCAGGGTCTTCAGGCCCGCGATCTTGATCAGCGCGCCGTCAGGGCTAAGATTGCCCTTGAGCACCACGATACCCCCGCTCGCGAGCAGCGGCTCCTTGCGCACCACTTCGCCGTCGGCACCGGGATGATCCGTCAGCTCGTCTTCGAGCGTCGTCCCGAACAGCGTGAGGCAGTCGCCGTGCAGCACGCCCCGATTAAGCAGCTCCTTCAGCACCGCATACACCCCGCCCACCGCGTGCAGGTCCTTGGCAAGGTAGCGCCCGCCGGGCTTCATGTCGGCGATCAGCGGGGTGCGCTTCGATACGCGCGCTAGATCATCGAGCGAGAAGCGGATGCCTGCCTCATGCGCGATCGCGGGAATGTGCAAGCCGGCATTGGTCGAGCCGCCGGTCGCGGCCACGGCTGCGCAGGCGTTCTCCAAGCTCTTGCGCGTGACGAGATCGCGCGGCAGCGGGCCACCGCGGCGCAGCAGGTCCATCACCACCCGTCCCGCCTCGCGTGCCTGGCCGGGACGCTCCTTGGCCACGGCCGGCATGGTCGCGGACCCGGGCAGCGCGAGTCCCAGCGTCTCGGAGACCATGGCCATCGTATTGGCGGTGAACTGGCCCGGGCAGGAGCCGAGCGTCGGCAGGCACACGTGCTCCAGCTCGTCGAGCTCGGCGCGCGTCATGTCGCCCGCCATCACCGCGCCCACCGCCTCGTAGGTGTCGAGCACCGTCACGTCGCGCCCGTGCCAGGTGCCCGGCAGCGCCGCGCCGCCGTAGACGAACACCGCGGGCAGGTTGAGCCGCGTCATCGCCATCATCATTCCGGGCAGCGTCTTGTCGCAGCCGGCGAAGTTCACCAGCGCGTCGTAGGCATGTCCGCGCACCACCGCTTCGACGCCGTCGGCGATGATCTCGCGCGAAGGAAGCGAGTAGCGCATACCGCCGTGGTTCATCGACATCGAGTCGGCGACCGATATCGAGGCGAAGTCGAACGGCACGCCACCCGCCTCGCGCACCGCGGCACAGGCCTCCTGGGCAAATTTGCCGAGCAGCGCGTTGCACGGCGTGACGCGGCTATCGGTCGAGGCCACGCCGACGAAGGGCTTGCCGATGTCCGCGTCCGAGAGCCCCAGCGCGCGCAGGAAGGCGCGGTGGGGCGCGCGGTCGAGTCCTTCGACCGTGATGCGCGAAGGCAGCTTGCGGATCTTCATGCGCGCAGTGTAGCGCGCAAGCGCACGCGATGCGTTACGCGGGAGCGCCCTCTTTCGCCGCCGCGGCGCGTGCGGCGCGCGTCGAGCGCGCGCCGAAAATGCGCATCAGCGCGAGGATCGTCACCAGCGTCACGACGTAGAACAGCAGCTCGATGCCGGCCGGACGGTCGTTGTAGCCAATCAGCACATGCAGCATGCGCCCGGCGATGCTGCCGACGTTTAATGCGCCCGACGTGTCCCAGACCTGGTCGATGATCGTCGGCAGCAGGCCCGCCTGGACAAGAAATCCGGCCGCGCTCGCCGCGAGGCCCGAGGCCAGCAGCAGCACGATCACGCCGGTGACGGTGAAGAAATGGCGCAGCGGGATGCGCAGCAGCCCGAAGTAGAGCAGGACGCCGACCGCCGTTCCGCCGATGAGCCCCACGACGCCGCCAAGCGCCAGGCCGGCACTGCCGCCGGTGGCCATCAGGCCGTACAGGAACAATACCGTCTCCGCGCCTTCGCGCAGCACCGCGAGCGCGGTGACCGCGAGCATCGCCGACAGCGGCTTCGAGCCGACCTGCACGTCGTGTCCCAGGTGGCGCATTTCCTCCACGTGCTTGCGGGCGTGCGAGCTCATCCAGACGTTGTGCCAGGCGAGCATCGCCACCGCGACGAGCAGCACGCCGGCGTTGAACAATTCCTGGCCGCGGCCTTCAATCGCCTGCGAAATCGCGCCCGCGAACACGGCGACCACCAGGGCACCGGCGATTCCCAGCGCGACACCGCCCGCGATCCAGCGGCCACGCAGCGCGACGCCGCGCGTCGCGCCCATCACGATGGCGACGATCAGCGCCGCTTCGAGCGTTTCACGAAATACGACGACTGCGGATCCGAGCATGGCGTTCCAGTCACTTGGCCTGCAGCGTGCCCTTGGCGGTGTCCTCGTGGAACTCGCCGAAGAACGAATAGCTCCCGGGCTTGAGCGGACCAACCGTCACCGTGCCCTTGCTATTGCCCGGAATGATCTTTTCCACGCGCAGGTTCTTGCTCTCGAACTCCTCTGGCGTGGGGTCCTGGTTATCAATCACGAGCTTAATTCGCTTGCCCGCCGGCACCGTGGTCTCGGCCGGCTGGAAGCGATGCTCCCTGATGGCGATGATGTACTCGGGCATCTGCGCGATGGCGACGAGCGGGAACCCGAGTGCCAGTGCCAATCCACATACGTTTGCTTTCATTAGAATCCTATTAACGCTGGAAAATCAGTAGCAACCATGCCGCATGAGAGTTGTTTCCCGATGATAACTATTCTCATTGCTCTGTGCAAGCCCCTACCCATTACATGGTCAACAGGTACTCCTCGATGATTTCCTCGGTCCCCGAGTTGTGCGCGAAACCCAGGTGCGCGGCGCGCGACGAGAACGTCGCGCGCGGCACGACATCCATGATCGCTTGCAGGGCCGGGTCGGGCTGAAAGCTGACTTTGCCGAGGCGACGGCCGGCGCCGCGGCGCTGCACCGCACGCCACATCGCCTCGGCCGACACCGGGACCCCGGTGAGCAAGACTGTGCGGTCCCAGTCGAGCGCATCGCCGGCCAGCTGCGCCGCGCGCAGCAGCGCGTCGACGGTGCGCGACAACGACAGGCAGGCCATGCGCGTATCCGGGCGCACCGGGCAAACATAGTCGCGTCCCGCGAGCGGCTCGCGCACGATGGCGCTCGCCCATCCCGACACCGCGGTGTTGGCGCTTCCCGGGCGCACCATGATGGTCGGCAGGCGCAGCGAACGGCCGTCGACGTAACCGCGCCGCGTGTAGTCGTTGATCAGGATCTCGCATACCAGCTTCTGGACGCCGTAGGAGATACGCGGCGCGGCCGGCGTGTCGTCGGTCACCGGGTCGGGAAGCGCCCCCCCGTAGACGGCGATCGATGACGTAAACACGAACTTCGGGCGATGCCCCGCGAGCCGGCAGGCTTCGAGAAGGTCACGCGTGGCGTCGAGGTTGACCTTGGTGCCGAGCTCGAAATTCTGCTCGGCCCCGCCCGATACCAGCGACGCCAGATGGAACACGGTATCGACGCTGCGATCGACCAGCGAGCGCGCTAGTTGCGGATAGGCGATGTTGCCGATCAGCACGCGCGCGCCCGGCGCGACGACCGGTGACTGGTCGACGGCGACGACGTCGGCGCCGGGCGAGCGCCGCAGCAGCGCGGCGACCAGCGCGCGGCCGATGAAGCCGGCCGCGCCAGTCACCACGATGGTCATTTACGCGGTTTGCCCAGGTGCTTGCCGAAGTTCTGCAGCAGTTGCAGCGAGCGCTGCGTCTCAGGGTCGCGCGCGATCTGCCACACGCCCCCAAGCCCGCCCTGCGGCGCCGGCAGGCGGGATGTATCGGCGACCGCCGCCTCGAGGCTGCCTAGCACGTGCTCCACGGCGTCTAGCCGCTCCATCAGCTTGGGCAGCGTCGTCGCGATACGCTCGAGCGCGCCGGAGGCGTGCATCTTCTCCAGCATTTCCACCAGCTGCAGCGCGCCGCCGCGGCTGAGACGGTCCATCAGTGACAACCCCTCGGCCATCGTCTCCGCAAGGCGCCCGATCATCTCGTCGCTGAGCGCGTCCTCGGCCGAGCCATAGACGCGCGCCAGCTGCACGAGCCGCTCCAGGTCGCCGTCGCGGACCATCCTGGCGATCGAGGGAAGCGCTTTCTCCAGTCCAGAGCGGTTGATCTGGTCGAGCAGGCTCAGGCCTTCGCCCACCGCCTCGGTCAACCTGCCGACCATCTCGTCGGTCAGCGCATCGCGCGCGGCTTCGATCACGCGCTGCACTTCGAGGTCCGTCGAAACTGCCTCGTTTGGGGTGCTCATGGTCGCCTCCTCAGAGCAAGCCGCGGGCCGAGGCCCAATACAGCTTGTTGTAGGCCATCTTGAACCAGTGCACCGCGCGCGTCGGCGCCTTCGGGTCGGGCGGGTTCTGGTAATTGAACATGGCGTAGGTCGCCCGGTCCTTGCCCGCCTCGATGAAGCAGAACACCTTGCCGTCGTAGTCGCGCACCGGAGTACCCATCTTGACCATCGCCGCGATGTTCTCGGCAAGTGCTTCGGCCTCGAAGTGCGCGGTCGAGCCCGCCTTGCTGATCGGCAGGTTGGTCGTGTCACCGACCACGAACACGTTGTCGCGGCCCTCCATGTTGAGGCGGTGGCGGTGCGTCGGAATGAAGCCGCGCTGCCCGAGGCCGTTCTTCTCGATCACTTCCATGCCGCGGTGCGCCGGGATGGTGATCAGCAGGTCGAACGGGGCTTCCGAGCCCTCCTCGCTGCGCACCACTTTCTTCGCGCCGTCGACCTCCTTCATGTTGAACAGCGTTTCGTAGGTGATGCCCAGGCGCTCCATCTCCGGCGTGGCCCACTTGGCGACGTTCTCGAGCGAGTGCGTGCGCCCGATGGGATAGGTGTAGTGCAGCTTGGTCTTGTCGAGGATGCCGCGGTCCTTGAAGTAGTCGTACAGCATGAACGTGATCTCGAGCGGCGCCATCGGGCACTTGTGCGGCACGCCGACCGCGATCACCACCCTGCCCCCCTGGAACTGCTGCAGGCGCTTGAACATCTTGAGCGCCGATTCTTCCGTGTAGAACTGCTCGGCGTTCTCCGCGAGCCCCGGAATCTCCTCGGCGACCGGGCGCGAGCCCGTGGCGATGACGATCACGTCGTAGCCGTAGGATCTTGCCGCTCTTGGTCGTGACCTGGTTCTTGTCGAGCTGGAATTGCTCGACCGGGTCGACGTGGAACTCGATTCCGGGCTCGAGCAGGCTCTTCTGGTCGCGGTACAGCTCGTCGGGGGTCGCGCGTCCGATCGCCAGGTACAGCAGCCCCGGCTGGTACATATGCTTGTCCGAGGCCGACAGCATGGTGATGCGTGCCTTGCCGCTGCGCAACTCGCCGACGAGCCGCCGCGCCAGGTTGTTCGCGAGAATGGTGCCCCCCATGCCTCCGCCTACTACCAGGATCTTCATCGTCTCCTCCTCTCCGTTAAGCGAATATTCGCTACTCCGTCACTTGGCCTTGCGCACCAGCACGTGCCAGACGCCGTTCTCCTCCTTGGTCTCGAGGTGCTCGTGCTTTACCTTGTGGATCCACTCCGGGATTTCGTTCGCCGAGCCCTTGTCGGTCGAGAGCACTTCCAGCTCGTCGCCGACCTGCGCCGCCTTCATTGCGGCGATCAGCTCCATCAACGGACCGGGGCAGAAGCTGCCCCGCGCGTCCACCAGTTTTCGGGTCGTCATCGTCTCATGCCTCTTGTCGTGCCAACCTGTTCAAAAGGACCAGACCTGCCCCTCGGCTGCGTCGTCGAGGAACTTGGTCAGACCCATCGCGCTCGCCCACGTAGGGCTCGAGGTCGCCGTGCTCGAGCTCGAGCACGTCCATCGCCATCGAGCAAGGATAGATCTTCGCGTCGCCCAGATCCACCGCGTTGGAGAAGAGCTCGGCGAACGGCGGCGCCTTCTTCTGTGCGAGCAATTCGCCGACTTTGCCCTCGGCGGGCGCATCTTTCGACTTGCCCTTGACGAAAAACGGCAGTGCGTTCATCGACAGGAACACCCGCACGTCGCTGCCGCCCACGGCGGCCACGGACGCCACCATCGCCGCCATTTGCAGCCTCTCGCGGCTGCCCGAAACCACCATGATGCTCAACCGATTCGACATGTCAGCCTCTCGTCACTCCCGTTCGGGCCTAGCGCGCATCCGACAAGCCATTATCGGAGTGCGGCGCCGGGCTCGCCAGCAAGCGAGTTAATGACGGTATTTGCGCTACGTCATGGACGGAATGGGTAATTACTCATGATGGGGCAGGCTGGGCGATCTGCGTTGAGCCAGATCAAACAATCAGAACTCGAGCGCCTCGCCGGGCTTGATCGGGAACACCTGCGTGCCGGTACTGCCCAGCGCCGCCATGTACTCCTCGGGCGTACCCTTGAGCTGCGGGATGGTGCCGTAGTGGATTGGAATGGCGTACTTCGGCTTGAGCCATTCGCGCGTCGCGTAGGCGGCATCCTTGGGATCCATCACGAAGTGCCCGCCGATCGGAATCAGCACCAGATCGGGCTTGTAGTATTCACCGATGAACTTCATGTCGCCGAACAGCCCGGTGTCACCCATGTGGTAGATCTTGAAGCCGTTCTCCAACTGGATGATGAACCCGACAGGCTCGCCGCCGATATGGCTTTCATTCTTGCCGGTGGCGGGATTCTTCCACACGATCTCCGAAGAGTGCTCGGCGTGCGTCGCGGTGATCTTGACGCTGTTCGGGCCGAACGGCTCGATGGTCCCGCCCTTGCCGAAACGCTGCGAGAGCTCGGGCGGCAACTCGCCCAAGGTAATCCACACCTGGTTGAGACCCGCCGGACCGAACACGCGCGCGTTATTCTTCTTCGCCAGGGCCACGGCGTCGGCAATGTGATCGAAATGCCCGTGGCTCACGAGAATCAGGTCGACCTTGCCGAATACGTCCAGGTTCTTGTACTGCTGCGGCGTCTTGGGATTGCTGGTTACCCATGGATCGACCACGATGATCTTGCCGCCCGGCGTGGTGATCTTCGTGGTCGCCTGTCCGAGCCAATGCACTTGCACCTTGCCCTCCGCAAAGACCGCGCTGGCGCAAAGCGCGAGCGCGACCGCAGCGCCTCTTACGAACCAAGTCATGGGATTCCTACTTCGGAAGCGGCGCTCGAATGGCGCCGTGCGGCGATTATGTACCGCGGCCACGCGCTTTGGGCGACGCACGCTGCGTCGCAGCAAGGCGATGCTCGCACATGATCGCAGACATGGACCCGCAGCCGCGCCGCGTGCTACAAGCCGCTCCACCCGCCCGCATGCGCGCCGGGCAAACGTGACCATCGACGAATGAGGGAGGAACTTATGGCGGCTCTAACGAAGCTCATGCTCGCGACCGTTCTACTTGCCTTCGCCACGCTATCGGCGTGGGCGCAGAACTATCCCGGCCGCACGGTCCGGATCATCGTGCCGTTTGCGGCCGGCGGACCGGCGGACATCTATGCCCGCGTCCTCGGGCAGCGCCTGCAGGAGACGCTCGGACAGCCGTTCATCGTCGAGGACCGGCCCGGTGGCGGCTCGATCGTCGGTACCGACGCCGTGGCGAAATCTGCCGCCGACGGCTACACACTCTTGATGATGTCCAACACGCACACGGTCAACGAGTCGCTGATCGCCAGGAAGCCGTTCAGGCTGATGGAGGATTTCGTGCCGGTCGCGCCGGTGAACTACTCGGACCTGGTGCTCGTCGTGCACCCCTCGGTCGATGCCAGGACGGTCAAGGAGTTGATCGCGCTCGCCAAGGCTAAGCCGAACGTGCTGAACTACGCCTCCTCGGGTCCGGGAACCCCGTACCACATGGCCGGCGAGTTGTTCAAGGCGATGGCGGGGGTGGAGATCGTACACGTGCCGTACAAAGGGAGCTCGGGTGCACGCACCGACGTGCTTGGCGGGCAGGTGCAGATGATGTTCGACGCCATCACTACCATGGCGCCGAACGCGCGCGCGGGGAAGGTGCGCGCGCTCGCCACCAGCGGCAAGACGCGCTCGTCCGTGCTGCCCGATCTGCCTACCGTATCGGAGGCGGGCGTGCCGGGCTACGAGGCGGTCATCTGGCTCGGTGTCATGGCGCCGGCTGGCACGCCCGCGCCGATCGTCGAGCGTCTGAACGGCGAGATCAACAAGGTGCTCAACGACCCGCAGATCAGGGCGGCCTGGGCCAAGCAGGGAGCCACGCCGATGATCATGTCGACGCGTGAGTTCGGCGAATTCCTGCGCGCCGATATCGCCAAATGGGCCAGGGTGGTGAAGATCTCGGGCGCCAAGGTCGACTGAGCGCATGGCGCAACAGCAGCTCAGGTTGCTAAGCGGGGGCGCGGCGCAGGGCGCGGTCAGCGCGCTGGCCCAGCAGTTCGAGGCGCAATCCGGATGCGAGGTAGTCGGCGCCTTCGGCGCGGTGGGCGTGATGAAGGACAGGCTGCTGGCTGGCGAGCGGGCCGACTTCGTCATCCTCACCAAGGCGCTGGTCGCCGAGCTCGCGGGCGCGGGCCACCTGCTTCCCGAGACCTGCGCCGACCTCGGGCGCGTGCGTACGGGCCTCGCGGTGAAGCAAGGTGACCCGCTTCCGGACGTGTCGAGCGCCGCGGCGCTGCGTGCCGCGCTGCTCGCGGCGACAGAGGTCTATTTCCCCGATCCGTTGCGCTCCACCGCGGGAGTTCACTTCGCGAAGGTACTCGACAGCTTGGACGTGCGCGAGGCGCTCGCGCCGCGGCTGCGCCCTCACGCGAACGGCGCGACGGCGATGCGCGAAATGTCGCGCGCCGTCGGCGACGGCGTGCTGGGATGCACGCAGATCACCGAGATCAAGTTCACACCTGGCGCAACCCTGGTCGGCCCGCTGCCAGCAGAGTTCGAGCTCGCCACGGTGTACTCCGCCGCGGTGTGCGCGAGGGCCGACTCGGCCGACCTCGCGCGGCGCTTCGTCGCGCTGCTGACCGGCGACGCGACGCGCGCGCTGCGGGCACGGGCAGGATTCGAATTCTAGGAGCCGCGCATGGACGAAGCGATGCAGGACCGGCTGACGATCGTCGAGGTGGTGCAGAACTGGGCGTTGTGGCGGGACGCCGGCGACTGGGAGCGCTTCCGCACGGTATGGCACGACGACGGCTGGATGACCGCCACCTGGTTCCAGGGCCCAGCCGAGAAGTTCATCGCCGTGAGCCGCGCGGGATTCGACAAGGGCGTCAGCATTCTGCATTTCCTCGGCGGCTCGAGCGTCGAGGTGCGCGGCGCGCGCGCCGTGGCGCAGACCAAGATGACGATCAGCCAGCGCGCAGCGGTCGACGGCGTGCCGGTCGACGTCGTCTGCACCGGGCGTTTTTTCGATTTCTTCGCGAAGCGCTCGGGGCGTTGGGGCCTGGTGCGAAGACAGCCGATCTACGAAAAAGACCGCATGGACGCGCTCAATCCCGCCGCGCAGCTGTGCCTGGACGCCGCGCTGCTGGCGAGCTTTCCCGAAGGCTACCGCCACCTCGCTTACCTGCAGTCGAAGAACGGCTTCAGCATCAAGCTCGACCTGCCGCAACTGAAGGGGCCCGCGGTGGCACGTCTTTACGCCCACGGTCGCGCCTGGCTCGACGGCGGGGCCTCGGCGTTTTCGCCGGACGATCCGCCGCGCGCCAGCGGCTGAGCGCGACCACGCTCGGCTCAGCGCCGCTGCAGAAGGGCCCAGCTCGCCGCTACCACCGCGCCGAGCGCGAGCCAGGCCCACAGCGGCATTGCGAGCACGTTGTCACCCAGCACCGCCAGCGCGACGGTAAGTGGCAGGATGCCGAGCCCGGCGGTCCAGAGAAACGTCCACCACGATATCTCGGTAAGCGCGGCGGCATAGTTGAGCAGGTTGAACGCGATGACGGGGATCAGGCGCGCGATCAGCAGGGCGAGGCCGCCGCGCTCGCGCGACCATGCCGCGAGCATCTCGTTCTGGCGCGGCGGCAACAGCCGCTGTAGCAGCGGGCGTCCCAGGATGCGCGCCAGCGCGAACGCCGCGGAGGCACCCAGCATCGCCCCGATCCAGGTGACCACGCTGCCCCACAGCGGCCCGTAGAGCATGCCGTTCGCCAACGCCAGAATCTCGGCGGGAAACGGAACGAAGGAATGAACCACCATCAGGCCGATCGAGCCGAGCACGCCCCACGCACCCCACGAGCGGATCAGGTGTTCGGTTTCCTCGACTGCGGCGTTGACGCCGGCCGTGCCGTTTGCCGGCCACAGCCACCAGCCGCACGCTGCAAGCGCGAGCACGACAATGGCGGCGGCGACGGGCGCGGCAAACGTCCTGCGAGGCTGCCCCGTCGGCTTCGTGATCAGCGCCCCAGGCGCTTCTCGAATTCCGCGTCCAGACCCAGCGCGTAGGTGCCGATCTGGTCTACCACTTCGTCGGTCAGCGCTTCGGGGGCCAGCGTACAGCGGGCGCGACCGATCTTGCCGACATTGAGCATGCTAATCGAAACGTTCATTGCATCGAAATCGGCCCGTAGCGTGATCTTGCACGGTATCAGCCCACCCAAAGTTACGGTCGCGTGCGTCGGCCGGCCGAAGTCGTTCTTCTTCGTGGCGCGCAGATCGAACTGAACGCCGTGCGCACTGAGGAATTCGGTGCACCGCTCGATGTCCGAGCCGCGTAGGTCGAGCGTCGCAGCGGGCGAGTAGTGGGCTCTGAACCTCAGTAGCACGTAGTCGCAGACGTCCTTGTCGACGATTCTGCGCGTACGGTAGTCGGCAAACGCGTCCGACAGCACCATGGACGGCGACTGCCCCAGGTAGATCATTTCATAGGGCGTCCCCAGCGTGGGCGTCACGCGATTGAGCTCCGCCGCGAATTCGGCGAAGTATTGGTGCGCAGCGCGCAGGCCGCGATCGATGCGCGCCACCGCCTGCGCCCTGCGCGTGAGTGCCTCGTCCGCTTCGGTGCGACTCGCTTCTCTGCTCCGCAGCGCCTCAAGCGCGGCCGTACGACGCTGCGCAGTCCCGCCCTGCGCCTCGCGCAGACGCTCGAACTCCTGTTGCTTGCGCGCCTCGGATTCGGCCCAGCGCCGCAGCTCCTGTTCCTTGCGCTCTTGCCGTTCCCGTTCGGCGTGCAAGCGCGCCTGCCGCTCCTCCTCAAAACCGCGCGAGAACGCGTCCAGATCGTCCAACAGCTGGCTGCTCGTTTGATCGGGCAGCCGCTGCCGCGCTATGCCCCCCACCGCGATTCTGACCGTCGGGGCGGTCTCGCCGGGCTCGGGCACATGAATGCGGCGCAGCTCGATCGCCATGTCTCCCGCGCTCGAATAGCGATCGCCCGCACTCTTGGCGAGCGCCCTCCCGATGATGCGATCGAAGACCGCAGGGATCGCGGGATCCAGTTGCGTGACGGGAACATGGCGCTCGCGGGCGATCCGGTTCATGAGGTTCAGCGTCGTCGCTTCGCCAGGCTGTTCGAACGGCGTTCTCCCGGTAAGCATCTCGTAGAGCACGGTGCCGAGCGAAAAGATGTCGGAGCGCGGATCGAGCGGCAGCCCGAGCACCTGCTCCGGAGACATGTACCGTGGCGAGCCAAGCGCGGTTCCGATCTGCGTCACGGTCGACGAGGGAACATAGGCGACGCCGAAATCGGTGAGCTTCGCTCGGCCCGCGGGCGATACCATGACATTTCCCGGCTTGACGTCGCGGTGCACGATCGAGAAGCGTTGCGCGTGCTCCAGCCCGTCGGCGATCTGCGCGGCAAGTTCGATCACGGTCTGCAGCGGAAGCCGCCCCGGCTCACGGAGCATTTGCTGCAGGGTACGCCCCTCGAGCAGCTCCATTGCGATATAGGCGACGTCGTCCTGCTCGCCTACGTCGTAGATGGTGACCACGTTCGGGTGGTTCAGGCGCCCGGCACTCTTCGCCTCGCGCAGGAATCGCTCGCGCACCTCGTCCATGACGTCCTCCGGAAGCCCCGGATTGAGCGTCTTGATGGCGACCTCGCGCTCGATCAGCGGATCTTCCGCGCGATACACGATGCCCATGGCACCGCGCCCTAGAACGCCGAGGATGCGGTAGCGCCCAAGTCTCCCCTGATCCATGGATTGCGTGGTCTGAAAATTGTTCGAATCCAGGCCGATGTCTTTTTGTTTCCTGGCTACGCGTAAGCTTCGCTTAATTCCCAGGCGCCAGCAAGCGAGAAACGCGCGAAAGCGGAATTTCGCACGGCGCGCGTGTGCAATGTTGCGTGCGCCGGCACAAGACATCAGGATAAAGTTCACACCGTGGCCGGGACAGCCCGGTACACCACGCAGCGCCCTTTGAGGCACAAGCGCTCAGCGACCTCCGCCGGCCGCTTGGCGGTCACCCGCACGTCCAGGTGGCAGACGGGCTTTGCGTCGTGCAGCCAGACTACCTCGCCGTGCGCGGTGAGCTCGTCCCCCACGCACGCCGGGCCCAGATATTCCAGCTCCTGTTTGATGAACACGCTGCCCGGTCCGGGCATGCGCTCGGCGACCAGCGCGTTGAGCGCGCCTGCGGTGATGCCGCCGTGCACGATCAGCCTGCCGAAGGTGGTGCCTTTCGCGTACTTTTCGTCGAAATGCAGCGGATTGGCGTCGCCGGTGATGTCGCGGTACATGCGCACGTGCTCGGCCTCGATGCGCCGCTGCCAGGCGGCCTTTTGGCCGATCTTCAAATCGAGCTTCATCGCCGCACCTCCCTGATTGAAAGTCCCCCAAAAACGAAAAAGCCCCTGCATGCGCAGAGGCTTTCGTGGCCGCGGGCGCGCTCAGTTCTTCCGCTTCATAACCTTTTCACGCAGCGTGTCGTATTCCTTCTGGTTGATCGCCCCTTCGTCGAGCGCCCGCTTCAGGTCCTCGAGCTCCTTGCCCTTCGAGACGGTCGAGATGTGCTGCTCGACATCCGCGCCGCCGCCGAAGCAGCCGGTGAGCCCAAGCGGCAGGCCGAGAATGAGTGTCACAGCGAGATTCCGCATGATTGCCATCGCGTGTCCCTTCGAATTGGATTGCCGGATGCCGTCGGTCATTGCGCGTTGTCGATCATATTCTCGCGCAACTTCCTGTATTCCGAATCGGAAATCGAACCCTTGTCGTGCGCATTCTTGAGATCGATCAGCTGCTGACCGATGGATACCGTTGTTGTGGTGGTCTTTACCTCTGCGCCTCCGCCGCCACAGCCCGCCAGAACCAGCGCCGCCGAGAGCGCGATTCCGGTTGCACAATGCCTTCCGGAAAACATAGTTCCACCTTTCCAAGTTGATGAACCCGCCGGTGCCGCCGTCGACAGTTCCAGCGGCGGTGCATTATAGGCATGCTCGCAGGAGGCTGACATGGATCTTAAGTTCGAAGGTCGCCGCGCCCTCATCACGGGATCGACCGCAGGCATCGGCTATGCCATCGCCCGCGGCCTCGCCGCGGAAGGCGCCCACGTCACGCTGACCGGCCGTATCCAGGCCTCGGTGGACGCGGCGCTCGGCCGGCTGCGCGGGTCTCTGCCGGGCACGCAGGCCGGCGGCATCGCGGCAGATTGCGCCACCCCCGCGGGCGCCGCGGCCGTGTTCGCGCAGCTGCCCGAAGTCGACATCCTGGTCAATAACCTCGGCATTTACGAGCGCAAGGCGTTCTTCGACATTGCGGACGCCGACTGGCTGCGCCTGGTAGAAGTCAACGTGATGAGCGGCATTCGCTTCGCGCGCCAGTACGCGCCCGGCATGGCCAGGCGCGGCTGGGGCCGCGTGCTGTTCGTGTCGAGCGAATCGGCGCTCAACATCCCAAAGGAGATGATCCACTACGGCATGACCAAGACCGCCCAACTCGCCATATCACGCGGCCTCGCCATGGAGTTGGCGGGAACCGGCGTCACGGTCAACGCCCTGCTGCCCGGCCCGACCAGGACCGAGAACACTGACCGCCTGCGCGCCGAACGCGCCAAGGCCGCTGGAAAGACGGTGGCGGAGATCGAGGCAGATTTCTTCACCCACTTCCGCCCCACTTCCCTGCTCAGGCGCTTCACGTCGGCGGAGGAAGTCGCCAACCTCGCGGTCTATTTGTGCGGCGACGGGGCCTCGGCCACCACCGGCGCCGCGCTGCGCGTCGATGGCGGCGTCGTGAACCAGATCATGTAGCGGGTCTCAGTCCCCGATTCGATTGCGCAGCACGCCGATGCCGGCGACCTCGGTCTCGAGCACGTCGCCCGCCTTCATGAATTCGGGCGGCGTGCGCGCATGGCCGACGCCCGCCGGGGTGCCGGTGGAGATGAGGTCACCGGGCTCGAGCGTCAGCCCCGCCGAGAGCTCGGCGACGATGCGCGGGATGCGGAAGTACATGAAGCTGGTGCTGGAATCCTGCTTGACCGCCCCGTTCAGGCGGCATGTGACGCGCAGCGCCTGCGGATCGGGCACCTCGTCGGCGGTGACGATCCAGGGCCCCATCGGACAGGTGCCGTCGAGGCTCTTGCCCTTGAACCACTGCTGCCCGTGCTGGCGCTGCACTTCGCGCGCCGAGACATCGTTGATGACCGTGTAGCCGTACACGTGCTTCATGGCGTCGGCCTCGGCGATATTGCGTCCGCCGAGTCCGATGACCACACCGAGCTCCACCTCCCAGTCGAGCTTTTCGGTGACGCTCGCATGCAGCGGAATCGGATCGAAAGGACCGTTCACCGCGGTCGGCGCCTTCGTGAAGAACGCGGGATGCGCGGGCATCTCCTGCACGTGCGGCCGCGCCCTGGCACCCTCCTCGAAATGCTCGAGGTAGTTCCAGCCGACGCAGAACACGTTCTTGCGCGGCCGCGGAATCGGCGCCAGCAGCCTGAGCGCGCCGAGCGCCACGCCGTTGCCCGCGTATCCCTGCGCCAGCTTGCGCAGCGCCGCGAGGCCTGCCCTGCCCGAGGCGACGAGCGAGAGCATGTCGCCCGCGTCGAACGGCAGGCTGCGGCGCGCGCGCTGCGCCGCCGCGCCGACGTCGAGCACCTGCTCGCCGCGGAGCAGCAGGCCGATGCGCGGCGCGCCGCCGCGGCGGGGCTTGAAGGTCAACAGGCGCATGCGGGGATTCTCGCACTTTCGGGCGCGCCGCCAGTGCGATAATCGCGCCATGAGCTCCGTCTACGTCATCGGCACTTCGTGCACGCCGTTCGGCAAGCTGCCGGACAAGTCCTTCAAGGATCTGACCCGCGAGGCCTACCTGCAGGTGCTCGTCGACGCCGGCATGGACGACGGTGGCGCCATCGAGCAGGGCTGGTTCGGCAACTGCGGCATGGGCAGCTTCGGGCAGGGCAACATCCGCGGCCAGGTGTGCTTCACGCCGCTGGTGCGCGAAGGACGCTTTCCCGAGCGCGTGCCGATGATCAACGTCGAGGGGGGCTGCGCCACCGCCTCGATGGCGTTCCACGGCGCGTGGAAGGACGTGCTTTCGGGCCAGTCCGCGCTGTCGCTCGCCATCGGCGTGGAGAAGACGTTCGTGCCGAACGACCCGCAGCGCACGCAGGAGATCTTCGAGGGCGGCATCGACCAGCTAGATCGCGACGAATGGATGGCGTACTACGCCAAGGCCGGAGAAATCGCCGGCAAGCCGTTCGCGCCCAACGCCGGCGGCGGCACCGTGTTCATGGACACCTACGCCATGCAGGCGGCCTATCACATGAAGACCTTCGGCACGACGCAACGCCAGATCGCTGCGGGCGCCTCGAAGAATCACGCCATGGGAGCGAAGAATCCCCTGGCGCAATACCGCTTCGAGGTCTCGCCCGAGCAGGTGCTCGCCGACCGGGTCGTCAGTTTTCCGCTGACGCGCGCCATGTGCGCGCCGATCGGCGACGGCGCCGCGGCGGCGCTGCTGTGCTCGGAGCGCTTCCTGCGGACGCTGCCCGCGCGCGTACGCGAGCGCGCCGTCAAGGTGCGCGCCAGCACGCTCTCCGGCGGCAAGTACCGCGCGCTCGACGAGCCTGGCCTGAGCCGCGTCGCCGCCGAGCGCGCCTATGCCGCCGCGGGGCTCACGCCTGCGGAAATCGACCTCGCCGAGGTGCACGACGCCACCTCGTTCTGCGAGCTCTACCAGTGCGAGATGCTCGGCTTCTGCCCGCCGGGCGAAGGCGGACGCTTCGTCGAGTCGGGTGCCAGCGCGCTCGGCGGCAAGCTCCCGGTCAACCTCTCGGGCGGCCTCGTCTCCAAGGGGCATCCGGTGGGCGCCACGGGCCTGTCGATGATCCACGAGCTCGCGCTGCAGCTGCGCCGCGGGGCCGGCGAGCGGCAGGCGGCGCGCGCGCGCATCGGCCTCGCTGAGAACGGCGGCGGCGTGATCGGCTTCGACGAGGCGGCCTGCTCGATCATCATTCTGGAAGGTTCGGGAAAATGACGTTCGAAGGACGGATGGCGGTGGTCACGGGTGCTGGCTCGGGCATCGGGCGCGCGACGGCGCTCATGCTCGGTGCGCGCGGCGCGGCCGTGGCGGCGATCGACCTCGATGCGGCATCGGCGAACGAGACCGCCGACATGATCGCGCGCAGCGGCGGGCGCGCGGCGGGCTACGCCGCCGACGTCAGCAAGGCCGCGGCGCTCGACGCGGCGGTGAGCGAAGCGGTCGCTGCGCTCGGACCGCTCGAGATCATGTTCAACAACGCCGGCATCCTCGACGGCTACTTCGACGTCGACGAGCTCGACGAGTCGACCTGGAGGCGCGTGCTCGACATCGACCTCACGGGCGTGTTCCTCGGCTGCAAGCGGGCGCTGCGCGAAATGCTGCCGCGCGGCCGCGGCCGCATCGTAAACATGGCCTCGGTCGCCGGCCTCAACGGAACGGGCGGCGGCGCCGCCTACATCGCTGCCAAGCACGGCGTCGTCGGGCTCACGCGGCAGATGGCGGTGAGCTACGCCGCGCGCGGCATCCGCGTGAACTGCGTCTGCCCGGGCGCTATCCCGACGGGGCTACGGGGACACTCGCAGTCGATCCTCGGCGCCGCCGTGCCCGACATCAGCGCGCGCGGCGTCGCCGTCAACGACGAGCAGGTGCGCGCGCTGGTTCCCGTAGGCACGCGCGGCACCGTCGAAGACATAGCCGCCGCGGTGTGCTGGCTCGCATCCAACGAAGCGGGCTACGTCAATGGGCATGCCCTGGTCATCGACGGGGGCTGGCGCGCGAAGTAAGCCGCTCGATCTCCTCTTCCAGGTCGCGCAGACGGTCCTTGCCGAAGAACATATCCTCGCCGACGAAGAAGGTCGGACAGCCGAAGCTGCCGCGCGCGACCGAGGCCTCTGTGTTGCGAAGCAACCCGTCCTTGATCTCCTGATCCTGGATGCGCGCCAGGATGCGGGCGGCGTCGATGCCGGCCTCCTGCAACGCTTCGCGGATGACCTCGGGTTCATCCATTTTCTTCGGCTCCTCCCACATGTGGTGGAACACAGCGTCGACGTATTTCGCGAGCAGGCCGTCCATCTCGGCGGCGACAGCCCCGCGCATGATCTGCACCGTGTTGACCGGGAAGTGCGGATTCATGCGGTACTCGGTCAGCCCGTGGCGCCTGATGAAGCGCTGCATTTCCAAGCGCTGATACTCGAGCTTGTTCTTCACGTCCTTGAACTGGACCATCGGCGACCGGTTGTTGGTCAGCTTGAACACGCCACCCAGCAACACCGGTACGTAGCGGAACGTCGCCCCCGTGCGCTGCCCGATTCGGGGCACGAGCTTGTGACTCAGGTAGGCGTTCGGGCTGCCAAAGTCGAAATGAAATTCTACCGTGGTCATGTCGCTCTCCCGTGGGTTGCTCACGCGCCTGTCACCACGGCTCCATCCATGGTCGCAGGTCGAATTCGAAGGTCCACGCGCTGCGCGGCTGGCAGTGGATATGCCAGTACGCGTCGGCGATGTGATCCGGACGGAGGATTCCGTCGCGCTCCCTGAGCGCATAGCGCTCCGGGAAATTCTCCCTGATGAACGCGGTGTCGATCGCGCCGTCGATGATCGAATGCGCCACGTGCACGTTCTTCGGCCCGAGCTCGCGCGCCAGGCTCTGTGCCAGCGCGCGCAACGCGTGCTTGGCGCCCGCGAACGCCGCGAACCGCGCCCCGCCGCGCAGGCTCGCGGTCGCGCCCGTAAAGATCATCGTGCCGCGGCCGCGTGGCACCATGTACTTCGCCACCTCGCGCGCGGTCAGGAATCCCGCGAAGCAGGCCATCTCCCAGATCTTGAAGTACTTGCGCGCCGTCTCCTCCATGATCGGGGACGCGACGTTGGCGCCGATGTTGAAGACGTAAACCTCGATCGGCGCGATGTCCCGTTCGATGGTATCGACCATCTGCGCCACCTGGTCCTCTTTTCGCGAATCGGCGCCGAATGCGCGCGCTGCGCCGCCGCCCGCCTCGATCTCCTCGACCAGCGGGGTCAGCTTCACGGCACTGCGCCGGTTGACGCAGGCAACGAGGCCTTCCCTCGCAAACCGCCTGGCGATGGCCCCCCCGGTCGCGTCGCCCGCGCCGATCACCAGTGCGGCGCCCTTGCCTCCCGTTGCCGGCGTCACGGCGGTCCGCCGGCGGCGAGCGCCGGCCATTGCTCCGGATCGTGCCCGAACACGATCTCCGCGCCCACCGCCTGCTCGCGCCGCAGCCAGTCGAGCGTACGGCGCTGCATGTCGAGGTCGAAGCCGAACGCGGGCAGCTTGCCGTGCTCCAGCGTTTCCCTCAGATAGCAGGTGTCGGCCGCGAACACGACGCGGCCCTTCTCAGTATTGACGACCAGGCTCTGGTGACCGGCGGTATGGCCGTAGGTCGGCATGCACAGCACCGAGCCGTCGCCGAACAGGTCATGCTCGCCCTCGATCTGCAGCACGTCGTGCCCCAGGTCGTAGTCCGCCGGGTTGTAAACGCCGCGCTCGATCAGTTTTCCGGACCGGCCCGCAGCCCACTCCGGCTTCTGGATCACCACCGTGGCGTTGGGCACATCGGCGTTGCCTCCACAATGATCGAAGTGCAGGTGCGAGTTGACGACGTAGCGTACGGCGGCGGCGTCGACGCCGCGGCGCGCGAGGCCCGAGGCCATCGCGTCGCCCGCGTGCATGCGCACCTCAAACAGCTGCGCGCTCGCTCCGAGGCGCGCCGTGTCGTGCGCCAGGTCGCGGCGCAGCCCGGTGTCGAACAGCACCAGGCCCTGCGGGTGCTCGATCAGCACGCTCGGGATCGGCAGGCGAATGCTCCCCGGCTCGCCCGCCACGATGAGCGCGCGGTCGCACTCGAGCCAGCCGCAGGTCATTGGCCGAAGGCGCAGACTCATTGGGCGGCCTCTCCGCTCGCGATGCGAAAAACAGCACGATAACATCGCTCGCGCGCGCTTCGCACTGTCAACCAGTGTGAGAGCGCTAGCGATGTCCTTGCCTGGAGCGCCCGACAATGTTGCTATGCGTCCCACCCGTGGGGCCCGCGCAGCGACCAATGAACGACCATTCGGATACCGTCATCGACATCACCATGCCGAGCGCGCCGCTGGGCTCAGCTGCCCACCCCGCGGAGGATCCGTACCGTGAGAGCATCTACGACGGCTATTGGCGCGACCGCCAAGCCGCGGTGGAAAAAGGGGCCGAGCGCGCCGATGCCAGCGCCCTCGCCTCTTCGGCCCTGGCGCTCGAGACCGCCGCCAGGGCCGCGGCGAGCGCCGCCCGTTGGGCGATGGGCGCGGCGTGCGCCGCGGCGCTCGCCGCGCTGCTCGCGCTCATACTCTTCGTTCTTCGCTAGCTTCGGTCCACACCGCGAGCGGCATGCCGCCCCGCGGAAGCAGCGTGACGCGCGCCACCGGCAGCGGCTCGTGCCCGTTGACCGGCGCAAAGCGCGCGCGCTGCAGCATGGTGGCCAGCATGGCAGTCGCCTCGATCATGGCGAAGGCCATGCCGATGCAGATGCGCGGGCCGGCGCCGAACGGCATGTAGTGGTAGCGCGGAATCGTCGCCTCGCTCTCGGGCGCGAAGCGCGTGGGGTCGAAGGCGTCCGGGTCGCTCCAGCGCCGGCGGTGGCGGTGGATGGCGTAGATCGACAGCAAGATGGAGGTGCCGGCCCTGATCTCGTGCGGCCCGAGGCTCGTATCGACGGCCGCCTGGCGCGTCATCAACGGCACGGGGGGATAGATGCGCATGCTCTCCTTGAGCACCTGCTGCACCAGCACGAGGCGGTCGATGTGCTCGCGCGCCACCGCCGCGCCGCCGGTCACGCGCGCGATTTCGTCCTTCAGCGCGGCGCTCCATTGCGGCGAGCGCGCCAGCAAGTACAGCGTCCAGGTGAGCGCCTTGGCGGTGGTCTCGTGCCCAGCGAGGTAGAAGGTCAGCAGATTGTCAACCAGCTGCTCGTCGTTCATCGCCTGCCCGGTCTCGGGGTCGCGCGCGCGCATCAGGCTGTGCATGAGGTCGTCACGATTTGCGCCGCTCGCGCGACGCTCGCGGACCATCGCGGCGACCGCCGAGCGCAACACGAGCACCGCCTGCCGGTTCGAGCGCTGGCGCGGCTGCGGCAGCCACTTGGGCAAGTTGGCGAGCGCGTAGAGCTGCGACCAGGCGCCCGATTTCTGGAACTCGCCCGTCGAGCGCTCGATCGTCCGCGAGACGCTCTGCTCGGCGCTCGGCAGCAGTGTCGCGGAGATGACGTCGAACGTTCCGCGCGTCATGTCGCGGTCGATCGGGTGCACCGAGCCCGCTGGCGAAGCGCGCCAGCCCGCGACGAGGTCCTCTGCGGCGCGCACGAACGTCGGCACGAAGCTCATCAGCTCGTGGTGCCGGAACATCGGGGCCGAAGTCTGGCGCTGCCACTTCCAGTCCGGGCCTTCGCTCGTCAGGATGCCCTTGCCGAGCAACGGACCAAGCACCCGGATCTGCGAGCGCTTCTGGAACTTGTCGCGCTCGTCGAGCAGCACGGTCTTGATGAACGAAGGCTCGGTGACCCACGCCAGCGGCGTCTTGCCGCCGCCATAGCGCACCAAGTCCTGCTCGTAGACCGCCTGCGGGATGACCAGCAGCGGGTTGCGCACGAACTTCGCCACAAACGCCACCCGATTGAGCGGCCGGGCCGGCGGCGTGATGTGCGGGGGCACCAAACGATGGATCACGCCGCAAGCATAGCGGACAACCGCAGCGCAACGCACGCGGCTCAGGCGCCCCCTGTTCCGACCATCAATTCAACTCGTCGTCCTTCCAGAACTTCGTTCCGGCAACCGCGCCTCCGCCCTCCAGGCCGGACTTGGTGTAGCTGTAATACAGCGCGTCAGCGATCATGTCTTCTCCGCTCCCGCCACCCACGGTCTTGCCGGCTGCGCCCGCGGACATGCTGCCGCCCACGCCGACCTCCCAGCCCTTCTCGACGAACTCGCTCATCGCCTTGGCCGTCTTAAAAACGATCAGTGTCTCGTTCTGCGCGATCCCAGCTTGCACGCCCGCGCTCGCCTGACCCATCTTCATGAACGTGTCCTTCTTCGTCTTGTTGTTGTGCACCAGCCCCCTGCCGCCCTCCCCGCCGATGATGAAGCTCATTCCGAAAGTCGTGAATACGGCGTAGCCCGCCGCCTTCGCCGCCTGGCCCTTGAGATTCGGGTTCGCCTTGTAGAACTTGGCGAGCGCAGTCTGGGCGGCCTTGCGCACCTCGGCCTGCTTCTTGGCCTTGTCGTTCGCTGCCAAGGCCGTGCCTGCCACAAGGCACAGCACGAGCACGCCGGTAAAAACACGTTGCAGTTTCATGAAATAGCTCCTTTCCGGATTGGGGACGCAAAACGCGCCTGCCAAAAGTCTGTGCTACCTTGGTGACATGGGGCTTGACAAATATCAAAGCGGGTGCCGAATTGAATGATCTCGATCCTCGACGACTATTTCGACACGCTCCGGACGCTGGATTGCTTCAGCAAGCTGTCGGGGCACGACGTCACCATCTGGAACGACCACGTCCGGGATGTCGACATGCTCGCCGAGCGTCTGCGCGACACCGAAGCGCTGGTGCTGATACGCGAGCGCACCGAGATCCGCGCGCCGCTGCTCGAGCGACTGCCCGGGCTTAGGCTGATCAGCCAGCGTAGCGTCTACCCGCACATCGACGTCGACGCGTGCACGCGTCTCGGCATCGTCGTCTCCTCGAGCCAGCATCCCGGTACGCCGTCGTATGCCGCGGCCGAGCTCACCTGGGGGCTGGTGCTGGCGGCGCTGCGCCAGATCCCACAGCAGATGGCGGCACTCCGGGCGGGCAAGTGGCAGATTGGCGTCGGCTGGGGGCTGCGCGGCAAGACGCTGGGAATCTACGGCTACGGCAGGATCGGCAGTGCCGTCGCGGGCTACGGCAAGGCCTTCGGCATGAACGTGCTGGTGTGCGCGCGCCCCGCCTCGCTCGAACGCGCGCGCCGCGACGGCTGGGCGGTAGCGCCGGACAAGGAAGCGTTCTTTTCCGCTTGCGACGTGCTCTCGCTGCACATGCGCCTGGTCGAGGCGACGCGCGGCATCGTCACCGCGGCCGACCTCGCGCGCATGAAGCCCACGGCGCTGCTGGTCAACACCAGCCGCGCGCCGCTCGTCGAGCCGGGCGCGCTGGTCGCCGCCCTTAAGTCCGGGCGCCCCGGCATGGCCGCCGTCGACGTCTACGAACAGGAGCCGGTGCGCGACCCCAATTACCCGTTGTTCGCGCTGGACAACGTGGTGTGCACGCCGCACATCGGCTACGTGACCCGCGACGAGTACCAGATCCAGTTCACCGACATCTTCGATCAGATCGTCGCCTACGCCGCCGGCAGCCCGATCAACGTCGTGAACCCGACGGTGCTGGAGTCGGCGAGCCTGCGGCGCTAGGAAGCTCTACAGCCCGGCTTTGCGCCAATCCGGATGCGGCTCGGGCGGATCGCTCGCCAGGCCCGCGGCCCGGTTCGGCTCCTCTCCCAACGCGGCCGGCTATTTTGCCGGAAAGCCGACCGTTTGCGCGAGCACGATGCGCTGCTCGCGCCGCAGCCGCATTGCCTGCGCTAGCCTCCTGCGGTCCACCAGGCCCCGCACCACGGTCGCAAGCCCGGTGGCCGCGCAATAGAGGTAGACGTTCTGTGCGATCACCGCCGCGTCACTCGCGGCAAAGAACACCCGGTCGTCCTCGCTTGCGTCGGACATGCGCGAAAAATCGGCGACATAGACCAGGTTGAGCGGCGCCCCGCCGACAAAATCCTGCATTCCGGTATGCGCGCGAAGATCACGCTCGACCGCGAGATCAAGCGCGTGCGCCACAGCGTCGTACCGGTAAAGTCCTTCGGCGAGCGCAGCGTAGACGTCGATCTCCTTCCAGCCGTGGGCCGATGGCGCTGTGCGGTCGCCGCCGCGCGGCCGGTTCACGCCGAAGGCGGCCCACAGAAGCGTGGACAACACCGCCAAAGGCAGCAGCGTGGCCGCGAACTCTCGCGTGCTCCGGCGTGCCTTCAGCGCGGCGAGCAGATCGCACCCCGAGTTCGACTGCGGCGCGGGAAGACTGATGCGGGGCTTGCCTTGGGCAATAGCAGCACTTGGCAACATGAGCAGTACCTCCAGAAATTGGCGACGGTTCGGCACTGGGCGAATACGTGAGGGTCGCGACACTGAAAATGCTATGCCGGTCGGGGCCGGACAGATTGATGTGGCGCAAGGGATTTGACCCCCGGAACGCAGCGACCTAGAGTGCCGCGCGAAGGCCGTAAGCATCGTGCAAACGCCCCCTCATCCGCTGGACGCCGCGACGCATCTCGAGCCGCGCGCTGCCGGCGTCTATCTCGGGCGAACGTCGCCGCTCTATGCCAACATGGTCGGCCCCTTCGGCGGCGTTATTGCGGCGACGCTGCTAAACGCCGCGCTCAAGCACCCGGATCGGCTCGGTGAGCCGATCGCCCTGACGCTGAACTACGCCGGGCCGCTCGCCGACGGCGAGTTCGCCGTCGAAGCTATACCGATCCGCACCAATCGCTCGACGCAACATTGGCTGATGCAGATGCGGCAGGCGGATCGGGTCACGGCGACAGCGACCGCAGTGTTCGCGACGCGCAGGGAAACCTGGTCGGCCGTCGAGGTGCGTTTGCCGGCGGTTCCGCCGGCGCGCAAGGTACCGCCGACCCCAAACCCCGGAAGGCTCCCCTGGACAGGCAACTACGAGATGCGCTTCGTCGAAGGAGAGCTGCGGCTTTCGTCGCCCGCGCCGGCGACGCGGGACTCGGTGAGCACGCTCTGGATCCGCGACCAGCCGCCGCGCCCGCTCGACTTCGTTTCCCTGGCGGCGATCTGCGATGCTTTCTTTCCGCGCATCTTCGTGCGCCGGCCGACCTGGACACCCATCGGAACGATCTCCTTCACGACGTATTTCCATGCCAACGCCGTGACCCTTGCAGCCAACAGCGAATCGGCGGTGGTCGGCACGGCGCGCGCGCAACAGTTCCGCAACGGATACTACGATCAAGTGGCCTAAGTGTGGGGACCGGCGGGCGCACTCCTGGCGACCTCGCACCAGATTGTCTACTACAAGGAATAGGTCTGCGCCCGCAGCGACCCTTTCGCTGCTCAACTCCGCCGGGTTATTGAGGACAGTCCGACCGCGCTGCGGCTGAAGGAGCTGGGGACGCTGGAGAAGATCACCGAGAAGATCGACAAGATCTCGGTGTTCGGTGGCATCGACGCGGTGCTCAAGGACCTGGTGAAGATCTCATGAGCGCCGAAACAAACAGATAGGGCCGAGGGGTGCCCCTCGGCTCTGTTTTGCCGCGAATGACGCCGCGACCGCGCGCTACTCGTGAGTGTAGATGATGTCGCTGCGTCGGTTCTGCGCCCAGGCGGCTTCGTCGTGCCCCCCGGCTCTGGGCTTCTCCTCGCCCCAGCTCGTCGTCTCGACGCGCTGCTCCGCCACGCCCAGCAGCCCCAGCACCTTCTTGACGCCGTCGGCGCGCCGCTGGCCAAGCGCGAGGTTGTACTCGCGGCTGCCACGCTCGTCGCAGTTTCCTTCGACCCGCACCGTCGCCTGCGAATGCTCGCGCAAGTACCCAGCGTGCGCCTCGATCATCGGCCGAAACTCGGGCTTGATGTCGGACTTGTCGAAATCGTAGTAAACGCTGCGCTTCGCCAGAATGCTGTTGGGGTCGTGCAGCGGGTTCGTCGCCACCGCGCCCGGAGCGACCGGCGCGGTCTGTGGCTGCGACGCCGGCGCGGATGCCGCCGGCTGCCCGGCAGTCTGTGTGGACTCCGTCGTTTGCTGGCTGGCGCAAGCCCCGAGCATCAGCAGGAGTGACGCAGCGATCGGTATTGCGGAGCTCCTAAGGCTCATCGGATTACCTTTCTTAGTGGATTCCAGCCCTGGGCAATTGGGGCTCCGCGCAACGCGGATCGGTTCCGCATACGGCCGCAACAATCGAATTCAGCCTGCCGCTCGGCTTCCCCAGCAGGCTGAATTCGCCGGTACGCGCGCAAGTACCTACCGCGGAACGCCACCTACGAGTTCGTTCCTACCTGCGAGAACCTAGAGCTGACGTGGATTGAGCGAGCGGAGGTGGAAGTGACCCTTGCGATCGATCAGCCACGTCTCGGTGACCTCGACCATTCCGCCCTGCAACCACGACTGCGGGGGCGCCGGCAGGGCCTCGGCCTGGTGCAGACTCGCGCGTGCAATGCGGTCGGCCTCGCGCTCCGGCGTACGCCAGGTGCGAACGTTATGCACGCGGCCGCGCGCGTCGACGTTGAACTGCAACACGACGATTGCACGCAACAGCGGCTGAAGCTCACCCTTTATTGTCATGCCAGGATTCGCGTCGAAGATGCGCTTGGCGACGGCGACCTGGTATTGCTCCATAGAGCTAAAGCGCTCCGGCGCGGGAATGCGTTTAACTACCGGCGGCGGAGTCGGCACCGCTGCCCGCTGCGGGGGCGGCGGCGGCGCAACGGTCGTGCAAGCCGCGGCGACAACGCTCAGCAGAGCGAACGCGGCAACTCGAGCAGCGCAATTGTTTCGCTTGTACATTGTGACATCCCCCCACCGATTAATACGGGTGGCAGCATATTGATAGTATCCCATGCAGCGCGCTAGGCTATTTTTCACAGTTCGCAATGCATAGCGCCGTTGCATCGCAAACTTAACCGCTCTCGCGGGGATATCGCGTCGCGGGACCGTGAAGAATATCGCATGGGCGCTGGGCTAGGGGTCGGGCGGCGCACCGAGCCTGCCCGGCCGACGGGTGGTAGAACTCCGACGAGTCTACGGCAGCGAGACCACCCTTGTGCCAGCGCATACGGGCGTCGACAATCCAGAGGGTGTCACCAACATTCACCCTTAAGACCCGACGCTCGAAACTCGCAATTGCGGCCGCGGCGTTGACTTTGTTCGCCACCTGCGTCGGCGCGCATGCGCAACAAGCGCCGAACGCCGTCGACCTGGATGCAACGTACTGCGTTGCAGTCCTGCAATATCAGTTGTCACTGTTCAACAGCATGTCGCCGAATACCCCGCCGGAAATCCAACGAGGCATCACTAAAGAGAAAAGCCAGGCGTCGTACAACTTGAGCCGTCTTCAGCTCTACCTCATGCCGCGCGTTCCCCATCTGGATCCGGTGAGCCTGGCTTTTGCCTTGGAAAGCGGTGACGAGGACGCGCCGCGAGCCGTGCAGGCGGCGTCGCAGTGCGTCGCAAGGTGTGCGGACAACGCGGATAACGACCCCTGCCTGCGTAAGTGCGCCCAGGAATCCGAGTTTATGACGCGCACGGCGATATGTTCGGATACATCGTGGCTCCCTTTCTGAGTTGCGCTTGGAGTACGGCCGATCCTGGCCGTGCTTGACGGGTGCGTCGGGGTTTGTCAGGCGGCCGCCCGCTCGGCGCGCAGCAACCTCGCCGCTTCTACCATTGCTCGCAGCTTGGCGTCGGCCACCTCGAGCGGCAGATACTTCATGCCGCAGTCGGGCGCGAGGATCACGTTCTCGCTGCCGACCGGCGCAGTCGAGCTTCGATTGCGCGGTCTCGACCGACACCTGCCGGCACGAGCAGCCGGCGAGCTCAGGCAGGAACCAATAGCCCGACGGGCGCTGGTGGATGATCGCGGCGTAGCCGAAGCAGATGTTGCACGGCGGTGGTGCCCCCTATGCCGTCGAGCGCGCAGTTAAGCGCCTGGCGGGCGGTGCGATCCCTGAGGCCCGCGGGCCAGCCGTCGCGCTCGGACAAGGTGTCGATATACGAGCGAATCGCGTCGACGAAGAGAAGCTCCGAGAGCTTGCCGAGCACATTGCCCGCCCCCGCCTCCGCGCCTTCCCTGGATGGGCGAACCGAATGCTCCAGCAGCGCGGCCGAGCCGTTCGTGCCGACGCTGCAACGCACGAGCCGCGGCAAATGCTTGACGAGGTGACCAGCGAGCGCCTCGTCGCAAGCGAAGAAGCCGCAAATCAGCGTGGTCCTGGCGCCGCCGCCGCCGTAGCGCACGCGCGCCACCGCGTCCGGGTGCGCGAGCTTGACCACCGCCTCGGTCGTGATGCGCATCGGTTTGGTCCCCGGCGCGCTCGACAGCACGTGGATGTCCCCGTGCGGGAAGATCACGATCTCGCCGGGCGCGACCTGAACCGGCGCCTGGCCCCTGAGCTGCACGAAGCAGGCGCCTTCGGATACAAGGTGATAGGGAACGATCCGTTCCGCGACCGTCGCGAGGCGGTGGGCGATCGCGCACGGCGGTGGCGTCTCGATCGCCCACGGGGCCGAGAACTCGGCGTCGATGTACGCGGCCCCGGTCAGCCGGATCACGCGAAGCAGCTCGGAAAGTGCGTCCGTGAAAGCCGGTTTCAGTCCGGTAGCCGAATCAAGTTTTCGGGTGAACTGGCGGCGGCGCGTAACTTTTATATCTTCGATCTCATGAAAGGCCCGAACGAACTCGACCTCATCATCGTCGGAGGCGGCGTTGGCGGCGTCATCTGCCTGAAGTACGCCAAGGATGCCGGCTTCAAGGCGCTGCTGCTGGAGCGCCGCGAGCGCATCGGCGGGCTGTGGCGCGACCTGCCGTCCTGGCAGGACATCCAGATCCGCAAGGAGGACTGGACCCTGGGAGACCTACCGATCGCCGGCGAGGATCAGGCAAGCATCCTGCGCAACATCGAAGCGTGGGCGGAACGCTTCGGGCTGGATTCGTCCATCCGCGTGAATCCTCCGGTCACGAGGGTCGATTCGAGCGCAAGCGGCTGGAGGGTCACCACCGACGCGGGCACCTACGAGGCGAGATACGTGGGCGCCACGACCGGAGGTCGCAACCGCCCAGTCATTCCGCAGATCGAGAGGCTGGATTCGACGGTGCGCGAATATCACTCCTCGCAGCTGCGCGACCCCGAGGAGCTGCGCGGCAAGGGCGGGTCGTGGGCGGCGGCGCTTCCGCGTTCGACTTGCTCGATCTGTGTTTCACCCGCCAGGCGCGCAAGGTCACCTGGGTCTACCGCTCGCTCAAGCGGATGCGGCCCACGCGCCAGGCGAAATACTACGGAACCGACGTGCGCCTGCTCGCAAGGCAGCAGATGCTGGGCTTCTCGGCGAAGACGATCAACCGGCTGGCCAACGCGGACCTGCGCTCGCGCTATGCGAAGGCCGGCATCCTGGACCTCATGCCGCAGACGAGCTTCGACATCGAACGCGACCAGCTCATTCCGGGCCGCCGGGCGATGATCGCCAATGCCGGCCTGATCGAGCGCCATTGTGGCGAGGTCCGGTCAATCGCCGGCAACGCGATACTTCTGTCGACCGGCGAGCGCATCGAGGGCGACCTCCTGCTGTGGGGCACCGGCTACACCGCTGATCTCGCTTACTTCGGCGTCGACGCGCTCACGAGCGCGAAAGACCTTAAGGAAGTCGGCAAACGCTGCCGCGCAATGTTCCGCTCGATGGACGCCCCGAACCTGTTCCTGCTCGCGTCGAACATCCTCGAATCGAACACCGTAACGCCCTGGGCCTATGCGCGCGCGGCGAAATCCATCATGTCGCACATCGCGGGGCGCGCTGACCTCGATGCGCCGCCGCGCCTGACGATGACGAACCACTACGACTTGGTGAAGCTGCTCGCGAAGCGCGACCGCGCGAACTACCCCGCCGTCCTCTGGTACCTGAAATACCTGCGCCTCGCGCTCTGGCATCCGAAAGACCGCCCGATGCCGATCCCCTGATGCCCGAATAGATCATGCTCAATCCGCATCCGCCAATCGGGCGAATATGCGCTTCATCGCGTTGACCTGCGCCAGATAGCGACCGACGTCGTGGTCGCCGCAGCGCTGGCCGGCAATCAAGTGGAACTTGCGCTTGGCGTAGGATTCGCCCCCCGCGGCGCCGCAAAGGTGAACTACGGCGGCCAAGTCCTGCTTCTGCTGGAGCGTGGCGGTGGCGATCGACTGACGTGCGAGCGTGCCGGCTACGCGGCGGTCGAGGAAAGCCGAGGTCATCTCGACGGCGTGGCTCGGCACGACGCGCAGGTACAGGCTGTTGAACCAGCACGAGCCGAATTCGTTCCAAGCCCCGTCCTCGACCACGGCGTGGTCGTGGATGCAGTAGCGCTTCGCCTCGCTGAACATCGCATCGGTCATCTGGTACATCCCGACCGCGCTCGACGCCGGGCGATAGACGTTGAAGGGCTCCGCCGTCAGGCGCCACCGCCAGTACGTCCGCGCCACGGGGTTGCCCGCGCCCTCGACCTGGGCGAGCGCGGCCAGAAAATCCGCCGTGATCGCGGCGGTGGCGTGGTCGCGGAAGATCGACTCGTATTGGCGCCACGTCTCCGTCGGCGTCTTGGAGAGCGCGCCGCTCACCGGGAAGAACAGCTCGGCCGGCTTGCGGATCACCTGATAGGTCCAGTTGATCGCGAAGGAGAGCGCGAGGAGCACAAGCACAACGATGCCGACCCGGATTCCGAGCGGCGCGGCCCATAGCGCCCGCAGTGCGCGGCGCGGGGTGCGAAAACGACGACGGCGCATATGCCTTGACTGTAACGCCGGAAATGGAGAAGGGGTCACAACATCGCCGTCCGCCGCGTTGTGAGGCTACGGGGCTGGAGTCCGTCAGCGCTGGGGCGTTGACCTGGATTAAGAGGGGCCCGCGCGCACCCGGCAGGGTTTGACGCAGTGGCTGCAGAGTGCGCCGTATGCACTACCCGATCGACTGGTCCCTGCAGGGCTGGGCGTACGTCAACCGGCTGGGCGACTATCACGATCCCCACAATCACCCGCACGCCTACCTGAGCGGCACCTATTACGTGCGCGTGCCGTCCTCGCGCGCGAGGCGGCGCAACCGCGCCGACGTGCGCCCGGGCTGCGCTACCTTCTACATCCGCGCGTGACGAACATGACCGCGATCCGCGACGATCCCCAGTCCGAGCCCGAGTTCACGGTCGCGCCGACGGCCGGCATGATCCTCCTGTGCCCGGCCTTCCTCATGTATTTCGTGCACCCGAACCTGTCCAAAGAAGCGCGCATCAGCATCAGCTTCAACCTGATGGTGAGGAATCCGGAGGAACACCTGCCGCGCCAGGACTGAGCGTCGAGCGACTCAGTGCGTCCGCGCGACGCGAAATCCGACCACCGCGTACCGGCCAGACGCGTCGTGGACCTCGCGCTCTGCGCTGCGCAAGGTCGCGGGGCTGCAGTTCCATGAGCCGCCCCGCAAGACACGATCGACGCAGCTGCCCGAGAGCCACGCGCTTCCGTTCGAAGGTGCGCCTTCGTAGTTCCCGTGCCAACAGTCCTGCGTCCATTCCCAGGCGTTGCCGTGCATGTCGTACAGTCCGAAAGCATTCGGCGGAAAGCTACCGGCCGGCGAGGTGTGCAGCCATCGGTCCCGGCCGCCCGCCGCCGGACTGCAGCACCGGTCAGCTCCGAAGTTCGCATGGTCGTGGCTCGCCTCGGCGCCCCATGGGTATGCGCCCGGCGTTCGTGCCCGCGCCGCGTATTCCCACTCGGCCTCGGCGAGCAGTCGGTATGCGTGACCAGTCTTCTGGCTCAGCCATCCGGCGTAGGCGACGGCGTCGCTCAGGTTCATGCAAACCGCGGGATCGCGGCCGGTCTGGACGAAGCCCGGGTTGCGCCAGTCGGCCTTGCGGTCGTCTATCCAAACGCCGCCTTTCAGGATCAGGCACCCGGGTCCGGCGCGGTACCCGGATTCCCGCACGAAACGCGCGAACTGGGCACGCGTAACCGGGTACTTGCCGACGGCGAAGCTCCGGGAAAACGTCACGCGATGCTGCGGCCCTTCGTCCAGCAACCTGTCGGGCTCGCCCTCCGGCGAGCCCATCATGAAACTGCCTGCGGCGATCACCACCATCTCGGGGCAGCGGTCGCAATCCCGGAAGGTCGTGCCCGGGGACATCTCCGCATTCGGCCCCGCCGCCGCCGCGACGGCCGCAAGCGGAACCAGGAAGGCGAACGCTGCAAGGTAGAACATTCGATCAGAGTACAAAAATCCGGCCGCAAGTGAAAATCCGGTTCGTGCCGCGATGCGCGGGGGCGTTGATAGATCTGGACGAAGGAGTAACCTGTCGCGGTTGCAAACGCCTGTAGAGATGATCCGGAGGAGGAGCGCGTATGGCTACGAAAAAACGAACCAAGACCAAAAGGCGGAAGACGCCGGCACGCAAGTCGGTCGCCCGCAAGGGGACCCGGCCGTTCAAGAAGACCATCGCGAAAAGGAAGTCAGCCGTCCGGCGCGCAGCGGTCAAGAAGAAGCCGCGGCAGCGAGCGGCACCGGCCCGGAAAGCGCGCCCGGCACGCGCGCCCTCTCCCCCGCCGAAACCGGCCGCGCCCATGGCGGTACCGGCCCCGTTGGCGGGCGAGGAACGGGTCGGCACCGTCACCCACTACTACGGCCATCTGTCCGTCGCCGCGGTGCGCATGGAGTCAGGCAGTTTGCGCTTGGGCGACATGATCCACGTAGTCGGCCACACCAGCGACTTTCGCCAGCGCGTCGAGTCCATGCAGATCGAGCACGAAGCGGCGGCGGAAGTCCACGCGGGCCAGGAAATCGGCCTCAGGGTAACGGCGCACGCGCGCGAGCACGACGTCGTATACAAGGTCGCCGCTGCGCGGGCGTGACGGCGACGATCCTATTGTCGTGATGCGCCGCTCAACCAGGCGGGACAACGCGGCGCATCACAAAGAAAGAGGGAATGCATCGCTGCAACGCCTTCTTTTGTCTGGCGCGCCCGGCAGGATTTGAACCCACGACCCCCTGGTTCGTCGTTCGGTCTTGAATCGTTAACTGCTTGTTTCAACTCAATCGATCGAGGGCGCCCGTTGCGCCGCTATGCAGAGCGACGCAGGACCGCGCAGAACCAATCCCCGCACAATTCCCGCGAATTTCCCGAATGCAAACCTGCCTACGGCAATGGCCTCCGCAGTCCGCTATGGCGGCCGGTCAGTGCGGGTGCCCCGCGCGTGTCCGACGCCTGATCGCCTCGAGCAGCAAGACCTTCGTTCCAGGGTAGCCGTGGCGCTGCACGTTACTCTTCTTGCCCGCGTCGCCCCAAGGCTCGAGCGCTGCAGCGCGGCGCATGAAGTCTCTGGGATCGAGCACCCAATAGCCCCCCAAAGTCGTGACGCCGCGTGCGAACAGGGAATCAGGAAAGCAACTCGCCGAGGGTCCGACGAGCGCCAACGCCTCTGCATGGCGGCAGTAGGCCAGGATCTCCTCTAGCGTATCGTTAAGCAATACGGTGCTGGTGGACAGGATCTTGTTGCAACCCTTGAGCTGCTTGGGATCGAGCGTGACGGACAAGCCCGGCGCTTCTTGCACGAGCTCGGCACGCAGCTCTAGCACGGTGAGTGGCAGGCCCAGCACTCGCACGCGCTCCACGAGCGGCGGGAAGAAGCCGATCATGCCCACGCGGTCCGCCGGGCCGATTCGCAGTGAGCCGAGCGAATCGGCGGCAAGCTCGGGCTCGTACCCGGCTTGGCGAAAAACGTGCTGCGTTATGGCATTCACTGCCGCCAGCCCCCATGCGCGCTCGACTGAATCGTCGCTGGCGAAGCGCCGCGCCACGTCCAGCGCCCGCTGTCCGACCAACTCGCCCGCTGCACGCTCTTGCATGCGAGCGAGCGTATCGCCCAGCAGCACGAACGCGGTGCCCACGCTATCGTCGGCCAACCGCAGCACGCAGAACTCCCCCTGCTTGCCCAATCCCTTGCGGTTGGGCGGGAACACGGACTGCGCCACAGCGGGCAGCGGCAGCGCAGCAGCGGCTTCGGCCACGAGCTCGAGCAGCTCTGTAACAACTGGCGACACGGTCTCTACTGTATACCGGCTTGGTGTAGCGACCGATGTCACACGGGCGAAGGGGGGATTGGCTGGGTCACGCCAGATTGCCTTCACATGATCGCCACTCTGTTGGGGAGCTGAGGGCCGAGGTGCCGCGACCAGTTGCCGGTGGGCGCGGTAGTGCCAGCTGAAAATAAAAAGCCCGGAGGCAGATGGGCTCCGGGCAGAGCGCCCAGTAGGAGGAGAGAAAGAACTGGGCAAGCGCTGCCACGTTAGCCGAAACGCCCGAAAAAGTATGTGACGGAATGCAGAACGGTTCGCGTGATGACAAGAATTGGCTGTCGCACATCCCGCCTGCTGCTAACTGCCTGCCCCTCGAACCCCGGGACGAGCAACCCGCGCCTTCGGACCTCGAGACGGGGTTCAAAGGGGCTGGGTGGCTGGGGGCCCAGGGCCTGGTCGAGAGGAGCTTCGAGCAGCTGCCGGTGCGCGCGGTGCGTGGCACGAAAGAACAAAAGCCCGGAACTGAATCGCCCCGGATCGGGGCTCGCGGCGGCTGTTACCTGCGGCACATTGGACTGATTTGTGGACGGGCGTGACGTGGAGCGGTCCGGCGAGCGACCGCTTTTGACGGCGGGTTCAAGCGACCATTCGCAATCGCTCATTTTTGATGGACATCAAGCCGGTGCCAGACCCTGGGGCGTAGGTTGGCCACCTGGCGGGATTCGACCAGGACGGCTATGGGCGGACTTGCGGCCCGATGAAGCGATTAACTGGAGGAGTTGTTCATGTCTTACGATTTCATCATCGTCGGCGCCGGCCACAATGGACTCGCCTGTGCCGGGTATCTTGCGAAGGCGGGTGCCAAAGTCTTGGTTCTCGAGCGCAGCGCGCGCGTGGGCGGCGGGTGCCACACGGCAGAAGCCACCCTGCCAGGCTTCAAACACAATATCTGCTCCGTCGTTCACACTCACATTCCCCTCAGCCCAGTCTACCGGGATCTAGAGCTCGAGCGTCACGGCGTGAAGTACGTTTACCCGGAGCACCTCCGGGGCACGATCTTCCCCGACCACAAGAGCCTCGTGATGTATCGGGACGCGGACAGAATGGCCGATGAGCTGGGCAAGTTCTCGGCCAAGGATGCCCGAACGTTCAGGCAGCTGTATGAAGACTACGCCGAGTTCATCGATTCGACCTACCTGCCGCTGATGTATTCGCCGCCGTTGCCGCCTTCGCTACAGAGCGCCGAACTGGAGAAATCCGAGGAAGGTAGGACGCTCCTGCAGTGGCAAGCGAGCACGCCGGTGCAACTGCTGAACGAACTGTTCGAGAGCGAGGAGGTGAAAGTCCACTTCCTCGCGAGGATGACCGTCCTGGGCTTTGCACCCGATCAATTCGGACAGGGATGGATCTGCCTGTTCCGTATCCTCAAAGCCGAGGCTCCCATCTGTGTTGGAGGCTCTCAACAACTGGCGCACGGACTGAGAAGCGTGGTCGAGGCCAACGGAGGCGTGGTTCAGACAGACATGGAGGTGAAACGCATCCTTTTGCGCGGCAACAAAGCCATTGGGATAGAAATGAAGGATGGTAGGCGGGTAGAAGCCGCGAAGGCGGTGATCACGAATGTCGAGCCGAAGAAGAGCTTCCTGCGGATGGTCGGAGAAGAGCTCTTACCGGCGTCCTTTGCGACCCGAGTGAAGAACTACCATTCGCGCGGGCGGTCGCTCTTCGTCCTGCACCTGGCCCTTTCCGAGCCGCCGCAGTACCGCGCCGGCGCGCACAACCCGCCGGTGAACCTCGCATTCAGCCAGGAAATGTTCGGGGGAAGCATGCAGGAGCAGGTCCTTGCCTACAAGGATATCGCGCTCGGCAGGCCTCCCCGCAAAGAGATGCTGCAGATCACGCTCCCTACGCTGTTCGACCCTTCCCAGGCCCCCGCGGGTAAGCACACGGCGGTCGTGTGGCAGTACGCACCGTACGGCGTAGAGCATGACGGCCCGGAAGGATGGAAGAAGCTGAGAGACGAATATGCTGCGCATCTCCTGGATCTCTGGAGGTCCTACGCCCCGAACGTTACAAGAGACAAGATCCTGGGCATGGCGGTCCAGGATCCAACCGATACAGAGCGCCACAACGACAACCTCGTGAATGGCGTCGATGTTGTGGGGGACATGACTCCCGACCAGATGGGATATTTCAGACCCTTCGCCGGCTGGTCGAGCTACAGAACGCCTATTGAAGGCCTCTACATGTGCGGTGGTTACTGTCATCCAGGCGGAGGCGTGCACGCGGGAGCAGGGCATAACGCTGCCACCGTCATCGCCGAGGATTTCGAGCTGAAGAAGTGGTGGGACTGATGCCTCAGCGCGAGGCCAAGTTCACGGTAAACGCCTCGCCCGACGAATTGTGGAGATTCATTCGGGACTTCCAATCGTTATGCACATGCGTTCCCGGAGTAGAACGCATTGACGTGGTGGACGATAGGACCGCCCAGTTGACCGTGAGGGAAAAAATTGGTGTCGTGCCTTTAATTATTACTCTGAGAGCACAAATCGATGCAGAGGACCCGCCGCACAGGCTTCATGCCACCGCGAAGGCTGAGCACCTGAGGATGGCAATCGATGTCACATTGCTGGCAACCGAATCAGGGACCGAGTTGCTCACGCTATTCGACGTAAAGGGTGAGGGGCAGCTCAAAGCGATTGTCGATCGCTTATTCGAGCGGAGAGCGACCGAGCGAACCGCCCAATTTGCTGACTGCCTTCAGAAACGCTTCGGAGCCGTTCTGTCGGGAGACGTTTCGGCGCAATTTCGCGGCGGTTCCGTCGCAGCGCAAGACCGCGTCGGGCGGATCAAGCGATGGCTCAATCGGCTCTGGCGGCGTCTTCTAGGAGGGTTCGCGCCGCCCGCGTGATCGAATAAGAGGTCGGCGAATGACCGGCTCTGGCCGAAACCTGCCATACAACTCTTGATGCCCGAACCGTGTGCTGCAAGCTCGCCCCTCCGCGACTCGCCGCTTTCCAATCGCTCCCTCGCCCTTCGTCCCTCGGCTCGTCGAGACCGAGGGGCTTCGAATCGGGGTACTTAGGATCCGGAAGCGTCTAGCGCCGCGCGGTGCATGCCGCGAGTCGTACCGGATTCGGAAAGCCCAGGCCCCAGCCTGCTGGTGCTTGCGGTGCATTGGGCTGGTTTGTGGACGGGTGTGACGTGTAGGCGTCCGGCGGGGGACGGCTTTCGACCCTTCGCAGCCCGTTCTTTGCGTGCGTGCTTAACCCACGTCTACTGCCTACGCGGCGTTTAACTGTCCTCCGGAGTGTTTCCCTTCGGCTGTTTTGCGGTTGGACCGTCGCACCTCGGATTTGAACGTCTGCCTCAGGCTTCCAGCGGACGGAGGCAGGCGCTCATTTCATTCCACGCCGCGACGGCTTCGGCGATGGCGGCGGCGTCCTCCTTGCCCGCCACCGGAATCGCGGGACCGAGCTGCCCGCAGACGGGGACAGGTCATGCGGTAGACGATTTCGTCACGCCCATCCGCGGTGCGGCGGGTACCCCGACCCACATCGGCTTCGGCGCCACAGCTGCAATGTCTCTTTCTCATAATTCACTATAGGTGCTGTGCGAACGAATAAATTGGAAAAGTGTGCGGAACCGGGTTGATCCAGTGAACCCTGCGAAGCAATCGAGTACAGTTTGCAGCGATGGGCTCTAAATCAAACTGCTACTGAAACAGGGATCACGTCGATTCCATGCTTGGTCTCGCTGACGCTGCCTATCCCCGAATCGAACCACAGCAGGAGCCGGCGCGCCTGAAAAGCACCAGTCAGTTTGCTCCTTTTGACACGTGGCCTATATAGCGAAACGCCGCCATGGGAGGGCGAAGGGCGCCACGCGTGACGCGGTTGCACGCCGCGCCCCAGCACCGATCGGTCGCTTTGTTTCAAGCGATGAATAGCACGCGGCTCAGGGGCGCCCTCGACTGTCGCCCATGCTCCAGACATCGGTTTGAGCGGCACTACCGCCAATTTCATTCGATTCACAAGACCTCACAAGAATCGGAAGCGCGGATAAGACGATTACTCATGTTGTTGTTACCCTCGATAACGTAAGTGACATCTGTCATGCCCTGGACCTCGCGTCGAGAATGAACCAAGTAGTCGAAAAGGCGCCTTTGGTTCTCGTGGTAGACGATGACGAGAGCATGAGGGCGCTGCTTCAAATGCAAATGGAGCGCGACGGATACCGAGTTGTCACCGCTGAGGGCGGGTCCAGCGCCTTGGACAAAGCGGCGGCAGAGCCTCCCGACGTTGTGCTGCTTGATGCGCAAATGCCGGGAATGGACGGATTCCAGGTGGCGGAGGCCCTCAAGTCGTCCGAGCGCACCCGCACGGTTCCGATCATCATGGTTACCGCACTCGACGACCATCAGTCGAAGCTCCGGGCGCTAACGGCGGGAGTACAGGAATTTCTTACGAAGCCCGTAGATCGCAACGAGGTTTCGCTGCGCGTGCAGAACGTGCTCATGCTCAAGCAGTACAGCAACTTCCTCGCCGACCAGAACCGAATCCTTGAGCAAAGGGTGCAGGAGCGCTCACGTCAGGTGCTGAACAGCTACCGTGAGACGATCGCGACGCTTTGCCGCGCGGCAACCTACAAAGATGAGGAAACCGGCGCCCACGTTCGGCGCATCAGCTATTACACGGAAGAGATCGCTTTGGCGATCGGCATGAACGAAGGTTTCTGCGAAACGATCCATTACGCCAGCCCCATGCACGACATCGGCAAGATCGCGATTCCTGATGCGATCCTGCTCAAACCCGGGGCGCTAAACCACCACGAATGGGACATCATGAAGACACACGCCGGCCTGGGCGCGCAGCTGCTCGGCGTGGGCGACTCGCCCTATCTCAAGATGGGCGCCGAGATTGCAATGCACCACCATGAGCGCTGGGATGGTGGCGGGTACCCGGCGGGCCTGAAAGGCCAGGTTATCCCCATATCCGCACGCATCATGAACATATGCGATCAATACGATGCATTGCGCTCAGAGCGCCCGTACAAGAAGGCACTATCCCACGACAGTGCTGTCGAGATCATTACCGTCGGCGACGGCCGGACCATGCCATCGCACTTCGATCCTGACGTGCTTCTCGCGTTCAAGCGCTCCACCGATCGATTCCGCGAGATTTTTGAGACGATCGTGGACTGAAGGGGGCGGCGAGACCCGGACATGCCCCCCTTGGACCGCCTGTAGTTGCATGACTACGCAACGCTAGTGCCCCGGGCGATGAATGCTCGATGGTTTGTCCTCGCATTGAGTGCGGCGCTTGCCGCGAGCGATGTGCACGCGCAGGCCTCTGTGGCGGTGATGGTCACGGCCCGCATTGTCGCCCCGTGCACTACGAGCATCTCCCATCCCCAGTCGACATGCTCTCAACAGACGGTGCTTCAGCAAAGCCACATCAAACGCGCGTCGGCGAGAATCTCGACGCCCGAAAACGACGTACGTGTAACACAGAGAGGGGGTCCATCGCCGAAGATCGAGCTCAGCGGCAAGCAAGCAACCGTTACCTTCTAGCCGCCGCCGAGCGTTCACCCCTTCTTGTGGGCCAGCACTGTCGGCTGGACGTGGTGCGGCCTTGCGGGCTCTGGTAGCGCGGGGCGGGATGTAACTAACGGACTTTGTACGGGCTCAACGCTTCTTGTGCGTGCGGTCGGCCATGATTTTCTCGTAGCACTCGGCGCACACCGCGCGCTTCGCCTTGAGTCCGGGTAGGAATCGGAAGCCGGCGCGCGGCTTGGAGTGCTGACCGTGGAAGCAGTACTTCAGCGGATCGAGGTTCGCCATCGTTTGCCCGATGTTCGCCGCGCTCCAATCTTACTCTTCACATTGGCGCACTTTTCGGATGAGACAAATCGGCTAGGCTGCATCAGCGACCAGTCCCGGGAAGGCGTCTCTAGCGCGCCTGCGCGAGCCAAATGCGCAGCCCCTCTGCGCACATCCGGTCAAATCCTCTCGCTGCATTGACCAGGATTAGCGGCGCGCCGGGCTGAAATTCCCCAGCATCATCATCAATGGCAATCCAGCGAGGGTCGGGCGCACGATGCGTGGCGAGATACGCTTGGACTTCGGCGTGACGGGGGTAACCCTCCACCTCCGGCAATTCGGGCGTCACGCCCTCGATGCGTGCGCCGAACTCGGGGGAAAACAAGCCACGTAGGCCGTCAAGTCGATGAACCAGTCGCCACGTCGACGTGACAACCACGCGCGCGTCCGGATGTGTCAGCACGGCCAGCTCGAGATTGCGAACGCAATCGGCGTCTAGTCTCGACTTCGGGGACGAGTCGCGGCGCAGCACGCCGTCAAAATCGAGGAAGATCCTCACTTCCGTCCGCAGTAGCTAGGGGTTAGAAGGCGTTCGCTAGAACCACATGTGCGCCAGCGGACTCCCGGCCAACAGCGCGATCAAGAAGACGGCAAACAGCGCCACGTAGCTACCGGACAATAGTGTTGCGGCCTTAACGCCTGAGGTACGTACACCCCTTATCCGGATGTAGTAGGCGCACAAAAGAACGGTCGGGACGCTAATCAGTCCGCCATCTATGAATCCGAGTTGGCGAATAAGCTGCCTTGGCTCGATGGGAGTGATCCAACCAGCCAAGAAAAGGCCCCAGCTAAGCAAAACGAGGCCGAGCGCCAGATAGGTCGACGTTCTCTCCATACGCGCTAACGTATTGCTTAGAAAGACGGGGGCCATGTAGTGACCTTCCTTGCGGCCGTCCTATGGTGCCGCGCTCATCAACTGCGCGCGCAGGGAGTGGATGTCATTACGCAGCCGGATTCCCCAATAAGCGTCTGATGCGGGGAAGTACCCAACTGTCCCCAAGCGCGTGCTCGGGTTCCCAATCTGCCTAGCGTGTTGCTCGATGGCGCCGAGCCAATAGTGCACCGTGCTGTTGATCTTCTTCGCGCGCATTTGCTGGCATGTCTCCAGGATATGAGGAACAGCCTCGGAAGGCTTGGACGACCCGGCCGAGCACTCGTCAAGCGCGCTGTCCAGGTCCTTCACCATGCCGAGTAGCGCTTCTACGTCCGGGGATTCCATGCTGGCTTTCGCTTATGTCGCCAAGCGCATATCGAAACACGGGCGCGCACGACTGGACAGTGAAGCAGGGCGCGCTTTGCATTTTTTTACACGGTGCCGCGCCTGCCTGGCGTTGACCACGGTAGTCGCAAGGCGTAGCGTGGGTCGGGGCCGGACCTTCGGCGAAGCGCGTCAAAACCAGGGCAATAGATCGACGGGCCGGCATAAATGAACGACCAAGACAATTTTCTCGCGACGTCCTCCTCGGGCGACGCGCAGCTCCTCGGCGAACCGGAGCCTCAGCTTGCGGGTTGGGCGGGCACTAGGACCAAGCTGTACGAGGCCCTGGGCCAGAACAAGGTCGTCTTGTATTGCCAGCCGGTGCTCGATCTGCAGGCCGGGATGCACTTTCCCATGGCGGAAGTGCTGGTGCGGCTGCACGAAGAGGAAGCGGCGCTGCTTCCTCCGGGGGAGTTCCTACCCGTATTCGAGCATTACCGCATGATGCCGGCCCTCGACCGCTGGGTGGTGGGAAAGGTCGTGCGCCAACTCATGCAAGGCGCACGCATTCCTCGGTTCAGCATCAATGTCTCCACCCAGACACTCGAAGAGCCCGGCTTCCCGAGGTTCGTCGCGGACGCACTGGTCGCGGCGGCGTTTCCCGCCTCGAGCCTTGTCTTCGAGATCGACGAGTCGGACGTGCTTTCCCGCCTCGAGGCAGTGGCGCGTTTCGCCGCATCGATCAAGGCCATCGGCTGCGGCGTGCTGATCGACGGCTTTGGCGGTCGGGCGGTGTCATTCGCCCCGCTCAAGCGGCTGAGCGTGGACTTCCTAAAGGTGGACGGCTCGATCGTGCGCAACATCCTACGCAGCCCGGTTGCGCAGACCAAACTGAACGCCATTCAGCGCGTGGGCAAGACCCTCGAGCTTGGCATCATTGCCGAGTCGGTCGAGGAGCAAGACATCCATGATCGGCTGAAGGCGCTCGGTGTCGGCTATGCACAGGGATTCGGGATCTGTAAACCTCATCCGATAGCCGCACTGCTCGGTAAGACGGAGTAGGCGGGCGCACAGGCCCTGCGCTTCCGCCTCTCGGATGAAAGAAGGCGGAACGGAGGCCCGTCTGCAAGGGCGAAGCCGCTTAGGGGCTAAGGTAGTCACTAAGCCGTCGCACGGCTGGAGTTGCCTATCGCTTTATTCGCGTCGGGGTTGATTTGGCAAAGAACGTGTTCCAGGTCCACGGTGTAGACCGCAAGGAGAAGGCGGTCTGGCGCCGGCGGTTGCGGCCATTCACGGTGTTCGCTGATCAAGGTACAGCGCACGCCGGCCTCCGTAAAGTTCGGTCATTCGACCGTCACTTTCGAATTCCCCTGCCGCGGTTGCGCCGGCGCACTATGGCCGTTGGGGGGCGTAGTTCCCGCTGAATGCATGGTTCCGAACAATATTGCTTGTTGTCATGTCGGCGACTTAGACTTTTTCTCACGCTTGGAGGCCTTTTATCCGGCCTCACGTGGGATCGACCTTCCAAAGTTCGATGAGTGGATCCCGATAGAGGAGCTGCGGAAGCTGCGCACCGAGGAGTCTCACGCTGAGCGCAAGAAAACTTTTGGTTCCGAATCGCGTGCTTGCCGGATTGCCCCGCAAGGACTACAGGAAACTGTTGTCCGTCCTCGAACCAGTGAAGCTGAGCTTTGGGCAGATTCTCTATGAATCCCAAGCCCGAATTCGGCATGTGTACTTTCCCAACGACTGCTTCGTCTCAATGCTGACTGGCGTGGATGGCGACCGGGCTGCGGAGGTCGGACTCATCGGCTCTGAAGGCATGATCGGGCTTCCCGTGGCACTGGGGATCGCTGTCTCGCCTTTTCGTGCCGTCGTACAAGGTGGTGGTACGGCAATGCGGATGAAGATAGCGGACTTTCGCCGCGAATTCAGCCAAAGCCGTGCGCTGAGGCGAGAGTTGTTCCTCTTTACCCACTTGCTGATGATCCAGATCGCGCAGACCGCGGCGTGTAACCGCTTCCATCGGGTGACACAGCGCATGGCCCGCTGGATTTTGATGACGAGCGACCGCATCAAGTCCAACGAGTTTCGCATTACGCAGGAATTCCTTGCGCTGATGCTAGGCGTGCGGCGCGTCGGCGTCAGCGTGGCGGCGAGCAACCTGCGGGAACGCAAACTCATGGCCTACCGCCGTGGCAGCTTCACGATCCTAGACCATAGAGGTCTCGTAGCGGCCGCCTGCGGATGCTACAAAAAGGTCAAAGACGTCTACGCGCGAGGACAAGGTAGAAAGGATCTTTTTCACCAGCGCCGTCGACGTCATACACGCAATCGCAAGAATGGATAAGCCGCGTTTTCCTTCCGATATAGGCTGACTGTGGGCCGGCTGGAGTGGCCTCTCGGCTCGATGATCCCGGTGCTTTCGCCGCTTCGCGGCGATTGAATGAGCATCGGATGACTACGGGTGACGCAATACGCGGAGAGAAGGCGCAGCGCGGGCTTGGCAACAGCCTCCTGGACGCCCTGCCGCACGCGGAATTTCAACGCCTGTTTGCCAGCGTCAAAGCGGTTACGTTGAAATTTGGCGAGGTACTCCAAGAGCCGGGCGTGCCGATTCGGTATGTGTACTTCCCTATCGACTGCGTGATTTCCTTGGTGATACCGGTAAAGGGTCGCCCGCATTTGGGAATCGCCCTAGTCGGTCCTGAGGGCATGGTCGGTATTCCGCTGGTGCTGGGGATCAAGTTTTCGCCCCGTCGGGCCTTGGTCCAGGGCCCCGGGACTGCCATGCGGATGGAATCAGGTCCCTTTCGCAGGGCGTTTATGCAAAGCATGCCGTTGCAGCAAGCCCTTTATCGGTACAAGCATGCATTGGTTGGGCAGATAGGACAATCGGCTACGTGCATGCAGTTTCACCCGGTGCAAGCGCGCCTCGCGCGCTACCTGCTGATGACGGCGGACCACGCAAATTCCACGGAGATTCGCCTTACGCAGGAGTTTCTGGCGAGCATGCTGGGTGTGCAGCGGACCGCAGTGACCCTCGCTTCCGGCGTCCTGGAAAAAGACGGACTGATTAAATGCGGTCGCGCAAAGACGATGATCCTTGATCGAAAACGCCTCGGTGCGGCCTCCTGCGATTGTTACAAGATCATCAAGCGCATATTCGCCAGCATGTACGCGCATGGCTGACTCCGCGCGAAAGACTGTTCATTTAGATTAAACCGCGGTCAGCATCGTTACATTTCTTGCGTTGGCTCGGCCTCCACAGCGGGCGACGTTGGCGCAAATTGCCCATTTCCTCGGGGCAAGCACGATCAAAGCGGAAATCATATTGAGGGGATTGGAAGAGAAGGATATCGTCAATCACGCGGTTTACTTTGATGGCCGTAAGCCCACTTATGGATTGGACCAGCGCGGTCACCAGTACGCTGTGGCCAGCGGTATCGTCAAATAAGACGCCGCTGCAATGTCCGGCGACTCTCCGGTCTGGGCGCCTCTCCTTATCATCGCGGGCGAGCGCCTTCATGACCCGATCCCGATCTTAACGTCTGTCGATGTCTGCCTGTTGACGCAGTTTCGCTTGGTGAACCGGCGCCGAGTGGCTCGGGCTGCTGTGCCGCCACATCCCCGATCGCTACGAGCACCTCGTTCGCTACGTTGGGTGGTATTCGAATCGAGCGCGCGGCGAGCGGGCAAGAGCGTTGAAGGTGAAGGATCTGGCGACCAAGCCCCCGTCAGAACCTGAGCCTGTGAGCGCGTTCGCCGCGCGCGCCAAAGCCTCCTGGGCGCGGCTCATTCGGAAGGTATAAGAGGCAGATCCGCTCGAATGTCCAACATGCAAAAGGCCGATGCGCGTGATCGCGCTGATCGACGATCCGGGTGTGGTGCGGCGCATCCTCGAGCACCTCGGGCACTGGGCACCCGAGCCCGCCGGGCGAGACCCGCCCGCAAAAGCTCCCGACTGGCCGGCGAATGCCGTCATCCCCCTCACCTACCACGCAGTCCCCGACATCGCGTAGCGCGACGCGAGGGCCAAGGCTTGCAAGCCTTGGCCGCGCGCCCTCTAGAACTGCATCACGCCGCCCAAACTCTTGGGCGATCGACGTAATCAGCGATGCGAATCGGAGGAGCAGACTGGCACAATGCCCCCGCGCACAAAGACCGGAAGCCGCCTGATCCACTCACCACCACGGCCACCGCTCAGACGCGCGAATCGCGCGAGATCGATTTGCCTATCGCTCATGGTTGCGAATGATTCGATCCCCCAGCCGGCTTCTCGGTAGCTCAACTGTTCGCCCCAATTCATGAGTTCCGGAAAACTCTTGTCGTGAATGTTATCGCTGCCGTCTCCGTCTAATACCAGGCGTCCATCAACACGGCCTTGACCGGATACGTCTTCACAAGCGAATTCGATGGAGAACCCCTACGTTCGCAAAACTGTCCTGCGCCTTCTTGGCAATGTCATCATCGCTCGGTAGCACGACTTCTTTTAATTGAAGGTACGGCGCCAGCATTCCGAGTATGTGTTCTCTTACCGGGGACACCGGATCGAGACGATGAACAACACGGCGTGGCAGTCGGCACGGCGACGTGCGGCAGAGAAGTACGCGGTGCGCTTCGGGCGAACCTGCCCGGCGGGCTTTAGAACGCTCGACGTGCACGATCTGACGCACACGGTGGGCCGGCGCCTGAGGGGCGTTGCAGGGTGCCCTTTGAAACGCGCCAGGACGGCCTAGGACACAAGAACGGCAACATCGCGACGCGCTACTCGGCCGCGGAGGTTCGCGAGCTTCTGGATGCGGTCACGCATCTTGAGCAGGCAGCTACCGAAAGCCGTCCCCTCACACTTCTACGGGTCGTGGCGTAGCGGAATTGAGGGGCTGCAAGGCGCGCTGCAATTGCAGCGTGGGCAAATCGGGGGCAAAAGAAAAAGGGGCGCTTGGCCCCTTTTCCCGAACTACTTGATTTGTCTGGCGCGCCGGACAGGGTGAATCTGGGCACTGGCTGGAAGTCCTGCCCCTACCCTAGCGCCTGGCTGCCGAGCGACCGTTTTCGACCCAAAGCGGTCATTCGCCCTAGGCCATCCCAACGAGCTTCGCGCCCTTGCGGAAGAGGTCCTCGCCCTGAGGCTCGAAGGGAAAGGTGAGCAGGAATTCGGCGATTCCGTAGCGAGGTGAGGTGCGGCGGGCGGCGGTGACATAGGTCTGGGCTTGCTTGAGGTCGCCGGCGAGGGCGAGGGCGTAGGCGGCGATGGCATGGATGTGCGAGAAGGCGTTGGGGCGGGCGGCGGCTTTGGTGGCCCAGCTGGCGGCTTCGTCGAATTTGCCGAGGCGGACGAGGGACATGGAGCGAGTGGCGAGCATGCCGAAGAGCATGGGGTCGTAGGGGCTGAGCTGGCGGGAGAGGTCGGAGTCGGCGATGGCGACGGTGGGGCTGCCGACGATCGAGCGCAGAAACGACAGATTGTAGTGGCCGAGGGCGAAGTTGGGGCTCAGATCGGTGGAGCGCATGAGCTCGGCTTCGGATTCTTCCCAACGCTTCCTTAGATAGAGGGAGCGGCCCATGGCCCAGTGCACGGCGGGGTCGCGGTCGTCGGCCAGGATGCCCTGCGAGGCGGCTTCGTAGGCTTTCTCAATTTGCGGCTCGCGCTCTTCCCAGGCTTGGAATGCGCCCTGGTAGTGGGTGAAGGAGAGGCCGGCGTAGGCGCGCGAGAAGGTGGGGTCGAGCTTCAGCGCCTGTTGGAAGAAGTGGCGCGCCTGCTCGTTGTCCTTCTGGCGGTAGCGGAACATGTGCCACAGGCCACGGTGGTAGGACTCCCAGGCGTCGAGCGAGCTCGGCGGCTTGAGGATGGCGCGATTCTTCTCCAGGGCCTCGATCTCAGCGGCGATGGAGGCGACGATCTTGTTGCCGATCTCCTCCAGCACGAGGAAGGCGTCGTCGACCTTCTGCCGGTAAGTCTCGGCCCAGACGATGCGCGCGCTGCGCGTCTCGGCGAGCTCGACGCCGACGGCGATACGGCCGTCGCCCGCGCGCACCGAGCCGCTGACGACGTAGTCAACGTTCAGGATGCGTCCCGCTTCCTCGGCACCGATGCCGCGCTCGTGCAGCGCCCGCACCGTGCCCTGTGCGATGACGAACAGGCTGCGGAGCTTCGCGAGCCGCGTGATGACGTCGTGGGCGAGGCCCTGGCCGGTGCCGCCCTGCGGGCCGCCCGGGCGCTCGGAGAAAGGCATGACGGCGATCGAGCCGCGCTTCGGCGCAGGTTCGGCGGGTTCTTCCTTCAAGCTGCGCAGCGAGCCGGGATCGAGGCCCTCCGCCTCGAAGAGCCGCGCGGTCGCTTCGAGGTGTGCCTCGGCTTCGCCGACCCGCCCGCGCTTCGCCAGCGCGGCGAGCAGGGATTCGTGGACGCGGCGGTCGAGCGGTGCGAGCTCGCGCCACTTCTCGATGTAGCCCAAGGCGTCGTCGTCGGGAACGCTTTTCGCGAGACGCTCGAGGAGCGCGATGTGGCAGGCGCGGAAGTGCCGCCGCTGCGCCGTGAGCCAACCCTCGAACACCGGGCTACGCGCCATCTCCAGGCCTTCGAGGAATTCGCCGCCGAACAGCGCCGCGAGAGCCTTCTGCCGATCGAGGCCGAGCTTCTCGATACCTGCGTCGGCGGCGCGGGTGACCTCGAGCGCGTCGACTAAGCAGTCCGCGAGGTCGAGCTGGACGGTGTCCTCCTTCGCGATCACGCGCCGGCGCGCCTTGCCGTCGACCAGTCTGCGGATCTTGCTCAGGCACCAGCGCAGCTCGCCGCGCGGATCGACCGGCGCATCCCATAGGAGCTCGCAGAGCTGGCTGCGCGACACCGGCCTCGGGGAGAGGACGAGGTAGGCAAGCAGGGCGCGCACCTTGCGCGACGCCGGCAGAGGCGGCGCCTTGCCGCCGCGCGCAAGTTGGAGCCGCCCGAGCATCCGGACACGAATTTTTTCCACGGTAATTCCCACCCCGGCTACCACGCTCGGAGCGAAGAATCTCGGATTGGTTTCACAACGGACAGAGGAACACTCATGAATATGGCAGCTACGGCGGTTGCAGACCTGGAAGCGATCAAGGCCCGGCAGCAGGCGGCCTGGTCGTCCGGCGATTATGCGCTCATTGGCACCACCTTGCAGATCGTCGGCGAGGAGTTGTGCGAGACGCTCGATCTGCGTTCGGGCTCGAGGGTGCTGGATGTCGCGGCCGGCAACGGCAACGCGTCGCTCGCCGCCGCGCGGCGCTTCTGCGACGTGACCTCGACCGACTACGTGCCGACGCTGCTCGAGCGCGGCAGCGCGCGCGCCGCCGCCGAGGGGCTGCGGGTCGAGTTCCGCGAGGCCGATGCCGAGCGGCTGCCGTTCGCTGACGCGAGCTTCGACGTCGTGGTGTCCACCTTCGGCGTGATGTTCGCGCCCGATCAGGAGCGCGCCGCGGCCGAGATGCTGCGCGTCTGCAAGCGCGGCGGCAAGATCGGCCTCGCCAACTGGACGCCCGAGGGCTTCATCGGCCAGATGTTCAAGGTCGTGGGCAAGCACGTCGCGCCGCCGGTCGGCGTGAAGCCGCCGCCGCTCTGGGGCTCGCCGTCGCGGCTCGCCGAGCTTTTCGATTCGGAGAAGGCCTCGCTGGGCTGGTCGAAGCGCGCCTTCAACTTCCGCTACGGCTCGCCCGCGCACTGGGTTGAGGTGTTCCGCACCTGGTACGGCCCGGTGCTCAAGGCGTTCGGCGCGCTGAACGAGGTCGGCCAGGCGGCGCTCGAGAGCGACCTGCTCGCGCTGGCCGGTCGCTTCAACCGCTCGGCGGACGGGAGCATGGTGGTGCCAAGTGAATACCTCGAGATCGTGGTGACGCGGCGTTGAGCGCAGCCGGGCACAGTCGCGGTCCACTCGCCATCGCGCTCGCCGCGGCGGCGGTGTACGCAATCGCGTTCGGCACGCGCCAGTCGCAGGCGCTCTTCATCGGGCCGATCAACTCCCATACCGGCATCGGCTACGCCACCATCAGCCTCGCCATCGGTATCGGCCAGCTCGTGTGGGGCGTGTCGCAGCCGTTCGCCGGCGCGGCGGCGGACCGCTGGGGGCCGCGGCCCGTGATGACCGGCGGCGTGCTGCTGCTCGCGCTCGCCAACGTGGCGACGCCCTTCGCCGGCAACGCCGCCCTGCTCATCCTCTCCGTCGGCGTGCTCGCCGCGCTCGGCGCCGGGACGATCGGCGCGGGCATGCTCGTGTCGGCGGCCAGCCGCTGGATCCCGGCGGCAAAACGTTCGATGGCCGCCGGCATCGTCAACGCCGGCGGCTCGTTCGGCCAGTTCACGGTCGTTCCCATTGTGCAGCTCTTGATCGGTGTCGCCGGCTGGCAGCCGGCGATGGTGATCCTCGGCGTTGCCTGCCTCGCGGCGATTCCCCTGCTCACGGTGTTCGCGTCGGGTGCACCGGTGCCTGCGGCTACCGGGGCCGCGAGCAGCGGCACGCTCGGCGCGGCTTTGCGCGGCGCGGCGCGCGACCCGAGCTACCTCCTGCTCAACGCCGGCTTCTTCACCTGCGGCTTCCACGTCGCATTCATCGCCACGCACCTGCCCGGAGTGGTGGCGCTGTGCGGGCTGCCGACCACGGTGGGCGCATGGTCGATCTCCATCATCGGCCTGTTCAACATCATGGGCAGTCTCTGGATCGGCCGGGCGATCCAGAGCCGGCGCATGAAGCTCGCGCTCGCCTGGCTCTACTTCGTCCGCGCGACTCTGATCCTCGCGTTTTTCCTCGCGCCGAAGGCGCCCGCAGTGTTCTTTCTCTTCGCCGCCGGCGTGGGCTTCACCTACCTCTCGACCGTGCCGCCGACGGTCGGGCTGGTGGCGAAGCTGCACGGCACGCGCTACCTCGCCACGCTCTTCGGCATCGTGATGCTCTCGCACCAGGTCGGCGGCTTCCTCGGCGCTTGGCTCGGCGGCAAGGCGTTCGAGGCGACCGGGAGCTACGACTTGCTGTGGTGGGCGGACATCGCGTTGTGCCTGTTCGCCGCCGTTGTGCACCTACCGATTCGGGAAACACGGATCGCGCCGGCGCTCGCACCAGCCGCCTAGATGTTCTAACCCAACCCTTAAAGGAGACTGACTTGGGAGCACTTTTTTCGCTGCTGTTCGGTATGGCCGCATACGTGTTCTTCCTCTGCACCTTCGCCTACGCGATCGGCTTCGTCGGCAACGTTTTCGTGCCGAAGGGGATCGACTCCGGCGCGCCGGCGCCGCTTGTCGAGGCGATAGCATCGAACGTCCTCGTGCTCGGCATCTTCGCTGTGCAGCACAGCGTGATGGCGCGGCGCGCGTTCAAGCGTTGGTGGACGCAGGTCGTGCCGCCGGCGATCGAGCGCAGCACCTACGTGCTCGCCGCGACGCTCGCGCTTGCGCTGCTCCTGTGGCAATGGCGGCCGATCGCCGAGCCGGTGATCTGGCGCGTGGAAAACCCCGTCGCCGCGGACGCAATCTGGGCGCGTCTTCTGGCTCGGCTGGGCGTGCTGCTGCTCGCGCACCTTCCTCATCAACCACTTCGAGCTGTTCGGCCTGCGTCAGGTGTTCTCGCGCCTGAAAGGCCGCGAAATCCCCGAGGCGGAGTTCCGCACGCCGTTCCTCTACCGCTACGTGCGCCACCCGATCTATCTCGGCTTCGTCCTCGCCTTTTGGGCCGCCCGGTGATGACGGCGGGGCACCTGATGTTCGCCACCGGTGCGACCGGCTACATCCTGGTCGGCATCTGGTTCGAGGAGCGCGATCTCGTCCACCAGTTCGGCGAGATCTACCGCCGCTACCGCGAGCAGGTCGGCATGCTGCTGCCGAGCCGGAAAGTCTAATGAGCATCGATCTGGATGAACCCGTGCGCGCGGTCAAGCCGTTCTTACGCGTGGCGGGCGCCGGATCCGGCGTCGTTTGCCTGCACGCCAACGCGAGCAGCTCCGGGCAGTGGCGCGGACTGATGGAACGCCTCGCGCCTGAGTTCCACGTGCTCGCGCCGGATTCCTACGACGCCGGCAAGAGCCCGCGCTGGCCCTCTGATCGCGTGATTAGCCTTCGCGACGAGGTCGCCCTAATCGAGCCGGTGCTAGCGGAGGCCGGCATCCCGCACGCGCTAGTCGGCCACTCCTACGGCGCCGCGGTGGCGCTGATGGCAACGCTCCTGAATCCCGGGCGCGTACGCGCGCTCGCGCTCTACGAGCCGACGCTGTTCTCGCTCATCGACGCCGACCGGCCGGCGCCGAACGACGCCGACGGCATCCGCCAGGTAGTCACCGACGCCGCGGCCTTCTTCGACGCGGGTGACGAGGACGCGGCGGCCCAGCGCTTCATCGACTACTGGATGTGGCCGGGCGCCTGGCGCGACACGCCTGAAGAGCGCAAGCCTGCGATCGCCACCTCTGTGGCAAACATCCGCAGGTGGGGCTATGCGCTGTTCAACGAGCCGACGCCGCTCGAGGCGTTCCGCTCGCTCGATGTCCCGGTGCTCTACATGGTGGGCAAGCGCTCGGCGGCGTCCGCACTCGGCGTGGCGAAACTGCTCGTGCCCGCGCTGCCGCGCTGCGAAGTGGTCGAGTTCGAAGATCTCGGCCACATGGCACCGCTAACGCATCCGCAGCCGGTGAATGAGAAGATCCAAGAATTCCTGAAAAGGACTTAGTGGATGGACATATTGGGAGAGTCTGGTAGATGCAGCGAGGCCGTTCGCTAGGACTGCGAATGACCGCTTTTGGCCGATTGTGTGAATTCGCAGTCGAGCCCGTAAGCGGTCATTTGCAAAATCCCGCTTCTTTCTAAGGTCCGCTTTTAGCGAGTATCGGCAACCGCCGCTCCCGGCCAAAAGCAGACATTCGCAAGTTCTACCTGCTACAGACCCTCAATGAGCAGGCGGTTGTTGGCCATGCTCACCGATTCACGGAGGTTCTTCCAATCCTGATGGTCGGGGTCACACATGAAGGCACGGAGCGCCTCGCGGCCAGGCCACTTGAAGAGGACGATACGGTTCGGCTTCCTATCCCCTGTGAGAACTTCGAACTTCCCACCGCGCGCCAGATACTCTCCGCCATGCTTGGCTACCAGCGGTGGCACCGCCCGCGTTTCGGAGCGTGGGCGCGAAGGAATTTCCTATGCCTTCAGGTCGGACGCCTTGAAGAACGGCCCTTTCGACGTGCCGCCACGCATCAAAACGCAGGGGATTTTGGTTTGCATGAATGCCTCGTTCTTTTTATCAAGATTGGCGCGATGTTACCCAGTTCGGGCTAATATGGGGATACCGTTGAATGCCGCCACCCGGGGGTGCGTCGTTCCGTCCTTTCCTCCCCGCGAGTTCGGACAAATGACCGCCAAACGAATGATCCACGTGGCCCTTCGCGGCGCCCTCGTCACACTCGTCGTACTGATCGCCGGATTAGCAGGCGCTATCATTTTCGGGACGGAACCGGCGCCTCCGCCACTAACCTCCATCGGCGCCCCTTTCGCCGCAGTCGATTACAGCGACCTTCCGCCGACGCAAACCTATGCCGCGCGCGACGGCACGCCGCTGGCCTATCGCACCTATCCGGGAGGCGCCGAGCGAATCGCCGTCATCGTTCACGGTTCGTCCGCCCACAGCGCGTCGCTGCATCCGCTCGCCAAGGCCGCGCAGGGCGCGGGATATACAGTCTTCACATTGGATATGCGCGGCCATGGCGCATCGGGACCGCACGGCGATATCGCTTATATCGGGCAATTGGACGACGACATCGCCGATTTGATGGCGTTTTTGCGCAAAAAATTCCCGAATGCGCGCGCCACACTTATGGGATTTTCCTCGGGCGGCGGGTTTGCGCTGCGCATCGCAGGCGCGCCGGATGGCGGCCCGTTCGATCGCTATATTCTGATTTCGCCGGCTCTCCCCCACAACGCGCCGACGATCCGCCCCGGCACCGGCGGGTGGGCGGCGCCCTATATTCCGCGCATCGTTGCGCTGACGATCCTCGATCGATTCGGGATCCATTGGTTTGACGGATTGCCCGTGCTGGCCTTCGCCGTTCGCGCGAACGACGACGGGACGTTTGTCGCGAACTATTCCTTCCGGCTCATGCAGAACTTCGCGGCCATGGCGGATTTTCGCGATAATATCCGCCGAGTAACAAAACCCATGACCGTACTGATCGGTAGCGCAGACGAACTATTTTTCGCCAACCAATTCGCGCCGCTGTTTCAATCGATCCGCACCGATATTCCGATCACCGTCATTCCGGAACTCGGACATACCGAAATGAGCGTCCGCCCCGAGGCGCTGGCCGCGATCGCGGCGGCGTTGGCGGACTAGCCCCCGGCTCAACCCAACGGCATCGCAAACTTTTATTTGCCATAACGCCGTTCGCATTCAGACCTTCCAGGCGCGAACTTGAACGATAGTGCCCAGCAGCGCCGCTCGGCGAAGCGAAACGCGCCAGCACCGCGCGCGTTTCGGCGCCTCGGCGCGAAGGAATTTCCTATCCTTCAGCCGCACCCCTTTACCGCCACGATTTTCCCCCACCTGAGCGGCTGCTGTGGGTCGAAAGTGTGAATTTGCCGATATGAAAAGCTGCCGCCCAGCATAGTTCGGGTCTATGACCGGTAGCAAATCCATACCGGCCGCCAGACTAACCTGGAGCCAACAGCGGCATTGGCCGAGAAGCAGACCCTCGCCGCAACCACACCCACCGTCTCAAAGG
>CAWICY010000005.1:0-189054 GCA_963834845.1 uncultured Pseudomonadota bacterium
TCATCCGCATCGCTTCGCGAACATCTCGCAACGGGATCTGCGCGTGCGCGCAATCGGCCACGTCGGTGCGATCGCGACGCTCGCAGCGCTGGTGCTTGTCGCAGCCGTCGTGAGCGGCTGCGACCCGATCGCGCCGGTGGGCGCGTCGGCGAACGCCGGCGAAGCCTCGAGCGCTGCGGTCGCTTCGAACGCCACGGCCCGGACGGGCTTCGATTGGCGGCAGGCCGACCCGGTCAAGTACACGTCCGACGACTGGGAAACCCCTGACGAGCAGACCACGTACTGATCGCCACAAAAATGGAAGGAATTCAACATGAAGCATCTCTACGTTTCCCTCGGCGTGATGGCGTGGCTCGTCGCAAGCGCCGCAATGACGGCGAGCGCGGCCGCATTCGCCGATGAGCCGGCGCCCGACAACGCGGGCGCGGTCGTCGTGACGACCATGCAAACCACAGATGCTGCCGCTGCACCTCAGTCCGCGGACCGCGAACCGGAGGCCGATGCTCCGCGCTCGCCCGACCAGGACGAGGACGCGGATGATTGCTAGGGCGTCATGGACGGCGCCCTGACAACCTGGTGCGTGATTGCCGCCGCCGGCAGTCTGGCGGGATTTCTCGCCGGCCTGCTCGGCATCGGCGGCGGCATCGTGATCGTGCCGACGCTTGTGTTCGCGTTTGCGAGCCGCGAAATGCCCGCCGAGTTTGCCCTGCCCCTCGCCTTTGGCACCTCGATGGCGTCGGTGCTCTTCACCTCGCTCTCCAGCGCCCGGGCGCACCACGCCCGGCGCACGATACTCTGGCAGCCGGTGAGGTGGATCGCCCCCGGTATCGTTGCCGGAGCGCTTGCCGGGGCGGCGGCGTCGAGCTTGGTGCCAGTTGCTGCAACGCGTACGGCGTTGGCCTTGTACGTGGCGGTCATTGCGAGCCAGATGCTGCTCGGGTTGACGCCGCCGGTCATGGCGCGGCCGCTCGGGCGGCGCGCATTGGCGTGCATCGGAACAGCGATCGGCGCCGCCTGCGCAAGTGTCGGTTTCGGCAGCGCGACGCTTACGGTCCCGCTACTCACCTGGTGCGGCGTCGCGCTGCCAAGGGCCATCGGCACGGCGGCCGCGATCAATTTCCCGATCGCGGCGGCCGGGACGCTGGGCTATGTCCTGTCCGGAACACTGCATGGCGACCTGCCCCCGCTGTGCCTCGGCTTCGTGAACCTGCCCGCGCTGCTCGGCATCGTGCTGCCGAGCATGCTGATGGCGCCGGTCGGCGCACGGTTCACGAGCCGGCTGCCGGTCGGCGTCCTGCGCCGAGCGTTCGCTATCGTCCTCTACGCGGCTGCGGCCCGACTCGTCGCATGAATCTACGAGATAGCCGGCGCCCTCGACATTCTTGCCGCGCGGCCGGGAAGTCGGTAAGCGCAGGGCCTGGCGGTTCTGGTGCGCCAGCCTTCCGGCCGTGTCGGTCACGTTGATTGCCTGACGCCGAATGACAGGCAATAGCCGCCCCGGAACAAGCGGCCGGGCGCGGTGTTTGCTCTAGTACCACACCAGGAGGAACCCTATGGACAAGCGCAGTTTCATCCGCCTCAGCGTCGCCGGCGGTGCCACCGGCATCTTCGCCTTCAAGGAGGTGCTCGCCGCGGGGATGGACAAGGTGATCGACTCCAAGTTTGCGGGCGGCATGCTCTACACCGAGCACGATTTCGGGCGCTGGAACAAGGGGCTGGCGGACCACCACCTGCCGCATCTCGAAAAGCAGATGTCGGGCGGGAAGACGCAGCTTTCAGTCGCCACGGCCCATCCGATGCTCGCCTAAGGCCACTACATCATCAAGCACCAGCTCCACGACCAGAATCTCAAATTCGTTGAGGAGCGCCTCTACAACCCCGAGACCGACAAGATGCCCGAGGGGACCTTCGACCTGGGTGAGCACCGCGGCATCGTGTACGTGTTCATCGTGTGCAACGTCCACGATCTGTGGCTGAACATGATCGAGGTGTAGCAGGAGAGCGGTCGCTCAGCCGTTCTGGTGCACCAGCTTCCCGGCGGCGTCGGTGACCTTGACGGACACCGGGATGCCCTTGCGGATGCTCTCGGTGACGATGCAGAAGTCCTCGAACTGCTCGCCGCAGCGGTCGAGGTGCTGCAAGGCGCCCGCTTCGTCCGAAAGCGAGATCGCGACGTCGATGCCCTCGATGCGGTAGCGGCCGCGCTCGTTGCGCTCGAGCCTGCCGGTCACCACCGCCTTGATCGGCCCGGGCTTCTGCTTGAACTTGCCCTGCAGGCAAAAGACGAGGCTCGCCGAGAGGCAGTTCGCCACGGCAGCGGCGACCAGGCGCGCGGCGTTCGGGCCGCGCTTCGCGCCGAGCGGCTCGGGCTCGTCGAGCACCAAGTCCGCAACACCGGGCCAGTCGAACTTGACGAGGAACTCGTAGCCCTGTTGCTGCTCGAGGGTTAGGGTGAAGCTCTGCGCGTGCGATGGCGTCTCGGACTTCGATTGGGCTTGGGCTCGTGCCATGTGCGTCTTCCCGCTGCAAACGACGATGGATCAAGCCTAGTCCCCCGCGTTCCGGGAGCGTTTGCGCCAGATCAAGCCGCGCGGCAGACTATTTCATCCTCGAAGGCAGCTTGATCGTGCGGCCCGCCACCATGAAGGCGCCCATGCCGAGGTGGTGGATCGTGCGCGCTTCTTTCCGCGCCGGGTCGATCCAGGCCTTCACCACCTCGAGCACAAAGAAGTTGTACTTCTCGACCAGGCGCGCATCGGCCACCTTGCATTCGAGGTTGGCGTAGCACTCCTCGATCAGCGGCGGCGCGACGCGCGCCGCGGGCAGCGGCGTAAGGCCGAACGCCGCGAACTTGTCGATCCTCCGCCCGGAGGTATTCCCGACGCGCACCGTCTTGGCGGCGAGTTCCACCGTCGGGATGTTGATCACGCATTCCCTCGTTATCTTCAGGATCTCGAAGCTGAAATTGCGGTTGCTGATCACGCAGCCCACCAGCGGCGGCTCGAACTCCATCATCGTGTGCCACGACATCGTCATGACGTTGGCCCGCCCCTTGCTGGCGGTCGTCACCATCACCACCGGCCCTGGTTCGAGCAGGCGATAGACACGGGACAGGGGAAAGTCTCTTTTCACTGTCGCCAACGCTCACACGGATGGTTAGGCTGCAAGGTTACCGACCGCCGAACCCGCGGTCGCTGCGGCTACCCGTGCGCACACGTAACCCCCGTTGCCCGACTTCGGGGGCCCGCAGAACCGGCTTGAGATGACGAGTGACTCGGGCGTCATGTTCGCTCCCATCGGGGTCCGCGGGGATTCACGCCGTACGCGTGGCGCCCCCGTCGATGCTGATGGTGGTGCCGCTGATGTAGGTATTGCGCTCCGAGGCGAGGAAGGCGATCAGCGGGGCGATCTCGTGCGGTTGCGCGAAGCGGCCGATGGGGATGTCGCGCAGGAATTCTTCCCGCGCCGCTTCCTCGGAGATGTTCATCATGGACGCCTTCGCCTTCACCATGTAGTCGAGCCGCCGTGTCTCCATCGGGCAGGGGCTCACGCCGTTGACCAGGATGCCGTCCCTGATGAACTCGTCGGCGAGCGCCTTGGTGAAGTTGATCAGACCGGCGTTCGCGACGCCCGCCGGCATGGCCTGCGTCTCGGGCTGCCGGCCACGGTGCCCGATGAGGTTCACGATGCGTCCCCAGCGCTGGCGCTGCATGTGGGGGATGACCTCGCGGCAGCAGTGGACGATGCCGAAGAGCTTCAGCTCGAGGCTGTCGCGCCACTCGTCCTCGGTAAGCCGCAGGAAATGCCCGGACTTCGCCGAGCCGATGCTGTTCACCAGGATATCGATGCGGCCGAAGCGCTCGAGCACTGCGCCCACCATGTGGCGGATCTCCGCGGGCTTGGTGCAATCCGCCTGCACGGTGAGCACCTCGCTTTGCGCGTGGCGCCCGATTTCCTTGGCGGCCTGCGCGAGCGCCTCCTTGCCGCGGGCGCCGATCGCGACCCGGCAGCCTTCGGCGGCGAGCGCGAGCGCAGCGGCCTTGCCGATACCCATGCTGCCCCCGGTCACCAGGGCGCATCTTCCTTTCAGACCCAGATCCATCTTTGCCTCTTCAAAGCATTCGTTGCGTCACGGCGGCGCTCGCGGCGCGCCTGCTTTGGGCGCGTCCGCTGCCGTGGCGGGTTGGACATCGCCTACTCTGCAACGGTCGCGCGAGCGGCCCAAGCACGCGCAATCAATGAGATCGACCCATTTGCAGCGGTCGGGAGGCGCTCGCGTATGTGATCGCGCAGGCGCGCTCTCGCAGTTTCATCGAGCGACATGGCGTAGGCAGGGGCCGGACCCTGGCCGCCGAGGAAAGGCTGCCAGTAGTCGTCGAAACTCGTAAACCGCGTCGGTACGTCGATGGGCTTCACCTCGACGCCTTCCAGACCGGCGTAGGCGAAGAGCTTCTCGAGCGCCGCCGGACGGCACAGCGGGAAACGGGGGCCTTCGTCCAAGCTTGCGGCGGCCGCATCGAACGCGACTGCGGCGTCCCAGAAGTGTCGCATGAGCTCCATCTTTCCGGCGTAATCCCAGACGTACGCTGCGATCGTGCCTCCCTTGCCCGTCACCCGCGCCATTTCGGCGAGGGCGGCGCGCTGATCCGGAACGAAGTTCAGGACCAGTCCCGAGACCGCCACGTCGACCGACGCGTCGCCGAGCGGGATTGCCGCCGCGCTGCCTGGGTAAAGCGCCGCCCGGTCCCCGAGATTTTCCCTCGCGGTCTTGAGAAATCCCTCCGAAGGCTCGACGCCAGCGACGCAAGCGGGCGAGCAGCGGTCCAGGATCGCCGCGCACAGCGCCCCCGTGCCGCACCCCACGTCGAGCCACCTCCGGCCGGCAGGAATGTCCAGCCAGGAGAGAAACGGCGGCGCGACCTGGCGACTCCACCGTCCCACGTACTGCTCATAGGGGTTCCCGCGCTCCCAAGTGTCGGATACTTGTGTTTGATCCATGGTCAGATCGTTCAGTTGTGACTCGATGCCCTACGTGTTGGTGAACGGCGGGCCAGCACGTTGGCCAATGGTGGTACCGCGCTGGCGGCCCGGCCGTTCCACCTAGAGCTAGAGCTCAATTTTCGGTAAGCGCTTTATCTGTTGCATCGACCAGGCTCTTCAAGAAACGGATGGACTTCTCGAGGTCTTCCCGCTTTACGAGGTGCGGTGCAGGTAGAGCGCCTGCACTTGATGGCTTCGAACGGTGGACCGCATCACCTCGCTTGGAAACGAGATCGTCAAGCGTCTTCTTCACCTTCGCGTTGTCGAAGTGCTGCCATTCCCAGGTGGCTGTGACATCGAGCTCGAGAAAGTCGTTGAAAAGCTTCCGCGTTTTCTCCGATGTCGGGCTGTGAAAGCGGCGAAGTTCCTCTTCCAACCGATCCAGAACGAACTTACCGACGTAACTGCCGTTGACTACCCGAAGACGGGCAGTGACTTCTTCGAGCGCGCGATCCTCGACGTACGTTTCCCAAGCCGTAAGCGCCATCACGAGGCCAGCACGTTTGAGAACCTCGGCATTCTCCAGCGGAGGCTTGGGCAACGCGTCAAAGTGCGCCAGGAGATCCTCGGCATCCTTAATCGACCCTTCGAATGCGGTTTTTGCGTTGGACATATGTGATGAGCTCTAACTAGTGATTGGTCGGCATGCGGGGGATGCTAGAAGCATCTGCCGGTAGCTGTAAACGTCTATTGGTATAGAGATCGGTATGCCGGCAGATATGTGGCGCTGTATCGCGCCGCCGCGCGAGCGAGGATGATCGTTGTTATCCGAACGTCCTAATTGAGACGCTTGGTGACGGCGCGGGTGAACTCTTTGGTGGTAGCCTTGCCGCCGAGGTCGGGGGTGCGGAGGTTGTCGACGCGCAGAACGTGGTCGACGGCGGCGCGGATTTTCCTGGCGATGGATTTTTTGTTGACGTGCTCGAGCATGAGGCACGCGGCGAGTAGCAGGGCGAGGGGATTGGCGATGCCTTTGCCGGCGATGTCGGGCGCGGAGCCGTGCACGGCTTCGAAGATGGCGGCCTCATCGCCGATGTTGGCGCCGGGCGCCATGCCGAGGCCGCCTACGAGGCCGGCCATGAGGTCGGAGAGGATGTCGCCGAACAGATTGGTGGTGAGGATGACGTCGAACTGCCAGGGATTGAGGACGAGTTGCATCGCGCAGGCGTCGACGATGCGGTCGTCGATGTTCAGCTTCTTGCCGTATTTCTTGCCGACTTCGCGCGCGGCTTCGAGGAACAGGCCGGTGAGCGCCTTGAGGACGTTGGCCTTGTGGACGATGGTGACTTTCTTGCGCCCGTTCCGGAAGGCGTAGTCGTACGCGAAGCGGGCGATGCGCTCGCCGCCGGCGCGGGTGTTGACGCCGGAGGAGATGGCGACCGCGTGCGGATCGTCGCCGACCTTCAAATAATGCTCCCAGGCGAGGTACAGGCCTTCGACGTTCTCGCGGATGAGGACCAGGTCGATGTCTTCGTAGCGCCCGCCTGGGACCATTGTGCGCACGGGGCGCACGTTGGCGAACAGGCCGAACTCCTCGCGCAGCCGCACGTTGACCGAGCGGTAGCCGCCGCCGACCGGGGTGGTGAGCGGGCCCTTGAGCGCGAGACCGGTGCGGCGGATCGAGGCGAGCAGCCTCGGCGGCAGGGGATCGCCGTGCTTCTTGATCGCGGTCATGCCGCCATCGTGCCGCTCCCAGGCGAACGGCGCGCCGGCCGCCTCGAGGATCTCGACCACCGCGGCGACGATCTCGGGTCCGATGCCGTCGCCGGGGATGAGGGTCGCGGGGATGGTCTTGCCGGCCATGGGGCGCCAGTATAAGTGCAGGCGCGGCGGTGCTACAGTGCTCCGCGATGGAAAACGGCAAGCCCTTCCTCGAGCGGCTGGACGACGAGGCGCGCGACCTGCTCCTGTCGGTGGCGCGCCCGGTGTCGTTCCCCAAGGGCGCGCGGCTGCTGCGTTACGGGCAGGCGGCGCAGGGCGCGCTCGTGCTGCGCTCGGGCCGCGCCGAGGCGGTGGTGATGCTGCCGGGCGGCGAGCGGCTGGTGGTGAACGAGATCGCCGCCGGCGCGGTGCTCGGCGAGATGGCGCTCATCGAGCGCGGCACCTGCTCGGCGACAGTGGTGGCGACCGAGCCGGTCGAGGGATGGTACCTGGCGCGCGACGACTTCCGCGCGCTGGCGGCGCAGCATACGCCCGCGGCGTTGCGCGTGCAGCACGCGGTGACCGAGGCGCTTTGCGCCAAGGTCGAGCGCCTTACCGCGCAGTTGCTCGCCACGCCCGCGGCCGAAGACCGCGCCGCGGCGGAGCTGCCCGGCGCCGATCCTCTCGCCGGCGTGCCGCGCGCCAAGCAGGCCTCGTTCGACTTCCGGCCGTTCCTGCCGCTGCTCGGGCTGTTCGAGGGATTCGAGCGGGACGACATCGATGCGGTCGTGGCGCGCGCCGCGGTGCTCGAGCTGCCGCGCGGCCAGGCGCTGTTCGTCCCCGGGCAGCCGGCCGCGGCGTGCTACGCGGTGGTGCGCGGCGCGGTCGAGGTGTGGGCGCGCCACGGCGCGCGCGAGCGGCGCCTGGCGCTGCATGGGCCCGGGCAACTCGTCGGCCTGATCAGCCTGCTGCGGGGCGCGCCGCACGACGCCGCGGCCTTCGTGCGCGAGAACGCGGTGCTGCTCGAGATCGACAAGGAGGCGTTCGACGCGCTGTACTTCGGCGCGGGCGCGGTCTCGGCGAGGTTGCATCGCGCGATCCACGCCAGGCTGCTCGACCTGATGGTGCGCACCAACACGCAGCTCACGCGCCTGATCAGCGCGGCGCGGCTGCGCGGCGCGCAGCGCGAGGGCAACCGGCTCGAGGCCGCGCAAGCCGGCCAGGTGGTCGCGGCCGAGCCTAGTCCAGCAGCCGCTGGCTGATCGCGGGGCTTCCGCTTCTCAGCTCGGCGTGCAGCACGCCATACTCGGGCACCTCGACCCAGGCCGCGGTGTCGCTGGTGAGCGGCTCGGAGGCGATGAGCAGCGAATCGGCGTTCTCGGCGCCGCCGGTCATCTTCCACTCGCCGTCGTGCAGCCCGTAGTCGCGTCCCAGCGTGTACCACAGGCTGTAATAGCGCAGGCTGTCGGGCCGCACGAAGGCCGGGTCGCCCGTCGGGTAGCAGCCGAAGTCGAAGCAGTAGCGCACCGCGGCGAGCTGCGCGCCGTCGGCGAGGAACAGGTTCGCGGGCGAGGATTCGGCGATGCCGGCCTCGGCGCGCGCGGCGCGGATCACCGCGAGCGCCGCGGCGATGGCATCGATCAGCTCGCTCGCCGCGGGCCGCGCGTAGGGGTCCCTCAGGCGCGACACCAGCAGCGCGTAGATCCATTCGCTGTCGGTGGTGCCGCGCACCTGCGCCGCGAACTCCGGCTTGACGTGCGGCGCGAGCAGCGGGCGCAGCCGCGCGAACTGCGCGAGATCGCCGTTGTGCGCCATCACCAGCGGCACACCCGCGAACTGGAATGGGTGCACGTTCTGCAGCGAGATTTCTACCTCGGTGCTGTAGGCCACGCCGCGCACGTGTGCCAGCACGCACGAGGCGGCGATCTTCTCGGCCAGGTTCTTCAGGTTGCGGTCGAACACCGGCAGCGACTGCGAGCCGTAGGCGAAAGGGGCGTCAGGATCGTGCGAGGCGCGGTCCCAGGCGCGCATGCCGAAGCCCGCCAGGTTGAGCAGGTGTAGCATCTTCGGCATGTAGCTCTGCCGCACCAATGCGGAATCCGGCCGGTAAAGCAGGTCGTCGAGCACCACCGGCCGGCCGAGATACAGTAGCGCGCGGCACATGCGGCCATGGTAGCGGGGGCGCAGCAGCCCGCCAAGCGCTTGACCGCAGTCAAGCGCTCGCCGCGGCCGACTGCCGGATAATGGCCCGGCGCAAGCTAGGAGGAAGAACAACGGTGAAAGGCAAAGTCCGCGCGACGCTCAAAGGCCGCAGGGTCGATCCGACGGCGCTCGAGGCCGTGCGCAGGCTGCTCGGACGCGCGCCGCGCCGGCGCGACCTGCTGATCGAGCACCTGCACCGCATCCAGGACGCCTACGGGCAGCTGTCGGCCGCACACCTCGCGGCGCTGGCGCAGGAGATGCGCTTGTCGCTCGCCGAGGTGTACGAGGTGGCCACGTTCTATCACCACTTCGACGTCGTCAAGGAGGGCGGCGAGGCGCCGGCGCCGCTCACGGTGCGCGTGTGCGATTCGATCGCCTGCGAGCTGGCGGGGGCGCACGAACTGCTGCACCGCCTGCCGACGATCCTGGACGCAGACGTGCGCGTCGTGCACGCGCCCTGCGTCGGGCGCTGCGAGGTGGCGCCGTGCGTGGTCGTGGGGCAGAACCCGGTGCCGTTCGCCAACGCCGCCAAGGTGCGCGAGACGGTCGAGGACCAGGCCACCCGATGCCCGGTGCCGGGCTACCTCGACTACGCGGACTACAAGCGGCATGGCGGCTACCGGCTGATCGCCGATTGCCTCGCGGGCCGGCGCTCGCGCGAGGAGATCACCAAGATCATGGAGGACTCGGGCCTGCGGGGCCTGGGCGGCGCGGGATTCCCGGCCGGGCGGAAGTGGCGCATCGTCGCCGCCGAGCCCGCGCCGCGCCTGATGGCGGTGAACATCGACGAAGGCGAGCCGGGCACGTTCAAGGACCGCTGGTACCTGGAGCGCGACCCGCACCGCTTTCTGGAGGGCATGCTGGTGGCGGCGTGGTGCGCCGGGGTCGGAGAGATCTACATCTATCTGAGAGATGAATATGCCGGCTGCCGCGCGATTCTCGAGAAAGAGCTCAAGAGACTGAAAGCGGGAGCGAAATTCCCCCTGCCGCCGATCCACCTGCGGCGCGGCGCAGGCGCCTACATCTGCGGCGAGGAGTCGGCGATGATCGAGTCGATCGAGGGCAAGCGCGGCATGCCGCGCCTGCGCCCGCCGTACGTCGCGCAAGTCGGCCTGTTCGGCTACCCGACGCTCGAGCACAACATGGAGACCGTGCACTGGGTGCGCGAGATCGTCGACAAGGGCGCCGCCTGGTTCGCCTCGCAGGGCCGCCACGGAAGGAAGGGGCTGCGCTCGTTCTCGGTCTCGGGGCGCGTCAAGAAGGCCGGCGTGCACCTCGCGCCCGCGGGCATCACGGTGCGCGAGCTGATCGAGGAGTTCTGCGGCGGCATGCAGGACGGCCACGAGTTCTATGCCTACCTGCCGGGCGGCGCCTCGGGCGGCATCCTGCCCGCGAGCCTGGGTGACGTGCCGCTCGATTTCGACACGCTGCAGCCGCATGGCGCGTTCATCGGCTCCGCCGCGGTGGTCATCTTGTCCGATCACGACAAGGCGAGCCAGGCGGCGCAGAACCTGATGCGCTTCTTCCGCGACGAATCCTGCGGCCAGTGCACCCCGTGCCGCGTCGGCACCGCCAAGGCATTGGCGCTGATGGGCGAGCGGCGCTGGAACCAGCCGCTGCTCAATGAGCTCTCGCAAGCGATGGCCGATGCCTCGATCTGCGGCCTCGGCCAGGCGGCACCGAACCCGGCGCTCGCCGTCATGAAGTACTTTCCTCACGAGGTGACGTGATGGAACGCGTGACGAACACCCAGCTGGCCACGATGCCGATCGAGTTCAAGCTGAACGGCAAGACGGTCGTCGGCCGGCCCGACGAGCCGATCATCGAGACCGCCCGGCGCCACGGCGTCGAGATTCCGCACCTGTGCTACAAGCCCGGCCTGCGGCCCGACGGCAACTGCCGCGCATGCATGGTCGAGGTGAAGGGCGAGCGGGTGCTCGCGCCGTCGTGCTGCCGCTATCCGGCCGAGGGCATGGAGGTCACCACCGACTCGGCGCGAGCCAAGGCATCGCAGAAGATGGTGCTCGAGCTGCTGCTCTCGGACATGCCGGAGAAGGAGTACCGGCTCGACTCGGAGCTGGATCACTGGGCCCGCAAAATGGCCCTTGGCTTGCCCAGGTTCGAATCGAGAAGGCAGCCGCCGGCGGACCTTTCCCATCCCGCGATCGCGGTCAACCTCGACGCCTGCATCCAGTGCACGCGCTGCCTGCGCGCCTGCCGCGAGGAGCAGGTGAACGACGTCATCGGCTACGCCTTCCGCGGCGAGCATTCCAAGATCGTGTTCGATTTCGACGATCCGATGGGCGCGAGCACCTGTGTGGCCTGCGGCGAATGCGTCCAGGCCTGCCCCACGGGCGCGCTGATGCCGGCGCGCGACGCGGGATTCGCCGCGGCGGAAAGCACGGTCGATTCGCTGTGCCCGTTCTGCGGCGTCGGCTGCCAGCTCACCTACCATGTGAGCCAGAACGAGATCCGCTTCGTCACGGGCCGCGACGGCCCGGCCAACCACGGCAGGCTGTGCGTCAAGGGCCGCTACGGCTTCGACTACGTGCAGCACCCGCATCGCCTGACCAAGCCGCTGATCAGGAAGCCGGGCGTGGCCAAGGGGCCGGATTTCGTGGTCGATCCCGGCAATTGGTCGGAGGTATTCCGCGAAGCGAGCTGGGAAGAGGCCTTGGATCTTGCTTCCAGCAAGCTTATTGAAATCAGGGACCAAGACCGCTACGCGCTGGCGGGCTTCGGCTCGGCGAAGGGCTCAAACGAGGAGGCGTACCTGTTCCAGAAGCTGGTGCGGACCGGTTTCGGCAGCAACAACGTGGATCACTGCACGCGCCTGTGCCACGCCTCGTCGGTGGCGGCGCTGATGGAAGGCCTCAATTCCGGCGCCGTATCGAACCAGGTGAACGACGTGCTGCGCGCCGAGGTGGTGTTCGTGATCGGCGCCAACCCCACGGTAAACCACCCGGTGGCGGCTACCTGGATCAAGAACGCCGCCAGGCAGGGCGTGAAGCTCATCGTCGCCGATCCGCGCAGGACCGAGCTCGAGCGCTACGCGACGCACTTCCTGCAGTTCAATCCGGACACCGACGTGGCGCTGTTGAACGCGATGATCCACGCCATCATCGACGAGGGCCTGGTGAACGAGGCCTTCGTCAAGGACCGCACCAGCGGCTTCGAGGCGCTGAAGAAGAACGCCAAGGGATTCTCGCCGGAGAAGATGGCGACCCGTGTGCGGCATCCCGGCGCAGACCATCCGCGAGGTGGCGCGGCTGTACGCGACATCGAAAGGCTCGATGATCCTGTGGGGCATGGGCATCTCCCAGCACGTGCACGGTACCGACAATGCGAGATGCCTGATCGCGTTGGCACTGATGACCGGGCAGATCGGGCGCCCCGGCACCGGCCTGCATCCGCTGCGCGGGCAGAACAACGTGCAAGGGGCGTCGGACTCCGGCCTCATCCCGATGGTGTTCCCGGACTACCAGCGCGTCGACAATCCCGGAGGCCAACAAGCGGTTCGAAGCGCTGTGGGGAACCAAGCTCGACACCAAGCCCGGGCTCACGGTAGTCGAGATCATGAACGCGGCGAAGGCGGGCAAGATCCGCGGCATGTACATCATGGGCGAGAACCCGGCGATGTCGGACCCGGACGTGGCGCATGCGCGCGAGGCGATGGCGGGGCTCGAGCACCTGGTGGTGCAGGACATCTTCCTCACCGAGACCGCCTACCTGGCCGACGTGGTGCTGCCGGCGACCGCGTTTCCGGAGAAGACCGGCACCTTCACCAACACCGACCGCATGGTGCAGCTGGGCAGGAAGGCGCTGGAGCCGCCGGGCGAAGCGCGCGAGGACCTGTGGATCATCGTGCAGCTGGCCCGAAGAATGGGCTTGAACTGGTCGTACGAGAAACCGAGCGAGGTGTTCGAGGAAATGCGCAAGGGCATGGATTCGATCGCCGGCATCACGTGGGAACGCCTCGAGCGCGATTCGTGCGTGGTGTATCCGTGCGAGCACGAGGGCGATCCGGGCGAGCCGGTGGTGTTCCGCACGCATTTTCCGACCGCGACCGGGCGCGGCAAGTTCGTGCCCGCGGACCTGATCCCGGCAGACGAGCGCCCCGACGGCAGATACCCGATGGTGCTGATCACGGGGCGCCAGCTCGAGCACTGGCACACCGGCGCCATGACGCGCCGCTCCGGAGTGCTGGACGCGATCGAGCCCGAGCCCGTGGCGTCGCTCCATCCGCTCGACCTGGCGGCGATGAAGGCGAAGCCGGGCGAGGTGGTGACGGTCGCCTCGCGCCGCGGCAGCATCTCGCTGTACGCGCGCGCCGACGAGGGCACGCCGCGCGGGGCGGTGTTCATCCCGTTCGCGTTCTACGAGGCGGCGGCCAACCTGCTCACCAACCCGGCGCTCGATCCGTTCGGCAAGATCCCCGAGTTCAAGTATTGCGCCGTGAAGGTCACGAAAGGCGGCGCGCTGCCCGGGAATCCGGGCTACGGCAAGGGCAGGACACTCAGGCTGCTGTACGGCTGAGCGACAAGAGAATTCCATCCACGAGGGAGGTTTTGATCAATGCCGTCCGATATTGAAATTGCCCAGGCCGCGAAGCTGCAGCGCATTTCCAAGGTCGCGCTGGACAAGCTCGGCATCCCCGAGGACCACCTCGAGCCCTACGGCCATACCAAGGCGAAGGTGTCGCTCGCGTACCTCGAAACGCTCAAGGGCCGCAAGGACGGCAAGCTGATCCTGGTCACCGCGATGACGCCGACGCCGGCGGGCGAGGGCAAGACGACCACCACCGTGGGCCTCGGCGACGCGCTCAACCACATCGGCAAGAAGGCGGTGATCTGCCTGCGCGAGCCCTCGCTCGGGCCGGTGTTCGGCATGAAGGGCGGCGCCGCCGGCGGCGGCTACGCGCAGGTGGTGCCGATGGAGGACATCAACCTGCATTTCACCGGCGACTTCAACGCCATCGGGCTGGCCAACAACCTGCTCGCGGCGCTCATCGACAACCACATCCATCATGGCAACGAGCTCGGCATCGACGTGCGGCGCATCGCCTGGAGGCGCGTGATGGACATGAACGATCGCGCGCTGCGCGACATCGTGGTGTCCCTGGGCGGCACCGCGAACGGCTACCCGCGCGAAGACGGCTTCGACATCGTGGTGGCCTCGGAAGTGATGGCGATCTTCTGCCTCGCGACCTCGGTCGAGGACCTGAAGAAGCGCCTCGGCAACATCGTGGCGGGGTACACGCGCGAGCAGAAGCCGGTCTACGCCCGCGACCTGAACGCTCACGGGGCGATGACGGTGCTGCTGCGCGACGCGCTCAAACCCAACCTGGTGCAGACGCTCGAGAACAACCCGGCGTTCATCCACGGTGGGCCGTTCGCCAACATCGCACACGGCTGCAACTCGGTGATCGCGACGCAATCGGCGCTCAAGCTGGCCGATTACGTGGTGACGGAGGCGGGCTTCGGCGCCGATCTCGGCGCCGAGAAATTCCTCGACATCAAGTGCAGGAAGAGCGGACTGCGGCCGGCGGCGGCCGTGATCGTGGCGACGATACGCGCGCTCAAGTATCACGGCGGCATCGACGTCAAGGAAGTCAACAAGGAGAACCTGCCGGCGCTCGAGAAGGGGCTCGTGAACCTCGAGCGGCACGTGGAGAACGTGCGGGGCGCCTACGGCATTCCCTGCGTCGTTTCGATCAACCGCTTCAGCTTCGACACGCCGGCAGAGATCGAGCTGCTCAAGTCCAGGATGGCAAAGCTGGGCGTGCCGGTGGTGCTGGCGACACACTGGTCGGACGGCGGCAAGGGCGCGACCGAGCTCGCGAAAATCGTGGTGGAGCTGTGCGACAAGCCTTCCAAGCCGACGTTCCTGTACGAGGACGCGGACAGCCTGTGGGACAAGATCGGCAAGATCGCGAAGAAGGTCTACCGCGCCTCCGAGGTCACCGCCGACAGCAAGGTGCGCAACCAGATCAAGAAGCTGCAGGACGACGGCTACGGGAACTACCCGGTGTGCGTCGCCAAGACACAGTACTCGTTCTCCACCGACGCGCAGCTGCGCGGCGCGCCGTCGGGCCATGCGATCAACGTGCGCGAGGTGCGGCTCGCCGCCGGAGCCGAGTTCGTCGTCATGGTTTGCGGGGATATCATGACCATGCCGGGGCTGCCCAAGGTTCCGGCCGCGAGCAAGATCGACGTCGTTGACGGCAAGGTAGTCGGCCTGTTCTGACCGGCCAGTAATGCTCGACCAGCTCGCCGATTTCGCCTTCTGGAAGTCGCTCGGCGCGATCATCTGGGTCAACCTCCTGCTTTCCGGGGACAACGCGGTCGTGATCGCGCTCGCGGCGCGCTCGCTGCCCGCGAAGCAGCAGACGACCGCCGTGTTCTGGGGCAGCGCCGCGGCGATCGTCCTGCGCGTGGTGCTCACGATCTTCGCGGTGGCGCTGCTGCAGCTGCCGTGGCTTAAGCTGGTGGGCGGCGTGCTGCTCCTGTGGATCGGCGTCAAGCTGCTGGTGCCCGAGGACGGCGACGAGGAAGGCGTCGAGGCGAGCGACAGCCTGCTGCAAGCGATCAAGACGATACTCATCGCCGACCTGGTGATGAGCCTGGACAACGTCATCGCGGTGGCGGCGGCGGCGGAGCAGGGGCCGCCGCAGCTCAAGGTGGTGCTGCTGGTGCTGGGCCTCGCGATATCGATTCCCATCGTGATCTTCGGCAGCACGATCATGCTGCGGCTGATGGAGCGCTTTCCGGTTATCATCACGCTCGGCGGCGCGCTGCTCGGCTACATCGCGGGCGAGATCATGGCGACGGACCCGGCGATAAAGTCGTGGGTCGCGGAGCACGCGGACTGGCTGGTGCACTACAAGGTGGCCGGAGCCGTCGGCGCCGCGTTCGTCGTGGCGCTCGGGCTGTGGCTCGCGAGGCGGGCGGCGGCAGGCGCGGTGGCGACGGAGACCGGACGCGAGGATTCTTGACCGTGGTCAAGGCGAGACGACCGCCTGCGTAACCAGAATCCGCTTACGTCGAGCGCCAGCGCTGCGCCATACAACGGGTTTATAGTTCGACGGTTCAGAAGACATTCAAGGAGGAGGACAACATGCAAACGACGTTCACACGCAGCTTCGGCGCCATGCTTGCGGCGGCAATGGTCTCAATCTGGCCGTCGGCGAGTCAGGCTTGGGAGCCCACCAAGACGGTGGAGTTCATCGTGCCGGCCGGCACCGGAGGCGGCGCCGACCAGATGGCACGCGCCATCCAGGGCATCGTCGCCAAGCATAACCTGATGAAGCAGCCGATGGTGGTGATCAACAAGTCGGGTGGTGCGGGTGCCGAGGGCTTCCTGGACGTGAAGGGCGCCAAGGGCGACCCCCACAAGATGATCATTACGCTGTCCAACCTGTTCACCACGCCGCTCGCCACCGGCGTGCCGTTCAACTGGCGCGACCTGACGCCGGTCAAGATGATGGCGCTCGACGAGTTCGTGCTGTGGGTCAACGCCGACACGCCCTACAAGACCGCCAAGGAGTACATCGACGCTTGCAAGAAGATGGGCGCGGGCAAGTGCAAGATGGGCGGCACGGGCTCCAAGCAGGAAGACCAGATCATCACCGCCGCCATCGAGCAGAGGACGGGCGCCAAGTTCACCTACATCCCGTTCAAGGGCGGCGGCACGGTAGCGGTGCAGCTGGTTGGCAAGCACATCGAGTCGTCGGTCAACAACCCGATCGAGGCGGTGGCGCACTGGCGCGGCGGCAAGCTGCGTCCGCTGTGCGTATTCGATACCCAGCGCATGCCGTACAACGACAAGATGACAGACACCATGTCCTGGCACGACATCCCGACCTGCAAGGACGGCGGGCTTGACGTCAGCTACCTGATGCTGCGCGGCATTTTCATGCCGGGCGGGGTGACCCAGGACCAGGTCGACTACTACGTGAAGCTCCTGGAGAAGGTGCGCCAAACGCCGGAGTGGACGGCGCTGATGAACAAGGGCGCGTTCAACCAGATGAGCATCGAGGGCAAGGAGTACGCCGACTGGGTAGCGAAGGCGGAGGCCGAGCACGTCGCGCTCATGAAGGCTGCCGGCTTCATGGCAGGCACGAAGTAGAACATCGCTGCAAGCGAGTCGCGGCGCGCCGGTTGCAACGGCGCGCCGCATTCGTATCGGGAGGGGAATTCTGATGGCTGACGCAAGGCAGACGCGCCCCGCGCTGCGCTACAAGACCGCCGAGTTGGTGGTCGCGGGGTTCATTTTCCTGCTCGGCGCGATCGTGATGTTCGACAGCTGGCGGCTCGGGGCGAAGTGGGCCGCGGACGGCCCGCAGACCGGTTACTTTCCGTTTTACATCGGCCTCATCATCTGCATTTCCTCGACGATCAACTTCCTGCGCGGCCTGCTGATCGCGAAGGAAAAGAACGGCGTTTTTGTCGAGGTCGGGCAACTGAAGCTGGTGCTCTCGGTGCTGGTGCCGTCGATCGTGTACGTCGCGCTGGTCGGCTGGCTCGGCATCTATGTGGCGTCGTTGCTCTACATCGGATTCTTCATGCGCTGGCTGGGCAATTACCCATGGTGGAAGGTGGTGCTGGTGAGCGTGGGCACCAGTGCTTTCTTCTTCTTCGTTTTCGAAAAGTGGTTCCAGGTCCCGCTGCCCAAGGGACCGGTCGAAGCCCTGCTCGGCATCGGCTGAGCGCGCCGGGGCGAAAATCGTGGATTCGCTTACTTCCCTGCTGCACGGTTTCGACGTCGCGCTGACGTGGACCAACCTCGCCCTGATGTTCACCGGGATCATACTGGGCGTGATCATCGGCGTGCTCCCCGGCCTCGGCGGCGCCAACGGCGTCGCCATTCTGCTGCCGCTCACCTTCTCCATGGCGCAGACCCCGGGCGGGCAGACCTCCGCCATCATCCTGCTGTCGTGCATCTACTGGGGCGCGCTCTTCGGCGGCGCGATCACCTCGATCCTGTTCAATATTCCGGGTGAGCCGTGGTCGGTGGCGACCACCTTCGATGGCTATCCGCTGGCGCAGAAGGGGCGTGCCGGGGCGGCGCTCACCGCGGCTTTCACCTCGTCGTTCTTCGGCGCGGCGGTGGGCGTGATCGTGATCACCTTCCTGTCGCCGATCGTGGCGCAGTTCGCGCTCGAGTTCGGGCCGCCCGAGTTCTTCGCCGTGTACCTGCTCACCTTCTGCGCCTTCGTCGGCATGAGCAAGGAGCCGCCTTTCAAGACGCTCGCGGCGATGATGCTCGGCTTCGCGCTGGCCGCGGTCGGCACCGACACCGTGACCGGCACCCTGCGCCTGACCTTCGGCACGACGTCGCTGTTGACCGGGTTCGATTTCCTGGTGGCGGTGATCGGCCTGTTCGGCATCGGCGAGATCCTGCTGACGCTGGAAGAAGGGCTCGCGTTCAAGGGAGCCTCGGCGAAGATCAACCTCAAGGTGGTGCTCGAAACCTGGAAGGAATTGCCGAAATACTGGCTTACTTCGCTGCGCGGAGCCGCGATCGGTTGCTTCATGGGGATCGTCCCCGGCGGGGCCACGCCCGCGTCCTTCATGAGCTACGGCGTGGCGCGCCGCTTCTCGAAGGACGGCGACAAGTTCGGCACCGGTCAGGTCGAGGGGGTGGTGGCGCCGGAGACCGCCGCGCACGCCGCCGGAACGTCGGCGCTGCTGCCGATGCTCACGCTCGGCGTGCCGGGGTCGCCCACCGCCGCGGTGCTGCTCGGGGGTCTCTTGATCTGGGGCCTGGAGCCGGGGCCGCTGCTGTTCGTCGAGCAGAAGGACTTCGTCTGGGGCCTGATCGCCAGCATGTACCTCGGCAACATCGCCGGCCTGATCGTGGTGCTCACCTGCGTGCCGCTGTTCGCCGCGATCCTGCGCATTCCGTTCTCGGTGATCGCGCCGATCATCATCGTGATCTGCGCGATCGGCGCCTACACCGTGCACAACGCAAACTTCGACATCTACATGATGGTGGTGTTCGGCGTCGCGGGCTACCTATTCAAGAAGCTGTCCTATCCGCTCGCGCCGCTGGTGCTGGCGATCGTGCTCGGCGACCGCGCGGAGGCCTCGTTCCGCCAGTCGATGCTGGTGTCGCAGGGCGACATGACGGTGTTCTTCTCCAACAAGCTGGTCGGCTCGCTGACGGGCCTGGCGCTGTTCCTGCTGTTCTGGCCGCTCGTTTCCTGGCTGATCCGCAGGCTGCGCTAGGCGCTAGAGATCGCCGAGCTTCTGCTTCAGGCGCGACAGCGTCTCCGGCGTGAGATTCAGATAGGCCGCGAGCTCCTTCTTCGGGATGCGCCCGGAGAGCTCGGCATGCTTGCGCTGGAAGCGCGACAGCCGTCCCGGCGCGTCGAGCAGATGCAGGGTGATGGTGTGCGCCATCACCTCGGACATGACCTTCATGACCTCGTACTCGAACAGCGACTTCAGGCCCGGATGGTGCTCGAGGAACTCCACCCACTGCGGCAGCGCGAGCTTGGCGGTGCGCACCTTGGTGACCGCGACGATGCTGTAAGGAATCGGCGTGCCGAGCCGCCAGGCCGCGTACGAGGTGTCCATCTCGGTTTCGGCGGCGAAGCGCAGGATCATCTCGTGTCCTTCGGCGTTGGACACCACGCGCTTGAGCATGCCGTCCAGAATGAAGAACTGTTCCATCTCGGTATCGCCCTGGCGCACCAGCAGATCGCCCTTGCGGTACTCGGCCACCGCGAGCAGCTGCTCCAGCGCGTCCCACTGCGGCGGCGTCATGCCCCGCAGCATCAGGTTCTGCCGCAACTGCAGGCGGATGGTGTTGCGCTGCGGATGGCTGACGATGGGTGCCATAGCGTGGCGACTTCGGACCTGCCGGGAACCCGTCATTCTAGACGATTCGAACCCTTGACCGGGGTCAAGGGAGAAATTGCGCCGCGCTCTTTACCATATCGCCCTCCCGGACCCGCGCATTGCCTCGCCTCATAGGAGAACACCATGGGTGGAACCGTCAGCGAACCCCAAATCGCCGCGGACACGAAAGAAGTTACCGACGGCTTTCACCTGGTCATCGATGCCCTCAAACTCAACGGCATCGCCACGATCTTCGCTCTGCCCGGTATCCCGATAACCGACCTCACCCGTAAGGCGCAGGCCGCAGGCATGCGCGTGATTTCGTTCCGCCATGAGCAGAACGCCGGCAACGCGGCCGCCATCGCCGGCTTCATGACCCAAAAGCCGGGCATTTGCCTGACGGTGTCCGCGCCGGGCTTCCTGAACGGCCTGACGGCGCTCGCCAACGCCACCACCAACTGCTTCCCGATGATCCTCATCAGCGGCTCCAGCGAGCGCGAGATCGTCGACCTGCAGCAGGGCGACTACGAGGAAATGGACCAGCTGGCCATCGCCAAGCCGCTCGCCAAGGCCGCCTTCCGCGTGCTGCACGCCGAGGACATCGGCGTGGGCATCGCGCGCGCGATCCGCGCCGCCGTCTCCGGCCGCCCGGGCGGCGTCTACCTCGACCTGCCGGGGAAGCTGTTCCCGCAGACTATCGACGCGGAAGCCGGCAGAAGGACGCTGATCAAGGTGGTCGACGCGGCGCCGAAGCAGATCCCTGCGCCGGAAGCCGTCAAGCGCGCGCTGGAGGTGCTGAAGGGCGCGAAGAAGCCGCTGGTCATCCTGGGAAAAGGCGCGGCCTACGCGCAGGCAGATGCGGAGATTCGTTCTTTCATCGAGAAGACCGGCATTCCCTACCTGCCCATGTCCATGGCAAAGGGCCTGCTGCCGGACACGCACGAGCAGTGCGCGTCGGCCGCGCGCTCCTATGTGCTGCCCGAGGCGGACGTGGTGATGCTGGTCGGCGCGCGCTTGAACTGGCTACTCTCGCACGGCAAGGGCAAGACCTGGGGCGGCAAGGACCATAAGGCCTGGGGCGGCCAGAAGTTCATTCAGATCGACATCTCGCCGCAGGAGGCGGACAGCAACGTGCGCATCGACGCCCCGGTGGTGGGCGACATCGGCTCCTGCGTGTCCGCGCTGCTCGCCGGCATCGGCGCCAACTGGGCCAAGCCGCCGGCCGAGTGGACCGGCGCGATCGCCGAGCGCAAGAGCAAGAATGTCGCCAAGATGGCCGAAACCCTCGCCAGGAATCCGGCGCCGATGAACTTCCACAGCGCACTGGCTGTGGTGCGCGACATCATCAAGGCCAACCCGGATGCGTGCCTCGTAAACGAAGGCGCCAACGCGCTCGACTTCACCCGCAGCATCGTCGACATGTACAAGCCGCGCAAGCGCCTGGACGTCGGCACCTGGGGTGTGATGGGCATCGGCATGGGCTTTTCCGTCGCGGCTGCCGTGGTCAGCGGCCAGCCGGTGATCGCGATCGAGGGCGACAGCGCCTTCGGCTTCTCCGGCATGGAAGTCGAGACTATCTGCCGCTACGACCTGCCGGTATGCGTGGTGATCCTGAACAATAACGGCGTCTACCGCGGCGACGAAGTCAATCCGACCGGCGGCCGCGATCCGGCACCTCTGGTGTTCGTCAAGGGCGCACGCTATGAGAAGCTCATGGAGGCCTTCGGCGGTGTGGGCGTGCAGGCCACTACGCCGGCCGAGCTGCGCAAGGCAATGGAAGAAGCCATCCGCTCGCGCAGGCCCACGCTCATCAATGCCATGATAGACGAAACCGCCGGCACCGAAAGCGGTCGCATCACGAGCCTGAATCCGAGCGCGAAAAAGAAGTAAGTTTTTTGGAGGTCAGAATGGAAGCTTTGAAAGGCGTGCGCATCCTCGACATGACCCATGTGCAGGCGGGGCCGACCTGCTCGCAGCTGCTCGCCTGGATGGGCGCGGACGTGATCAAGTTCGAGAATCCGCAGGGCGACGCGACGCGCGGCCAGCTACGCGACGTGCCGAACGCCGACAGCCTGTACTTCACGATGCTCAACTGCAACAAGCGCTCGATTACCGTGAACATGAAGTCAGCCGAAGGCAAGATGGTGTTCGTCGATCTGCTCAAGAAGTGCGACATCATCATGGAGAACTTCGGCCCGGGCGTGCTCGACCGCTTCGGCTTCTCCTGGGAGAAGATCCACCAGATCAATCCGAAGATCGTCATGGGCTCGATCAAGGGCTTCGGCTCGACGGGGCCGTACGCCGACTTCAAGGCCTACGAGAACGTCGCGCAGGCGATGGGCGGCGCGATGAGCACGACCGGCATTCCGGACGGCCCGCCGTTCGTCACCGGCGCACAGATCGGCGACTCGGGAACGGGCTTGCACCTGGCGATCGGCCTGCTCGCCGCGCTGCACCAGGCGAGCCGCACCGGCAAGGGACAGTACGTCGAGGTGGCGATGATGGACGGCGTGATGAACCTATGCCGCGTCAAGTTCCGCGACCATCAGCGCCTGCAGCGCGGCGATATGCCCGAGTACTCGGTGCCTACCTACCAGGGCATGGGGGAAGTGCCGCGCGCCGGCAACGACTCGGGCGGCGGTCAGCTCGGCAACGCCATCCACTGCAAGCCGCACGGCGCGAACGACTGGCTCTACATCGTGGTGCAGGAGGCGGTCTGGGACGCGCTCGCCAAGCGCATCGGGCCGGAACTGGGGATGCCCAACCTCGCCACCGACCCGCACTTCGCGACCATCGGCGAGCGGCGCAAGAACCAGCAGCTCATGTGGACGCTGATCAACAAGTTCGCCGAGCAGCACACCAAGCGCGAGCTGATGGCGATCCTCAATCCGCTCGACGTGCCCTGCGGCCCGATCATGTCGACCGAGGACCTGGCGAACGACGAGCACGTGCGCGGGCGCGACATGTGGGTCGAGCTCGACCATCCGCAGCGCGGCAAGTGGTTCAACGTCGGCATGCCGATCAAGCTGTCGGACTCGCCCGCGGTGATCAAGCGCTCGCCGCTGCTCGGCGAGCATACCGACGAGATCCTCAGGGCAGTGCTGGGATACGAGGACTCTAAGATCAACTCGTTGAGACAGGCCGGGGCGTTCGCCGCTCCGCCGAAGAAGGCCGCGTGATGCGAATCGCCATCGTAGGGCAGCAGGACTTCGGCAAGGCGGTCCTCGAGGCGTTCCTCGCGCGCGGCGACGAGGTCGCGGGCGTGTTCTGCGCGCCGGAGAAGCCCGGTGCGCGCCCGGACGCGCTGAAAACCACCGCACAGGAGAAAGGCGTTCAGGTCTTCCAGTTTCCATCGTTGAAGGCCGACGACGCAAAGAATGCCCTCAAGAAGCTGGACGCCGAGCTCGGCATCATGGCGTTCGTGCTGCAGTTCGCGCCGCAGGATTTTGTCAACATCCCGAAGCACGGAACGATCCAGTACCACCCGTCGCTGCTGCCGAAGTACCGCGGGCCGTCGTCGATCAACTGGCCGATCATCCGTGGCGACGCGAAGACCGGGCTCAGCATCTTTCGCCCCACCGACGGCCTGGACGAAGGGCCGGTGGTGCTGCAGAAGGAAACGCCGATCGCACCGGACGACACGCTGGGCACGGTTTACTTCGACCGCCTGTTCCCGATGGGCGTCGCGGCGATGCTCGAGGCTGCCGATCTGGTGCTCGCGGGCAAGCACCGCGAGCGCGTGCAGGACGAATCGCAGGCGAGCTACGAGGGCTGGTGCCGCGAGGCCGAGGCGCGCATCCACTGGGCCAACCACGTGGACTTCCTCTACAACGTGATCCGCGGCTGCAACCCGGCGCCCGGCGCCTGGACGACGCTAAACGGCCAGAAGCTGCAGGTGTTCGACGCCAGGAAGAACCCGGTGCGCAGCTTCGGCGCCGTGAAAGGCAAGATCGGCGAGGTAGTCGAGGTCGGCGCGGAAAGTTTCCAGGTCACCGCCCAAGGTGGGCGCATCGAGGTGCTGCGCGCCAAGCTCGGCGACGGCAAAAAGGCGACCGCCGCTGACTTGTTGACCTCGGGCGCGATCAAGGCGGGCATGCTGCTCGGCGGCTAGCGCCGCTTCGCCGCCCGCATTTGCCCGCCGAACCCCCGCGGGCGAATATTTGACGCAGCTTATATCTGACTGTAAGAATGCGCATTAGCCTTTTGTTTTATGGGGGGTTGTTTGGGAGGCGGCGGGTGGCGCACGGGGAAAAATCCACTCCCATCAGGGAAGCGGGCCGCGACCGAGTATTCTTCGAGTCCGCCTCAGGAAGTATTACCTATTGATTTTAATAATAAATACGAGATCCTGCGGCTTTCCTCGATAGACGCTTCCGCCGGCCCGGCTGCCGCCAGACAATGCGAACCGTGGGCACCTGTTCATGAAGACCGGATTCTGGAAGCGGGACTGGGTATTCGGCCTGGTCGTCGTCGTGCTGACGTTGTTCGCGGGCAGCAGCGAATTGTTGCAGAGCCTGGCGCGCAGCGCTTACGAGATGCGGGTGCAGGCGTCCTCGCGCACGCCCTCCGACAGGATCGCGGTGATCGCGAGCGACAACACCAGCATCGCCAACGTCGGCCGCTGGCCGTGGTCGCGCGGAGTGCACGCCAAGATGATCGATCTGCTGGCGGGCGCAAGAGCCGAGGTGATCGGCTACTCGGCATTTTTCGGCGAGCCGAAGATCCATCCGGGATATCGCTACGTCACCACGCTGCTCGAAATGGCGCAGGAGGCACCGCCACCCGTTTCGCCGGGAAACGACACGCTGGCGCCGTTCGTCGCGCTGCCCAAGCAGGCAGAGCAGGACCTGAATACCGACGGCAAGAGCGCCGCCAGCGCAGCGAGGGCCGCAGCGAGCTGTTCCCGTTCGCCACGTACCTCTATCAGCCGCGGTGCGGCAGACTGCAGTTCGAGGGCGAGTCGATGGCGCAGCTGATGTTCAAGATCTCCAACGAGCCGCCTGCCGACATGCTGCAGTACACCGCGACTGTGCCGCCCGGGCCGTTGGCGTTTTTCCGGCTGGCGCTGGCGAAGAATTCCGACGAGCGCTTCCAGACGGGTGAAGAGTTCGCGCAGGCGCTGCGCGCCGCGGCAGCGGCCGGCGCGCGCGGCGCCGGGATCCGCGCAACGCAGTTCGTTGGCGGCGTCGACGTGGAGCTCTGAGCCGCGCCATGGACCTCAGCCAAGTTCTCGAGATCGCCAGCTCTACAGATCCGGGGATGGTGCGCTCGCACAACGAGGATGCAGTCGCATCCGACGCGGCGCACGGCATCGCGGTGCTCGCCGACGGCATGGGCGGGTACAACGCCGGCGAAGTGGCAAGCGGTATGGCCACCACGGTGATCACCACCGAGCTGGCACGGGCGCTCGGCAGCGTGCGGCCCTACGATATCGATCCGCGGACCGGCCGGCCCATGGCCGAACGGATGCTGCACGAGCAGGTCATGAACGCGAACGCCTCGATCTATCAGGCGTCGCAGAGCCAGCCGCAATACGCGGGAATGGGTACGACGCTGGTGACCTGCTTGTTCTACGACAATCGGGTCATGGTGGCGCACCTCGGTGACTCGCGGCTGTACCGCCTGCGAGGCGAGGAATTCGAGCAGTTCACGCGCGACCACTCCCTGCTGCAGGAGCAGATCGACTCTGGCCTGCTCACCGCCGAGCAGGCGAAGACGGCGCAGCACAAGAACTTGGTGACCCGTGCGCTCGGCATCGACCTCGGCATCGAGCCGGAAATCCGCGAGTATTCCTGCAAGCCGGGGGACATTTACCTGCTGTGCTCCGACGGCCTGTGCGACATGGTCAGCGACGAGGACATCGGCATGGCGGTTCAGGCGCTGGGCGCGAACCTCAACCTTGCGGCCCAGCAACTGGTGCAGATGGCCAACGACAACGGCGGCCGCGATAACGTTTCGGTTATACTCGTACGCGTCCTGCGGGAGTACCCCGCCGCCCGCGGCGTTATGGCCAAGTTTTTTGCATGGTTAAAATAACCCCCAGGGGTCAGCTATGGCGAAACTGATACTCAGCATGGATGGGCTGGTGCTCAAGGAGATCCCCTTGGTCAAAGAGCGCACCACCATCGGCCGCAAGCCGCATAACGACATCCAGATCGACAATTTGGCGGTCAGCGGGGAGCATGCAGTGATCGTCACGATCCTGAACGATTCGTTCCTCGAGGACCTGGGCAGCACGAACGGAACGATGGTCAACGGTAACACGGTCAAGAAGCACTTTCTCCAGAACAACGACGTCATCGAGCTGGGCAAGTACAAGCTCAAGTACATCGCCGAAGCGGGTCATCCGGTGGGCGCGTCGGCGGCCGATTTCGAAAAGACCATGGTGCTGCGCCCCTCGGCGATGAAGGCAGCAGCCGAGCAGGCGCGCGCAATGGCGGCGGCGCCGGTACCCCCCACCGACGGGACCCACCCGCACTCCAAGCCCGAGATAGCCGAGGCGGCGCGCGCCGCCTCGGCGCAGCAGGTCGCGTCCACTGCGGCGAGCGCGGGCACGGCGTCCAAGCCCGAGCCTGCCGCAGCCCCCATACCACCGCCGGCGGCGAAGCCCGCCCAGCCGCTGGGCGCGATCCAGATCCTATCTGGCGGCAATGCGGGCAAGGAGCTCGAGCTGACCAAGCCTCTCACCACGCTCGGCAAGCCCGGAACGCAGGTCGCGGTGCTCACGCGGCGCCCGCAGGGCTACTTCATCACCCATGTCGAGGGCGCCCAGCATCCGACGGTGAACGGCCAGTCGATCGGCTCGGCACCGCACGCGCTGAAGGACCACGACGTGATCGAGATCGCCGGCGTGAAAATGGAGTTCTTCGTCAAGAGCTGAGCCTCGCGAGGCTCCTCGCTGCGGCCATCGATTCAGCGCCTCGTGCCACGGCCATGACCCGAGCGCCGGAGGCCGCTTGAGGCAGCATATTGTCCGCATCGCGCTGGGCCTGGCCATCACGCTGTTCTTCGTCGGGCACGCCGCGCGCTTCTACAACGTAGGCCTCATTTCCCAGCTCGACAACATCATCTACGACGCGCGCTTGCGATTGACCATGCCGCGCGGCGTCGACCCGCGCATCGTGATTCTCGACATCGACGAGAAGAGCCTGCAGGAGGTTGGCCACTGGCCCTGGCCGCGCGACATCATGGCCAGGATCCTCGACAAGCTGTTCGACAAGTACAAGGTGGCCGTGGTCGGCTTCGACGTCGTGTGGGCGGAGGCCGACTACTCCTCGGGGATCCGCGCGCTCGACCGGCTTTCGGAGGTGCAACTCAAGCAGGATGCCGAGTTCCAGCGCGCCTACCGCGAGATGCGGCCGGAGCTCGACAACGACGGCCGGTTCGCGAGGGCGATCAAGGGGCGGCCGGTGGTGCTCGGCTACTACTTCAACAGCGAGAGCAACGCCAAGCGCATCGCAGCGCTACCCGAGCCGGTGCTGCCCAAGGGCACCTTCGCGGGACACGACATCGATTTCCCGGCCTGGATCGGCTACGGCGGCAACCTGCCCGAGTTCCAGAGGAACGCCGCAGCGGCGGGTCATTTCAATCCGCTGCTGGACGCGGACGGCTTGGTGCGCAGGGTGCCGATGATCGTGGAGTACGACGGCGCGTACTACGAGTCGCTGTCGCTTGCCATGGTACGCACCCTCATCGCTTTGCAGGAGGGCGGCAGGCTTCCCAAGGTGCGGCCGGACTTCGCTCCGGACTCGATGTTGCATCGCGGGTATTCAGACCTCGAGTGGCTCAGCGTCGGACCGGTTACGATCCCCGTGGACGAGACCGCGAGCGCGCTGGTTCCCTACCGCGGCGACCGTGGCAGCTTCCCGTACGTCTCGCTCGCCGACGTCCTGCACGACCGAGTCAAGCCGGAACAGCTCGAGGGCAAGATCACGCTGGTCGGAGCCACCGCGCTCGGACTGCTCGATCTTCGATCCACGCCCGTTGGAAATGCGTATCCGGGGGTCGAGGTCCACGCCAACCTGATCGTGGGGATGATCGATCACGCGCTGAAGCAGAAGCTGCCGTACATGCTCGCCGCCGAGGTCGTGATGCTGGTGCTCGCCGGGCTCGTGCTCTCGATCTTCGTCCCCATGGTCTCGGCGCTCTGGGCAACGGGCGCGGCTCTGATCGGCGCGGCGCTTATCGTGGCGTTGGACGTGGGCATCTGGGTACAGGCAGGCATGGAGCTGCCGCTAGCCGCGACGCTGCTGATGATCGTGATGCTCTACATGATGAACATGGCGTACGGCTACTTTGTCGAATCGCGCTCCAAGCGCCAGTTCACGGAGCTCTTCGGCCAATACGTGCCGCCGGAGCTGGTGGACCGCATGGCCGAGGACCCCGAGAAATACACGATGGATGGACGCGAGGAAGTCCTCACGGTCCTCTTCTCGGATGTGCGCGGCTTCACCACCATCTCAGAAAGCCTGAACGCCAAGGATCTCTCCTCCTATATCAACGACTATCTCACGGCAATGTCCTTGGTAATTCGGGGTAACCGAGGTACGCTAGACAAGTACATCGGGGACGCGATCATGGCATTCTGGGGCGCCCCGGTTGCGGACGCGGACCACGCCCGGCACGGTGTGCTCACGGCGTTGCAGATGCAACATCGGGCCGTAACGCTGAACCAGGAGTTCAGGGCGAAGGGATGGCCCGAGTTCCACATCGGCATCGGGGTCAATTCGGGCCTGATGCGCGTTGGGGACATGGGGTCGAAATTGCGCAAGGCCTATACCGTGATGGGGGATCCGGTGAATCTAGGCTCTCGGCTCGAAGGCATCACCAAGCAGTACGGCGTCGGTATCCTGGTTGGCGAGGAAACCCGCAGGACGGTCAAGGACATGGTGTTCCGCGAAGTGGACCGCGTGCGCGTCAAGGGCAAGGACGAGGCCGTTGCGATCTACGAGCCCGTCGGCGCTGATAGCGAGGTGGACAAGAGCGTGCACGACGAGCTCAAGCTGTGGAACCAGTGCCTGCGCTACTACCGCGCGCGCGAGTGGGACGAGGCGGAGGTTGCACTTCTCAATCTTCAGCGCATGCGCGCCGGCTGCCAGCTGTATGCGGTGTATGTCGAGCGTATCGAGAACTACCGCAATAATCCGCCGGATCCCGGTTGGGACGGCGTCACCAGGTTCGAGACCAAGTAGGCCCGCCGCGATGAGGCTCCGCGTCCTCGGCTGCTCGGGAGGCATCGGCGGACGGCATTTGCGCACGACGTCCTTCCTGGTCGACAGCGACATCCTGCTCGATGCCGGCACCGGTGTCGGTGACCTGTCGCTCGCGGAGCTCTCGCTGGTCGATCACATCTTCATCACGCATTCGCATCTCGATCACGTGACCAGCATTCCCTTCGTGGTCGACACCGTCGGGGGCATGCGCGCGAGACCGATCGTCGTGTACGCCACTCGCGCAACGATCGAAATCATGAAAAGCCACCTCTTCAACTGGGCGATCTGGCCAGATTTTTCCGAGATTCCGAGCCCCGAAGCGCCTTACATGCGCTATCAGGAAATAGAGGTCGGACGCACGATCACGATCGCTGGTCGAGAGATCACGCCGTTGCCCGCCAACCACACGGTGCCGGCGGTCGGATACCATCTCGACAGCGGGACGTCGAGCTTGGTGTTCACCGGCGATACTGGACCGAACAACAATCTGTGGAAGGCGGTCAACAGGATCCGCAACCTCAGGTACCTGATTGTCGAAACGGCGTTCTCGAACAAGGAGCGCCAGCTGGCGATAGTATCCAAGCACCTGTGCCCGGAAACGCTGGCCGACGAGCTCACCAAGCTCGAGCGCAGCGCCGAGATCTATGTAACCCACCTGAAACCCGGCGAGATCGAGCTGACGATGCAGGAAATCGAGGAATGCGCAGGGAGATTTCGCCCGCGCATGCTGCAGAACAACCAAGTGTTCGAGTTCTGAGGCGCATGGCCGGCGCCACGGCACGCCTGCCGAAAGCGACCCCCGAGCAGCTCGCTGCACTGGTGCCGCTCGGCACGCTGTCTTCGGAGCGCCTGAACGAGCTGGCCGACGTTGCCGTGCTCGAGCACGCCGCGCGCGGCACGGATCCACTCCAGGGACATCCCGCCGCCGGGCGTTCGGTGTTCCTGCTGCGCGGCGAGCTGCTGCTCGTATACGACAACGGCGGAACGCAGGTGGTGGTGGGCGGCACCGAAGACACGCGCCATGCGCTGAACCGGCGCGATGCGCCGCTCGCCCGCAGCAAGGCGATCACCGACGTCGAGCTCCTGGTGGTCGACGAAGAGGTGTTGGACATCCTCGCCACCTGGGACGAGGTGGCCGCGGGCCAGAGAGAGGATACCTCGGGGATGGCGCGTGCGGTACGCAGCGACGCGCGGCTCATCTCGGGGGTGTTTTCGCTCGCCAACCTGCGCGGCGGGGTGTTCACGCCGCTGCCGACGGCGCACATCGACGAATTGATGCGGCGTTTCGAGCGTCACAAGGTGCGCCGCGGCGAGGTGATCATCCGCGAAGGCGATGAGGGCACCAGCTATTTCGTGATCGAGGCGGGGCGCTGCCAGGTCGAGCGCGTGATCGGGGGCGTTAAGGTGGTGCTCACCGAGTTGCGCGGCGGGGATGCTTTCGGCGAGGAGTCGCTGGTTTCGGAGGCCAAGCGCAACGCCACCGTGGTGGCGCTTACCGACTGCGACCTGCTGGTGCTCGGCAAGTCGGACTTCGACGAACTGCTGCGCGAGCCGTTGCTGCGCAAGATCGACTACCCGCAGGCCCGCGAGCGCGTGCGGCGCGGCGCGGTGTGGCTGGACGTGCGCTACCCGTCGGAGTACCAGTACGACAAGCTCCCGGGGGCGATCAACGTGCCGCTGTCCGAGGTGCGCGACATGTTCTCGGTGCTCGACAAGTCGAAGGAATACATCGTGTATTGCCAGAGCGGCCGGCGCAGCGCCGCTGCCGCGTTCCTGTTCGCCCAGCGAGGTTTCAAGGTGTGGTTGCTCGAGGGGGGACTCTGGGCGGCCGAAAAGCGGGACTAAGTTGTGCAAAATGGCAAAAGCTTGTTAAGAATCATGAGGGTTGCAGTTGAATGTTTATAAATCACGGGCTAGGATAGGTTTTCCAGTCCGTGGTCCTAGCGTGGGGGCTCCGCGGTGGGGTGGCCAGCCCACCGCGCACGCGTGTCTGTGGCGCGCACCCGGCATCGGAGGTTTGGAATGAGCGCGGTACTCAGCCATCAAGCTAAATCGCAGTCGGATGTGAACGCGCGTCTGGCGTTCCAGAAGCAGCTTCAGGCGGTCACCAACAAGATCCACGCCACCAACAACATCGACGAGATCATGCTGGAGGTGAGCACCGAGATCTGTGTGCTGTTCAATGCGGACCGACTCACCATCTATTCGGTCAGCGAGGACAAGCAGGCGATCATCTCGAAGGTCAAGACGGGGCTGAACTCGTTCAAGGACCTGAAGCTGCCGATCGCCGAGCATTCGCTCGCCGGCTACGCCGCCCTCGCCAAGAAGATCACATCAACGTCAAGGACGTCTACGACGACGCCGAGCTGCGGGCGATCAATCCCACATTGCGCTTCCTGCAAGAAGTGGACAAGCGCACCGGCTACCGCACCAAGCAGATGCTGGTGGCGCCGATCGTCGAGCAGGGCACGAGCGAGCTGATCGGCGTCATCCAGATCATCAACAACAAGGCCGGCGTGCCCTTCGGCGCGCTCGCCGAGGACGGCGTAGCGGAGCTGGTCCAGACGCTGGCCATCGCGTTCAAGCAGCGCCAGAAGCCGCAGCTGGTCAAGACCAAGTACGACTACCTCGTCGCCGACGCCGTGCTTTCGGCGGGCGAGTTCGACCTTGCATCGCGCCAGGCGGCGCAAGAAGGCGGTCGACGTTGAAACCGTGCTGGTTGACGAGTTCCAGGTGAAGCTGCAGCGCGATCGGGCAGGCGCTGTCGAAATTCTTCGGCGTGCCCTACGAGCCGTTCAAGCCGGACCGCATCAAGCCGATGGACCTGCTGAAGAACCTCAAGCGCGAGTACGTGGACGCCAACCAGTGGTTGCCGATCGACGATTCCAAGGAAGGTCTGGTCGTGTTGTGCCTCGACCCGGAGCGGGTCCGCAGCTCGCGCATCGCGTCGAACGTGTTTCCCAAGGCGCGCATCGTCTACAAGGTCACCACGCTCAAGGACTTCCGGGACACGGTCAACCAGTTCTACGGCCAGGAGGCCGTCGACATGGGCGACATCGACGACCTGCTTTCCGGGCTCGACGAGGGTACAGTCGACGCGGAGGCTACCTCGGACGATGTCTCCGCAGCGGCCGACAACGAGCTGGTCAAGCTGGTCAACAAGATCATCATCGACGCCTACAACCAGGGCGCCTCCGACATCCACATCGAGCCCTACCCCGGCAAGGCGCAAGACCGAGGTGCGCTTCCGCAAGGACGGCTCGCTCGCGGCCTTACATCGAAGTTCCCGCCAGCTACCGCAACGCCATCGTGGCGCGCCTCAAGATCATGTGCGATCTGGACATCTCCGAGAAGACGCAAGCCGCAGGACGGCAAGATCAAGTTCAAGAAGTTCGGGCCGCTGGACATCGAGCTGCGCGTGGCCACCATCCCGACCGCTGGCGGCGTCGAGGACATCGTCATGCGTATCCTCGCGGCCGGCGAGCCGATTCCGCTGGACAAGCTCGGCTTGACCGACAGAAACTTCCGGAACGTCAAGAAGACGATCGAGAAGCCCTACGGCCTGTTCTTCGTCTGCGGCCCGACCGGCTCGGGCAAGACGACCACGCTGCATTCGGTGCTCGGTTACCTCAACACGCCGGACACCAAGATCTGGACGGCGGAGGATCCGGTCGAAATCACGCAAAAGGGCCTGCGCCAGGTGCAGGTCAACAAGAAAGCCGGCCTCGATTTCGCTGTAGTGATGAAGGCGTTCCTGCGCGCCGACCCGGACATCATCATGGTCGGCGAGATGCGCGACAAGGAAACGACGTCCACTGGGCATCGAGGCCTCGCTTACCGGCCACCTGGTGTTCGCCACCCTGCACACCAACTCGCGCGCCGGAGTCGATCATCCGCCTGCTCGACATGGGCATGGACCCGTTCAATTTCGCCGACGCCCTGCTCGGCATGCTGGCGCAGCGCCTGGCCAAGCGTCTGTGTTCCAAGTGCAAGCAGCCTTACAATCCCGACGCCGACCGAGATCAAGTCGCTGCTCAACGAGTTCTGCGAGGAGCTGATGAACACCGAGCCGTTCAAGAAGGACGCGAAAGGCGCCATGGAGGCGGTGTATAAGGATTGGGTCAAGAACTACGGCAACGAGAAGGGCCAGCTCACGATGTACAAGCCCGTCGGCTGCGATGCCTGCGGCGGCACCGGCTATCAAGGGGCGCCTCGGCCTGCACGAGCTGCTGATCGGCTACCGACCGCATGAAGAAGGCCATCCAGGAGCACGCCCGCGTCGCGGAAATGCTCGCCATATGCTCTGGAGGAGGGCATGCGCACGCTCAAGCAGGACGGTATCGAGAAGGTCCTGATGGGCCTTACCGACATATCAAGGAAGTGCGCGCCGTCTGCATCAAGTGACGCGACCGCCCCCCTGCTGATGAGCGGCTCGCTCGACACCACGCAGATCCTGAATTTCGCGGGGCACGAGCTCTCGCCCGAGGACGATCTCGTCCAGCGTCTCGAGAGGCTCAACGCGATCGGGGCGTCGCTGTCCGCCGAGCGCGACATCAACCGACTGCTGGAGACCATCCTCACCGCGGCCAAGTCCATCACCCGTGCCGACGGCGGCACGCTTTATCGTATAAGCGAAGATCAGACGCTGCGCTTCGAGATCATGCGCACCGAGCTCGCTCAAGTACTACCTTGGGCGGCACTACCGGCAATGCGGTGCCGTTCTACCCGATCCAGCTCTACGAGGACGGCAAGCCGAACCACAGCATGGTGGCCGCGTACGCGGCGCTGACGGGCAAGACCGTCAACATCGCCGACGCCTATACGGCCGAAGGGTTCGATTTCTCCGGCACGCGGAGCGTTCGACAAGCAAGACCGGCTACCGCTCCAAGTCGTTCCTCACGGTGCCGATGAAGCAACCACGAGAACGAGATCATCGGCGTGCTGCAGCTGATCAACGCGCAGCGATCCGGCGACCGGCGAGATCATCGCGTTTTCCGCGTCGGACGAGCAGGCTTGCGGAGTCGCTGGCGTCGCAGGCGGCAATTGCGCTGACCAACCGGCATGCTGATCAACCAACTCGAAGCAGCTGTTCGAGTCCTTCATCAACCTCATCAACACCGCGATCGACGAGAAGTCGCCCTACACCGGCGGGCACTGCCAGCGCGTGCCGGCAGCTCACCATGATGCTTGCGGAAGCGGTCAACGACACCGCCGAAGGGCCGCTGCGAGACTTCACGATGACCGACAAGGACCGCTACGAACTGAAGATCGCCGGGCTGCTGCACGATTGCGGCAAGGTCACTACGCCGGTGCACGTCGTGGACAAGGCCACCAAGCTGGAGACCATCTTCGACCGCATCCATCTGATCGACACGCGCTTCGAGGTGCTCAAGCGCGACGCCGAGATCGAGCTATTGCGCGAGCGCATCGCGCTTGCCGAGCGATCGGCGCCGCGCGCGGAGCTGGAGGCAGCGGAGGGTCGTTATCGCGAGCGTGTGCGCCAGCTCGATGACGACCGCGCGTTCCTGCGCGCCTGCAACATCGGCAGCGAGGCGATGAGCGCGGCCGACGTCGAGCGCGTGAAGTCGCATCGCCCAGTACCGCTGGATCGACAGCGCCGGGCACGAGGCGACTTTTCTCACGGCCGACGAGCTCAAAAACCTGACCATCCGCTCCGGCACGCTCAACGCCGACGAGCGCCAGATCATCAATCATCACATCGTGGCGACCATCAAGATGCTCGAGGCGCTGCCCTGGCCGAGGCACCTCAAGAACGTGCCCGAATACGCCGGCGGGCACCACGAGCGCATGGACGGCAAGGGCTACCCGAAGGGCCTGACGCGCGAGCAGATGTCGGTGCAGGCGCGGGTCATGGGCATCGCCGACATCTTCGAGGCCCTTACCGCCAAGGACCGGCCCTACAAGAAGGGCAAGACGCTGTCGGAGTCGCTCGGGATCCTGGGCCGCTTCAGGGAAAACGGGCACATCGACCCGGATCTGTTCGACATCTTCGTGCGCAAGAAGATCTACCTGCGATACGCCGAGATGTTCCTCGACAAGGAGCAGATCGACTCGGTGGACGAGTCGAAGATCCCAGGTTACGTCCCCTAGCAGACTCGGCGGCTGTCAGGCGCTGCCGCCAGGCGCGGATTCCTGCTTGCCCTTGCGCGTGGTGATGTATACGACCAGGCTCTCGGTGGCCACCTCGACGAACTTCTCGGTGTAACCGAGCTCCTTCAGCTCCCACTTGAAGGCGTTGGCGAGCTTCGCCTTCCTGTAGACACCGAAGCGCTGGCTGGAGGCGTAGTTGGTGGCCTGCTCCATCGCATCCTCGAGCACCTTGGTCACGCGGTTGGGCGAGACGCGGCGTTCGGGGGACTTATCGAGCGCCGGCGGATAGCGCTTGGCGATCGCTTCCGCCAGCGTCTTCGCGAACGCGTCCACGTCCCTGCCCAGCAACTTGTCGAGAATGCCCATAGCGTTTGCTCCGGTTGTCGTATTCATGCCGGGCGCGAGCGTCGCGCCCAGGGCCAGATCGCTCGCGCGGCTTGCCTGCGCTGCGGCAACGCGACCTTGCGAACGTAGATGTTGTACAGCAGGACGTTGCGCTCGATTCGCTCGTCCTGGATCTCCTCGACGCCATGAAACGCGTAGTCGGTCTTGAGAAAACCGAGCAGGGTATTCGGCAGGAACGACATGGCCGCAACCTTGCGAAACGCCTCGAACGGGTAGCGCGCAGTGCCCTCGCAGCGGAAATTGGGGTCGATCGGCCGATAGAGCACCGTACCATGGCGGCGAAGCGCATCGTCCACCGGCAGGTAGAACAGAAGCGAGACGAGTTTCGCGGGCGTGTCCGTATGTGGATGGATCCGGTACTGGTGGAAGTCGCGTACGAAGCGCCCCTCGACGTCCGTCTTCAAACGCGCCTGGTCACCAAAGCGCTCATTGATCCCGACGCGAAACTTCTCGATCAACAGGTCGCGGAACGCGTCCGCCAGCAGCCACGATGAAAGCTCGCGCCAGAACGGGCCGCGCTGATTGGCCTCCTCGTCTTCCTCGAGCGTCGCAAGGTCGGCGATGAAGCGAGGCTCGTACGCGGGCTTGACCTCCCCCGTTTCCTTGTTAGTGATTCCCACGGTTCCGTACTCGTGGATCGGCTGCAGCGCCTGCGTGGGCGGAAGGTGCGCCTGCAGCTCACGGTAATAGTCCTCCGGAAAAACCGGGCTTACGCAGAAGTGCGGGAACGGGTAGGGGCGTACCTGTGCGTTGGCAATCTGGTAGCGGACGAATTCCTCAACGTCGAAAGACATAGTTTCCTGTTCCGGCGAACGGCCCCTCGCGGCGGCGCGCGCGATCGGCCTCGGCCGCATCGTACGTGAAACCGCGCCCAAGCATCCCGTCGACCACCTCCCAGTGCTCGTCGAGCGCCGAGTTGAGCTCGATCAGTACCGATTTTACGCGCGGATCGCGAAAGGTCGCATTCGCGCCGCTGACCACCTTGTGCTCAATGCCGTCGACGTCGATCTTGACGTGCTGCGGTACGGGAATGACGCCTTCCGCCACCAGCGCATCGAGCGTCGTGGCGAAGCACCCCTGACGAAATGGCGAGGGCCTCGGCTTGAGGCTGGGCGACAGGCTCGCTCCGAAGGTGTGGCATGAGCTGCCTGCGCCGAACTCCGTGAGGTATAGCCGATCGAACCTTGTTTGATCGCTTAGCGCCACGCAGAACGCAGTGACGAATTCGTCCAGAGAGTTTCGAAAGATGTTCTCGTTGAGCAATGCGAAGTTCTGCGACTCCGGCTCGAAGGCGAACACGCGCACCTCGTTGAATCGCGCAGCGCAAAGCGAGTAGATGCCCACGTTCGCGCCAATGTCGACCAGCACGTCGTCGGGCCTGAATTGCTCAATCCAGGAGATCGTACCCGGTTCCTTGCTCATTGCGCTCCGGGCGCGCCACGCAGTGGTCGCATTGGTGACCGTGAACTCTACCTCGCGGCCACCGCGTACGATCTTGACGCGGTCGGGCCAATTTGGTCCGTTGTCGGGTCTTTGCCTATCGGCTTCCATGGGGATTGGCGACCGGCTCGCTCAGAACGTGTCCGGGTAACGAAGCGTAAACGTGGCGATCCTGTTAAGCAACCTGTGCTCCGGACTGCCTGGCGACTGCAGCCTGCCAAAGAATGCACTATCGGCTTCGTCATCGAGTCCCATCTGGCAGAAGCTGCGCTTCACCAACTGGACGTAGGCGCGATCGATCCTTGCGCCAAGCGAGCCGTCGTCCGGGGTGCCGAAGCGGTTCGTGAGGATGTCGATGACCGCAGTCCGAAACTCGGCGTAATACCGCGAATAGTTCGGTGCCGCGACGAGCAGCGGCCAATGCTCGTAATCGTCCTTCAGTCGTGCGGCCCAGCTGCCCAGGTGAATCTGCCGCGCCAGGTAAAGCTCGTCCAGGCACGCGACCCGTCCCTGGGCGACCGTGATGCTGGAAGACAGGTACTGGAAGAAGATCACGTTCTTGGTAAGCGCTTCGGTTACCCTGAAGTTCTCGATGAGCTGCGCACGACGGTGCACAGAATAGAGCGTCGACGCGTACATTCTAAGGTGCATCAGCACGCGGCTCTCCGGATCGGGTTCGTAGTAGCCGAGCATGGGGTGCGAATTGACCTCGATCGAGGGCTGCCCTGCCTCTTCCTTCCCGGGACGCCGGATGAAGAACCGCGCTACCCGCCCCCGCGCGCACGACAGCCCGTCGTCCGCCTCTAGCACCTGCAGGATCTTCTCCACGTTCTCGGTCAGGACGAAATCGTCCTGACCGCACAGCAGGACGTAGCGCCCGTCGAGCCTCTCCATCGTCTGCGCGAGCTTCTCGAGAAAGCGGATGCTTGCGTCGAAGAGGTGCACGTCGAGCCACAGTCCGGGATAGCGCTCCGGACAAGATTTGACGAAATCGAGGTGTTCCCCGGAGCTGTTGTCCGACAGCACGATGTGGCCGGGGAAGTCGCTCGCTTGCAGGAAGTCGAGGCAGCGGCGCAGGAACGGCGTACCCTCGTACGTCGGCACGATGAGCGAGAAGCGGTCTGCGTCATCAATCAGCACGGAATGGGAGCGCCTGCGTACACGGGTCGTCCGCCTGAGAAAGCCACGCACGCGCGCACGTCGTTCGTTGGTATTATATTCGCGCAGATCGAAGGCATACCCCGCCGGAAGAAACGTGCGGTTTGTCACGACTGCCTTTATTCACATACTTACAGCGTGTGGGGCCGGATCGGTAACATGACCTTCAGTCGACAGCATCCTAGCCCGCGATATGTCGAACTCGTGGCGACCTACAGGAAAATGCATCTGAACGGCGAGCAGCACATGGGCGTGCCCGCCGCCCAGACGTTTGACGGGCGCAGCCTGCGGCCACATGCCGAGGACATCAAGCGACTTATCGATGCCACGGCCGCGCTGACGGTGCTCGACTACGGCAGCGGCAAGGGGACGCAGTACGATCCGAAGTCGCTGGAGATCCCGGGAAAGGGGCGCTGGGACGGCGTCATCGATTACTGGGGTGTGGACGAGGTGACCTGCTTCGATCCGGCCTACCAGCCATACAGCGAGATTCCCACCGGCAAGTTCGACGGCGTCATCAGCACCGACGTGCTGGAGCATTGCCCGGAGGAAGACATCGGCTGGATCGTGGACGAGATATTCTCCTTCGCATCCAAGTTCGTGTTCGCGACGATCGCCTGTTATCCGGCGAACAAGCGTCTGCCGAACGGCGAGAACGCGCACTGCACCATCCGCCCCGGGTCCTGGTGGGAGCGGATCTTTCGCGCCGCTGCCGCACGGCATCCGGGAATCGCCTGGGAGGCGCGTATCTATTCGCGCGAATCGCCGGGGGCCCAGAAGTTCATCACCGAGCGCATCGGGTCCTGATCGCGGCGGACCGGACGGCGCGCGCCCCGCGAACCCGGCATGCTGCGCTCGCTTATCTCGCAATTATTTGCGCGCCCGAAGCCTCCGCCACGGGACGCGGCGATTGCCGCGCCGGCCATGGGGGCGATCGATGAGGCCCGCCGGTTGCTGGCGGCGCGTGCCTTCGACGAGGCGGATGCCGCGGCGGGCGCGGTCCTGGCGGATGAGCCCGATAACGCCGATGCCCTGGTGATCCGGGCGGAGATTCTGCGCCGACGCGGCCTGCTGGAGCCGGCCATGGAGACCTACCGGCGCGCGCTTGTGCTCAAGCCGCGGCACGCCGAGGCATGGCTCGACCTCGGGGTGTGCCACTACCTGTCGGGCGACCATTTTTGGGCGCGCTTCTACTTCCGCCTCGCCAGCACGGTCGACCCCGACCGCGCAGACGTGTGGAACGAGCTGGGACTGGTGGAGATCGTCCTGGGCAACTACGAAAAGGCCGAGGAATCGCTGGAGAACGCGGTCAACCGCGATCCGGATCATCCCGAGGCATGGAACAACCTCGGCCTGGTCGTCGCGCGCCGGGGAGAGCTCGCGGTGGCGCGGCGCCACTTCCTTCGGGCGACGTTTCTCAAACCCGACTTCTACATGGCGCACTGCAATCTCGGCCTGGCCTGCAGGGAACTCGAGCTGCTCGAGGAGGCGGAGCGAACCCTGCTCCATGCCACGGAGCTCCGCCCGGGCCTGCATACGGCATGGTTGAACCTCGGCATGGTGCTGCAGGACCAGGGACGTCTCGATGACGCGCTAAAGGCCCTGGAGAAGGCGCATGCGCTGGTCCCACAGGACGCCGACGTCATCGCGGCGCTGAGCGCGACATGGCTGCGGCGCGGTGACGCGGCGCGCGCCATCAGTTGCGCCGAGCAGGGCCTGCAGCAGGACCCCGAGAATGCGGACGTGCGCCTCGCCCTGGCGCACGCGCAACTCGCCCTGCAGCGATTCGAGGAGGGGTGGCCAAACTACGAAGCGAGATTGCGCAGCAATGCGACTCCCTTTGAGCCGCTGCCGATGCCCCTGTGCGATGCGGGAGATCTCGCGCGCAAGACGGTGCTGGTGCAGCGCGAGCAGGGGTTGGGCGACGAGATCATGTTCGCCTCCTGCCTCAACGAGTTCGCGAGCTCCGGGGCGACCTGCGTGGTGCATTGCGACCGACGGCTCGTGTCGCTGTTTCGGCGCTCCTTCCCGCAGTTAGAGGTCATCGGCAGCCTGCGGGAGCTCGAGGCCGAGGACGGCTCACTGCGCCGCGCGATCGATTGCTGGGTGCCGATCGGCTCGCTCCCCGGGCGCTATCGGCGCACGCGCGCCGACTTCGCGCGCGCGGCGGCCTTTCTGCGTGCCGACGCGCAAAAGGCCGCTCTGTGGCGCGAGCGCCTTGCGGCGCTCGGACCGGGCCCGAAAGTGGGAATCGCGTGGCGCGGGGGTCTGTACAAGACCGGTCGCGCGATGCGCTCGCTGTCGCTCGAGGCATTGCAGCCGCTGCTCGGCGTGCCGGGGGCGCGCTGGATCAATCTGCAGCACCGGGTTCATGCGGACGAACTGGAGCAGATGCGCGCAGGCCACGGCGTGCAGATCGCGCATTGGGACGATGCGCTCGCCGACCTAGACGAAACCGCCGCCTTGATGCTCGGCCTCGATCTGGTGATCACCGTGTGCTCGACCGTCGTCCACCTTGCGGGCGCCCTCGGCCGACCTGTCTGGACCCTGACACCGCACGCACCGGCATGGCGCTATCTCTTTGATGGCGACAGCATGCCCTGGTATCCGGACGTCAGGCTGTTCAGGCAGCGCTCCGAGGGGGACTGGCGCGACGTCGTCACCAGGGTGGCAGTGGCGCTGCACGCGCGGCAGGCAGGGGCGGCCTAGGTGGCCCCGGGGAGTGGAGCGAGCGTCGCGTGTCGATCCTGACCAGGCTCGTATCGGACCTCTTCGGCGGCCGCGTCGCGGCGTCGGGTACGCGCGCTGCCGAGATCGCCTGCGCCGAGGCGACACAGTTACTGAATCACGGACAAAGCGCGCGGGCCGAGGCGGCGTTCTCCCGGGCGCTCGCACATGACGCGGCAAGTTTCGGGGCGCACAGCGGGCTCGGCGTGCTGTATCACCGGCGCGGCGACCGGGCTCGTGCGCTGCCGCACCTGCTCCGTGCGCTCGAGCTTGAGCCGCGATCGCACGAGATCGCGCTACTGGCGGCGCAGCACCTGCGCGCGGCGGGAAGGCCGCGGGACGCCGTGGCGGCGCTGGAACCCCTATCGGCCGCGGCGCTGCAGGACCCGGCGATCGCCTACGAGTTGGCACGCTCGCATCGCGAAATGGGCGATTTCGACGGGGCGCGCCGGCATCTCGAGGCGCTGGCCGAGCGCGCGCCGCAGCATCCGGGCATCGTCGAGGAGCTTGCGATCGTACATCGCGAGTGCGGCGATATCGACCGGTCGATCGAGTGCTACGAGCGACTGACCGAGTTGCTCCCGGATCATTCGCGCGTCGAAAGCGCGCGCCTGTTCCATGAGCTGTACCGCCGTCACGACCGGGAAGCGCATCTCGCGCGGCACGTTCGCTGGGGCAAACGCTTCGCGCCCCGCGCGCTCTGCCGCCGGGACCACGCCAACGAACCGGACCCCGAGCGCCGGCTGCGCATCGGCTACGTCTCGGCGGATTTCTGGTGGACTTCGGCCGCACCGTTCATCGAGCCGTTGCTCGAGCATCGCGATCGAGCTCGCTATCTCGTCACCTGCTATCACGTGTCACGACGCGACGACGAAGTGACGCGCCGGTTCCGCGAGCAGGCAGACGACTGGCGCGACGCGGCTGACCTCGACGACGAGGCCCTGGCCGACATGGTGCGCAGAGACGGCATCGATATTCTCGTTGATTTGAACGGGCACACGCGCGGCGGGCGGCTGACCGCGTTCGCGCGTTGCCCCGCGCCCGTGCAGTTGGCATATCTCGGCTACGGCGCGAGCACCGGCGTCGCGGCGATCGAGTACCGGATCACCGACCGCTATGTCGATCCCGTCGGCGAGGCGGACCGCTGCTACACGGAAAAGCTCATTCGTCTGCAGGGCTCGATGTGGTGCTTTGCCGCCCCGCGGGCCGCCCCCGGGGTGCGTGCCGGACCGGTTGCGACGCGAGGGGCACTGACCTTCGGTTCCTTCAACAATTTCGCCAAGGTCGGCGCCGAGCTGATCGATGCCTGGGCCGAGATCGGCGCGCAGGCGCACGGCGCGCGCTTTCTGCTGGTCGGCGTGCCCGAGGGGGAGACGCGCCGCGAGGTGGCAACGCGCTTCGCGCGGCGCGGAGTAGGGCCTGAGCGGGCGGTGTTCCACGGCCGCGTGGGCCCGGAGGACTACTACGCGCTTTACCATGAGGTCGACGTGGCGCTCGATTCGTTTCCCTATAACGGGGGTACGACCACCTGCGATGCGCTTTGGATGGGAGTTCCGGTTATCACGCTGGCCGGGACGAACACCCTCGAACGCTCGGGCCTCAGCCTGCTGACAGCCGCGGGTCTTGCGGACTGGGTGACGAGCTCGAAGGAAGATTACGTGGCAAGGGCGGTCTCGATCGCCGAGCAGCCGCAGAGGCTGTCCGCGTTGCGCTCCGGGATGCGCGACCGCTTGGCGGCATCGAGTCTGTGCGACGGAAGGCGCTTCACGGCCGAGATGGAACAGGCGCTACGCGACACGTGGCGCGCATGGTGCGAGCCGAGAAACGAAAGGGAATATTCATGATACCGTCCATCGAACCGGGTCTTGCAGCGAGCTCGGACACGGAGGTCGAGCGGCTGCTGGACGACGCCGAAGGGCTGCTCCTAGACGGCGACGCCGCCCAAGCGCAGCTGCTCGTGCGCCGGGCGCTCGAATCCCGGCCCGATCGCGCGCGCGCGCTGTTCCTGGCCGGCAGGCTCGAGCGCCTGGCCGGGCACCATGACGCGGCGCTGGAGCTCCTCGAGCGTGCCGCCGATCGCGACCCCGCGCACGTAGCGACGCACCTCGAAATCGCCTTCCTGCACCGCCGGGTGCGTGACTTCGAGCGCTGCCTGGATGAATTGTCCCTGGCGCTCTACTACGACCCGGACAACACCACCGCCTACACCGAGCTCGGTGCCGTCCACCAGATGAAAGGCGACGTGGATGGCGCCATCGAGTATTTCAAGAAGGCCTTGGAGCGCGATCCGGATCATGCGCGGGCGCTTACCGAGCTCGGACTGTGCTACCTGCAGAAGGAGCGTTTCGCGGATGCGCTCGAAGTGCTCGAGCGCGCAGTCGAGCGCGATCCGTACAGCATCGCCGCGCAGAACCATCTCAGCTTCGCCTGCGTCAGGCTGGAGGAATACGACCGGGCGCTGGAGATCATGCAGAAGCTGACCCAAGGCACGTCGCGCTCGATGCTCTGGCAGCGCGTCAATCTGGGCACGGCCTACGACCATACCGGGCGCTTCGCCGAATCCGAGCGGACCTACGACTTCGTGCTGCGCTACGAGCCCAACAACTTCGCAGCGCACTGGAACCGCGCCCATCTCGTGCTCGCCCGCCACGACTTCGAGCATGGATGGCCCGATTACCGGTACCGACTGCAGGTGGAAGGGGCGTGGGCACCGCGTCTCATTCCGTTCGCGCCCTGGAAAGGGGAGCCCCTGCAGGGCAAAACCATCGCCGTGAGCGCAGAGCAAGGCCTGGGTGACCAGATCATGTTTGCTTCCTGCATACCGGACCTCTGCGAGCAGGGCGCCTCCGTGGTGCTCGAATGCGACGAGCGCCTGAGCGCGCTATTCCGGCGTTCCTTCCCGCAGGTGAAGGTGATCGCCAGCCGGCACGAGCTCGAGCCGCGGTGGCTGCGCGAAGTGGGTCTTCTCGATTACCACGCGCCGGCGGGCAATCTGCCCGGGTTTCTACGCCAGCGGCTGGAGGATTTTCCCCGGCATGAGGGCTACCTGCGCGCCGATCCGGCGAAGGTGGAGACATGGGGGGCGCGCGCGGCGGCGCTCGGGCCGGGACTCAAGGTCGGCCTTTCCTGGCGCGGCGGTACGCACACCACGCGGCGTCAGTTGCGCAGCCTCACGCTGCCTGATCTGCTACCGATCCTGCGCGTTCCGGGATGTCGTTTCGTTTCCCTGCAATACGGCGATGCGCAGGCGGAACTCGATGCGTTGCGCGAGTCGGAGGGCATCGAGGTCGTCAATTGGCCGGAAGCGATCAACGACTACGACGAGACCGCCGCCCTGTGCTGCGCGCTCGACCTCACCATCAGCGTGTGCACCTCGGTCATCCACCTGAACGGGGCGCTCGGTCAGCCCGTCTGGGTGTTGGTGCCGGCGGTCGCGGAATGGCGCTACGGGCGTCGCGGGGAGCTGATGCCCTGGTATCCAGCGGCGCGCCTGCTGCGTCAGTCGTCGCGCGGGGACTGGGCACCGGTCATCGCGGGCGTAGCTTCGGGCCTGCGCCGACGGGTGTCCGAACAGGGCTCGCAATAGCCGTCACATGACGGGAATCGTCACCCTGGAAGCGTGACATTGTTATCGCATATTCCGTCGGCTTGCCTCACCTGCCAAGGCTATATCGCGATTGTCATTTTGTGTATACAACCTTATATAACAATTAGTTAATGGCTTGATGGGTAGGGCGCGATCGAGCCGATGAGGCGTCGCGTCGCGCCATCGGCACGAGACTTGCTGGCGAATGCACGGGAAGGTACCCGTCCTACGAAAGGAGAGCGCATGAAGCAACTTCAACGTGGTTTTACCCTGATCGAACTGATGATCGTGGTGGCGATCATCGGTATTCTGGCGGCGGTCGCGCTGCCGGCGTACCAGGACTACACCATCCGTGCGAAGGTGTCGGAACTGATCCTCGCGGCGAGCGCGGCGCGCACCTCGGTCACCGAGCAGGCGCAGAACCTGAACGGCATGACGAGCGCGGGCGAAGGCCTGGTGATCATGCCGGGCGGCAAGATCAGCGCGGCTACCGTGACGCTGACGGGCGTGATCGGCATCTCGGGCTCGGACACCCTGATGGGCACCTCGGGCATCACCGTGACGCTGGCGCCGAGCTGGAACACGACGGCGAACACCGTGATCTGGTCTTGCGAGGTCGTGCCGACGAAATACGGCCCGTCGACCTGCCGTTCCGACTAATCAGGCCAAGGCCTGGATCAAACGCCTCCTGCGGGAGGCGTTTTTTTTGGGGGGCTGCGGGACGCATCACGTCCATCGGCGAGGCGCAAAAGGTCACATCGCCTATGGCAAGCCCGGCCCAAGACGGTATTTTCGATGCGCCAGCCGCCCGCTCGCGCGCAGCCGGCCCCTGGCTGGCGAAATAGACCCCGCGGAATCAGCCGCTTGGGCACTGCACGCGGGGCCCTTGCAGACATTGTCCTTTGACGGGGGCTTTAGCCGCCTGATTGGCACGAAGGGTGCGACTTCATGGATGGGACTCTTTCCCTGACTAAATAAAGGAATTCCAAGTGAAACGACTACAACGTGGCTTTACCCTGATCGAACTGATGATCGTGGTGGCGATCATCGGTATTCTGGCGGCGGTCGCGCTGCCGGCGTACCAGGACTACACCATCCGTGCGAAGGTGTCGGAACTGATCCTCGCGGCGAGCGCGGCGCGCACCGCGATCACCGAGCAGGCGCAGAACCTGAACGGCCTGACGAGCGCGGGCGAAGGCCTGGTGATCATGCCGGGCGGCAAGATCAGCGCGGCTACCGTGACGCTGACGGGCGTGGTCGGCATCTCGGGCTCGGACACCCTGATGGGCACCTCGGGCATCACCGTGACGCTGGCGCCGAGCTGGAACACGACGGCGAACACCGTGATCTGGTCTTGCGAGGTCGTGCCGACGAAATACGGCCCGTCGACCTGCCGTTCCGACTAATCAGGCCAAGGCCTGGATCAAACGCCTCCTGCGGGAGGCGTTTTTTTTTGGTACCTAGCGCGTCCATAGCAAGCGCCGGAAAACGTCAGGCGGCAGACAGCGGCGCGCTGGGCGGAAGTTTTCGCGTGCTTAAGCCGCCGCTCGGTTGACCAGCAATGCCGCGGCTCGCAAGATAAATACAATAATATCAGCCAGTTAGAAATAGAAGGAAAGGACTTTGCCGAATCTGACCTTTCGCCGAGCCCTAGCGGCAACGAATGGCACGAACGATGCAGTTACTTCGGTGGCAATTTTCCCCTGACTTAAGGAGTAACCAGTGAAGCAACTACAACGTGGCTTTACGCTGATCGAGCTGATGATCGTGGTGGCGATCATCGGCATTCTGGCGGCGGTCGCGCTGCCGGCGTACCAGGACTACACCATCCGTGCGAAGGTGTCGGAACTGATCCTCGCGGCGAGCGCGGCGCGCACCGGCGTTACCGAGCAGGCGCAGAACCTGAACGGCCTGACGAGCGCGGGCGAAGGCCTGGTGATCATGCCGGGCGGCAAGATCAGCGCGGCTACCGTGACGCTGACGGGCGTGGTCGGCATCTCGGGCTCGGACACCCTGATGGGCACCTCGGGCATCACCGTGACGCTGGCGCCGAGCTGGAACACGACGGCGAACTCCGTGATCTGGTCTTGCGAGGTCGTGCCGACGAAATACGGCCCATCTTCCTGCCGTTCCGACTGAGCGGTTTTCGGTTCAGAATTGACGCCTCCTTCGGGAGGCGTTTTTTTATGCTCGCTAAAGCCCTGTCGCGGCTGTTGGGCCGGTCCGCACCTGCCGCTTCGCTGGTCGGCGCCGCAAAGGATCGCTGGCGGGCCGGCGGGCATGCGGCCGCCGTAGAACTGCTGCGTATCCAATGCGAAGCGCTCCCCGAGGACGGCGAGGCGCACGCGCTGCTCGGCGTCTTCCTGATCGAGCGGGCGCGTGAGGTGCACGCCGGTGCGGCGGCACGCCGCGCTGCGGCGATACCCGAGTCCGAGGCGTCTTACCGCGAGGCAGTCGAGCATCTGCGGCGCGCGGGCACGCTGCTGCCGGATGCGGCCGCGCCGCTGCGTCATTGCGGCATCGCGCTGCGCGAGCTCGGCGAGCTGCTCGCGGCGCACGAGGCGTTTGTCGCGGCGCACCGCGCTGCGCCGCAGGACCCCGACGTCGCGGCCGACCTGGCTTTCAGCCTGCAATGCCTCGGCAGGACGGACGAGGCCGTTGCGCTTTACGAGCGAACTATCGCGGGCCATCCCGAGAGCGCCAACGCGCACGCGGGATACGCGCTGAGCCTGCTGGGGGCGGGCGATTACGCGCGCGGCTGGGACGAGTACGAGTGGCGCCTGCGCGTGCTGCGCGGCGGAATCAGGCGGGAATTTCCCTTCCCGCTGTGGCAGGGCGAAGACCTTTCGGGCCGCTGCCTGTTCGTGTATTCGGAGCAGGGCATTGGCGACGAGATCATGTTCGCGTCCTGCTTTAATGATCTGCTGGCCCTGGCCGGGCATTGCGTGCTCGAATCGAGCACGCGGCTGGTGCCGCTGTTCGAGCGCTCCTTCCCCGGCGCGACGATCCTGTCGCGCGATCGCAGTCGCATGCCCGACTGGTCGCGGTTGCCGGCCATCGATGTGCACGTGGCGGCCGGCAGCGTACCGCGCTTTCTGCGCAAGCGCGCGCAATCCTTTCCGGAGCGCGAAGCCTACCTGAGCGCAGCCCCCGCACGGGTGCAGCATTGGCGCGAGCGCCTGATGGGCGCAGGACCGGGCAAGAAGGTCGGCATTGCCTGGACCGGCGGTTTGCCCGGCACGCTGCGCGCCGCGCGCTCGTTTTCGCTGGAGGCGCTGCGCCCGCTGCTCGCCACGCCCGGGGCGAGCTTCGTCGCACTGGAGTTCCTCGATTGCGGGGCCGAGGTTGCGGCGTTCAACCGCGGCGGACAGGCCCACGTGCATTGGTGGCCGGAAGCGCTCAAGACGCTGGACGAGACCGCGGCGCTGGTCTCGGCGCTCGACTTGGTGATCACCGTAACCACCGCGACGGCGCATCTCGCCGGCGCGCTGGGACGCCCGACGTGGGTGCTGGTGCCGCGCGTGCCGACCTGGCGCTACATGTGGCAGGGCGAGCGTGTACCCTGGTATCCGTCGATGCGCGTCCTGCGCGCGCAGCCCGGGCAAGGCGAGGCACTGATCGAGAGAACGAGCCGCGCGCTGGAGCACCGTAGGTAATGCTGGCGCCATTTATCAAGAGCCTGTTTGCGAGGCCGCGGCGGCACGCGGCGGAGCTGCAGCGACGCGCGCACGCGGCCTTCGAGCAGGGCCGCTTCGCCGACGCGCGCGACCTGACCGGGCAGGCATTGGAGTGCTCGCCGCGCGATGCGCAGCTGGTCGCGCAGCTCGGATGGTGCGGCATGCGGCTCGGCGAGCGTGAAGAAGCGCGGCGGCTCGCGCTTGCGGCGCTGGCGATCGACGAGGACGAGCTCTCGGCGCACATGCTGCTGGGGGAGATCGAACTTCCGGGCGAATATTACTTGTCGCTCCTCGAGCGCATCCACGGGCTGCTCGAGCCGCACACCTACGTCGAAGTGGGTGTCGCGGAAGGCAAATCGCTGCGGCTGGTGCGGCCCCGGACGGCGGCGATCGGCGTCGATCCGGCCCCCAAGATCGACTTCGCGCTGCCGGCGAACGCGCGCCTGTTCCGCGAGACGAGCGACGAGTTCTTCGTGCGGCACGATCTGCGGGCCGAGCTGGGTGGAAAGCCCGTCGAGCTCGCGTTCATCGACGGCATGCATCTGTTCGAATACGCCTTGCGCGACTTCATCAACCTCGAGAGGCATTGCGCGCCAAGCGCGGCGATCCTGATCCACGACTGCTATCCGCTCGATGCGTCGACCTCGGCGCGCGAGCGGCGCACACAGTTCTGGGCGGGTGACGTCTGGCGCATCGTGGTCGCGCTGCGCAAGTACCGCCCCGACCTGTCGGTCCATACGCTGGATTCGGCGCCCAGCGGACTCGGCCTGGTCACGGGGCTCGATCCGGCCTCCTCGGTGCTGGCGGATCGCTACGAGGAGATCGTCGCCGAGCTCATGGCGGTCGACTACGCGGCGATCGCGCACAGCAAGGCGCAGGTGCTGAATCTGACGCCGGCCGACTGGGCCGGCGTATCCGGCATGCTGCGCGATGCGCGCTTGAAGCGGCAGGCGGCGCCGGCTACTCGAAGCGCAGCGCGTCGACCGGATTGAGGCGCGCGGCTTTGCGCGCCGGATAAAAGCCGAAGAACACGCCGATGGCGAGGGCGAAAGCAACCGCCATGATCACCGCCTGAGGCGAGAGCAGCACGTTCCACCCCGCGAAATTGGCGATCGCGAAAGACGCCGCGAGACCGAGCACGACCCCGACCAGGCCGCCGATCAGCGACAAGGTCACCGCCTCGACCAGGAACTGGCCGAGGATGTCGCGCGTACGCGCGCCCACCGCCATGCGCAGGCCGATCTCGCGCGTGCGCTCGGTCACCGAAACCAGCATGATGTTCATGATGCCGATACCGCCGACCACAAGCGATACCGAGGCGACCGCCGCGAGCAGCAGCGCCAGCACGCGGCTCGAGGCCTCCTGCGCCGCCATGACCTCGGCGAGGTTGCGCAGGAAGAAATCGTCGTCGGCCCCGGCCTGCAGGCGGTGCTTCTGCCGCAGCAGGCTGCGCACCTGCTCCTCCATGACCTTGGTGTCGTGGCCCTGTGCGACCTTGACCCAAATGGCGCTCACCGCGCGCTGCCGAGCGAGGTTGGCCGTGCCGAGCACGCGGTTGCGCGCGGTGGAGATCGGAACGACGATGATGTCGTCCTGGTCGGTGCCCATCAGGCTTTGGCCCTTGTCCTGCAGCACGCCGATCACCGTGAAGGGCACGCGCTTGATGCGGATCACCTGCTCGAGCGGATCGGCGCCGCCGAACAGCTGCGTGACGATGGTCTGCCCGACGATGCAGACCTTTCCTGCGCCGGCCATTTCCGCCGGCGTGAAGACTCGGCCCGAGGCGAGCGGCCATTCGCGCGCCTCCAGGTACTCGGGCGTGGTGCCGTAGATCTGCGTCGACCAGTTCGCGTTGCCCCAGACCACCTGCGCGCCGCCGCGCAGCGCCGGCGCGGCGATCGCCTCGGGGATCTCGCGGTTGATCGCGATCGCGTCGTCCTCGGACAGCGTGTAGTTCGAGCCGAAGCCGAGGCGCACACCGCCCTGGGTGCGTGCGCCCGACAGAATCAGCAGCAGGTTCGAGCCCAGCGCGCGGATCTGCGCCTCGACGCGGGCCTGCGCGCCGGCGCCGACCGCGATCATCACGATCACCGCCGCCACGCCGATGATGATGCCGAGCATGGTGAGCGCGCTGCGCAGCTTGTTGATCGCCAGCGCGCGCAGCGCGATGCGCAGCAGCGCGGCGATGTTCATGCGGCGGCGCGCTCCCGCGCGAGAATCTGCGACGCGTCGGCGGCGGCGTGGCGCTCGTCCTCCACCAGACGCCCGTCGAGAAAGCGCATGGAGCGAGCGGCGAAGCGCGCCACGTCAGGCTCGTGGGTGACCAGCACCACCGTCATGCCCTGGCGGTTGAGCTGCTGGAACAGCGCCATGATCTCGAGACTGGTGCGCGAATCGAGGGCTCCCGTGGGCTCGTCGGCGAGGATCAGCAGCGGTCGCGTCACCAGCGCGCGGGCAATCGCCACGCGCTGCTGCTGGCCACCGGAGAGCTGCGCCGGCTGGTGGCCGGCGCGCTCGGCGAGGCCCACCAGCTCGAGCGTCCGCAGAGCGCGCTCGCGACGCTCGCCCGCCGCCACGCCCGCGTACACCAGCGGCAGCTCGACGTTCTCGCGCGCGGGCGTACGCGCGAGCAGGTTGAAGCTCTGGAACACGAAGCCGATGTTGCGGTTGCGCACCTCGGCGAGCTCGTCGGCCGACAGCTCCGAGACGCGGCGCCCGCCGAGCACGTATTCGCCGCTTGTCGGCTTGTCGAGGCAGCCGAGCACGTTCATGAAGGTGGACTTGCCCGAGCCCGAGGGACCCATCACGGCGACGAACTCGCCCTGGGCGATCTCCGCGCTGACGCCGGCGAGGGCCCGGATCTCGTTGTCGCCGATGCGATAGATCTTGACCAGGTCGCGTGCGTGGATCAGCGGCGCGCTCATCAGAACATCCGGGTGGCCGGGAGCCCGCCGCGCTTGTCGCCCTTCGCGTCGGCGACGCCGACGATCACGTCGTCGCCCTGCTTGAGCGCGCCGGCGAGAATTTCGGTGCTGGTACCGTCGCTCAACCCGAGCCGCAGCTCTACGGGGCTGGGTTCGCCGTCTCGCAGCACCCAGGCGCGGCCGGTGACCGCTGCGCCGCGCGCCGCGCCGAGCTCGGCGACGAGCCGCTCGTAGCCGGGCTGCTGCTCGGGCTTGAGGATCTCCCGGATGCGCGCGCCGATCTCGGCGCGTACCCGATCGGCGCGGCGCCGGCGCTCGGCCTGATCGGCGACCTCGCGCAGCGCCGCGAGCTTCGGGCGCGCATCGGCCAGGATCTGCTCGAGCTTGGCCTTCTGCGTCTCGTCGGGCTTGAGCTCGGCGAACAGGCGCTCGCGGAACTGGCGGGCCGCGGACGCGCCGGCGCCGGCCGGAGCGGCGGATGCGGGCGTCGCATCCGCCGCTCCGGCCGGGCGAAAGCGCAGCGCAGCGTTGGCCAGCTTGAGCGCATCGTCGCGGCGATCCACCTCGATGCGCACGTTGGCGGTCATCCCGGGTAGCAGCGACAGGTCGGGATTGGCCGCGGAAATCACCACCGTGTAGCTGATCACGTTCTGCACGTTCTGTGGCGACTTGCGGATCTGGCGTATCTGTCCCGAGAAGCTGCGTCTGGGGAACGCGTCGACGGTGAAACTCGCGTCCTGGCCGACGCGCAGCCGCCCGACGTCGGCCTCGTCGATAGCCGCTTCCACCTGCATGTCGCGCAGGTCCTGGGCGATGGTGAACAGCACCGGCGCCTGCAGGCTCGCGGCCACGGTCTGCCCGGCATCCACGTTGCGCAGGATCACGGTGCCGTCCACCGGCGCGCGGATGATTGTGCGCTCGAGGTCCACTTGCGCCTGCCGGAGCAGCGCCTCGCGCTGCTTGACGGTCGCCAGGGCGCCGTTCACCTGTGCTTCGTTGACCTTGATCTGCGCCGCCACCGACTTGAGCTGCTCGCGCGTCGCGTCGAGCAAGGTCTTCGCCTTGTCGCGCTCCGCGGGCGAGATGAAGTTCCTTTCGACCAGCGCCTTCTTGCGCTCGTAGTCGCGCTCGGCGTCGGCCAGGTTCACCCTGACGCGACCGACCTCGGCCTGCTGCGCGATGAGTGCCGACCGCGCGACCGCGACTGCACCTTGCGCAGCGTCGACATCGGCATGCGCCTGGTTGACGCGCAGCTCGTAGGTCGCCGGATCGAGGCGGGCGATGACCTGGTCGCGCTTCACCGGCGTATTGAAGTCCGCGTAGATTTCCTTGATCTGGCCGGAGATCTGCGATCCCACCTGCACTGTGGTGACCGCGTTGAGCGTGCCGCTCGCCACTACCACGGCCGAAATCTTTCCGCGCTCGACCTTAACCATGCGGTAGCGCGGCTCGCCCGAACCGTTGCGCGACTGGTACCAGGCGTAGCCCCCCGCGGCGAGGGCGAGAATGACGATGATGCCAATAACGCGGCTCAGACGCACGGCGCGGGGCAAGATTAAAGGGTGAAGCGACCTCTAAGCGGCGATGCCGCTGTTACCTTCGACGCCGATCAGCCGCGGCAGGTTCAATTTCAGCGGCGGGATCGTCTTGCGCTCGCGCAGGTAACCGGCCACGACTTCCCAGATCGGCTCGCCTTGCGCGCCGGCGTCGACCGGAGCCCAGCCCGCCACTTTGTACACCTTGCTCGCCTCCATCGGCCTGCCGCCGAGGCGCATGTCGGAGATGCGCGCGCCGAGCGGGGCGTTCGGCTCGCAGGCATAGGTCATGCCGCCCACGCGCACCATGTCGCCGCCCTGCTGGCGGTAGGGATCGGGATTGAACAGGTTGTCGCAGATGTCCTCGAGGATCGACTTGATGCGCTCGCCCGTGATCTCGCTGAGCGTGGTGTAGGGGTAGGTGATCGCGGTCTGGTCCATGACGTGATCGAGCGTGATGGCGTCGCCCGGCAGAAGCGACGTGCCCCAGCGAAAGCCGGGCGAGAACGCCAGGTCGGCGCCCTTCACCTCCATCAGCGCGTCGAGGATCAACTGGTCGAAGCTGCCGTTGAAGTTGCCGCGCCGGTAGAGGAGCCCTTCGGTGAGCGCGAGCTTTGTCTCCAGCTTGGCGCGATGCGGCGCACGCACCGATTCGATGTAGGCCGTCATCTCGGCGTCGGCCGGCAGCAGGTTGGCGAACACCGGCAGCAGCCGGTAGCGGTAGTCGGCGATCGTGCCGCCCTTCACGTCAAGGTCCATGACCGCGACGAACTTGCCGTTCGAGCCCGCGTTGGCGACCAGCGTCCTGCCGCCGGGATTCTGCACCACGCTGGGGGCGGGCACGCCGTCGTGCGTGTGGCCGCCCAGGATCACGTCGATGCCGCGCACGCGCGTCGCAAGCTTGAGATCGACGTCCATGCCGTTGTGCGAGAGCAGCACCACCACCCTGGCGCCCTTGGCGCGCACTTCGTCGACTATCTTCTGCAAATGGCTTTCCTGGATGCCGAAGCTCCACTGCTCGACCATGTAGCGCGGATTGGCAATCGGGGTGTAGGGAAATGCCTGGCCGATGATCGCCAGCGGCACGCCGTTAAGGCTGCGCAGCGCGTACGGCTTGAACACCGGATCCTCGAAATCCACGGTTTTCACGTTGTGCGCGATGAACTCGATCGGTGCCAGCTCCTTGTCGACCGCCTGCTTCATGCGCTCCATGCCGTAGGTGAATTCCCAGTGCGCGGTCATCAGGTCGACGCCGAGCAGCTTCTGCGCGCCGATCATGTCGGCGCCCTGGGTCCACAGCGAGGTCGCCGAGCCCTGCCAGCTGTCGCCGCCGTCGAGCAGCAGCGCGTGCGGACGCGCCGCGCGCAGCCGCTTGAGCAGGGTGGCGAGGTGCGCGAAGCCGCCGACCTTGCCGTAACGGCGCGCCGCGGCTTCGTAGTCGAGGGAAGTGTAGGCGTGCGCCAGCGTGCCTCCGGGCGGAATGCCGAAGTACTTGAGCAGCGCCTGGCCCGCGAGGTGCGGCGGTCGGCCAGCGGCCGCCCCCACGCCGATGTTGTAGCTCGGCTCGCGGAAATACGTGGGCAGCAGCTGCGCGTGCGTGTCGGTGATGTGCAGCAGCGAGACGTTGCCGAACGCGGGCAGGTCGTACAGCTCGTCGGCGGCCTCGGCCGTGCTCGTACCGGGACGCAGCGTCGCGCCGGCTGCGGCGGCGAGAGCGAGAAGCCTCAGAAATTCACGACGCTGCAACGCCGGACTCCGCCAGAAACGCGACTCGCATGATAGCCTAAATTTTTTTCTCCCGGAACCGCGCCACAATCGCGCATGCAGGCAGCGATCAAATGACCGAATCGGGCCATTCGCCTTCAGTGTCTCTCGACCCTGAGAATGCGGCGCGCTTTCGCCAGGCAGGCGAGCTCTACCGCCAGCGTCGCCTCGACGAGGCGGTGCAGCTTCTCGAGGGGCTGCTGCGCGCAGTGCCGGAATTCGCGCGCGCCTGGTTCCTGCTTGGATTCGTCGAGGGCCATCGCGGCCTGTTTGCTCCCGCTGCGCGCGCGCTCGAGCGCGCAGCGGCGCTCGCGCCCGGCGACGCCGAGACGCACTACCTTCTGGCCAAGGCGTACACCAGGACGGGCAGGCTCGCCGAGGCGCTCCGGTCGTATGTGGAGACGGTGCGGCTCGCCCCCGGTCATGCGCCGGCGCATACCGAGCTCGGCCTGCTGTACCAGGCGCAGGGCGATGTTGACGAGGCCGTGCGGCACCAGCGGCTCGCGACGGCGGCCGATCCGAAGCTCGCCGTGGCGTTCAACAACCTCGGCATGGCGTTGCGCGCCGCGAGGCGGGCGAGGGAAGCGATCGAGGCGTCGCGCGCGGCCGTCCGGCTCGATGGCAGCAAAGAGAAGTACCTGCTGAACCTGGGTCTGGCGTTGAAGGATAGCGGCGCGCTCGACGAGGCGATCGCCGCGTACCGGGAAGGTCTGCGGCTCGCCCCGCAAGCTGCCGCGCTTCATGCGGCGCTCGGCGTCGCGCTCGCCCTCGCGCAGAAAAGCGCACAAGCCATCGCGTCCCTGTCGCAGGCCGTCGCGCTGGATCCCTCGGACGCGGCGGCGCTCGGCCGGCTGATACGCGAGAAGGCCCAGGCGTGCGACTGGGCCGACCTTGACCGGCTGACCGCGACGGCGCGCGACCTGCTCGACTCCGAAGTGGCGACGATTCACCCGTTCGTGTGGCTGTCGCTGAGCGACCGTCTCGAATTCCAGCGCCGGGCAGCGGATCGATGGGCCGACCATCTCGCGCGCACGGTCGGCCCTGCGCTCCCGGCTCGCCAGGCGGCACGGCGCGAGCGCATACGCCTGGGCTACCTTTCGGCCGACTTTCACGATCATGCGACGGCCTATCTGCTGGCGGAAGTGATAGAGCTCCACGACCGCAACGCGTTCGAGGTCGTGGCCTACTCTTCCGGCCAGGATGACGGCGGCGCCATGCGGCGACGGCTTACGCGGGCCTTCGACCGCTTCGTGGACATTTCGGGCGAGTCGGATGCCGCGGCGGCGCGCCGCATGCGCGCCGACGAGATCGACATCCTGGTGGACCTCAAGGGCTATACGCATGCGGCGCGCAGCGGCGTCGTCGCGCTGCGGCCGACGCCCTTGGTGGTGAACTATCTCGGCTACCCCGGCACCCTCGGCACCGGGCTCGCCGACTATGTGATCGGCGATCCGACCGTGACGCCGCTCGATGCGGCGCAGCACTATGCCGAAAAACTGGTGCTGCTCCCCGACGTGTATCAACCGAACGATCGCAAGCGGATCATCGGCCCGCCGGCGCCGCGCCGCGACTACGGTCTTCCGGAACGAGCCCTGGTGCTGTGCTGCTTCAATCAGAACTACAAGCTCAGCCCTGCGATCCTCGACGTATGGTGCGAAGTTCTCGCGGCAACGCCCGATGCGGTGCTGTGGCTCTACGAGTCCCGGCCGCTCGCGACCGCCAACCTGCGGCGCGAAGTCGGCGCGCGCGGCGTCGGCCCTGAACGCCTCGTCGTTGCCAAGGGACTGCCGCTGGCGCAGCACCTGGCGCGCGTCTCATGCGCCGACCTGTTCGTCGATACGTATCCGTATTGCGCTCATACCACCGCCAGCGACGCGCTCTGGGCCGGCGTGCCGTTGGTTACCCTGGCGGGCGAGACGTTTGCGTCGCGCGTCGCGGCGAGCCTGCTGCGCGCCGCCGGGCTCGGTGACCTCGTGACCTGGTCGCTGGCGGATTATCGCGCTCTGGTTCTGGATCTCGTCGCCAACCGTGACCGGCTGCAGGCGATACGCGAACGGCTCGCTGCCGGATTGCGGCGCGCGCCGCTCTTCGACAGCCCGCGCTACACGCGCAGCCTCGAGCGAGCCTACCGGGAGATGTGGGAGCGCCGCCTTGCGGCGCTCCCACCCGAGCATATCGTCCTATCCGCCGGCCGCGGCTAGCCCGTGGCTCACTCGTTCACCGGCGAGGTCGGGTCGAGCAAGTAGCCCACCAGGTCCTTGATGTCCTGCTCGGTGAGCGTGCCCGAGCTGCCGAAGCGCGGCATCTGCGTGCACAGGTTGTACGCCTTGGAATTGTAGATCTTGCCGTAGACGTACTTCTGCCCCTCCATCCCGCTGCCGCGCACCTTGGCGTAATGCTTGAGGCTCGGACCGACGGTGCCGTAAGAGGGCTGCTTGGGCGAAAGCTGGTGACAGTTGTAGCAGCCGCCGCCGCTTTGCGAGCCCGCCTTTTCCTTCCAGGTCATGCCCGTGCCGCTGGCAGCGATCTTCGCGCCGCGTTTCCAGTCGCCCATTAGCTTGCCGTCCGCCGGGTAGCGGATAGCCTGGTGCTGCTCGTTCTCGAGCGCGCGCGCCAGGTTCTCGGGCGGTTTGTCGCGGGTCTGCGTGCACAGGCGCTGAATGCCGTCCTGGTCGACGCGGTCGATCGTGGCCTGGCCGCGGGTGTGGAAGTCGCGCTTCATCACCGCGTGCACTTCGTCGTAGGTCGGCTCGGCGAACGCCGCGGGTGCGGCGAGGGCGCCGGCGAGCGCGCACAAGGCGAAGCCGGCGAGGGTAACGGTCTTGTGGGTCATCGCGGTCCTCCTCAGCGCTTGGTGCCGGGGCCCGCGTACGGCTCCCCGTTGGCGGTCACCGCCAGGAACATCGTCAGCGCCACGGTCGCGTCCGAGCCGAAGGTCGGCTCCGGGAAGCGCATCTGGCGATAGCAGTCGTTCAGCCGCCACTGGAAGGTCTTCATCTGGCTGTTGGAGACCCGGTAGGCCGGCCAGGTGGCGTAGGTGCGGCGCGCGCCCGAAGGCTCGCTTAGCACCGGCAGGGCCTGCATGCGGATGCGCTTGCCCTCGACGCCATGGCACGAGGCGCAGGAGAAGTCCCACGGACCCGCGCGGTAGAAGAACAGCTCCTTGCCGAGCTCGTAAGCGGCCTTCTCCTCCGAGTTGCGGGTGCTGACCGCGATCTTATAGCCGCGCGACTTGCCGACCACGTAGGCCACCAGATACTCCAGCTCGGAGGGCTTGTCCGCATTGCCGAAGGTGCGCTTGGTGGCCTCCTTGTAGTCGCGCCCCTGCAAGGTCACCATGCAGTGGACCAGGCGGGACTCGAGGTCCATGACCCGGCCGGTGTCCTGGAAATAGCGCGGCAGCTTGACGTAGGCGCCCTTGAGGACGCCCGGCCCCATGCCGAGGTCGCACTTCTCGAGCGACGCGTCCTTGGTCCCTTGCTTCTTCTTCCACAGGTCGGCGCCCTCGAGCTCGAACAGCTCGACCGGGCTGCCTTCTGCGAGCATCTGCTGGTACTTCTCGATTTCCTTCTTTTCGTCCTGTGCGTAGGCCGGCGCCGCCGCGACGGCGAGCGCAGCCGCGGCCAGCACGGCACTTGTGCGAAGTGCGAGCATCTTTCCCCCTCCTCTCGTGGTCAGGCGACTGACGCTTCGGTCTTGTTGCTTTCGCCCTTGTTGTCGGTCCAGCCGATCTCGACCTTGTCGCCCTTGGCGCCGCCCTTGACGCGGAACGAGAACACCGGATTGCGCGAGATCGCCTGGCTGATCTGGCCCTCGACGACGGTCTTGCCGTTCACCTTGACAGTGAGATTCTGGATGAAATGCGAGGGAATCGGCTTGCCGTCCGAGCCCTTGCGCTGGCCGGTTTCCATCGGATGGCTCATCAGGACCCGGATATCGGTGTAGTCGCCTTTGATCGAAGCGCGGATCTTCATTGGACCTGGCATGTCTTTCTCCTCTCAGCCGCCGCAGCCGCCGATCGTGACCTTGACCTCCCGGCTGGCGACGTAATGCTTGCCGCCTGACTCCGCGATGGCGCGGATGCTGGAGGATTCCCCCATCTTCACGTTCACCTTCACGTAGGGCAGCGCGCCCCCCATGAAGTCGAACTTGCTCGTGAGCGGGAACGGGTTCTTGTCGATCACCACGGCGATCGATGTGGTGCCCGGCACGTGGCTGGTGATCTCTACCGGCACCACGGCGCCGTTCTCGGCGATTTCCGGCACTTCGATCACCACGTCTTTGCTCGTCACGGCGTCGTCCGCGCCGATGCTCTTGAGCGCGTCGGCCGCGGTCTTCGCCCTGAAGGCGCTCTCGTTCCACGTCGCCGCCAGCACCCGCTCGGGCTTGAGCAGCCCCGCCGCCAACGCCGCGGCGAGCACGCCCGTCGCCCCTGCGCTGCGCAGCACGACTCTACGTCCTTCGTTCATCCACTCCTCCTTCGATTTGACCGGGTCTGGCGCCCGGGGTTTGATCAGGCACTTCTGAGACAGCACATGCATCCTAAATGCATTGCCGGAATTATGGAAAGCCCCCACAAATCAAATGTGCTTATGTCTCATTCCACTATTTCGTCCGTCGGTAGGTGCCCGATTTCCCGCCGCGCTTTTCCTCGAGGCGCAGGTCGTGCAGCGTCATGCCGCGCTCGACCGCCTTGAGCATATCGTAAATCGTCAGCAGGCCGACGGCCGCGGCGGTCAGTGCTTCCATCTCGACGCCGGTGGGGCCACGGCACTCCACCCGCGCGAGCAACTTGACCGACGAGCGCTTCGCTTCGGGCAGGAAAAATACCGCCACGCGCGAAATCGCGATCGGGTGCGCGAGCGGAATGAGCTCCGCGGTGCGCTTGGCGGCCTGGATCGCGGCGATGCGCGCCACGCCGAGCACGTCGCCCTTTTTCGCGCCGCCCTCGAGCAGCATGCGGAACGTCGCCGGGCTCATCGCGATGCGCCCCGAGGCGATCGCCACACGGTGCGTGCGCGCCTTGGCGCCGACATCCACCATGTGAGCCCGCCCGCCGGCATCGAAATGCGTCAGTTTGCGGCCACGCTTCGCTGCCAAGGCCTTCTCCCGTAAGGAACTTCGATGGAACTTGCTTGCGCGCCCGTTATCATAAACGCATGCGCCGCCTGCTGTCGTTGCTGCTCGCCCTGCTGCTGTGTGCCGATCCCGTGGCGCGCGCGGCAGCGCAGACGCTCCCCGATCTCGGCGGCGCGGCCGACGCGACCCTGTCGCCGCAGGTCGAGCGCAGCATCGGCGAGAAGATCATGCGCGACATCCGCTATCAGGACCCGAGCTACGTCGATGATCCCGAGGTGACTGCCTACCTGGATACCCTCGGAGAGAGGCTGGTGTCGGCGCCCCCCGGAGCGAGCGAGCGCTTCGAGTTCTTCGGCATCCGCGACAACACGATCAACGCTTTCGCGCTGCCCGGAGGTTTCGTCGGCGTCAATACCGGGCTGCTCGCGGCATGCGACAACGAGTCCGAGCTGGCCTCGGTGCTGGCGCACGAAATTTCGCACGTCACCCAGCGGCACATCGCGCGCCAGTTGAACCAGCAGCAGCAGATGCAGCTGCCGACCCTGGCGGCGCTCGCGGCAGCGATCCTGCTGGGCCGCTCCCGCCCCGACCTCGCCGTTGGCGCAGCGGCCGCCGTGCAGGGGGTGAATGTCCAGTCGCAGATCGCCTATACCCGGGATTTCGAGCGCGAAGCGGACCGCATCGGCTTCCAGCGGCTCGTCGCCGCCGGCTTCGACCCGGAGGGAATGCCGGAATTTTTCGAGAAGATGCAGCGCTACACGCGCATCAGCGACGACAGCAGCTTTCCGACCTATCTGCGCGATCACCCTCTGACGCCCGAGCGCATCGCCGACGCCGAAAACCGCGCCGCGAACCTGCCTTACCGACAGCATCTGGACAGCCTCGAGTTCTACCTGGTGAAGGCCAAGCTGCGCGCCGAGCGCGGCGACGCGCTCGACGCGGTGGCGTACTTCCAGGGGCTGGTGCGCGACCGGCGCTACGCCAACGAGACGGCGGCGCGCTACGGCCTCGTCACGGCGATGCTGCGGGCAGAGCGGCCGCGCGAGGCCGAGGCGCAGCTCGCGGCATTGCGCGCGTCGCACGCGGAGAGCCCGATGATCGAGACGCTCACGGCGCGCGTGCGTCGGGCGCTTGGCGAGCGCGACGCCGCGCTCACGATCCTGAAGAACGCGCTGGCGCGCTATCCCTACAGGCGGCCGATCGTGTACGCCTACGTCGACGCGCTGCACGACGCCCGCCGTTACCAGGATGCGCTCAGCGCGCTCTCGGAGCCGCTGCGGCGCTACCCGGACGACGAGCGCCTGTGGGTGCTGCAGGCAAAGACCTATGCGGCGCTCGGCAAGCGGCTGCTGCAGCACCAGGCGCAGGCCGAAGTCTACGTGCTGCAGGGCAGCCTGCCGGCCGCGATCGAGCAGCTGCAGCTCGCGCGCGCCGCGGGCGACGGCAACTTCTATCAGCTCTCGGTAGTCGACGCGCGGCTGCGCGAGCTGCAGGCGCAGCACCAGCGGGAGCTGCGCGAGGCGAAGCGCTAGCGCCCCGCGGGCTCGTAGAACGCGTCGTACAGCAGGTCGAAGGTCTTTTCCGCCTCGCGCAGCAGCTCGTCCTCGCCGGCGGCGCGGCGCCGCGCACCCTGCAGCAGCGTCTGCACGCCCGCGGCCTCGGGCACCGGCGCCTGCTGGACCTCGAGAAAATGGACGATGCCGCCGATTCTGGCGAGCGCGTGGTTGCCGGCGAGGCCCAGTTGCTCGAGCATCTCTTCGTAGGTCACGCGGGTCGCGCTGTTGTGGAACTGCGCGCCCTCGTAGGCGAAGCCGATCGCCCTGTAGGGCGCCGGCTGTCCCTTGTCGAGCCAGGCGACCCGTCCCTCGGGGTCGACGAAGCGCCGTATCAGCCAGGCGCAGGCCAGGCGGTCGGCCCACAGCGGCTTGCGCGTCGCCCAGACGCGCTTCACCAGCGTCTCGCCCGCATCGAGGCCGGCGCGCTCGTGCGACGGGAACAGCATCCGGTTGACCGCGGTCTCGGCCTCGGCGAGCAGCTTGCCGGCGCGTTCTCGCGTCTCGTTGGGGAAGAAGTCGAGCGCGCCGATGCTCTCGAATTCGCGGCGCTGCTTGTTCAACACGCGTGCGATGGCGCCGGGATCCGAGATGCCGAAGCCGACCTTCAGGCTTTCGACGACCTTGATCAGCTCGACGTAGCGCGCCGTGCGGTCGAACAGGCGCCGGAACGCCTTGTCCTGAGCCTGCGAGCTGGACACCACCTCGAGCAGGTGAACCATGGTGCCGCCCTTGGCGATGTAGTCGACCAGCGGCTTGAGCGCCCGGCGGGTGGCGGGCGTGTCGGGCAGCGCGTAGACGCCCTCGCGCAGCAGCGCCGCGCCGAGCGCCTCGAGGGTGCGCAGCACGCGCATGCGCGCCTCGGGATCCGCCGTCGGTAGGTTGGCGACGCAGAACAGCCAGCGGCTGAGCGTCGGCGCGGTTTCGGGGCGAGTATTGGCCATCTGTCCTGGCAGCGTAGCGCCGCAAGTGTAGCAAGTCGCTGAATCAGGGACCCTTATCGGGAAATCAAAACATCGGTGTTGCCCCGCCGCGGCGGGGTGCCGAGAATAGTGCGCTACCAACGGGGAAACACGCTATGCCCGGCCTGGTCAGGCCGCACGGAGGAGGGGCGCTGAAGCCCCTCGTTCTCACAGGAGAAGCCCTCGCCGCGGAACGCACGCGCGCCCGGTCGCTGCCGGCCGTGCGCGTCAGCTCGCGCGAGAAGGGCGATCTCATCATGCTCGGGATCGGCGGTTTCACGCCGCTCGAGGGGTTCATGACGCGCGCGGACTGGGAAGGCGTATGCGACGGCATGCGCATGGCCAACGGACTGTTCTGGCCCATCCCGATCACTCTGTCGCTCGACAAACCGGCGGCCGACAAGCTCAAGGTCGGCGCCGACGTCGCGCTCATCGATCCGGACGACGGCGCGCCGCTCGCCGTGATGACGCTGAGCGAGAAGTACTCGATAGACAAGGAGCACGAGTGCGTGTCGGTGTTCCGCACCACCGACAAGGAGCATCCCGGCGTGCAGATGGTGATGGCGCAGGGCGAGGTGAACCTGGCGGGGGCCATCAGGGTGCTGTCCGACGGCGGCTTCAAGGCGCGCTACGGCGCGCTGTTCATGACGCCGGCGGAGACGCGCGCCGAGTTCGAGCGCCTGGGCTGGTCCAAGGTGGCGGCCTTCCAGACGCGCAATCCGATGCACCGCTCGCACGAGTACCTGGCGAAGGTCGCGATCGAGGTGTGCGACGGCGTGCTGGTGCATTCGCTGCTCGGCAACCTCAAGCCGGGCGACATTCCGGCCGACGTGCGCACGGCGGCGATCGCGGTGCTGGTGGAGAAATTTTTCCATCCCGAATACGGTGGTGCAGGCGGGCTATCCGCTCGACATGCGCTACGCCGGGCCGCGCGAGGCGCTGCTGCACGCGCTTTTCCGCCAGAACTACGGCTGCTCGCACCAGATCGTCGGGCGCGACCACGCCGGCGTGGGCAGCTACTACGGGCCGTTCGACGCGCACCACATCTTCGACGAGATTCCGAAAGACGCGCTCGAGACGCAGCCGCTGAAGATCGACTGGACGTTCTGGTGCTACAAGTGCGGCGGCATGGCCTCGGCGCGCACCTGCCCGCACGACGACGCCGACCGGCTGCTCGTCTCCGGCACCAAGCTGCGCAAGTGGCTCTCGGAGGGCGCGGAGGTGCCGGCCGAATTCAGCCGCGCCGAAGTGCTCGCGGTGCTGCGCAAGTATTACGCCTCGCTCGACGCGAGCGAGAAGGTGGAAGTCAAGCTGGCGGGTCATTCCGCCAGGTAGGTCAATTCTGCGTGAACGTCAACACCTGGGTGGCAGTCGACATCCTGCTGTTCGCGCTCGTCGCCGAGACCGTGTCGCTGTGCGCTTGCCTCAGGGAGGTGAGAAAGGTCCAAGGAAATAGAACCCTATGGCGCTGGTCGCGATCCTGGCAGCGATGCGTACCGGCAATCCGGTCTGGGATGCGCTTGGCTCGATGTCGATCGGTGCAGTGCTGATCCTGGTGGCAGCTGGCATCGCGATCGAGATCAACGGGCTGCTGATCGGTCAGAGCGCCGAACCCGAGACCGAAGCGCGGCTGCGCGAATTTCTGCAGCAGCAGGAACAGGTCGAAAAGGTCTTCAGGGTCCTCACGCCAATTACCTGGAAGGATGTTTCGTCGCTCCGGATCATGCCGGGCTAGCAGCGGACGCGCCATTTCCGATTCTCTTAGCACACCGACCCCCCGCCCGGAAAACCGCGCGGGGGCTCTTGTTTTCAGGCTACGCCGCGCGCCTGGCCCGCCCAGTACTTCGCGCGCAGCGCCTTCTTGTCGGGCTTTCCCAGCCCGGTGACCGGCAGCGCGTCGACGAAGTCGACCGACTTCGGCGCCTGCACCGGGCCTTTGTGCTCGCGCACCAGCGCGATCAGCTCCTCGGGGTGCGCGCGCGCGCCGGGCTTGAGCACCACCACCGCCTTGACGGCTTCGCCCCATTTCGCGTCGGGCACGCCGATCACCGCCGCCGCGGCGACCGCCGGGTGGCGCGTGAGCACGTCCTCGACCTCGCGCGGGAAGACGTTGAAGCCGCCGCTGATGATCATGTCCTTCGAGCGGTCGACGATGTAGATGAAGCCGTCGGCGTCGCGCCGCGCCATGTCGCCGGTGTACAGCCAGCCGTGGCGCAGCGCCTTGGCGGTTTCCTCGGGCTTGTTCCAGTAGCCCTGCATCACCAGCGGCCCGCGCACGCAGATCTCGCCGATCTCGCCCACCGGCACCTCGTGGCCGGCGTCGTCGAGCAGCCGCACGACGCTCCAGCCGACCGGCGTGCCGCACGAGGCGAGCCGTTCGGGATGGCGCTCGGGGTCGTGCTCGGTGGTGTGCAGCACGGTGACACAATTGGGCGCCTCCGACTGGCCGTAGAGCTGCATGAACACGGGGCCGAGCCGCCGCATGCCCTCGGCGAGGCGCGCGGGCGACATCGGCGAGGCGCCGTAGATGACGAGCTCCAGGCTTGAGAGGTCCGCCGCCGCGATCCCGCGGTGGTCGAGCAGAACGTAGATCATGGTCGGCACCAGAAAGGTGCAGGTGATGCGGTGCTTCTCGACCAGATCGAAGAAACGCTGCGGTTCGAAGCCCTTCGCCATGACGAAGGTGCCGCACTTCTGCATCACGGCGACGATCATCGCGCCGGCCGCATGGGTAATCGGCGTCATCGCCAGCAGCCGCACCTCGCGTGGCCAGTCCCATTCGGCGAGCTCGGTCATCACCATCGCCACCTGGACGCGGTGCGTATGGATGACGCCCTTCGGCCGGCCGGTGGTGCCCCCGGTGTAGATCAGGGTGCAGACGTCCTCGGCCGACGCTGTCGATTCGAGAGGCACGGGCGCATAGGCGTCGAGAGTTGCGAGGATATCCTCGCCGAAGTCGTTCGGTCCCAGGCCCCAGAGCGTGGCGAGGCCCGCAACGCGTGCCCGCAGCGCCTCGGCGCGCGCGGCGAACGCGCCCGGGTCGACGAACAGGAAGCGCACGCCCGAGTCCTCGAGCAGGTAGGCGTGGTCATCTTCCGAGGCGAGCGGGTGCATCCACGTGGCGCGCAAGCCCATCAGGTAGCCGGCGGCGGTGACGAGGAACGCCTCGGGGCGGTTCGACGACAGCACTGCGATGGCGTCGCCGCGCTTGACGCCGCGCGCCTCGAGCGCTTGCACCATGCGGCTCAGCATGTCGCCGAAGGCGCGGTAGCTGAGCTGCTGCCCGTCGAGCACGAAAGCGATGCGCTCGCCGCCGCGCCTGATCGCGCGCACGATCAGCTCGCCCATCGTGCAGCCGGGATCGAGGCCCGGCGCCGTGGTGTGCGATGGGTTGTTCATCCTTGGCGCCGATTCTAGCGCCCCGCGGCGCGCGCCCGGCGTGCGCGGGAACGGCGAGGCGACGGAGTATCATCTGCTGCGCCTCGCCGGCGGTCGCCTGAAGAGGGCCCATGCGCTGTAGTCATTGCGGTCGAGAAAATCCAGCCGACGCGGGTCTGTGCGGCGAGTGCGGTACCCCGCTGGCGGGCGCCGCCGACCCCGAGTGGCGGGAGTTCTGGCATGCGCAGCTGGCGTCGCACCTGTCCGGCCTGTTCGAGTCGGCCGACCCTGCGGCGCTCGCCGAGCTCGAAGCGGAAGCCGACTGGGTGTCGTTGCCGAGCGGCAAGCTGCTGTTCCGGCGCGGCGACGCGGGGGATGCGGCCTACATCGTCGTGAGCGGGCGCCTGCGAGTGGTCGACGACACCGCGGGCGAGCGCGCGCTGAACGAAGTCGGCCCGGGCGAGACGCTCGGAGAGATGGCGCTGCTCTCCGCCGAGCGACGCTCGGCCACGGTGTTCGCCGTGCGCGATTCGCTGCTGGCGCGGCTGCCGGCCGCGGCGTTCGAGCGCCTGATCGAGCGGCACCCGCGGGTCCTGCGGCGCATCAGCGACCTGCTGGCCGAGCGTCTGCGTCGGCTGAGCGCGCCCGCGGGACGCGCCAACGCGGTGGTGCGCACGCTCGCCATCGTGCCCGCGGGCGCAGGCGCCCACGGCGCGGAGTTCGCGCGGCGCCTCGCCGCAGCGCTTGCCGCGCACGGCGCCACGCTGCACCTCGATGCCGGGTGCGTCGACCGCGCGCTCGGCCGCGACGGGGTCGCCCGCGGGGCGGCGCACGGCGCGGGGGCTTCGCGGCTCGTGCAGTGGCTCAACGAGCAGGAGCTCGCGCACCGCTTCGTGCTGTACGAGGCAGAAGAGACGCTCTCCGGCTGGACCGAGCGTGCGGTGCGCCAGGCCGATCACGTGCTGTTCGTCGCCGACGCCCGCGGCAGCCCGCGGCCCGGGGACCTCGAGCGCGATCTCGCCGCGCGCTGGCGGGGCTCGCGCGCGCCGCGGCGCAGCCTCGTCCTGCTGCGCGCCGCCGGCGCGGCCGCGCCGGGCAACACGGCCGCCTTTCTCGAGCCGCGTGAGGTCGATCGCCATTACCACCTGAGCGCGGACCGCGCGGACGACTACGCGCGCCTGGCGCGCTGCCTCAGCGGCGCGGGGATCGCGCTGGTGCTCGGAGGCGGCGGCGCGCGCGGCTTCGCCCATCTGGGCGTGCTGCGCGCGCTCGCCGAGGCCGGCGTTCCGCTCGACTGGGTGGGCGGAACGAGCGTCGGCGCGATCATCGCCGCGCTCGCCGCCCAGCGCCTTTCGGCCGATCAGGCGCTGGCGCAGTGCAAGGAGCACTTCTCCTCGCTCAGGGACCCGACCCTGCCGCTCGTCGCGCTGCTCGCCGGGCGAAGGATCCGCGCCAAGCTCGAGCGCGTCTTCGGCACGGCCGCGATCGAGGACCTGCCGCTCCCCTACCTGTGCGTGTCGACCAACCTGTCGCGCGCCGCGCAGGGCGTGCACGAGCGAGGCCCGCTGTTACGCGCGATCCGGGCCAGCATCGCGCTGCCGGGAATTCTGCCGCCCGTGAGCCTGGGCGCGGACCTGCACGTCGATGGCGGGCTGGTGAACAACCTGCCGATCGACGTCATGGCGGCGAAGCCCGAGATCGGCGCCGTGCTCGCCGTCGACGTCAGCGCGGAGGTCGAGATGCGGGCGCCGGCGAACTTCGGTCCGGAGGTCTCCGGGTGGCGCGTGCTCTGGCAGAGGATCACCGATCGCGCCACCGCGCGCGAGATGCCAACCATCATGAGCCTGCTGACACGCAGCTCGCTCGTCGCGAGCGTCTACTGGGCCCGCGAGCGGCGCCTGATGGAGGCGGCGAGCCTGTACATGCGCATCCCGCTCGCCGACCTGCGCCTGCTCGCCTTCGAGCGCATCGACGAGATCGTCGCGCGCGGCTACCAGGCCGCGCGCGACCCGGTCCACGCCTGGTATCGCGGGCATCTGGCCAGCGCCGAAAAGCCGGGCGGCCTCGGCGGCGCGTAGGGCGGGATTCAGGCCGTGCGACGAAGGGAGCATTGCGACCCGGGCGCGGCGATGGGCACAATGCCCCCCCGGGCGCGCGGCATGGGCGCGATCGACTTTCGCATCGCCCGGGTCGAGGAGGATCGCAGGTGAGCTTGTTCGGCGGACTATGGCGCAGCTTGCGCGCGGGGCGGAATGCCGCATCGCCGCAGCCGGGCGCGCGCGAGGGCGAGCAGATCGTCGGCGAGCTGCGCGCGCTCGGCGAGCGGCTGGCGGTGCTCGAGCTGCGTCTCGGCAACCTGAACGCGCTCGCGAAGGCCGACCTGCCGCTGCAATGCGAGCGCGCGTTGCGCGAGATCCTCGCCGACGAGCGCTACGCCGACCCGCGGCGGCTCGAGCGCCACGGGCGCAAGGTGTACTCGCAGAACGACGAGGACGGCATCCTGGAAGAGATCTTCCGCCGCATCGGCACGGCATCGCGCAGCTTCGTCGAGTTCGGCGTCACCGACGGCCGCGAGAACAACACGCTCAAGCTGCTGCTCGAGGGCTGGCACGGGCTGTGGATCGAGGCCGGCGCGGCGTACTGCGAGAAGATCCGACGCAGCTTCGGCGGGCAGATCGATGCCGGCGCGCTCGAGCTGGTGCAGTCGATGGTGACCGCCGAGAATATCGACGCGCTCATCGGCGGCGCGCGCGTCGCGCGCGCCGCCGAGCTCGATCTGCTGAGCATCGATATCGACGGCAACGACTATCACGTGCTCGCCGCGATCCGGGCGGTGCGCCCGCGCGTGGTGGTGATCGAGTACAACGCCAAGTTTCCGCCGCCGATGGACATGGTGATCCGCTACGATCCGCAGCACGCGTGGGACGGCACCGATTACATGGGCGCCTCGCTGCAGGCGCTGGCGGGGCTCGGCGCGCGCCTCGGCTACCGGCTGGTCGGAACCAACGTCAGCGGCAGCAACGCCTTTTTCGTGCGCTCCGATCTCGCCGGCGACCGGTTCTTCGCGCCGGCGACCGCCGCGGCGCTCTACAACCCGCCGCGCTACTGGCTTACCTGGGGCTTCATCGTCGGCCACCGCCCGACGGAGCGACCGTACCGCTACACCTCCGACGCCGCGCTGGCAGGCGGCGACGAGCGGCGTAGCGGGTACTGAATCCGCCCGAGGCTAGCCGGCGACGAAATGACGCGGCGGCTCGCCCGCCTCGTGGCGCGCCCACATGCGCTCGTAGGCGCGCTCCAGGCAGCGCGTGAAATCCTCGGTGCGGAACAGCGGTTGCGTCAGGCGGTTCGCCGCCAGCCGCGCGCGCAGCGCGCCGAGGCGCGCGCCGTCGCGCGCCAGCTCGATCGCCAGGCGCTCGTAGTCGGCAAGGCTCGGGGCTATGAGCTCGGGCAGGCCGATCGCGGTGAGCAGGCTGGCCGCCACCCGACCGGCGAAGGCGTCGGAAGGCCAGGTGAGCAGCGGCACGCCGGCCCACAGAGCGTCGCTGCCGGTGGTGTGCGCGTTGCAGGTGTGCGTGTCGAGGAACAGGTCGGCCAGGCGCTGCCGCGCCAGATGCTCGGGGCGCCGCGCCCAGCGCGCGAACACCAGGCGCGCGGGGTCGATGCCCTGCGCGGCCGCGGCGGCGCGCAGGTTGGGCTCGGCCTCGGTGTTGCTCTGGAACAGCCACAGTACCGAGCCGGGCACCGCGGCGAGCATGTGCATCCAGGCGGCGAACACGCTGCGCTCGATCTTGTAGTTCTGGTTGAAGCAGCAGAACACGAACCCCGTCTCCGGCAGCCCGGCCTGCACGCGCGTCGGGGTGGCTTGCGCGGTCGGCTGGCGATCGTCGTTCGCCTGGTAGCTGCCCGGCATGTGCACCACGGCCTCGGTGATCGAATCGAGCTCGGAGACGGGCACGACCACGGCGTCGGCGATCAGGTAGTCGATGAAGCGCGCCTGCATCGGCCCCGGAAAGCCGAGATAGCCGACCTGCAGCGGCGCGGGCCGCAGCGCGAACACCTCGGTGGGCGCCCGTCCCGTATAGCCGGTCAGGTCGACCGCGATGTCGATGCCGTCGTCGGCGATGCGTTGCGCCAGCGCCGCGGGCGCGAGGTCCTCGGCGTCGACGAAGCGCTCGAAGGCGGCGCGCAGCCGCTTGCGGTGGTCGCTGCCGTCGTCGCCCAGCACCGAATAGGCGGTGACCTCGAAGCGCGCGCGGTCGTGCCGCTCGAACAGCCCCGCGGCGAGCTGCGCCACCGGGTGGTTGCGCAGGTCCGCCGAGACGTAGCCGATGCGCAGCCGGCGGCCGCGTTCGCGCGGCTTGCGCCGCGGCGCTGGCATCGCCGCCGCGCGCGCGGCGATGCGCAGCGCGTGCTGGCGCGAGATCTCGTGGCGCATCGCGGCCGGCATCGGCAGCGCAAGCGCGACCCAGGGATGCACGCGGCGCGTCCAGCGCTCCGCCGGCTCGCTCTGCGCCAGGTGCTCCAGCCGGGCAAGCGACGCGTCCACCCGGTCCCAGTCGCAGATGTCGAGCAGCGGCTTGAGCACCCGCGCTTCTAGCTCGGGCTGCTCCGGCGCCATCTCCGTCGCGGCCATGAACTGCGCCACCGCGTCGGACATCTGCTTGCCGCGCGTCAGCGCGCTGCCGAGGGCCAGCCTGTAGCCGACCTCGCGCGGGCGCGCTTCGACCGCCTGCCGCAGCGCTTCGATGCCCTCGTCGAGGCGCGTTTGCGCCACCAGCAACGAGCCCAGACCGTGCAGCGCCTCCGCGTCCACCGCGTTGCGCTTCAGCACCGCGCGGAACGCCGCTTCGGCGCCTCGCAGATCGCCGGCGCGCCAGCGCGCGAAGCCCACGGCGGCATCCGTCGCCGAGACCTGCGGCTTGAGGAGCCGTTGCAGAACGCGTAGCAGCACGGCGTGAGTATACTGCCCGCGTTCGAGCACTCTGCAGGGAGAAGGAACTGGGCGGCTTGCTTCTCGCCGCGAAGATCGCCGCGGCGGTAGCCATCGTCGTCGCCGCGTCGCGCGCTGCCGAGCGCGCCGGCCCGTTCATCGGCGCGATGATCGCCACGCTGCCCATATCGACCGGGCCGGTCTACGTCTTCCTGGCGATCGATCACGGGGCGCCGTTCATCGCGGACAGCGCGCGCATGAGCGTCGCGAGCACCGCGGCGATCGTCGCGTTCGTCGCGGCGCACGCCTGCGCCGCGCAGCGCTTCTCGACGCCGGCGTCGCTCGCGCTTGCCACGCTCGGCTGGGTCGCGGTGGCGCTCGCGCTGCAGGCGCGCGACTGGAGCTTCGTCGAGGCCTGCGCGCTGTTTGGCGCCAGCTTCGCGCTGGCGATCCGCGCTCTGCGGCGCTTCGCCGTCGCCGTGGAGGCGCCGCCCGTGCCGCGCGCGCGCTACGACCTCGCGCTGCGCGCCGTGCTGGTGGCGGGCGTGGTGGTCGCCACGACGATCGCGGGCAACGCCTTCGGACCCTCGGTGACCGGGGTGCTCGCCACCTACCCGGTCGTATTCACCTGCCTGGTGGTGATCCTGCAGCCGCGCTGCGGCGGACCGTTCACGGCATCGGTGCTGGTGAGCGGGCTGAAGGGGCTGGTGGGCTTCGGCGTGGCGCTCGCGGTGCTGCACCTCGCGGCGGCGCGCATGAGCGCGGCGCCGGCGCTGCTCGTCGCGCTCGCGGTGGCGCTCGGCTGGAACTACGCGCTGTATCGGTTGCGCCGTTCCTGAGCCGGCGCGCAGAATGCGCCCCGGGGAAGGGATCCAGCTTGGAACGAAATTGGCCGACACGCGCGTAGACGTCATCATCCCGACTTTCCGCGAGGCGGAGAACGTCCGGCCGCTGATCGCGCGGCTGCGGCAGGTGCGAAAGGATTCCGGACTGTCGCTGTTCGTCACCTTCGTCGACGACGACAGCCGCGACGGCATCGACGAAGCGGTGCGCGAGGCTGGCGAAGACTGGGTCCGCCTCATCGTCCGCCGGGGCGAGCGCGGCCTGAGCACGGCGGCGATCCACGGCATCGAGCAGACGACGCACGAGGTCATCGTCGTCATGGACGCGGACCTCAGCCACCCGCCTGAGCGCATTCCCGATCTGGTGCGCGGCCTCGCCGCAGGCGCCGACATGGCGTTCGGCTCGCGCTACGTCGCGGGCGGCTCGACCGGTGCGGGCTGGGGTCTCTTCCGGTGGTTGAACAGCCGCGTCGCGACGCTGCTCGCGCGACCCTTCACGCGCATCAAGGATCCGATGAGCGGGTTCTTCGCGCTGCGCCGGAGCACCTTCGAGGCGGCCGAGGATCTCAACCCGGTCGGCTACAAGATCGGGCTCGAGCTGCTCGTCAAGTGCGGCTGCAGGAACGTGGCCGAGGTCCCTATCCGCTTCGAGGACCGCATCCACGGCGAGAGCAAGCTGACCTTCGCCGAGCAGCTCAGGTACATCCGGCACCTGCGCCGGCTCTACATGCATTCCTTCCATCACTTCGCGGAGATCGTGCAGTTCGCGGCGGTGGGCGCGAGCGGGGTGGTGGTCAATCTCGCGGCGCTCACGCTCGGCCTCGCCGCCGGCATGCCGCGCCCGGTTGCGGTCGCGTTCGCCATCTGCGTGTCGATCGCGTCGAATTTCCTGCTCAACCGCCGCTTCACGTTCTCGCACGCCCGGCACTTCCCGATCGTGCGCCAGTTCGCGCACTACGTGGCCTCCGTCGCGCTCGGCGCGCTGGTGAACTACGCCGTCACGCTGGCGCTGCTGGCGTGGTTTCCGCGGTTGCTGCCGCAGGGCGCGGCGCTCGGCGGCATCGCCGCCGGCACCCTACTCAATTATCTTGCGGCGAAATTCGTGGTGTTCCGCAAGCGCCACGTCAGGGCGAAGCCCTGAGGCGGGCGGCGCGCGGGTGGCCGCGGTAGTTCCTGCACAGGTAGATGTCGATGCGTCGCACGTGCCTGCCGAAGCCCGTGATCTCGAGGGACCCGGCGAGCTCGATGGAGTCGAAGTACGGCTCGATCAGCTCGCGCGGAACCTTCGACTCGCGCCGGTCGTCGGCCACCAGGATGCCGGTTGCGCCCTTCAGATCGCGCTCGAGCGGCATGAAGTCGAACTGCAGTGCAGGCTCGCCGAAGATGTCCTGCGAGTAGACGCGCGGCTGCCCCGGCAGGTAGAACTTGAGCATCGAGCTGATCTTGTAGCTCGGCGAAAACACGAACGCGTGCTCGCCTCTCGCCCGCAGCGAAGCCTGCAATTGCGCCACGCGGGCGCCGGCCTCCCTCCAGCCGCTCCACAGGTTCGCATCGCCGAGCGGCAGGTTCGGGATGGCGATCAACGCCACCGCCGCGACGAGCAGGGCGGCGGAGGAGCCCAGGCCGACCGTGAAGCGCCGGTCGACGCCGCGCTCGCGCAGGATCCACCACACCCCGAGGATGATCAGGGGCCAGTAGGCCGGCGCGGGCCAGTTCATCTTCACCAGCGAGCGCAGGCTCGCCGCGGTGAAGATCACGAGCGGCACTGCCCCCGCGATCAGCAACAGCAGCGCGCGGTCGTCGGCCGCGACCTGCCGGCGCTCACGCCAGCCGCGCAGCAGAGTCGCGAGCGAGACGACCAGCAGGTACGGCGTCGCCATGAGCAGCTGCGAGGCGATCAGCTCGGCGAGGTACCTCGGCCGCCACTGGACCATGCCCGCGGCGCGGCGGCTGGTCTGGAAGGCGAACGACGCCCAGTCGTGCTGGGCGTTCCATACCAGCACGGGCGTGAATACGGCGAGCGCCACCAGGCACGCGAGGTACGGGTGCGGCGTCGCCAGCCAGCGGCGCTGGCGCGGCGAGACCAGCAGGTACAGCAGCACCACCGGCCCGAGCAGCGCGGCGGGGTACTTCGCCAGGCATGCCATGCCGAGAAACGCGCCCGCCACGTACCACCAGCGGCGCTCGCCGCTTTGGCTGAGGCGCCACACGGCCCAGATGGTCCCCGCCCAGGCCACGAGCAGCGGCGCATCGGGCGCGATGACCACGCCGTACACCTCGTAGACCACGGTGACGTTCAGCGCGACGAGCGACCAGAACGCCAGCCTGCGGTCGGCGAACATGTCCATGATCAGCCGCAGCCAGATCAGGTTCAGCGCGAGCGACCAGAGCACGGCCGACGCCTTGATGCCGAACACGGTCTGGCCAAGGACGGCGGTGGTGAGGCGGATGCTGTAGGCGGCGAGCGGCGGATGGTCGAAGTACGACCATGCCAGGTCCCGGCTCCAGCTCCAGTAGTAGGCCTCCTGCGGCGAAAGCGGCAGGATCGCCGCCAGCAGCAATCGCAGCAGCGTGAATCCCAGCAACAGCAGCCAGATGCGGCGCTCTTCGGGCAGCGAGCCGATCGCCGACGAATGGCTTTGCGGATTCAGAGGGGAAGCTCGGGATGATGGCTACGAAAACGAATCTACCATGAGCCGATTTCGCCGGGGCTTGCGCTAAGATGACGGGTCGTTTCTCACCATCTTTCGCTCAATAGCCCCGACGATGTCGCAGGAAAGCGAATTCCGCGTCGAGATGCTGCCCTCCACGCCTGTGGTGCCGGTGCAGCTGTGGGAAAAGGACAAGTTCCGCTTCCACTGCCACAAGGGCATCGCCTGCTTCAACAAGTGCTGCGAGAACGCCGACATCCTGCTCACGCCGTGGGACGTGGTGCGCCTGGCGCGTCATTTCGGCATCAGCACGCGCGAGGCGATCGACCGCTACACGGTTGACTACAAGATGGATGGGCAGGGCATGCCGGGGCTGAAGCTTGCGCGCAAGGAAGGCACGACGAGCCGCACGAGCAGACCATCGCCGAGTACCGCGCGGAGCAGGGCATCGTCGCGTACGACGAGGCGAACCGCGCTTGGCGCGACATCGTGCTGAAGGAGCGCTCCTCGGGCCCAACGGTGGGCAAGCCGCCCGAGCGCAGCTTCGAGCTGTTCTTCCTCGCCAGCTACGACCTCGACGGCTTTCGCCGCTTCGTGCTGTCGGAGAAGTTCGGCATGGTGTTCGACGTCGAGCAGCGCAGGCGCGCCTACCGCGAGCGTCTGGAGCGCGCGGCGCGGGAGAAAGCGGCGCAGCTCGCCGAGCAGCAGGACCAGATGTACGACTCGCTCAAGGAGCAGGGCTGGTGAACGCACCGCATGCGGCCGACGCCGCGGCGCTGATGATCGCGCGCGAGCCGTTCTACCGCCCGCTGCACGGCGAGGTGGAGCTGTTCGAGGCCGCCTGGCGCAACCGCGTGCCGGTGCTGCTCAAGGGCCCCACCGGCTGCGGCAAGACGCGCTTCATGGAGTACATGGCCTGGCGCCTCGGCCGGCCCCTGGTCACGGTGTCGTGCCACGACGATCTGACCGCCGCCGACCTGGTGGGGCGCTACCTGGTGACCGCGGACGAGACCGTGTGGGTCGACGGGCCGATGACGCACGCGGTGCGCATCGGCGCGCTCCTGTACCTCGACGAGATCGTCGAGGCGCGCAAGGACACCACGGTGGTGATCCACCCGCTCGCGGACGACCGCAGGACGCTGTTCATCGAGAAGCGCGGCGAGGTGCTCAAGGCGCCGCCCGAGTTCATGCTGGCGATCTCCTACAACCCGGGCTACCAGAGCGTGCTGAAGGAGCTCAAGCACTCCACGCGCCAGCGCTTCGTCGCCATCGACTTCGACTACCCCGCCGCCGACGTCGAGGCCGCGATCGTGGCGCGCGAAAGCGGCGTCGACGCCTCGACGGCCGAGCGGCTGGTGCGCCTCGCGCACATGACGCGCAACCTCAAGGGCAATGGCCTGGACGAAGGCGCCTCGACGCGCCTCCTGGTGCACGCAGGCAAGCTGATCGCGCAGGGCGTCGCGCCGCGCGCCGCCTGCGCCGGCGCGATCGCGCTGGCGCTCACCGACGAGCGCGACATGGTCGCCGCCGTGAATGAGCTGGTCAGCGCAGTCTTCTGAGGCGCCGCTCGCCGCGGCGGTCCTGGAGGAACGCTTCGAGGAGCTGATCGGCGCGGTGCTGTCGTCGCGGCGCACCGCCGCCGGCATCGCGCAGGCGCTCGCCGCCGGGCCGCGCGCCATGCAGGACTTCGCCCTGCACTGGGTCGCCGTCACCGCGAAATCCAGCCCCGAGCTCGCCTACCAGTTCGCCGCGCTCGCTCCGCGCGCGGTGGCCGAGCTCGGCACCGCCGGCGCCGAGCGCTGGCTGCTCGCGGCGATGGACGTCTACGACCGCGAGGGGCTGTACCGCGCCAGCGCCGAGCTCAAGGACCTCGCGGCCTACGCCGCGCGCCCGCGCGCGCGCGGACGCGGAATCGCGTTCGAGGAGGTGGCGCGCGTGCTCGAGCCGTTCATCGCCGGGCTCTCGGGCCGCAGGCTGCGGTTCGAGACCGCCGAGACGACGTGGACCGACACGGCGAGCGTCTACCTGCCGGCGCAGGTGGCGCTCTTCGAGGCCCGCGAAGACAACTTCCGCGTCTACAAGCTGTGCGCCGCATTGCTCTGGGCGCAGGCACGCTTCGGCACCTTCAACCTCGATGCGGGAGCCTATCCGCGCGCGCCGCGCGAGCTGGCGCTGCTCGCGTTCCTCGAGACGCTGCGGCTCGCCGCCAAGCTCGAGCACTCGCTGCCCGGGCTGTACCGCGACTACCTGGCGCTGGCGCAGCCGGCGCCGGGCGCGGAATTCGACGCCGCCGTGGCGCGCCTGCGCGCGCCCGGAGCGAGCGCGGCCGACAGCCTGGCGGAGCTCGCCCGTCTGCCGCCGTCGGCGCGGGCGCCGTCCTGGCCGTTCGTCGGCGCGCTCGATCCCGAGCGCGCGCTCGCCGCGCGCGCCGAGCGCATCGAGCGCGAAAAGGGCGCGCTGCGCCGCGCGCTCGCCGGGCTGCAGCCGGAGGAGGTGCGCGCCGATGCGCCCGCCGTGGCGCTCGAGGTCGCGTGCGACGAGAAGGCCGACATGAACGCCGAGGTCGCGCTGATGTTCGACGGTCGGCCGCTCGCGCCGCCGCCCGAGGTGGCGAGCCTGGTCGAGTCGATCATGCAGGACCTGGGCGAGATCCCCGAGGACTACCTCGAGCCGGCGGGCGAGGCCGGCTACCGCGCCGGCGGCGGCGAGCCGCCCGAGGCGGGCGAGGAGGCCGAGGCCGCCGAGGCGGGCGCGCGCCTGTACGACGAGTGGGACTACCGGCGCCAGCATTACCGCAAGCAATGGTGCGTGCTGCGCGAGCGCGACGTCCATCCCGGCGATCCCTCGTTCGCGCAACGCACGCTTGAGCGCTACCGCGCGCAGGTGCGCGCGCTGCGGCGCTCGTTCGAGGCGCTGCGCGGCGAGGACAAGCGCCTGCGCGGCGAGCCCTACGGCGACGACATCGACCTCGACGCGCTGGTGCGCGCGCGCGCCGAGCTGGCCGCCGGCGGCGAGCTCTCGGAGCGCACCTTCGTGCGCCGCGCGCGCCACGAGCGCGACATGGCGGTGCTGTTCACGGTGGACATGTCGGGTTCGACCAAGGGGTGGATCAACGACTGCGAGCGCGAGGCGCTGGTGCTGCTGTGCGAGGCGCTCGAGGTGCTCGGCGACCGCTACGCCGTCTACGGCTTCTCTGGCATCACGCACAAGCGCTGCGAGGTGTACCGCGTCAAGCGCTTCGACGAGCCCTACGACGAGCTGGTGCGCCAGAGGATCGCCGGCATCCAGCCGCTCGACTACACGCGCATGGGCGCCGCGATCAGGCACCTCACGGGAATCCTGGCGGCCGAGGAGGCGCGCACGCGCCTGCTGGTGACGCTGTCGGATGGCAAGCCGGACGACTTCTCCGACGGCTACCGCGGCGAATACGGCATCGAGGACACGCGCCAGGCGCTGATCGAGGCCAAGCGCGCCGGCATCCACCCGTTCTGCATCACCATCGACCGCCAGGCGGGCGAGTACCTGCCGCGCATGTACGGCGCGGTAAACTACACCGTGGTCGCCGACGTGGCGCGCCTGCCGCTCAAGCTCGCCGACCTGTACAGACGGCTGACCGCGTAATACCCGTCCGTCAGTCGATGATGTGGTGGACGGGCGCCTTCTCCATCGTCCACTCGCCGCTTCGGAACGCCTACGGCTGCTTCGGCGTCTTGTACTCGGCTTCCTTCTGGAACGGTTCCCAGACGGTTTCGTAACCGACAAACCCCTTTTCGGTCGCTGGCAACTGGCGCGTCGTCACGAACCGCGCATGGCCGTCAGGAACCTTGGTGGGGGTGGGTTTCTTCTCCTCGCTCATCATTCACCTCTCTGCCGTGCAGTCAGGATTGTAAAGGTCTCATGAGCGACGGGTCGATGGCCGCGCCCGCGACGATCGCCTGGCCCGCTCTCGTTTCTTCATCCGTCGCGTCGCGCACGGTCAGTATCTCGAGCGTAAAGACGACCTCCCGGCCACAAAGCGGATTGTTGCCGTCGACCGTCAGCGTCCTGTCGTCGATCCGCGTCACGAGAAAGCTGCGGGTCTGCCCCTTGTCGTTTTCCATGAGGATGGAAGTGCCGATTTGCCGGTACTCCACGGGAACGTTCTCGATCTGATCGGTAAAGACCAGCGACTCGTCTCTGGGGCCGAAGATCTGATTGCCGTCGATCGGCACCTCGATGACGTCGCCGGCGGACCTGCCCTCGAGCTCCTTGTGGACGGAAGGCGCCAGGATCTCGTTGTGCCCGTGAACATAGCCCAGGGGGAATTCGACCCGGGTGAGAACATGCCCCGACTTCCTGTCGGTCACCTTGTAGGTGAGCTCGACAAACTTGCCGTCGCGGATGCGTTCAGAAGATGGATGCACCGAAGATCCTGACGTTGCCGTTCTCATAGCCGAGGACGAGCCTGCCGAGCCATTCGCCTTCCTTCTTTGTACTCCGCTGCCGGTAAAGAACCGTCACGTGTTCGCCCCGGCGGATGATCCCCAGATAATCGACGTCTTCGGCCAGATTTCTGGCCAGCTCGCTGTTGGCGAACTGGTGCCCCGCCACCACTTGATTCATCGCAAGCGCCAGGGAGCTGGAGAAATTCCTGGCGAATTCCCCGTATTTGCCTTGATTCGAATGCTTGACGAGGTCGCGCCACAGGGGATTGGCGATGGCGAGAATCTCTTCGTCGGTCTTTTCGATGATGTTCACGCGCGGCTCTTCCCGGGCGGGAGAGACCGGCTTCATGGGGAGCGTTGCTACCCCTCGTCCGAAACCAAGTGATAGCAGGGCGCCTTCTCCATGGTGTATTCGCCGGTTTTCGGATCGCGACGCGAAACCGTCAGCACGTGCCAGTTTTCGTCGTCCACCTTCATGGCGTCGCCCCGGTAGTAGTAACCCGGCCAACGGGTCTCCTTGCGGAACAGCGTGTGCTGCGTGACGCACTCCGCGGCGCGATGACGGTGCTTCAATTCCCACGCACGCAGCAGCTCGTGAATATCCGCTGCTGCGAGCTTCTCGAGGTCTTCCTCCATGATCTTGAGCTTCTTGAGACCGATATGAAGGAGCTTCTCGTTGGTCATGTAGTTGACGGTCATTCCGCCGCAATACTCGTCCATCAGCTTCTGCAGGCGGTCCAGGCCCTGCTCGGGATTGATGTAGTGCGGGTTGACGCTGCCCGCCACGATCGCGTTGCGGTAGGTCTTGTAATGCTCCAGCGGCTTGTAGATCTCCGCCTTGCGACGGTTGATCTGCGCGTCGGACACGACGATGCCTTCGGCCTTGCCGTCGTCGATGTACTTGCAGGCGGCCTTCGCGGCGAGACGACCTTCGGTGAACGAGCCGGACGAGAAGGCGTGCGGCGTGCCGCCGACGGCGTCACCGGCGCCGAACAGGCCTTCGATCGTCGTCATGCGGTTGTAGCCCCAGAAATACTCGGGCGGGGAAAGGTCCTCGGGACCCGAGCACCAGGCACCCGAGCAGGTCGCGTGGGAGCCCATCACGTAGGGCTCGGAGGTGGTCAGCTCGGGATTCTCGTTCTTGGGATCCACGTCGGTAGCGGCCCACAGAACGGCCTGGCCGACGGTCATGCCGAGGAAGTTTTCCCAGCCGACTTCTTCCAGATGAGGATCCTGGAAGGCGCGCATGGTCACCATGTGGATGGGGCCGCGGCCGGCATTGACCTCGCTGATCAAGGCATGGTTGCGCAGGCAGGTCGGGATCGGCCGATGGGTCAGGTGAAAGGAATCCGGATCGAGATATTCCTTGCCGACCATCTTCTGCAGCTCGGGCCACCACTTGGACTCGAACTCTTCGCCCAGGCAGTTCTGCGTATAGGTCTTCAGGTGCAGGAAGTAGGCGCCGACCGGGCCGTAGCCGTCCTTGAAGCGCGCCAGCACGATGCGATTTTCCATCTGCGTCATCTTAGCGCCGGCGTCGATCATGAGCCCATAGGCAGACGCCGACGACCAGGGCGCATACCAGGTGCGGCCGGAACCCTCGCCCACCGAGCGCGGCTTGAAGATGTTGGAGGCGCCGCCCGCGCCGCAGATCACCGTCTTGGCCTTGAAGACGTGGTAGTTGCCCGTGCGCACGTTGAAGCCGACGGCGCCGGCGACCCGGTTTTCCCTGCTTTCGTCCATCAGCAGGTGGGTGACGCAGATGCGGTTAAAGACCTTGTCCGCCGATTTCTTGGCGGCTTCGGACACGATGGGCTTGTAGGACTCGCCGTGAATCATGATCTGCCATCGCCCTTCACGCAGATAGCGCCCGGTCTTCGGGTCCTTCATGATGGGCAGGCCCCACTCTTCGAACTGATGCACCGTGGAGTCGACGTGGCGTGCCATGTCGAACGCCAGGTCTTCCCGCAGCAGCCCCATTAGGTCGATGCGAGCGTAGCGGACATGGTCCTCCGGCTTGTTCTCACCCCAGCGGGTGCCCATGTAGCAATTGATCGCGTACAGACCCTGGGCGACCGCGCCGGAGCGATCCATATTGGCCTTCTCGGCTATGACGATCTTCTTGTCCTGACCCCAGAATCTCGCCTCCCAGGCGGCGCCGGTGCCGCCAAGGCCCGCGCCGGCCACCAGAATGTCGATACCGTCTTCGATGATCGTTTCGTAGGCCATTAGTAATAGACACCCTTCTTCATTTTGAGACCGGCGGCCTGAAGCGTATGCAAGCCGCCGTCATCCATGCGGATGAATTTCGGCTCGTTGTACAGCAGCTGGCCGTCGCGCATTTCCTTGCTGGGTCGCGGGAACATTCCTGAGCTGCGGGATCGCCGTCCCCCAGGGCTTGGTGGTGATGGGCGACAGGAAGTTCTTTTCCGTGCCGTTGCGGAACTTGATCCTCCAGGCGATCGTGCCCTTCTCTTCGTCGCGGTGGACGCGAACGCTGTGGCCCAGCGGGGCGAAGTCGGCATATCCGCGCACATCGATCGCATGCTGCGGGCAGGCCTTGACGCAGGAGTAGCACTCCCAGCACATGTTCGGCTCGATGTTGTAGGCACGGCGATAGGTCTTATCGATGTGCATGATGTCCGAGGGACAGATGTCGACGCAGTGTCCGCAGCCGTCGCACCTCGTCATGTATACGAAGGTAGGCATACTGTTTCCTAGTAGTGGCGGGGTGCGTCGCGCTTGATGCCAAGTCCCATGTCCATCGGAGCGTTTCGCAACAGTTCCATGGAGTGTCTTTTCTGCTGCTCGGGGTCGTCACGGGTTTGCGTCGGCAAGTTCTCGGCCGTGCCATTGGCGTGGGTTACTCTTTTCTCGAACGCGGCGGCGGGCTTGAAGAACATGTGCGCGAACTTCGACCACGGCACGCCCGCGAACAGCACGGTCGTGGCGAAAATATAGAGACCGAACAGGATGCCGACCCCGCCGCCCGCCGCGGCCCAGATCAGGCCGAGCGTGGCGCTCGCGAGCATCGACAGGATGAACAGGTCCGCCTTCACGACGCGGAACGGGGAATGGCCCTCCGCGGCGACGTCGACCCGGATGAAGAACCAGAACCAGTAGCCGCCGGCGCACACCAGCAGTCCGCCGAGCCACCAGAGCTGCGTCCAGATCGCGCCCGCCGAGGGATCGAACACCATCACGGCGGTGGACAGGCAGTAGAGCACGAAGCCGTACATGCCGAGCAGGTGCGCGATCCGCCGGCGCGGGTTGCAGAACTCGCCGGAGGCCAGCACGTCGACCACCGCGGTCTGCACCGCGATCGAGACCAGCTCGCCGCCGCCGACGCTCTTCGCGCCCTTGCTTTGCGAGTTGCGCCAGCTCTGGAAGAAATACCTGGCGCTGCCCTTGTGCACGACCTCAAACAGGGTGCCCGCCACGACCAGGATGATCATGATGATCACGTACCACTGCATCACGGCAGGCGATATGGACGCCGAAAGTGCCGCGAACGGATTCATTGTAAACATCTATTTTGTCCTCCCCGGTTGGGCAAAGATTCTAAACGTCGCCCGTGCGCGTTCGTCTCAGAGTTCGCTATGCGCCTATAGAGTCGCCAAATGCTCGCGCCCGAGCTCGCGCAGCTCGAAACGCATCGCCGCGAGATCGCCCAGCACCCATGTCGCGGGCGCGGCGAGGCCGGCCACCGTCCCGGGATTGACCAGCCAGGTGCTGCCGCCTTTCACGTTCGCGACCTTGCGCGCCTCGGCCTTGTGCGAGTGTCCGCAGCACACCAGCTCCCATTCGCCGGTGCACGCCATGGCGTAGCCGTAGTCGTCGTAGTGCACCACGAAAATCCTCCGGCCGGCGAGCTCGATACGCGCGTCAGCTCCATGGTACTGCAGCCGCCCGCCGCTGTTCGCCATTTGGAAGTGCAGTGCCTGCGTATCGCCGACGTTGTTGCCGTGGATCAAATGTATCGGCAGGCCGTGGGCGAGGGCCGCCTTGACCGTCTGCGCCCCGATCAGGTCGCCGCAATGGACGACCGCCTGCGCGCCCAGCGCCTTGGCCTCGCGCACGGCCTGCGCCAGCGCGTCGGCGCGGTCGTGACTGTCCGATACGATGCAGAGCTTCAATATGCCTTCCTTCGCGTCTTTTGCGGGTAGACGGGATTATCTACCGAGGTCGGGGTCAAAACGAAAGGGCGTACACTCGGGCGACGAAATGCCATGACCCTGGAACAGGCTCGCCGGCGGCGCATCGCGCACCTCGACATGGACGCGTTCTACGCGTCGGTCGAGCTGCTGCGCCACCCCGAGCTGCGTGGCCAGCCGCTGGTGATCGGCGGCCGGCGGCGCTTCGAGCGCCTGGCCGACTACTCCGGCCGCGGCGTCATCACCACCGCCACCTACGAGGCGCGCGCCTTCGGCCTGCGCTCGGGCATGAGCCTCGCGCGCGCCGCCGCGCTGTGCCCGCAGGCGGTGCTGCTGCCGGCGGACTTCGACGAATACCGCAAGTACTCGCGCCTATTCAAGGAGGCGGTGGCGCGCATCGCGCCCGCGATCGAGGACCGCGGCATCGACGAGATCTACATCGACCTCACGCCGTTCGCGGGCGCGCTCGAGGAGACCGCGCGCGCGCTCAAGGACGCGGTGCGCGCGGCGACGGGCCTGTCCTGCTCGATCGGCGTCGCGCCGAACAAGCTGCTGGCCAAGATCGCCTCCGAGCTGGACAAGCCCAACGGCCTGACGCTCGTCGGCGAGGGCGACCTGCAGGCGCGCATCTGGCCGCTGCCCGCGCGGCGCATCAACGGCATCGGCCCCAAGGCCGCGGCGCGGCTCGAAGCGCTCGGTATCCGTAGCATCGGCGAGCTGGCGGCGGCCGACCCCGGGCTGCTCGTCGAGCGCTTCGGCCGCAGCACCGGCGCTTGGCTGCACGACGCGGCGCACGGGCGCGACGAGCGCCCGGTGGTCACCGAGCGCGAGCCGAAGTCGATCAGCCGCGAGACGACGTTCGAGCGCGACCTGCACCCGCGGCGCGACCGGGAGGCGCTCTCGGCGATCTTCACCCGGCTGTGCGAGAAACTCGCCGAGGACCTGCGGCGCAAGGGCTACCGCGGCCGCAGCGTCGGGATCAAGCTGCGCTACGACAACTTCCGCACCCTGACCCGCGATCGCACGCTCGAGGCGCACACCGACGACGCGCGCGCCATCCGGCGCGCCGCGGGCGAATGCCTCAGGCGCGCGCCGCTCGAGCGCAGACTGCGCCTGCTCGGGGTGCGGGTCGGCTCGCTGGTGGAGGCGGGCGAGGCGGCGGACCTGTTCGGCTGAACTGCAGCGCATCCTAGCCTCGTCTAAAGGATAGGAAATTCCTTCGCGCCCGCGCCCCGAAACGCGGGCGGTGCCGCCGCGTTTCGGATCGCCGAGCGGCGCTGCTGGGCACAAATCGTTCAAGTTCGCGCCTGGAAGGCCGGAATGCAAACGGCGTTATGGCAAATAAGGAGGTGCGCATGGGCGCATTCGATACGCAGTCGGCCGCGACCCGGCTTCCCTTGCGGGTCGGCCTCAAGCTTCCTACCTTCGGCCACCGTTGTCGAAGCGACCTCCACCGGTAGCAACCGCGCTTCACTGGAATTCGGCGTGCCCAGCCGACCCTCGCGGTAGAGCTTGCGCCAGGTCGAACACCTGGTTGGCATTGACCCCGTGCTCGCGTGCAAGGCGTGCCACCGACGTGCCGGGCACCAGCGTCAGCGCGACCAACTTCTGCTTGAAGCTCAGCGTATGTCGTTAATACCGGTGCCGGTCAGCGCCCGCAACGATCGGTCGAGTGGTTGTGTCCATGATCGCTTCCGTGGACACATTCCAGTCGTATCCACCCCGCGATCATCTCGAGGGCCTCGCCGTCCGTCTAGATGGTATTGCCCGGACGCTTACCGCCTTTCGACGCGTCGCCAAGCAGAGGCCGAGGCAATGAGCCGACAGAGATCCAACATCGTCCCGATGCCATCCGCTCGCCTACGCGACGCGGCGGTGCGTGCGTACCTGCGCGAATGGGACGCGGCGCGCGCCCGCGAGAGCTACGGCGCGCCGCTGTTCGAGTTCGAGTGGACGGCTGAGCAGCCCCCGCGCTCGGGCCGATGCGCCAGCCGTCCGCTTGAGTCACCCGTCCCCGGCGGTAGGAAACGCGGAACATCCTCAGGTGCCCCTCCCGGCCCGACCATACCGCGAGCAAATTGTTCGCGCCATCGCCAGCACCATAATCCCAAGTGCGGTCAGCAGCAGGCTGCCTGGTTCCGGGACCGCAACCGGACCGAAGACCATTGGCGCCAGACTGCCGGCCATTTGCCAACGGTATCTGGCTGAAGTCCGTCGGCGTATTGTCGGCGATGGTGGCGCGTATGTAGCCTTCTCGGAGTGGGCTGTCGATCTCGAATTCGAAGTTTCCCGCGTAGCCCAGAGCGCTGGTGAAGATCACCCGATCCGCGAGAATGTTTTTCGTCCAGTCTCCCGGACCGACATCCCGTGCGGCGGTTACTCCGGCAGCGAACAGGGTAACTATGCTCGCCTGGTCGGAGCGCACCACACTCGAAGTGCCCCGGTAATGCCATGTGTTCGGACCGTGGTGATCGTCGGTCTTGGTGGCATTGGACCCGCTGGCGAGGGCCTTTAGCTCGCCCGTGACCAGCGAATCGACGCCGAGCGCACCCCACAGCCACTGTGCTCCAGCGATTTCATCGTTGTCGAGTTGCATGACGCCGATGGTTTGCATTACGTTGTCCTGCTTTCCGCCGGTGTTGAGCGGATCGGTGCTGGGCAGACCGTGGTCGATGAAGTCCTCGAGTTCGTAGGTACCGTCCCCGTGATCTACCGAGTAGAGGTCAGCCAGGCCGAGCACGTGTCCCCATTCGTGCAGCACCGTCCAAGCGAAGTCATTAAGGTCGCCCGCCCAGTGGGGGCTCGGCCACAACCCGATTTCGGCGTTTAGCAGTTTGTTGCCAGTATAGTTTCCGTACTGCGCGGCGGCGCCCGCCCCGTCGTCTTCCGGCACGTCTTGACCCATACGTCGAACTTCTTCTCGAACTCGATCACAACGTTCGCAGAGGCAATGTCAGCCGCCTGGCTGAACGAAATATCGGTCGACAGGCTCCACTTGTCGAGCTGCGGCTGAATAAGCGCGTTCATGTTAGCAAGCTGCGTGTCGTTGGCGTCGGCAGTTGTCAGCTGGTCCCGATTGAAGAACCAAGTAAGAACCCCGCCGCTTGCACTTTTGTCCCATTGGTAGAGTGAGTCGGTAACTCCCGGGGCGGCCCAGGCGTCCGCCGAAGCTAGTGAACGCGTAGGCTTCCGCCTGCGGACTGGCGGCTGCGGAGGCGAGGCAGATGGCTGCCAGGAGGCCCAGTCTGAAAGCAGAGCGCGAATCGGTCTTGGTGGCGCCATCGGACTCGATCATGGTTCGCTCCTTGGGGCAGTAGGGAGCGGGATCAAGGGTGAAAGGCGCATCGCAGACGTCGCGGGAACAGTCGCTCCGTCAAGAACGACCCGGCTGACGCCGTTGCTCCGCAACGTCAGTGCTTTGCGCTGCTCATCCCAGCGCTCTTGAACCGTATTCTTCTCCGAATGTGCCGATGCTTCTTGACCCTGATCAACTACCGAGCGAACCGGCCGCGCGTCGGCATCCCAAGCTGGTTACGAACGTTTGCCGGAATGGGTGCGTAGCGGAGTCGTAGGGGAAGCGAAGCGCAGATCACGGCGAACCTACGTACACCACCTCCGGGAACGCACACGTGGAAGTAGGTTGGATCGAGGCCGGTGATGCGCACCGAGGGGACGCGACCCGCCTGTGTCTTTGCAAACTTCACCGTGCCTTAATTAATTGTGACTGAGATAGGGTGGTTTCGAGATCGGCAAGCGCTGCAAGCAACTGATTTCAAAGAACGCTAGATCGGCTTGGCCCGCCTACGAACCAGGGGGCCGCGGGTTCAAATCCTGCCGGGCGCGCCAGTCAATCAAGGACTTGAGTCGAAAGACTCAGGTCCTTTCTCTTTTGTCTGCGTGAGATGTGCGTGACTTTTCGGGCGTGCTAGCGCGGTCGCGATGAAGCGACTCTCCCTCGCGCAAGTGCCGTTCTTCGTTGTCACTGAAAGCCTTACCGAACCGGACTGACGACATCGGTCACCGACGACGAACTAGATAGACACCAGGCCGTCGACGTCTTGGGGAGGAGCACAGTCTGAAGGATAGGAAATTCCTTCGCGCCCGCGCCCCGAAACGCGGGCGGTGCCGGCGCGTTTCGCTTCGCCGAGCGGCGCTGCTGGGCACAATCGTTCAAGTTCGCGCCTGGAAGGCCGGAATGCAAACGGCGTTATGGCAAATAAAGAACGATGATCGATAACCTCCCATATGTCGGTGTCTTTTACAGTTTGCCGCGTGCCTAAGGGCAGCGAACGAACTAAATCATTGATAGGACACATAAGTGCATGCCTGGTATAGATCATGCTGTCAAACCTACAAGTGAATTCCCGCAGGCCCCGGAGAGCGGCGGCGTGTTCGCGATCAGTGAAAAGGGGAGCCGGAATGAGAAAGCTTCAACTTGTACTTGCCGTGGCTCGGCGGATTGCGCGCCCAGGTGTCGCTGCTGCGGCCCTGTCGGCGATTCTGCTCGTGGGCCCAGGAGCCAGCAACCGCGGCTCCACTGCTGCAGAGTGATTCGACCTGGAAGGTCACTCCCGACAGTTCCCTGGCCAGTAGCGGGTGGAACAACAGTCTCGGGTTCGACGATTCAGCTTGGCAGAGCGCCACGGTTCTTTACGACGTGGGCGCCGTAACAAGCGACCCGACCTTCGACGGCACGAAGGGTATATGGAGCTCCGGCGGACAGTTCTCGACGACTGAAACGCAGATCTGGATCCGCAAGGTGTTCACGCTTGCTGATCCGCCGTCCGTTGCGTCGCTCATTGTCGGCTGCGATGACGATTGCACCGTGTACGTGAACGGCAGCGAGGTGATCAACGATACCAGCGGTTCCGCAAACAACAATACAGTGGCGGATCTGTTGCCTTTCCTGAACGTGGGAACGAACCTGATCGCGTACACTGCCACCGACAACTACCCGGTTTGGGGCTATAACCACTCGACATGGCTGCAGCTGGATGGCCGGCTCCAGTCAACCACTGTTCCCGAGCCGGCTACCATCGCTCTTCTCGGCATCGGGCTAGCCGGCCTCGGCTTCTCAGGGCGGCGCAGGCTGCGCTGAGCAGCCCGCGTCACTCACGCAAGGCCCGCCCGCGCGCGGGCTTTCCTTTTTTCCAGGTCTAGCGAGAACTGAATCGTCCGCTACCTTGAGCGCACGCTCGGCCACCGCCGAGCCGGAGAAAAGTAGAAGGGCACGAAACGACGCCTGCGGGCCTCACAACGGGCGTCATGAGCATCACGAACACCATGGCGACAAAACCTGTTGCCAGCGGCGCGCCGGTCGCAGGCGTCGCGAATTCGAACGTGGCACGCAGCGCGCGAAGCCTCCTCGCGCCGACGAGATCCCCACTGCGCGCACGTCGCACTCTCTGCGATGACGCTCGGAGATGCGGTCAGAGTTCGATTACAGGCGTACTCGGACTCCAACCCCGATTTGCAGATCGCGGGCTACCAACCGCTCGTACCGCGGCGTAGCGCGAAGCCCAGTAAGCCGATACCGAGGAGGGCCATAGCCGAGGGCTCGGGCACCGTCGCGGCGAACTGCGCTGCCGTGGATATCCCTCAATCGCCGGGATTGCACTTATAAACACCCCCGGAGCTGTCTTAACGAGTGGGGCCACTTCTGTCGTCGCATTGGCTACTCGCTCTGGTATGGAGTGACCGCCAACCTGTTGACTAATTGGTCTAGACCTGTTAGTCTACAGCTACTTCAACTTCGGCTCCTCGCGATGAAAGGCACACACCATGACGAGTAACGCATTGAGAATCGGGATCTTTCAGTCAGTCTTTGAACTCTTCGGGGTCGTTTTGGTGCGGTTCCGTCCCGTGCAGAGAGTCTGGGGCGCATGGCTCGTAGCGGTGAACGCGGCGTGCTTGCTGTTCATCCAGCATATAGAGGCGCAAGTCACACTGGGCGCCGTGGGCGTGGCCGTGCTCGCTCAAGCGCTGATCTATCAGCGCAAGCGCTTCATTCGTCTGCTCGGAGTGACGCATTTTGTGTGGGTTCCCATGCTGACGTGGATAGCGCTGCGCCTTGACACACTCCCAAAGGAGGAAACTGCGTTCCATGTTTGGCTCATCATGCTTATCGCCACCAACGCAGTCTCCTTGGCAATCGATGCCTGGGATGCCACGCGATTCATCCTTGGCGAACGTCGGCCTTATTACGTGTGGTGAAGATGAGGAACGCAACGAACGAATCGCGTGCGCCGCGATCAACGAATCCCACAGGTCGCATGGACACTCGCGAGAAACTCGTCCGCACCGCCGAGAGGCTGATGCTCCGCGACGGCTATTCCGCGACGCGCGTGGACGATGTAATACGCAAAGCGGGGCTCAGCAAAGGCAGCTTCTATCACTTCTTTGACAGCAAAGAAGCTCTCGGGCTCGCTGCGCTGGAACACTACTACGCAGATCGAGTGGGCCGGCTGGCTGCCGGGAGCTATGCGACCGAAACTGATCCGCTGCGTCGAGCCCATGGCTTCTTGAAGCATGCTTCTCACGTTGCCGCGGACTTGTGGAACACTGGATGCCTGCTAGCCAACCTTGCAGCCGACGCTGCTGGATCAAGTCGAGTCATCTCGAACGCACTCAAGAAGCGAACCAGTGATTTGCGGGCGTTGCTTGCCGACTTGCTCAGTCCGTTTGCGACGCCAGAGATCACTGCAGCCGACTTGGCGGATCAGTTCCTCGTTTGTATCGAGGGGTCTATCGTGCTGGCACGCATCTATGACGATCCGACCTATCTGCGACGCGGTCTCGAACAATTCCGAAGCTACCTAAACAAAACCGAAGGTCGCGGAGCGTAAGGCACGGCATCCAAATGTCCGTTGTGGGTTCGATTTGCCGTTGTCCGCTCCTGGCCTATTCTGTTGAAAAACCCAAAATTACCCATGCGAGAAATTCGGGGCTGATATTGAGGGAATCGACAATATTCGATTGCTTCGCCTCTCAGCTTGCTCAGAAAGTCCTACGACGCGAAATCGACTCTCGCATGTATGCCCCCAGCCTGAAGGGCGCATCGCTTCCTATAACGGCTAGAATTTTTTCAACGCTGCCTGAAAACGAGTTTTTCAACAGAATAGGCCGAACGCGGACAGCGCGAGACGCACGATTGCAAGGCGCCACGAAGACCCCAGGGTGATCAGATAACGAGTTGATCCAATTCGATTGTTATCCGATCAACTGTCCGCGGCCGGTCGTTCTACCGCGGCGCCGCGCGGAAGCGTGAGCGTCGCGATGAGGCCACCCTCGGGCGCGTTGCGCAACGTCACGTCGCCGCCGTGCCAGCGCGCGATGTTGCGCGCGATGCTCAGGCCCAGGCCGACGCCGCCGCTGGCGCGGCTGCGCGAGCCCTCCAGGCGGAAAAAGGGCTCGAACACGCGACTCGAGCTGGTCCTCGGGGATGCCGGGGCCGCGATCGCGCACCGCGATGCGCAGCGTCCGGTCGTCGTCCTCGATCGACGACGTCGGCGCGGCCGCCGTAGCGCAGGGCGTTCTCGATCAGGTTGTTGAGGCAGCGCCGCAGCGCCTGCGGATGCGCGACGTACGGGGCGCGCGGCGCGCCGGTGACGCTCGTCTCGGCGCCGGTCTCGCGCCAGTCCTCGCACAGGCTGTCGATGAGCGCCGCGACGTCCACCGGGTGGCGCTCGGGATCCTTGCCCAGGCTGCGGAAGAACTCGAGCGTCGAGCCGACCATGGCGTCCATCTCCGCGAGGTCGCGCATGAGCTTGGCGCGCAGCTCGCCCTCGGGCAGCATCTCGGCGCGCAGCCGCATGCGCGTAATCGGCGTCTTCAGGTCGTGCGAGATTGCGCCGAGCATCCTAGCGCGCTCCTGCACGTAGCCGCGCACCTGGGACTGCATGCGGTTGAAGGCGTCGATCACGCTGCGCACCTCGCGCGGCCCGCTCGCCTCGATCGGCGGGCCCTCGGGATTCTCGCCCAGGCGGCGCGCCGCGCGTCCGAGGTGCTCGAGCGACAGCGTCATCATGCGCACCACCAATGCCGTCAGCAGGAACAGGATGATCAGGGTGAGCGCCAGCCGCGGCACCAGGCTTTCGTAGCGCCTGAGCGGCTCCTGCGGCACGCGCACGTAGAACACGGCGACCTTGCCGTCCTCGAGCGTCACCTGCGCCACCAGCGCGAAAGTGTCCGGCAGCACGAAGTAGTAGTAGCGCGCCAGCCATTCGCCGAGCAGGTTGCTCGCGTCGGTGTCGTCGGACGAGCGCTCGCGCGAAGGGGCGCGCGCGGTGATCTCGACCTCGGTGTGCCAAGCGGTGCGCAGGTAGCGCTGGATCGAGGCGGCGAACGCCTGCTCGTAGCGGTCGAGCTCCGCATAGCCCGCGACTACCTTGATCGGCTTGTTCGCGAGCGCGACGCGCAGGTCGCTGCCGTTCACCTCCTCGATGACCGCCTGGCGCTCCGCGGCGGGCAGCCGGTTGAGCACGCGCGCGGTCTCGGCGATGCGCAGCGCCGCCTGCTGCGAGGCGAGCCGGTACACCGAGCTGCTGCGGTCCATGAGATTGACCAGCAGGCTCGCAAGCTGCGCCAGCAGCAGCCCCGCGGCCAGCACCAGGAGCGTACGGCCGAACAGCGAGCGCGGCACCAGCCGGATCACTCGATACGCTCGACCGTGGCGGCGAGCACGTAGCCGCCGTTGCGCACCGTCTTGATGATGCGCGGCTCGCGCGCCTCGTCGCGCAGGCGCTGGCGCAGGCGGCTCACCTGGACGTCGATGCTGCGATCGAGCGGCGTCGCCTCGCGCCCCAGGGTGAGGTCCATGAGCTGGTTGCGATCGAGCACGCGGTTCGGGTGCTCGACGAACACCGACAGCAGCCGGAACTCGGTGCCGCTGAGCGGCACCACCACGCCGTCGGGCGCGACCAGGTGGCGCGCCGCGAGGTCCAGCGTCCAGCCGGCGAAGCGCACGCGATGGCCCTCGGCACGCGTTAGCGGCAGCGCGCGCGCGCGGCGCAGCACGCTCTTCATGCGCGCCAGCAGCTCGCGCGGGCTGAACGGCTTGGCGAGGTAGTCGTCGGCCCCCATCTCGATGCCGATGATGCGGTCGAGCTCCTCGCCGCGCGCGGTGAGCATGATCACCGGGATGCCCGACTTGGCGCGCAGGTCGCGGCACAGCGCGAGCCCGTCCTCGCCCGGCAGCATGACGTCGAGCACCACGATGTCGGGGCGGCCGCTTTCGAGCACCTGGCGCATTTCGCGCCCGTCGCGCGCCAGCGACACGCGAAAGCCCTGGCGCGCGAGGTATTCGGCAAGCAGGTTGCGGATTTCGCCGTCGTCATCGACGACCAGCGCGTGGTCCTGATGTTCCATGCTGGCCTATATGGTACCCGCCGGCGAGCGCTCGCCATCCCTCATGTAACGCCGTGTAACGGGCCCCGGGCGGCGACACACGGCGCAACAAGAAGAAGGCCCGTTGCAATCAAGTCGCCTCACGCGGACATCGTCCGGTTACAGCTTTCCGCTGTAATGCATGCGGACGGACACGGCACATGCCGCGCGTCAGGCAGATCCCCAAAACCACTAGGAGCTTAGCAATGAAACTGAAACTCATGCTGGTCGCGCTTGCGGCAGCCGGACTGGCCGCCTGCGGCAGCGAGAACCCGACCGAATCCAAGCCGAGCGCGCCGGTGAGCGCCGCCCCGGCGCAGCCCGCGCAAGCCGCGGTCCAGCCGGCCGAACAGCCGCAAGTCGCGCAAGCCAAGGACGCCACGGCGCCCGCCGCCGTCGCCCCGGCCGCGCAGGAAGAGAAGAAAGGCGACGAAAACCCGCCCGCCGCCGAAGACAAGAAGGAAGGCGAGAAGAAGTCGGACTGAGCACGCTTCACCCCCGAACCATCACTGAAAAGGAACTGACATGAAAAAGCTGCTAGCCGCCGTGTTTGCCGCGCTGTTCGCGTTCGCGTTCACCTCCTCCTTCGCCACCACCGCCGTCAAGGCGCAGGCCGGCACGATCCTCTCGGACGACGAGAAGAAGGACGAAGAGAAAGCGCCGCAGACCGACCAGAAAGACGACCAGAAGTCCGACGACGAAGAGAAGAAGGACGATAAGAAGTCCGACTGAGCAACACCCCCGGGCCGGATTCCCCCTCCTCCATCTCCGGCCCGGGTTCCTCCCTCCTCATGAGGGAAGCAATGAAACCCAATTCGATGCTCGCCGCGCTGGCCGTGACCGGACTGGCCGCGTGCAGCGCTGAACACCCCACCGAAACCAGCACGCCCACCATGAGCCGCTCGACCCCTCGGAGCAGGAGCGGCACTAGGTAGCCGACGCCGTTCGTCTCGATTCTTTCGTGGTATATGTTGCGCCTGAGCGGATGCGAGGGCGCAGCGGTGGCAATCGAGGTTGACGGCGGCAGGACGATCGACACGGACGACGAGGGATATCTCGTCGATCCCGCGGACTGGAGCGAGGCGGTCGCAGGGGAATTTGCGCGGCGACGAGAACCTGCGCCTCGGCCAGCTTCACTGGCAGGTGATCGGGTTCATGCGCAGCTATCTGGAGGCGCGTCAGATCGCGCCTGACGCGCGCTACGTGATCAAGTACATGGCCGAGGAGCTCGGCCTGGGCGATCAGGCGCGTACGCGGCTATTCGAGCTTTTTCCCTATGGCTACGTGCGGCAGGCGTGCAAGATCGCCGGCATGCGGCGGCCGCGCGCCTGGAGCACGGGCTAGCCGATGAGCGACGCGCTGAACTACCTCCTCAAGGCCCGTCCCGAGGCGATGGGCCATTACTTCCGCTTCCTGAAGGATGCGGGCAGCCGCCTCGATCCGAAGACGCGCTCGCTCATCTCGGTGATCACCAAGGTGCACGCGCAGACCGAGCGCGGCCTGCTGCAGTACGTCAAGCGCGCGCTCGGCGACGGTGCGAGCGCGGAGGAGATCCTCGACGCGCTGCTGATGGCGTTCCCGGCGCTGGGCCTGTCGAAGATCGTCTGGGCGGTGGACGTTCTGCTTGCTTCCGGCCTGCCCGAGTTCCGCCTGGACGCGGTCGGACCGGCGGCCTGGCACCAGGTCGGGACACTCGAGGCTTTCGCCGCGCCGATGACGCGCGTCGAGTGCGAGGGCCGCACGCTGCTCGTTTACCGCGCGAACGGCGCCTGTACCGTGTACGACAACCACTGCCCGCACCAGCGCACCCCGATTCCGCTCGAGGCTCTCGAAGGAGGGCAGCTCAGGTGCCCGAAGCACGGCTGGACCTTCGACATCGCCAGCGGTGAGTGCATCGCCAAGGGCGACCGGCCGCTGAAGCGCTACCCGAGCAAGGTCGAAGGCGGAATTCTCTACGCCGAGTGGTGAGCACGGCCAGGCCGATACTAATTTCGTGGCGGCACCAGCGGATCAACGGCTGCGCTGCGGACCGCGACCTTTTCGTCGCGCTTCACTACCGCCCTAAAGACCGCTATCGGCCGGAAGCGGCCATACGCTTGATGCTCCAGCTGCCGCCTGTCATCGCGTAGCGGGGCGCGAAAGGCAGCGGCAGCGGAATCCTCATTCAACGTTCGCGCTGCCAAGTCGATCCGCTCCTCTGCCCGAAATGCGGCGCGCAGATGCGCGTGATCGCGCTGATCGAAGACCCGGCCGTGATCGAGCGCATCCTCTCCTGGCTAGGCCTTTGGGAGCCGCCCCGCGCTAGCGGTCCGTTTCCTCCTGCCGAGCGGCCGAGCCCGCCTCTCACCTACCATCCCGTGCCCGACATCGCCTGAGCGCACCCCAAGCGGCGCTCGCGGTCCTCGCTGTTCCCGAACTTGCCCGAACCCGCCAAAGGGGCGCAGTATTTGCCATAACGCCGTTTGCATTCCGGCCTTCCAGGCGCGAACTTGAACGATTGTGCCCAGCAGCGCCGCTCGGCGATCCGAAACGCGCCGGCACCGCCCGCGTTTCGGGGCGCGGGCGCGAAGGAATTTCCTATCCTTCAGAGGAGACCTATCGTGGCAATCGATCTGTTCATAGGTTCACCAAATCCCAGCCGGCTCCTCATTATTTCCGCCGACACTTTCGTCCCGGCGTTGCAGCCGCTGCTGACACACAAGAACCGCACTGGCATGCCATCACATCTGATCAGGCTTTCCGACATCGTCGGTTCGCTTCCTGATCCTGCCTCACATCCGCTCGCAATCAAGATGGCCATCGCGGACGGGCACCAGCACCACGGGGTCTATTACGTCATGTTGGTAGGCGACGCCAGCAAAATCCCTGTGCGCCACCGTTTCGTGAAGCAGAGCGATGGCGGCGCGACGGAAGGCATGAGCGGCACTTACAACCCAACCGACCACTACTACGCAAACCTCTACAACGTTGGAGGTCCCGCAGCTGGGGTTTCCGACTGGGATGCAAACAAGGATGGGCTCTACAACCTGAGCACGTGGACGTATGACCAGGCGCTCGTCGACGGCTCGCCCCGCACGAACAATCCGGACCAGGTGGACGGATATCCACACGTTGCGGTTGGACGGATTCCTGCACACACGGTGCAGGACGTCCAGAACTATGTGCAGAAGGTGATTGAGTACGAGCTTGGCATGCGCGCGAGATTGATCCCGGCATTCGCTTTTCTCTGCGACCAGGAACTGCCGGGCTCGCCGGAGGCGTGCGACGGCATGATCGCGTCGAGCAGCATCGAGTCCCTGCCCAGCGCAGAGGTCAGCAAGCTGTGGGCGAACGTGGCGAAGACCGCCCCGCCGCCCCCACCCTGGCTGTCGTGGGACCGATTTGGGTCCGTCGAAGGCGCGCATAGCGCCCTCACCGCCAAGTGGCTCGTTCACGTTGGCCATGGCTCCTCCACCGAGTGGGGCATCACGCTGGACAGCGGGAAAAGAATGGACAACGCCTATATCCGAAAATCGTCCCAGTCCTACTCATACCCGATCGTGCTGTCGGCTGGGTGCGACACCGGCGCTTTCATCAACTGGGCTCCACATGGCGAGTACGCGGACTCAATCCTGACCGGGAGTACCACTTCTGGTTCTGCAAGATGAAGACGGATGACCCGAAATGCCCGGGCGACAAGACGATCATAGACACGATCGGCAATCAGACGTACGGTTGGCCACTAACCGTACCGCCCCCGCATCCGTACGATATCGCCTCGGGTTCCGCTCGTACCTTTGCGTACGCATGGCTCTGCGCGAGCGCGACGGGCGGTGCGATCGCCTACGCAGGATCATCGCTGGTGCAACAGGGTGCGGTCTACGGCGGCGCGCTATTCATGCGTGTGCTGCGGCAAGCTGGTGCGATGACCGTTCTCGGTGACGCGTGGGTCAAGGGACAACGCGACTACGTCGACCAACAATTACAGATTCCCGGTGCCGAGGGCCCCACGATAGCTGACGAGATCATTGGCGCCCCGCGGATCTACCTGTGCGTCCAGACGTTCTTCGGCGATCCGTCGCTTCGACTGGCTCCCGTAATCGCGCTCGGGATTTCTGCGGTCATGGGCAACGACAGGCTGGCAGTGTTTGCTCGAACGGCTCACGGCACGCTAACCAACAAAGTCTACGACGCGGCCCAGGGCGGATGGTCGGAATGGACTCATCTCGGAGATGGGCAGATCTCGTCCGGACCATCCGCCGTCATGGCCAATGGCCGCCTTACGGTCTTTACCCGCAGCGCACACGGCTCCCTCACCCACAAATTCTGGGACGCGCCAACCAGAAATGGAGCGCCTGGGTGCACCTCGAAGGCGGCGAGATCACTTCGGCGCCGTCGGCCGTCATGAGCGGCGGCCGCCTAGTCGTCTTTGCCAGGAACCTCCGGGGCACGTTGACGCACCGCTACTATGACTACTCCAAACAAGATTGGATCGGGTGGGTGGACATCGGCGACGGCGAGATCACCTCGGCGCCCTCGGCCGTCATGGCAGGGAATCGGCTCACAGTTTTTGCCCGGCTGCCGGACGGCCAGCTCGGGCACAAGTTCTACGACGCGCATACGGACGGATGGACGGGATGGCTGCCGGTCGTCACCGACGAAATCACGGCGGCGCCATCCGCGGTAATGGCTGGGCAGCGGCTGACGGTCTTCTCACGAAACGTCGCGGGTCGGCTGACGCACACGTATTACGATCCGGCGTCTGGTGGATGGGCGGCGTGGAAGGATCTCGGCACGGATCCCATTTCGTCAGCGCCGTCCGCGGTAATGGCGGGCAGCCGGCTTACTGTCTTTGCCCGCGCGATGGACAGCACGCTTGTTCACCTGTTCTACGAGGGTGGGTGGACCAGCTGGCAGGGGCTTGGGGCCGGGCAGATCACGTGACTAGCGACTTCGAATTACGACGGAGTACGCGGCGTTCGACGTCCTCTCCTTCGCAAAGCCGTTAGGTACAGAACAGCCCCGCGCGTTCTTCTTAGTCGATTCTGCGCGACCGACCGGCTGACAGGTGGGATCGGGGCCGCCTAGGACAATCAGGCGCATCGTCCCCTTGACTTGGGGCATGGCGGCGGTTCGGCTCCGGGGCGCACGTCGAACGGTGGCCACGTGGAGGTATCACTGCGACGACTGATTATGCGATCCGAGGGCCGCGGAGTCCAAGATTCTGTCCATTTCCAGTCGCTTGGTCTGCGTATGTCGGAGGCATAATCGCTCACGCAGATTTCGTTCTGCCGGCGTGCTAGAGGAGGAGCTGCCTATGCCTGAGGTAGTGCTTGTCAATGGGTCGCTTCGTCGCGTCTGCCAGCTCACGGGGGAGCACGACCGCACTCGCGGCGAATATGTTCCAAGCCGTACCTTCTCATGCTTCGGCCTCGTGGGTACCGACCTAGGTGCGTCCGTAGACTTGGGCGACCGACAAGTATTCTTGTTCGGCGATACGTGGCCGGACCCGAAGCTCGGCGATTCGCTAGCCTGGACCACCGAGACAATACCAACGGAAAGTTTGGCGCTCACATTTCAGACTGGCCCTACCGGTCGCTGGCAGCAATTCGAACTGATCGATTCGCAGGTGCCGGGCAGGACCACTGGCGTGTTCGAGGTACCCACAGGCGGATTTGCGCGCAACGGGCGCTTGTACGTCATTTACAGCCAGAAGCAACAGATAGTCGGCATGGAAAATGAGGTAATGACCTCCAGCATCATGTGTCGCGCCGACAGTCCAGCCACCCTCACACAGCTCAGCGTGTTGTACGAGCTATCACGGCTCGATAAGGGCGGGCGCTTCATCAACGCCGCGCCCGTCTGCAGACCGGCCACGCCGGCAGAGCCAGCCATGCTCTACGTGTGGGGTTCCGGCCGGTACCGCAACAGCTGGGTATATCTTGCGCGAGTACCACTCGACGCGGTTGATGACCCGTCGATGTCTCAGTGGCGGTATTGGACTGGTGTGGATTGGGTCGCGGACCAATCAAAAGCCACACCACTTTTCAAGGACCAGCCGGCGCTTGTTGGCGAACTCTCGGCCGCATGGGTGACCCCGCTGGGGCGTTGGTTGATCACATACCAGCTTAACCCGCCGGCACCGGGCGTCTGGTTTCGAACCGCACCCGACCCGATAGGCCCGTACAGTTCTCCGCGCCTGTTGTTCCATCCGGACTGGCCTGACGTCGGTTATGGCGCCGTATTCCATCGCTACTGGGACCTCGGCGGTGTTTTCGGTACTGACCCTCTCTACGACCGCGGACGCGGCGAGGAAGGCGCTGGACCATATGGCCCGTATCTAGTGGACCGCTTCATTCGCGCCGACGGTCCGAATCGAGCGCGCATCGCCTTCGTATTATCGACGTGGAATCCCTATCAGTCACATCTATTCGAGGCCACGTTGGGTCTCGCTAATAACGAACCTCCTCAGACCCCTGCGCTGCCGTTCGTTCCCGCGCCTCCCCCGCCGACGACAGCTGACGGAGTCGTGGTCGTACGCTCTACGTTCGGTCCCGGCAACTACGAACTCTTGGCGCCCGCCGCTGACGGCGGGATGCTGTTCCGCTACCGCGACAACGCGCAATCCTCCCTCCCTTGGAGCGGTGTTGCACGTGTGGGCCTCGGGCCCGGCGGCGCGGGTCACCCGGTGTGCTACGGCGCAGTCAGCATGATCCAGTCAGACCTGCCGCTTCGCCCCGAGTTCACGATCCCGCTGACCGGCCGGCTATACGTTGCCGCGCGTTGCGGTGACCGCGTTGTCTACTTGTGGCGTGACCCCGGTCCGCCTTGGAATTGGCACGGGCCATATCCCGTCATCGCCGTCGAGACCGATGATCGTCGCGTGCCATTCGAGGGGGCTACGGGAAACGTGGTGCTGATTCGTTCGCACCATGGCGCGCTTCACCATAACTGGGAGCTTGTGGCCCCAGCAGCGGCTGGCGGTGGCCTCATCCACTACTGGCGCGACAACGATCCCCAATTCCCCTTGCTGGGCGACTGGCGACTGGCGCCGCGCGCCCTTACGGGCATTGGTCAGATCGACGCCGTGACGATAATCGAGGCAGAGATTACCGCGAATGCCTTTTCGCTCGAAGTTGTCGCCCGTGTCGGCGGACGTCTCTGGTGCGCATGGCGCGATGCCAACTTGCAGTGGTACGGTCCCATCGATGTCCTCGTGGACGGTAGTCCCGTCACGGACGCCGCTGGCGTACCGTCGCTAATCCAATCCAGTTACGGGGCCAAAGCCAGAAATTTCGAACTCGTGACACCCCTGAAGGGTGGAGGGCTGCTGCACCTGTGGCGCAACAACGACGCAGATGATCCGCAGGATTGGCGCTGGGGGCGCGCGGCGGCGGTTATTGACCCCGGTCGCCATTACACGACTTCTTCGCTCCTCCAGGGTAAATTCGGCGCCCCTCCCGGGAACCTCGAACTCGTCGCACGCGCAGACGATGGAAAAGTCATGCACTTCTGGCGGGAGTCAGCCAGCCTGCAATGGAGTGGTCCGAATCCGGTCCTTTATTTGCCATAACGCCGTTTGCATTCCGGGCTTCCAGGCGCGAACTTGAACGATTGTGCCCAGTAGCGCCGCTCGGCGATCCGAAACGCGGCGGCACCTCCCGCGTTTCGGGGCGCGGGCGCGAAGGAATTTCCTATCTTTCGAGCGGGCCCGCGGCCTGTGCACGGTGCGCATCGTGCCCGACTGCGGGCACTTCTACGGCGGGAGGAGAAGATGAGATCACGCGGCTCGTCGCCGACTGGCTCCGAGAAGCGCTTGCGCTCGGCGCCTAGCCCGTTTCAAGCGCAGGTTCGGCCCCTCCAGCGCAGATCGCGGTCTCACGATGAAGGCGATCCCCCAGCACTGCCCGGTGGCAACGAGGGTCGCCGCCCTCCGTTGACGCGGGCTGCCGACAGCAAGGCGACTCGCGGCACCCGATCGAAATTGCCAGGCCATCGTGAGACGGCTTGTCCCGACATCGCTGCAACAGCCGTGACCACAGGGCTCGCCGGAGGGGCATTCCGGACCGCGTTGCAGGCAGACGAGACCGGACGGGACAGCGACGACAGACGCGGCGAGGTGCTCGACCGCTCAAGAACGCCCGAATCACGGCGCTGCCGCTTGAGAGAGGCGGGCGTGGTGGTCCCGCCGAACGAGAGAGCCATGCTCCTGAGTCGATAGCCCTTTGAGACTCTGTAACGAGTGGTCTGGATCGAGTGTCGGTTTTCTTTCCATTTCGCGCGGATGCCGTTTCGCGCAGATCGATCGAATGCCATGAAATCATAGAGATGCAATCTCTCGCACAGATTCTGCCTAGATGTCAGATAGGTGTCAGTCGAATCGCTTCGCTATGACGATCGCCAGCAGGAAGAGCTCGCAGTAGTGGGTTCGCGCCGCGACCTTGGTTCGACCCCCAAATAACGGAGGAAGAAATGTTCAAGCCACGGATGAAGAAAATGCTGGCTGCGCTCGTCGCCGTCGCCGGCTTCGGGATCGGCGCCGCGCACGCGGTGCCGACGACCGCCGACGCCATCGTCGTCGTCGATGAGTCCGGCTCGATGTCCACCGAGCAGGGCTGGCTCGGCGGAATGATCACCAGCCTCGACGCCAGGCTGGGCTTGGCAGGTCTCACCGGCAACCAATACGGTCTGGTCGGATTCGGGAACGGCCTCGGCGGCGGGCAGAACTCCGGCCGCGGCTTCGACCTGGATCCTGGCACCGCGGGAACTCAGTTGTTCGGCACCGCGGCGCAATTTAGCGCAGCAACGAGCGGGCTGGTGCTGACCGGCGGGACGGAGGACGGCTACGCGGGCATCAACTACGCCCTGACGAACTACACGTTCCGTCCCGGCGCCGCCCTGAACATCATCCTGGTGACCGATGAGGACCGTGATAACACCAATGCGGCGCTCACGTACAATAGCATCCTGGCCGCCCTCTCGGGGCAGGGCATTCTGCTGAACGCTGTCGTCAACAATCCCTTCCGATGCAACAACACGACTTCGCTCGGGATCGCGAGCGGCACGCGAGGCTTCGTCGCAGACGGTTCGGGTGGCTACACCGGCTGCACCGGCACTGTCATCGGCAACGGAGCTGGCACCACGGAAGCCGATTATGTCGCCATGGCCCTTGCTACGGGCGGCGCGGCATGGGATCTCGAGCAGCTGCGGGCCGGCGGCAACACGGCCGTTTCGTTCACGCAGGCCTTCGTCGACGTCAAGGTTCAGGAGATCACCACGAATGTTCCCGAACCTGGCTCGATGGCGCTGCTGGGGCTGAGCCTCGCCGGTCTGGCCCTCGCTCGTCGCAGGACCATGCGCGCGCACTGATCGCGACCCGGCTCGCAGTCGAGCACTGCGGCGGCCTTCGGGCCGCCGTTCTTTTTTGCGGAGCCCGGGCAGAGCTGCTTCTCGCCCAGGGTGTTGAACGGCACTTCGACGGTGTTGTGGTGCACGTGCAGGTCTTCGGGCGCGGAGTCGACGTACAGCGGCCCGGTGACGAGCTCGCCCTTCGCCTGGTGCGACTGCACGTAGTCCATCGCCTTCACCCGGTTGGTCGGGTCGTAGTCGGCGTGCAGCTTCCGCAGGCGCAGGACGGAGCCGTCGTGCTGGGTGACTTCGACCAGCTCGCCGGGCGCGTAGTCGGCGGTGATCGGCGCGCGGGTGGTGATGAAGTCGAGCCGGTTGACGGCGTCGTTGTGCTCGCGCACGTAGTCGTCATTCCGGGCGTCCAGGCGCGAGCTTGAAGGATTGTGCCCAGCAGCGCCACTCAGCGACGCGAAACACGCCGGCAGCGCCCGCGTTTCGGGGCGCGGGCGCGAGGGAATTTCCTATCATTGCTCAATAATTTCTGAACCTGGGTGTCTCAAAGTCATTGACACATTCCGGTGTCGGAAAACTTTACAAACCTTTAAGCGGGATTCTCGCGCCCTTTCATAACGTAACTTACTGATTATCTGCGTAACAAACATCCGCTCAGGTGTCTAGGCGCCTTTTCGGAGAGAAATATCGTGCAAAAACTCGTCGGGAAATTTTGCACAGCCAAGGGTTTAGCGATGGATTGTCCGGGCTGGAGTATTAATTTTACGTCGTTTTACTATCCCGGCCTGGTTCTTGCTTGCCGGAATACCTGTCTGTGAGGGGCTGTCTTCTTCGAATGATTGATGGCTGTTCCGGGCCGCGAGACGTTCGCTTCCGTTGTCCCTAGTAGTCGCACTATGTTACTCACCAGTCGCCAACATAGGCGACAGATGGAGCGTTGAAGAATGAGCGGATCAGGCTGGGCAGCTTCTGAAGTTTCGCGAGCTGCTCCTCGATTTTCTCGCGCAGCTTCTCGCCCTTCAGCAGGGGACGCCTCGCGGCACCGGCGCGTTTGACATGACTCCACAGCAGTTCGTCGGGGTTGAGGTCCGGAGCGTAGCCCGGCAAGAAATGTAGGGTCACCCACCGCGCTCGCCCCGAGATGAACTCCAAACTTCTTCTCGATCAGTTCCGCCACAACGTTGCGCGTCCACAAGCCAAAGTCCAAGCCATGCTGACGCGGGTCGCGTCCGTTGATCCAGCGAAACACCCGCCGCTCCTGCGCCGGGCTAAGGCTACGCGGTCGCCCTGTCGCTTTGGTCGAGCGCAAGGCCTTGATGCCCCCGCCCGGAGCGAACGCTGCCTTGAGCCACTTGTAGATCGTCGTTCGATTGAACCGGTAGGCCTCGATCACCTCGGCGGCGCGTTCACCTTCGCGCACCCGCTCAACTGCCATCAGCCGAATCGTCTCCAGCGTCTGGTGATTCAACGTCCGTCCGTCTCGCTTCATGAACAATGAGACCATCACAGTCGCCGAAAGTTGTACCTTTGTCGACTTATTTATCGACTACTGAGTAACTGCCAAGCAGCATGCTAAGGGTGGGATCCGACATGTGGAAGGCAGTAGCGTGCAGTATGCGGTGGAGGTGGCCGCGCGCGTCGTATCTGCTAAGAACAAGCTAATTAAACGGAGGAAGTGATGCTTCGTGATCTTTGCAGTCGGGGAAGGCTGTGGGTGAAAGTGATGTTGTTTCTGAAGTTTGCTTTGTGGGGAGGATTAACCATCGCCTCGCCTATGTTGACAATAACGCCCTCGCAGCCTTTAACAAATCTGCATGTCGGAGACAGAGTAACTTTCACGTTTGCGATCAGCGGATTGTATGCATCCGACTATGTACCTAACCCGGCGGAGGCGTCGCTGGGAATCGCGGAAATCTTTTATAGTTTTACAGGTCCATCAGACTCGTATAACAACAGTGGAGTATGCGAGGAGTTGACACATGCAACAGCGTCGATTAACGCGTTGGTGACGTGCGCAGTTGCAGATAGTTATGTTTCCTGGGTGATAGGTACGACCCCTAGACTGGATTGGAACGTTGATCTATTCAGAGCAGAGGTAGTGTTAGATGAGGTTGGTTTATGGTCGGTGGGCCCCAGGTCCGGTAACGATAGTTATGAATATTTTGCATGGCTCGATCTCAGTCCAGCAGTTGGCTTCGGCACTGTGTATACACAACCCTGTGGCGCCGAGCCATGTCCAGTGATCTCATTTCGGGCGTTACCAGGCGAGGCACCCGAGCCGCCGGCTATCGCACTGGTTCTGGTCGGCCTAGCTGTTGGGGGATGGGTGCGTCGTCGACGAAGCAGTGTCGGTTGAAGCATGACGCCAGTTGTCCGCTAGCTTGAAGACACCGTATTCCTCGACCTGCGGGTGGCGAATTCGTAATCATGCCGGAACTGGTGTGTGAAACAGACCTCGGCAATGCTGTTGCCAAGCGTATCGATCGAGGGTGGCGGGGGCAGGTGACGGTGCCCCGGCGCGTTTCGCTGGCGTGATGCCGTCAAGCGAGCGATGAACGCGATAAGCGTTGTAGTAATCGCGGAACTCATCCAACTTCCGCTCAAGATCAACCGCGTTCCAGAAGAACGTGCGATCGAGATACTCGCGCCGGATCGTGCCGATCAACCGTTCGACGAACGGATGGGAAACCGGGGCGTACGGCACCGACTTGACCTCTTCGATCTCGATCACGCGCAGGTTGGCCAGCCAACGGTGAAATCGGAAGAGCGGGTCGTGATCGGTACTGAGACGTTTCGGAAGGCGCTGGCCGGCAACGGCGTAGTTGAACATCCGGCACACGGATATGCCGTCGATGTACGCCTGGTTGACGCCGAAGCCAATGATGCGACGGGTGAAGATGTCCAGAACTACCAATACCCAGTGACTGCGCAGCAGGATCGACTCACATCGGAACAGATCGAGGCTCCAGAGGCTGTCCTTCGTCTGCGCAATAAAGCTCAACCAGGACGGCCCGCTGGATCCGGAGTCGCCGGGCCGGTAGTACTTGGCGAGCACGCGGCGCACGACATCTTTGTCGATTGCGATGCCAAAGGCGTATGCGATCTGCTGGGCGATGCGAAAGCAGCCGAACTTGGGGTTGCGGACCTTCAGTTCGAGAATTGCCGCGATGAGTTCCGCGGAGGGCCCCTTCGGACCGGGCTTGCGTCGTTTGGCGGAGGAGGAAAAGAGCAGGGAGTACTTGCGATTGATCAACGCGTTATGGAACTTGAACAGAGTTGCTGGACTGAGGAGGGCAGCCACTTTCTCGAGACGCCGCCGCCTCACGAAGACGGCAGTGAGACCGAGCAGAAATCGGTCGCGGGAGATCAGATTCGGCGCACGCTGCCTGGATCGATTACTGATCAGAAGTTGCTGTTTGAGCAATAGCGATTCTGCGACGACGCCATGCATCCCATCGGGGCGGCACAGTTTCGCGACCGCGACCAGTAAGTGGACGGCGAGGATAAGGAGTTCGCGCATGCGGCAAACCGTACCATGACTGCAGGCGCACACAAGACTGCACCATAAGGCTGACTTGCCCTATGATTTAGCAATTCGCCATGCACACGAACCCGGGCAACGCGCGCGCGCGCAGCGCCACGGCGAGGTCGACGTGTGGCTCAACCCGCCGCCGATCCCGCTCACCACCAGGGAGATGGACGCGCTCTACGAGCTGCCTTACCGGCGCGTGCCGCATCCGGCCTATGAAGCAGAATCGGCGGCGCGAAGATCCCCGCCTACGAAATGATCCGTTTCTCGATCGCCATCCAGCGCGGCTGCTTCGGCGGCTGCACGTTCTGCTCGATCACCGAGCACGAGGGGCGCGTGATCCAGAGCCGCTCGGAGGATTCGGTGATCCGCGAGATCGGGACGGTGCGCGACACGGTGCCGGGCTTCACCGGCGTGATCTCGGATCTCGGCGGGCCGACCGCCAACATGTATCGCCTCGCGTGCAAGTCGCGCGAGATCGAGATCGGCGTGCCGCAAGCCGTCGTGCGTCTACCCGGGCATTTGCCCCAACCTCAACACCGACCACTCGGCCCTCATCCACCTCTACCGCCGCGCGCGCGAGCTGCCGGGCATCAAGAAGATTCTCATCGGTTCGGGAGTGCGCTACGACCTGGCGGTCAAGTCGCCCGAGTACGTCAAGGAGCTCGCGCAGCACCACGTCGGCGGCTACCTGAAGATCGCGCCCGAGGCGATCTCGGAAGGGCCGCTGCGATTGATGATGAAGCCGGGCATCGGTTCGTACGATCGCTTCAAGGCGATGTTCGACAAGTACTCGAAGGAAGCGGGCAAGGAGCAGTACCTGATTCCCTACTTCATCGCCGCGCATCCGGGCACCACCGACGAGGACATGCTCGAGCTCGCGCTGTGGCTGAAGAAGAACGGCTTCGCGCCGATCAGGTGCAGGCCTTTTTGCCCGGGCCGATGGCGACCGCGACCGCGATGTACCACTCGGAGAGGAATCCCCTGCGCGCGATCACGCGCGAGAGCGAGCAGATCCACGTGCCGAAAGGCTTGCGCGTGCGGCGGCTGCACAAGGCCTTCCTGCGCTACCACGACGCGAACAACTGGCCGATGCTGCGCGAGGCGCTGAAGAGGATGGGGCGCGCCGACCTGATCGGTCCGGGCAAGCATCAGCTCATCCCCGCGTGGCAACCGGCCGGCACGGGCGGCGAGCACGAGGGCCGGCGCCGGCCGGCTGCCGAAGCAGCAGGGCGCGCGCAGCCGTTCCGCACCCAGCACACCGGCTTGCCGCGCACGCCGAAGCCGCGCCGCCGCGCGAGTAATTGACGCGCGGCGCGCCGGCACCTCCCGCGTTTCGGGGCTAGGGCGAACTGCTTTGACGCTGGTTCTGGGTACGTCGGAAGTCGGCAGGTGCTGCAGTTTATTGATTCAATGAGGCGCAGTCTTCAATGTGGCCCCTCGCCGCCACGCGGTCGTAGTAGCGGGCGCGATACAGTAGGCGACGGTGCTGCGGCGCGTCGTGGAACGCGGTGCGCGCGTGCAGCACGTTGTTGCACACGATCCCCATGCCCGGCTCGAGCCGCAGCCGGAATATGTACGGGCACTCGGCCAGGACGCGTTCCAGCGCGGCGCGCGCGGCGCGGGTGGCCGCGTCGTCCTTCCAGGCGATGTTCACGCCGCGCGCGGTGTAGCGCATGTGGAGCGCCCCGCCGGGGGACTCGACGCTGAACACCGGGCCGGATTCCGCTGGCCGGGCCACCGATTCGCCCTCCAGCCGCGGCGGAATGGTCAGCGCATCGGGCGCCGACAGCGCGCGTACGTGCTCCGGATCGGCCTCGCGCAGCAGGATGTAGGCGAGATCGTGATCGAGCAGCGCGCTCTCGCCGCCTTCGATCGCGTCCCGCACGCAGTGCAGCGTCATGGCGCGGATGCGCCGCGTTTGCGGATGGTAGTAGCCGTCGGTGTGCCAGCCGATCGGCCGGTCGGTGTAGGGAATGAACTCGCCGCGTGTTCCCGCGCCCGGGGTGATCGACGAGATGCCGTCGTCGTCGGCGAGAAAGTGGCCGTCGAGGCGTTCGAGCCCGAGCTGCAGGCCGAGCAGGCGCGGAATACTCTTGTCTTCGCCCTTCGCCGCGGGCGAGGCGTACAGCGCCATGTTCGCGCGTGCGCAGCGTTCTAGGAGCGCCGTACGCTCGCTTGGCTTGAGTTGCCTGGGGTCTTCCAGGTCTACAAGCAAATCCTCGATCCGATCCGGACGGTTGCGAAGCTTCTCGTCCCGCCATCTACGATAGGCCCGCTCGTCGTGTAGATCGAGGGGTCCCGGCATGGCGTCAGCCGGCGGCGGCGGCCGGCGCGAGCAGCCCGTCGAAGGTCTTTTTCAGCGCCCCCAGCACCTCGGGCATCTCGATGTCCATCACCTGGTCCATGACCCAGTGCTGGTCGTGCTCGTCCATCGCTTCGCGGATCTGCTGGCCAAGGTAGCGCAGCGCCGGGAAGCCGGCGCCCGAGGCGGGGATGTCGAAGCCCGCGTAGTCGGCGGCGCGCCGGTTGAGCATGGCGATGAACTCGGCCCGGTAGTCGCGCCCGTCGGCGCCCACCAGGGCGCGCACGTTGCGCTCCATGGTGTCGGCGAGATGCGCGCCGATCGCCTGCACCAGCGCCGCGCGCCGGCCGTCGTCGAGCCGGCCGTAGGCCCAGCGGTCGCACAGGTGCAGGCCGAACGCCAGCACCTCGGCGATGATCTTGAAGCCGCGCGCCGGGGTGACGATGTCGTATTCCGCCCTCGACATGTTGTCGACCAGTTTGTCCGCGAGACGCCACAGCGTCGAGGCGATGACGCTCGCGAGCTCCCCGGGCGTGCGCGCCGCCTCCTTCCTGAACCAGACGGTCTTGACGCGTATCGGCTTCATGAGCGGCGCAGGTAGAACTCCCATTCGCCGGCCCCGATCTCGCGCGACTCGGCGAGCGTCACGCGCGTGGCGCGCGTCCAGGCGCGCACCTCGTCGCGCGCCGCGGGGCAGCTGGTCACCAGGCGCAGCACCTCGTCGGGCTTCATGCCCTCCAGCACGCGCCGCGCCTCGAGCACCGGCCCGGGGCAGACCGCGCCGCGCATGTCGAGCGTCACCTGCGCGCGCGGCGCAGGTCCCTTGCCCTTGCGGATGTAGAACACGTGCCGCTCGCCGGCTTCGTGCTCGACCCGCAGCAGGTCGTTGCCGGTGTGGCGCGCCCAGATGAACAGGTCGTCGCGCGTGCCGGGGCAGTCCGAGACCAGCGCCAGCACCTGGCCCGGCTCGAGGTCGTCGACCACCTGCTTGGCGCCGACCAGCGGGGCGGGGCAGGTGAGCCCGGAGAGGTCGAGCCTGACATCCGGTTGGAGTGTGGTTTCGCTCATGGCAGATCCTCGGCGATCATACGGCGGCGATGGACTTGTAGGGCACGACGATGCCGCAGCCGTGCAGGCGCAGCTCGCCCAGGCCGCGCTCCTGCAGCCGCAGCGACAGCTCGGGCGTCATGCCGTGCAGCAGCACGCTGAAGCCGCGGCGCACGCCGTCGCGCGTGGCGAGCGAGCGCGGCCTGCCGAGCACCACCTCGCAGGCGGCGCCGAAGGCGCGCAGCAGCGCGCCAAGCGTGGCGACGAACGGCTGCTCCTCGGCGGGTCCGGCGATCACCAGCCGCGCGTACAGCGTATCGCTCGCCGTGATCGGCCAGGGCTTGGCAGCGCCCACGCGCAGCGTCTCGGCGCCGAGGCGCAGGCTGCGCCCCGCGAGCGCCAGCGCATCGTCGAGCCGTGCGCGCGGCAGGCGCAGCACCAGCCGTGCGCGGCGCGAGATGCCGAGCAGCTCGCCGCCCATCGACGCGCCGCGCACCGCATGGATGCCGGCTTCGCGCTCCCCGGCGAGCCACGGCAGGTGCGCGCACACCGCTTCCGCCAGCGCCTGCCCGTGGTCGGCCGGCAGACGTTCGCCGTGCAGCTCGAAACGCAGGTCCGCGGCGCTGGCGGACTGCTCAAGGTGTCGATGCATGGTGCTGCGCGGCCCACGCGAGCATCGCCTCGCCCCAGGCGCGCGCGCTCGCCGCGTCGATGTCGAACACCGTGAAGCGCTTGCCCTCGCGGATGCGCACGCGCAGCAGCGCCATGCCGCCGGTCGCGTAGTCGATCTGCTGCAGCTCGATCAGCTGGCCGCCGAGCGGCACGGTGAAGCTCGCCAGGGGGCTGGTTTCGGCCATCCGGCCAGTTTGAACCCAAGCCGCCGCGGGGCGCATTCCCTCCTATGGAGGGAGCCGACCTACCCGTTCGGGTAGGTTCGATTCCACCTCCGGGCAGATGGCATGGCGCGCCTCCGGACATAGCATGGCGCGAGCGCGACAAGTCGCCCAAACCGGAGGAGGCGCCCATGACGAAGAAAATGCATGAGACCCCGTTGCTCGACGAGCTCGAGAAGGGGCGCTGGCCGAGCTTCGTCACGGGACTCAAGCGCCTGGCGCAGGAAAACGACATGGCGGTCGACCTGCTCGGGCAGCTCGAGGCTTCCTACCGCAACAAGTTCGGCTACTGGAAGGGCGGCACGGTCGGCGTCTACGGCTACGGCGCGGGCGTGATCCCGCGCTTCACCGAGCTGAAGGGCAAGGACGGCAAGCCGGTGTTTCCGGAGGCGTCCGAGTTCCACACGCTGCGCATTCAGCCGCCCGCCGGAATGCACTACTCGACCGACGTGCTCAGACAGCTGTGCGACATCTGGCAGAAGCACGGCTCGGGCCTGATCGCGTTCCACGGCCAGAGCGGCGACATCATGTTCCAGGGCGTGAGCAGCGAGAACGTGCAGCCGGCGTTCGACGACCTGAACGCGATCGGCTTCGACATGGGCGGGGCGGGGGCCGCGGTGCGCACCTCGATGTCCTGCGTCGGCGCCGCGCGCTGCGAGATGAGCTGCTACGACGAGCAGCGCGCGCTGCGTGGCGTCATCAACTCGAACCTCGACGAGATGCACCGGCCGTCGCTGCCATACAAGTTCAAATTCAAGTTCTCTGGCTGCCCGAACGACTGCGTCAACGCGATCCAGCGCTCGGACATGGCGACCATCGGCACCTGGCGCGACAACATCCGCGTCGACGAGAAGCTGGCGCGCGAGTGGTACGCGGCGCACGGCATGGAAGAGCTGATCGACAACGTGGTGACGCGCTGCCCGACCAAGGCGATACGCGTCAGGAAGGCGAACGGCGAGGCGCCGCCGGCGCACGTGTCGCGCGTCAAGCTCGACGACGCGCAGTGCCTGGAGATCGACAACCACGACTGCGTGCGCTGCATGCACTGCCTGAACGTGATGCCGGGCGCGCTGCTGCCAGGCGGCGCGCGCGGCGTGTCGATCCTGATGGGCGGCAAGAGCGTGCTCAAGATCGGCTCCACCATGGGCATCATGGTGGTGCCGTTCATGAAGCTCGAGAGCGACGAGGACTTCGAAAGGCTCCAGGAGCTGGCGCGCAAGGTGCTCGACTTCTTCGCCGAGAACGCGCTCGATCACGAGCGCCTCGGCGAGACCATCGAGCGCATCGGCCTGGCGAATTTTCTCGAGGCGGTCGAGCTGCCGGTCGACCCGAGCATGGTGCTGCACCCGAGAACCAACCCGTACGTGCGGACCGACGACTGGGACGAGCAGGTCGCCAAGACGGGCGACGGACAGAAGGCGGCCTGAGGAGGACCACAAATGGCACAAGCACAACCGAAAATGCCGGTCGAGCACGGGGCGCCGGACCCGATGCCGACCATGCACCCGCTGATGAAGAAGAACTACGGCAAGTGGGTCTACCACAGTCACCCGAAGCCGGGGGTGCTGATGCACCGCGCGGCGGGCGGCGACGAGATCTGGACGGTCAAGGCGGGCACGCAGCGGCAGATGGACCACCACACCGTGCGCAAGCTGTGCGACATCGCCGACCGGTTCGCCGACGGCCACGTGCGCTTCACCACGCGCTCCAACATCGAGTTCATGGTCGCCGACCAGGCCAAGGTCGAGCCGCTCATCAAGGCGCTCAACGACGCCGGCTTTCCGGTCGGCGGCACCGCCAACTCGGTGTCGATGATCGCCCACACGCAGGGCTGGCTGCACTGCGACATCCCCGGCACCGACGCCTCCGGCGTGGTCAAGTCTCTTATGGACGAGTTGTACGACGAGTTCGTCAAGTGCGAGATGCCCAACCGCGTCAAGCTCTCGACCTCGTGCTGCGAGATCAACTGCGGCGGGCAGGCCGACATCGCGATCATCGTGCAGCACACCAAGCCGCCGAAGATCAACCACGACCTGGTGGCGAACGTGTGCGAGCGCCCGGCGGTGGTGGCGCGCTGTCCCGTGGCGGCGATCCGCCCGGCGCTGGTGAACGGTAGGCCCTCGCTCGAGGTGGACGAGAAGAAGTGCGTGTGCTGCGGCGCCTGCTACCCGCCGTGCCCGCCGATGCAGATCAACGACCCCGAGCATTCGAAAATCGCGATCTGGGTCGGCGGCAAGAACTCGAACGCGCGCATCCGCCCGACGTTCCACAAGCTGGTCGCCTCGGGACTGCCGAACAACCCGCCGCGCTGGCCGGAGGTGGCCGAGGTGGTGAAGAACATCCTGGGCACCTACAAGGCCGACGGCCGCCCGTGGGAGCGCATGTCGGACTGGATCGAGCGCATCGGCTGGCCGGCGTTCTTCAGGAAGACCGGGCTGCCCTTCACCAAGTACCACATCGACGACTGGCGCGGCTCGCGCTACACGCTGAACGCCTCGGCGCACATCCGCTTCTGAGGCGCGCGTGAAATTCGGCATCCTGGTCAACGAAGGCCCCTATACGCACGAGGCGAGCGACTCGGCGTACCTGTTCACCAGGGCGGCGCTGGAGAAGGGCCACGAGATCTACCGCGTGTTCTTCTATCACGACGGCGTCAACAACGCGACCAAGTACACCGAGCCGCCGCAGGACGACCGCAACATCGTCAACCGCTGGTCGAAGCTCGCCGAGCAATACGGGGTGGACCTGGTCGTTTGCGTGGCGGCGGCGCTGCGCCGCGGCATCAAGGACGAGCTGCTCGCGCCGGGGTTTCGCATCTCGGGTCTCGGCCAGCTGGTCGAGGCGGGCATCCAGGGCGACAGGCTGGTCGTGTTCGGCGATTGAGGAGGAACGGGTGAGCGACAGCGAGCAAGCGGGCAAAGACGGCTCGGGCGTCATCAAGAAGTTCATGTTCGTGAACCGGAAGGCGCCGTACGGAACCATCTACGCGCTCGAGGGGCTGGAGGTGGTGCTGATCAGCGCCGCCTTCGACCAGGACGTGTCGCTCGCGTTCGTCGACGACGGCGTCTACCAGCTGGTCAAGGGCCAGCAGACCAAGGGCATCGAGGCGAAGAACTTCTCGCCCGCCTACCGGGCGCTCGAGGGCTACGACATCGAGAAGCTGTACGTCGAGCGCGAGGCGCTCGAGGCGCGCGGCCTCACCAAGGAGGACCTGCTGGTCGACGTGCAGGTGCTGTCCTCGGGCGAGCTGGCCGAGCTGATGGCCGCGCAGGACGTCGTGGTGGGCTTCTGAAAGGACGAACGGTGCTGCACATCGTCAACAAGAGCCCCTACGAGCGAAACGCGCTCGCAGCCTGCCTGCGGCTTGCCCGCCCGGGCTCCGCGCTGCTGCTGATCGAGGACGGGGTCTATGCAGCGACGCGCGGCAACGCGGCCGAGGCGAGCCTGAGGGAAGCGATGGCGCGCCTCAAGGTGTACGCGCTCAGGCCCGACCTCGAGGCGCGTGGCGTCGCGGCGCGTGTGATGGAAGGAATCGAGCTGGTGGATTACGGCGGCTTCGTCGAGCTGGCCTGCGGGCAGCCGAACTGCCAATCATGGCTCTAGGCGAGTTACATCAACAGGAGGCGTCATGGGTGCATTCGATCTGAACGGCAAGGCCTACGAGACCGACGAGGAGGGCTATCTCGTCAATCTCTCCGACTGGAACGAGGACGTCGCGCAGTTCCTCGCGCAGGAGGAGAAAGTCGAGCTGACGCCCGCTCACTGGGAAGTGATCAACTTCCTGCGCGAGTACTACAACGAGTACCAGATCGCGCCCGCGATCCGCGTGCTCACCAAGGCGATCGGCAAGAAGCTCGGGGCCGACAAGGGCAACAACAAGTACCTGTACGAGCTGTTCCCCTACGGCCCGGCGAAGCAGGCCTGCAAGATCGCCGGCTTGCCCAAGCCCACCGGCTGCGTCTGACCCCGTGCTGAGCGCGCTCTACGCCAGCCTGTTCTACGCGGCCACGGCCGTGCTGGTGGCGGGCGTGGCGTGGCGCATCCTCGAGTACGCGCGCGCGCCGGCGCCGCTCAAGATCCCGACCACGCCCGCGCCGATGACGCGCGCGGGGGCGGCGGCACGCGTCGCGCGCGAGGTGGTGCTGTTCGAGAGTTTGTTCCGCTCGAACAAGTGGATCTGGTTGTTCGGCTGGCTGTTCCACGTCGCGCTGGCGCTGGTGCTGGTGCGGCACCTGCGCTACTTCACCGAGCCGGTGTGGGGCTGGGTCGCCTTCGCCCAGCCCTTCGGCGTGTACGCGGGCCTGGCGATGGTCGCCGGCCTGGCGGGGCTGTGGGCGCGGCGCTTCCTGCTCGAGCGCATGCGCTACATCTCCACCCGGTCGGACCACCTTATGCTCGCGCTGCTGGTCGGCATCGGGCTTTCGGGGCTGGCGATGAAGTATCTCGCGCACACGGACATCGTGGCGCTCAAGGAATTCATGCTGGGGCTGATGCGGTTCGACTGGCAGCCGCTGCCGGCCGATCCGGCGCTGCTGGTGCACCTGACGCTGGTGCTCGTGCTGATGGTGGTGTTCCCGGCCTCGAAGCTGCTGCACGCGCCGGGCGTGTTCTTCAGCCCGTCGCGCAACCAGGCCGACGATTCGCGCGAGCGGCGCCACCTCGCCGCCTGGGCCCGGGACTAGCCATGGCCGAAGCGCGCGTCCAGGCGCCGCCGCTCAGGGAGTACCCGGTCATCCCGATCCTGGCGCCCGGCGCGATGGCGGCGAGCAAGCCGTACGCCGCGTCGGACAAGATGAACGAGGCGCTCGGCTTTCCCGGCAAGCTCGTCGAGGACTGGCAGGCGCGCGCGATCGACAAGATGGGCGAGCTGCTCGGCAAGTACCGCGGCTTAAGGGTGTTCCTCGACGCCTGCGTGCACTGCGGCGCCTGCACCGACAAGTGCCATTATTTCCTCGGCACCGGCGACCCGAAGAACATGCCCGTGGCGCGCCAGGAGCTGCTGCGCAAGGTCTACCGGCGCTACTTCACGCTCGCCGGCAAGCTGTTCCCGAAGCTGGTCGGCGCCGAGGACCTGACCGAGTCCGTGCTCGAGGACTGGTACAAGTACTTCAACCAGTGCTCCGAGTGCCGCCGCTGCTCGGTGTACTGCCCCTACGGCATCGACACCGCCGAGATCACCATGGCCGCCAAGGAGATCATGAACTCCATCGGCGTGGGGCAGAAGTACACCAACGAGATCATCGGCAAGGTGCACAAGATCGGCAACAACCTGGGGCTGCCCCCGCGCGCGCTCGCCGACACGCTCGAGACGCTGGAGGAGGAGATCAAGGAAGAGACCGGCCTCGACGTCAAGCTGCCGCTCGACCAGAAGGGCGCCGAGGTGCTGTTGGTCACCCCCTCGGCGGATTTCTTCGCCGAACCGCACGTCTTCAGTTTGATCGGCTACGCCAAGGTGTTCCACGCCGCCGGCATCAGCTGGACGCTGTCGTCGCACGCCTCCGAGGCGGGGAACTTCGGCCTGTTCATCGGCAGCTACGAGCAGATGAAGAAGGTCTCGCTGCGCGTGCGCGAGGCGGCGCTCGAGCTCGGCGCGCGGCGCCTGGTGGTGGGCGAATGCGGCCACGCCTGGCGCGTGGCCTACAGCTTCTGGAACACGCTGATCGGGCCGTTCGACTTCCTCGACCCGCGCTATCCGGCGCCGCAGCACGTCTGCGAGTTGACCCACGACCTGATCAAGCGCGGCGCGATCCGGCTCGACCCGGAGAAGAACGACCACCGCGTGGTGACCTTCCACGACTCGTGCAACGTGGCGCGCGGCGCCGGCATGGGCGGCGTGCCGGGGGGGCAGTTCGTCATCCCGCGCGAACTCATCCGCGCCTCGTGCAACCGCTTCCACGACATGGCGCCCGAGACGATCAACGAGAGCACCTTCTGCTGCGGCGGCGGTGGCGGGCTGCTGTCTGACGAGATCATGGATCTGCGCGTCAAGGGGGCGCTGCCGAGGATGGAAGCGCTCAAGCAGGTGGTCGACGCGCACGGCGTCAACTTCATGGCGACGATCTGCGCCATCTGCAAGGCGCAGTTCACCAAGGTAATGCCTTATTACGAATTCGACATGAGCATGGTGGGCGGCGTGCACCAGCTGGTGGGCGACGCGATCCGGCTCGGCGAGCGGCACTAGAGGAGGCAGGCAATGTCACAGGCGACGCCACAGGCGGACACCAAGCTCACCTACCGGCGCTACAAGGAAGGCGATTCCGGCCACGGCCCCTGGACCGAGCACATCTTCCAGGCGAGCCATACCTACAAGTGCCCGACTTATCAGAAGAGCACGCCGCCGTGCCAGGCGAGCTGCCCCTCGGGCGAGGACATCCGCGGCTATCTCGAGATCGTACGCGGCACCGAGAAGCCGCCCGCCGGCCCGAATGGCCAAATGAGCTGGCAAGAATACGCGTGGCGCAGGCTGACCGAGGCCAATCCGTTTCCCTCGGTGATGGGCCGCGTGTGCCCGGCGCCGTGCGAGTCGGGCTGCAACAGGAACGAGGTCGAGGATTTCGTCGGCATCAACTCGGTCGAGCACTTCCTCGGCGAGTACGCCATCGCCAACGGCCTCAAGTTCAAGAAACCCGAGACGAGCAGCGGCAAGAAGGTCGCCGTGATCGGCGGCGGGCCGGCGGGGCTGTCGTGCGCCTACCAGCTCGCGCTTAAGGGCCACGAGGTCACGGTGTTCGACGAGCACGAGCATCTTGGCGGCATGATGCGCTACGGCATTCCCGGCTTCCGCACGCCGCGCGCGGTGCTGGATGCCGAGATCGCGCGCATCCTCGATCTCGGGGTGAAGGCCCGGCTCAAGACACGCATCGGCACCGACGTCACGCTCGAGCAGCTGAAGAAGGACTACGACGCGGTATTCATGGGCCTGGGCGCGCAGGGCGGGCGGCCGCTGCCCGCGCCGGGCGCAGAAGCCCCGAATTGCGTCACCGCGACCGCGTTCCTGCGCGCCTTCAACGACGGGCGCATGAAATCGGTCGGCAAGCGCGTGGTGGTGGTCGGCGGAGGCGACACCTCGATCGACGTCGCCACGGTCGCGCGGCGCCTCGGGCACATCGAGCACCCGCACGCCACCGACCATCCCGAGTCGGTGATCCTCGGCAAGCAGGCGCAGGACGTCGCCGAAATCTCGGCGCGCCAGGGCGCGGACGTGACGCTCACCTCGGTGTTCGCAATCGACAAGATGCAGGCCAACCCGCACGAGATCGAGCACGCGCTCGCCGAGGGCATCGTGATCCGCGACGGCTGGGCGCCGGTCGAAGTGGTGCGCGACGCGAGCGGCCGCGCTACCGGCCTCAAGATCGCCAAATGCGAGGCGAAGTTCGTCGGCCCGAAGCTCGAGGTCAAGGTGGACGACAGCACCGCCGAGGTCATCCCCGCCGACCTCGTCGTCTCGGCGATCGGCCAGGCGGTGGACTTCACCGGCCTGGAGGGCTTCGACAACGGCAAGGGGCTGATCGCGGCCGACAAGAACTACCAGATCCCGGGCAAGCCGGGCTTCTTCGCCGGCGGCGACGTGCTGCGGCCGCACCTGCTCACCTCGGCGATCGGCCAGGGCTGGATCGCCGCCGAGGGCATCGACCGGCACCTGCGCGGCGAGGAGCAGGAAAGGCGCCCGAAGATCGACGTGCATGCCTTCGACCTGATGCGCAAGCTTGCCGAGCGCGGGCTGGAGCCGAACGAGGCGCCGCGTGAGGCGGTGCGCGGCACGGGCGAGCAGGGCTTCGCGGTGCACAACTACGAGGACCGCTCGGCGCGCTACGTCATCCCGCACGAGGAGCTGTTCCTCGGCCATTTCACATACGTCGCGCGCAACCAGCGCAAGGTCACCAAGCTCACCCCCGAGCAGGCGCTCGGCAACTTCCAGGAGCGCCTCGACGCGCTCGCCGAGAAGGAGGCCGTGGCCGAGGGCAAGCGCTGCATGAGCTGCGGCCTTTGCTTCGAGTGCGACAACTGCGTCGTCTATTGCCCGCAGACCGCGGTGTTCCGCGTCAAGAAGGACAAGTCCACGACCGGGCGCTACGTCGACACCGACTACACGAAGTGCATCGGCTGCCACATCTGCAGCGACGTGTGCCCGACCGGCTACATCCAGATGGGGCTGGGCGAGTGAGACCGCTCGCCGCCCTCGCGCTCCTTGCCCTGCTGGCGCTGCCGGCGGGAGGGCTGGCGGACGTGCCGAAGCCGGTGCTCACGCCGGCGACGGGGAAAAGTGCATCGCGCCGCCCGAGGTGATGCGACGCGAGCATCCGGACATGCTCAAGCACCAGCGCGACGAGACGGTGCACGGCGGCATCCGCGGCGCCAAGGCGAGCTTGAAGGCCTGCGTCGAGTGCCACGCCGGCAAAGAGACCGGCAGCGTCGCGGCGAGCAAGCAGGATTTCTGCGAGAGCTGCCACGCCTACGCGGCCGTCAAGCTCGATTGCTTCGAATGCCACGCGTCGAGGGCAAGCCGGTGAACGTCACGCGTCGACAGTTTTTCGGAACGACGGCAGCGCTTGCCGGTATGGCGATTGCCCCAGGCTTGCTGCTGTTCGAGCCAGCCCAGGCGAAAGGTGTTAGTTCAAGAATTCGATGGGGCATCCTGGTCGACACCACGCGCTGCGTCGAAGGATGCACGGCCTGCGTCAGCGCCTGCAACAAGGAGAACGGACTCTCGGGCGGCACGCGGCCGACCGACGCGCAGTGGATCCGCAAGGTCGACTTGCGCGAGAAGGCGACCGGAAGAGCCCTGTCGCTGCCGGTGATGTGCCAGCACTGCGCCGAGCCGCCGTGCGTCGACGTCTGCCCGACCGGCGCCTCGTTCAAGCGCGCCGACGGCATCGTGCTGGTCGACCGCCACATCTGCATCGGCTGCCGCTACTGCATGATGGCCTGCCCGTACAAGGCGCGCTCGTTCGTGCACCAGCCGCTTCACGACCAGAAGCCCGACGTGCCGCGCGGCCAGGGCTGCGTCGAATCGTGCACGCTGTGCGTGCAGCGCGTCGACCGCGGTGCCGAGCCCGCCTGCGTCGAGGCCTGCAGGGCCGAGGGCAGGGAGGCGTTGCTGTTCGGCAACCTGAACGACCCGCAGAGCGCGATCGCGCGCCGCATGCGCGAGGCGGGCGCGAAGCAAATCCGCGCCGATCTCGCGCTCGACACCGGCGTGCGCTACCAGGGGATCTGACATGGCGAGCGTCGCATTGCGCGAGATCGAGGGCCGCAGCCGGGGCTACTGGGCGCTGTTCGCGCTCGGCGCGGCGCTGCTCGCCGCGATGCTCGGCGCCTGGCATCTTATGGAGACGCGCGGCCACATCGTCTCCGGCATGGACAACCAGGTGGTGTGGGGCCTGCCGCACGTGTTCGCGGTGTTCCTGATCCTCGCCGCGTCCGGGGTATTGAACGTCGCATCGGTCGCATCGGCGTTCGGCAAGCGCTTCTACAAGCCGCTTGCGCCGCTCTCCGGCTGGCTGGCGATCGTGCTGCTCGCGGGCGGCCTGGCGGTGCTCGGGCTCGACCTCGGGCGCTCCGACCGGCTGATCGTGGCGCTGACGCACTTCAACTTCAAGTCCATCTTCGCCTGGAACATGTTCCTCTACAGCGGCTTCTTCGCCATCGTGGGCGTGTACCTGTGGACCATGCTCGATCGCAGCGTGGGCGACTATGCGACGCTCGCGGGTCGCGCGGCTTTCGTCTGGCGGCTGGTGCTGACCACCGGTACGGGCTCGATCTTCGGCTTCCTCATCGCGCGCGAGGCCTACGCCTCGGCGCTGCTTGCGCCGACCTTCATCGTGCTGTCGATCGCCTACGGCATGGCGATCTATCTGCTCGCGCTGATCGGCGCCTGCGCGGGAACCGGCCGGCCGCTTGGGCGCGAGGTGATCGGGCGCATCGGCGGGCTGCTCGGCTGGTTCGTGCTGGCGGCGCTGTACTTCGTCGCCGTGTTCCATCTCACCAACCTGTATCTCGCCAAGCAGGCCGGGGTCGAGCGCTTCCTGCTGGTGGAGGGCGGCGTCTACACGGTCCTTTTCTGGGGCGGCCAAGTGCTCGCCGGCGGTGTCGTGCCGCTCGCGCTCTTGTGGTCGCCGGCGACGCGCGGCGGGCACGGCGCCGCGGCGCTCGCCGCCGCCCTGGTGGTGCTCGGCGGGCTGGCGCAGATGTACGTCACCATCATCGGCGCGCAGGCCTGGCCGCTCGACCTGTTCCCCGGCTACGAGGCGCGCTCGAGCTTCTTCGACGGCGTCGTGCATCCCTACGCGCCGAGCCTGCCCGAGGCGGCGCTCGCGCTGGGCGGCGTGGCGCTCGCGCTGCTCGGCGCGCTCGTCGGCGTGAAGTTCCTGCGTTTGCTGCCCGAGAGCCTCGCCGACGAGGCGCTGCAGCCCGGAGACGGCGCGCACTGAGCGCGGCGCGGCGGCCGCCATGGCCCACGTCTTCATCTCGGCGGCGCACAAGTCTTCCGGCAAGACGACCGTGACGCTCGGGCTCGCGGCGGCGCTGGCGCGCCGCGGGCTCGCGGTGCAGCCGTTCAAGAAGGGCCCGGACTACATCGACCCGATGTGGCTCGGGCTGGCCGCGCGGCGGCCGTGCCGCAACCTCGACTTCCACCTCATGAGCCGCGACGAGATCCGGGCGAGCTTCGCGCGCCACGGCGGCGCGGCGCAGGTCTCGCTGATCGAGGGCAACAAGGGGCTGTACGACGGGCTCGACCTGCACGGCACGAACTCGAACGCCGCGCTCGCCTCGATGCTCGGCTCGCCGGTCGTGCTGGTGATCGACGCGCGCGGCATGACGCGCGGCATCGCCCCGCTGATCCTCGGCTATCAGGCCTTCGACCGCTCGATCCGCATGGCCGGCGTGATCCTCAACAACCTGGGCGGCGCGCGCCACGAGCAGAAGCTGCGCGCCGTGATCGCGCACTACACCGACGTCGAGGTGATCGGCGCAGTGCCGCACGACGAGCGCATCGCCATCGTCGAGCGCCACCTGGGCCTGGTGCCGAGCAACGAGGCGGCCGCCGCGGCGGGCGTCGTCGACGCGGTGCGCGCGCGCATCGAGCAGAGCGTCGACCTGGACCGGCTGCTGGCGATCGCGGCGAGCGCCGCGCCGCTGCCGGAGGCGCCGGCGCCGCGCGCGGGCGCAGCGGGCGGGGCGCGGCTGCGCGTCGGCATCGCGCGCGACGCGGCGTTCGGCTTTTACTACACCGACGACCTGGAGGCGCTCGCCGAAGCCGGTGCCGAGCTGGTGCCGATCGACACCCTGCACGCCGAGCGCCTGCCCGCGATCGACGCGCTGGTGATCGGCGGCGGCTTTCCCGAGACGCAGATGCGTGCGCTCGAGGCGAACGAGGGCCTGCGGCGCGACGTGGCGCAGGCGATCGAGGCGGGGCTGCCGGTGTACGCCGAATGCGGCGGGCTGATGTACCTCGCCCGCTCGATCAGCTGGCAGGGCGAGACGGCGCGCATGGTCGGGGCCCTGCCGGGCGACGCTGTGATGCACGCGCGTCCCGTCGGGCGCGGCTATGCGCGCCTCGAGGGCACGCCCGAGGCGAGCTGGCTGCCGGGCGGCGCGGGCGAGATCGCGGCGCACGAGTTCCACTACGCGAGCCTCGACAACCTGCCGCCCGGGCTGCGCTACGCCTACCGCGTGGCGCGCGGGCACGGCGTCGACGGCGCGCGCGACGGCATCGTGCACCGCAACGTGCTCGCGTCGTTCTGCCATCTGCGCGGGGCCGGCGATCGCGGCTGGGTCGCGCCGTTCGTCGAGTTCGCCCGCAGGCAGGGCGCATGAGCCGCAAGCTCGCCATCACCGCACGCGCCGCGCGGGAGGTGCGCCGCGCCGCGGCCGCGAGCGGCACTGGGGAGATGGGCCTGCGCGTCGCTGCCAAGCGCGAAGAGGACGGCAGCGTGCTGCTCGGCATCGGCTTCGACACCGAACGCGCGAACGACGAGCTGATCGAGACCGCGGGCGTGACGCTGCTGGTGTCGCACCACAGCCGCGCGCTGCTCGAGGACATGGTGCTCGATTTCATCGAGCCCGATTTCGTGGTGCGGTCGGCGGCGGACGATGCGGCTTGACCTGATCGTGATCGGCTGCGGCCCCGCCGGCTACAAGGCCGCGGCGGGCGCCGCGCGCCTGGGCGCCGCGGTCGCGGTGGTCGAACGCGGCACGCCGGGCGGCAACTGCCTGAACGAGGGCTGCATCCCGACGCGCGCGCTGCTGCACCCCGCCATGCTGATCGAGGACTGCAACGCGCTCGCCGGGCGCGGGCTGGTGGGCGCGGTGCGCGGCGACTTCGCCGCCGCCGTGTGCCACAAGGACGCAGTGGTCGCCACGCTGCGCGACGGCCTGCCCAGCGCCATGCAGCGGCTCGGGATCAAGCTGCTGCGCGGGGCGGCGCGCTTCGAAGCGCCGGACCGCGTGCGCGTCGGCGATGGCGAACTGCTTGAGGCGCCGCGCGTCATCGTGGCCACCGGATCGCGGCCGCGCGCGCTCGCGGAGATGCCCGCTCGACGGCCGCGTGGTGCTGTCCTCGCGCGAGTTCTTCTCCACGCTCGACGAGGCTGCCCGAAAGCGTGCTGTGCGTCGGCGGCGGCGCGGTCGGCGTGGAGGCCGCCTACCTCGCGCGCCAGTACGGCGCGCGCGTGACGCTCGTCGAGCGCGAGTCTGCGCCTGCTGCCCGCGTTACCGCGCGTGCCCGAGCACGTCGCCGACCTGCTCGAGGCGCGCCTCGAGCGCCTGGGCGTCCAGGTGCGCACCGGCGCTCGAGTCTCGTCTTGCCGCGTGGAAGACGGCCGCGCGCGGGTCGCCTTCGACGACGGGAGCGAAGACGATTTCGGCCTGGTTCTGGTCGCCGTCGGGCGCGAGCCGAACAGCGCCGGGCTCGGCCTGGAGTAAATCGGCGCGCGACTTCACGTCAACCGGCCAGGTCCGCACCAACGCGTTCCTAGAGACCGACGCGCCGGGCGTGTACGCCGCGGGCGACGTGCGCGAGGGGCCGATGACCGCCAACGCCGCGCTGTACGACGCCAAGCTCGTGGTCGCCAACGCGCTCGGCGGCGAGCGCCTGCGCGCCAACTACTTCAAGGTCCCGTTCGTGGTGAACTCCGCGCTCGAGATCGCGACCGTCGGCCTGTCGGAAGCGCAGGCCGAGGACGCCGGATTCGCCCCGCGCGTCGCGCGCAGCAGCTTCGGCGCCTCGGCCAAGGCGCGCGCGCGGCACGACTACGACGGCTTCATCGAGGTGGTGCACGACCTCGAGACCGGCCAGCTGCTCGGCGGCTGCATCGTCGGCTCGGAAGCCGGCGAGCAGATCCTCCTGCTCGGCGCCGCCTGCCAGTCCGTGCGCGGCATGTGGTTCCTCAAGGACCTGAGCTACAGCCACCCGTCGTGGTGCGAGGAAATCGAAGCCGCGATCGATCCCCATGCCGCGTCGCTCGCCCGCAGCGCAGAGAACCTGTTCCGCCCGGGAATCCACGCCGGCGGCTGAAGCGGCCCTCGACTTACTTGCCTTTGCGCAGGTCGTGCCGCACGGCGTAGACAGCGGCTTCGACGCGGGAGGAGAGGTTGAGCTTGGTGAGCACGTTGCGTACGTGCAGCTTGACGGTGTCGATGCTGATGGCGAGCTCCTGGGCGATCGCCTTGTTGCTCTTGCCGCGCGTCAGGCAGTCGAGGATCTCGCGTTCGCGCGGCGTGAGCTGGTCCATGAGCGAGCCCGCGGCATCGGGCTTGCCGTCGAGCAGCCGCATCAGCTTGGCGGTCATCGCCGGCGCGACCACCACTTCGCCGCGCGCGGCGCGCGCGATGGCCTCGATCACCTCATCGGGCTCCATGCTCTTCAAGAGGTAGCCGCGCGCGCCGGCGCGCAGCGCCGCGGCCATGTCGTCTTCCGAGTCGCTCATGGTGAGCGCGATCACCGGGATCTGCAGGCCTTCCTCGCGCAGCTGCCGGATGGACTCGATGCCGTCCTGTCCCGGGAGGTTCAGGTCCATGATCAGCACGTCGGGTTGCCCGGCGAGCAGCGGGCGCGCCTCGGCCAGCGAGCCGGCGACGCCGAGCACGCGGATCCTGCCGTCGTGCTCGAACAGCTCCGCCAGCCCCTTGCGGAACAGCGGGTGATCGTCAACGAGGATCGCTTTGACCGGTTCCATGCTGCTCGGGCACGCGGCCGCGCGCCGGGAACGACAGGCACAGGCGCGTGCCGCCGCCCGGCGGGGAGTCGATCCGCAGCTCGCCGCCGAGGCGCTTGGCGCGCTCGCGCATGATCGCCAGGCCGAAGTGCCCGCCGCGCTCCTCGCCGCCCGGCGCGAAGCCGGCGCCGTCGTCCTCGACGCACACGCGGCACAGGCCCCCGGCGAGCTCGAGCGAGAGCCGCACCGTCTTCGCCCCCGCGTGCTTGTACACGTTCGCCAGCGCTTCCTGCACGATGTGGAACACGTGCATCTCGTCCTCCGCGCCGAGGCTCAGGTCCGCCGCGCGGTCGTCGAAGCTCACCTGCGCGCCGCTGCGCTTGCCGAAGACGTCGAGCGCGGCCTGCAGCGCGGCGCTCAGCCCGCCCGTGTCCATTGGCTGGCGGAAGCGCCCGATCAGCTCGCGCAGCTCGCCGTATGCTGCCTCGATGGCGTCCTCCATCTCGGCCAGGTAGCGCTCGGCGCGCGCCGCGTCGCCGCTGCGCTGCGCCTCGCGCAGGGCGGCGGCGCGCATGCGCGCGTAGGCGAGGGTCTGCGCCACAGAATCGTGCACCTCGTTGGCGAGCAGCTGGCGCTCGTTTACCAGGGTGACGCGCGCGTTCTCGCGTGAGAGATGCGCATTCTCGAGCGCCACGCCGAGATGCTCGCTGATGGCGCCGAACAGCAGGCGCACGTCCTCGGAGAGCGTGCGGCCCTGCGCGAGAAACAGGTTGTAGACGCCGTGCACCTCGCCCCGGTGCTGCAGCGGCACCGCGATCACCTCGCCGCAGCCGGGCAGGAACCCGCCCGGATTCATGCCGCGGCACACGCGCGGCTCGCCCGACCAGGTCGCCCGGGCGCCCTGGATTGACTCGCCGCACACGCCGCAGTCGCGCGGCACCAGGCCCTCGCGCTCGACCATCTCGGGCGGCAGGCCGACCGAGCTGACCAGCCGCAGCTGCTTGCCGTCCGGGGTGAGCAGGCGCACGCTTCCGGCCAGCGCGCCGGAGACGCGCACCATGGTGGAAAGGTAGCGGGTGACGAGCTCGTCGAGCGTCGCGTCGGTCGTCAGGCTGGAGGCGATCTGCGACAGCACCAGCAGGGCCGGCACCTTGTATCGGCCTTCCTCCGGCGCTTCGCTCGCAGCTGCCATATCACCCCTTCCTGGGCAGGCGGTTATTCTAGTCGCGCCGCAGCACGAGTGGATCGTCCGAATGCAGGTAATATCGCGATCGGGCCATAGACTATTCGAATAATCGAGACCCATGGCGGTACTGCTGGAAGTAGAAAACCTCCGCACCCACTTCGACACTTCCGCTGGCACAGTGCGCGCCGTGGACGGCATCTCGTACACGGTCGACGAAGGCGAGACGGTCGGCATCGTGGGCGAGTCGGGCTGCGGCAAGTCGGTGGGGGCGCTGTCGGTCCTGCGTTTGATCCCGACCCCGCCGGGGCGCATCGTCGGCGGCCGCATCCGCTTTCGCGGCGAGGACCTGCTCGCGATGAGCGACGAGAAGCTGCACGCGGTGCGCGGCGGGCAGATCGCGATGGTGTTCCAGGAGCCCATGACCTCGCTCAATCCCGTGCTGACCATCGGCCTGCAGCTGTGCGAGACCATGGAGTTCCACCTCAAGCTGACCCCCGAGCAGGCCAGGCTGCGCGCGGTCGAGCTGCTCGGCATGGTCGGCATCTCGGAGCCGGGGCGGCGTCTGGACCAGTACCCGCATCACCTGAGCGGCGGCATGCGCCAGCGCGTGATGATCGCGCTCGCCATGTCCTGCAAGCCGAAGCTGATCATCGCCGACGAGCCGACCACCGCGCTCGATGTCACCATCCAGGCGCAGATCCTGGAGCTGTTGAAGGACCTGACCAAGCGCTTCGGCGTGGCGTTGGTGGTCATCACCCACAACCTCGGCGTGGTGGCCCGCTACGCCGACCGCGTGAACGTCATGTATGCCGGCCGTATCGTCGAGAGCGGCAGCGCTGCGGACATCTATCACCGGCCGATGCATCCCTACACGCTGGGCCTGCTGCGCAGCGTGCCGCGCATGGACCGGCCGCGCGGCGAGCGGCTGATCCCGATCGACGGCCAGCCGCCCGACCTGACGCGCGAGATCGCGGGCTGCGCCTACCGGCCGCGATGCGGCATTGCAGCAGAGCGCTGCGCGCGCGAGGCGCCGGCGCTCGAGGCGATCACGCCCGGCCACGCTTCGGCCTGCTTCGAGAAGGGCAGGCTCGAGCGCATGCTGAAAGTGGCCTCGTGAGCGCCGTGCGCTCGTCCTCGCAACGGCCGCTGCTCGAGGTGAAGCACCTCAGGATGCATTTCCCGGTGACCGAGGGCGTGATGGTTCGCAAGGTGGTGGCCACGGTCAAGGCGGTCGACGACATCAGCTTCACCCTGCACGCCGGCGAGACCTTGGGACTGGTGGGCGAGTCCGGCTGCGGCAAGACGACCACCGGGCGCTGCATCCTGCAGCTCGAAAAGGCCACCGCGGGGGAGATAATTTTCGAGGGCGAGGACCTGGCGCAACTCGACCGCAAGGGATTGATCGCGAAGCGCCAGCGCATGCAGGTCATCTTCCAGGACCCGTACAGCTCGCTCAATCCGCGCATGAAGGTCGGCTCGATCATCGGCGAGCCGATGAAGGTTCACGGCATCCAGCCCGAGCGCAAGCAGCGCGAGGAGCGCGTCGCCGAGCTGCTCTCGGTGTGCGGCCTCAATCCGAAGTTCATGGACCGCTATCCGCACGAGATGAGCGGCGGCCAGCGCCAGCGGGTCGGCATCGCGCGCGCGCTGGCGCTCAACCCGCAGTTCATCGTCTGCGACGAGGCGGTTTCGGCGCTCGACGTGTCCATCCAGGCGCAGGTGATCAACCTGCTGGAGGATCTGCGCGACAAGTTCAACCTCGCGTACCTGTTCATCGCCCACGACCTGAGCGTGGTGCGCCACCTGTGCCACCGCGTGGCCGTGATGTACCTGGGAAAGCTGGTCGAGATCGCCGAGTCCGACGAGCTGTTCGACCATCCCATGCATCCCTACACCAAGGCGCTGCTCGAGGCGGTGCCGATCCCGGATCCGCAGATCGAGAAGCAGCGTGTGCACCGCATCATGCAGGGCGAGGTGCCCAGCCCGATGAATCCGCCCAGCGGCTGCGTGTTCCACCCGCGTTGCCCGCTCGCCGTCGACAGCTGCAAGCGCGAGGTGCCGCAGGCGCGCGAGCTGCGGCCCGGGCACTGGGTCGCCTGCCCGCGGGTCTAGCGCAGGGGCGCATCGTTCGTCTTGGTGGGGCGGGAAAAGCTGGTATAGACTGCCGGTGATCGACGGGACGAGGGCTTGCACCAGCGCAAGCTTTCCTAGGGACGCCCGCGGTAAAAAGACAGGCAGCTCACCCGTAGCGGGAGAGCCGACAAAAGCTGGACGACAACGGAGGAGGACCCATGAAAGGCATTCGAGTCAAGTCACTGCTCGCAGTGATGGCGGGTATCGCCGTCGGCATCGGCGCGGCAGGACCCGCGGCCGCGCAGGCACCGAAGCATGGCGGGATCCTGAAGTACGTGGTGCCCGACGAGCCGCCAAGCTTCGATGGCCATCGCGAGACCACCTTTGCATTGATTCATCCGGTGAGGCCGTTCTACAGCGTGCTGATCAAGGTCAACCCGGACAACCCTTCGTCGACCACCGACTTCGTGTGCGACGTGTGCGTGGGGAAAGTGCCGGAGCCGACCGACGGCGGCAAGCTCTACACTTTCAAGATCCGCGACGACGTCAAGTTCCACAGCGGCGAGAAGCTCACCGCGCAGGACGTGCTGGCGACCTACAAGAAGATCATCTCGCCGCCTGACGGCGTGGTGAGCGCGCGCAAGGCCTATTTCGTCATGGTCGACAGCGTGACCGCGCCGGACGACCACACGGTGGTGTTCAAGCTGAAGTATCCGTCCGGCGCGTTCATCCCGGCGCTCGCCGTGCCGTTCAACTGGATCTACCAGAAGAGCAAGCTCGACAAGGACATGCACTGGTACGAGACCAACATCGACGGCTCGGGCGCGTTCATCTTCGATAAGAGGGAGGCAGGCGCATTCATCAGCGGCAGGCGCGATCCGAATTACTACGTCAAGGGACGCCCTTATCTCGACGGCTTCCAGGCGATCTTCGCCAAGAAGGAGTCGCTCAGGGTGCAGGCGATCCGCGGCGACCGCGCGGCGATCGAGTTCCGCGGCTTCCCGCCGAAGTCGCGCGACGACCTGGTCGCCGCGCTCGGCAAGGACATCACGGTGGAGGAAAGCGACTGGAACTGCGTCCTGATCACGACGGTGAACCACCTGCGCAAGCCGTTCGACGACGTGCGCGTGCGCAAGGCGCTGACGCTGGCGATCGACCGCTGGGGCGGCTCGAAGTACCTGTCCAGGATCGCCATCGTGAAGACCGTCGGCGGCATCGTCTTCCCGGGATCGCCGCTCGCCGCGACCAAGGCGGAGCTCGAGCAGCTCGACGGCTACTGGCCAGACATCAACAAGTCGCGCGCCGAGGCGCGCAAGCTGCTGAAGGAGGCCGGGGTCGACCTGTCGAAGACCTACTACCTGAACAACCGTGCGGTCGACCAGCCGTACAAGATCGTCGGTACCTGGCTGATCGACCAGTGGAAGCAGGTGGGGCTCAAGTTCGACCAGCACGTGTTCCCGACCGGGCCGTTCTACGACATGCTGCGCCAGAAGAAGGAATACGACGTCTCGCTCGACTTCAACTGCCAGTCGGTGGTCAACCCGCTGGTCGACGTGTCGAAGTTCATCTCCGACGACCGTTCGGGGGCGAGCTACGGCAACTACAAGGACCGGGAGGTCGACACCCTGTTCGACAACATGAACCGGTCGGGCGACCCGGCCGAGCAGCGCCGACTGATGCGCGAGATGGAGAAGCTGACGCTCGACACGCATGCCAACGCGTTCATCACGTTGTGGTGGTACCGGATCGTCCCGCACCGCTCATACGTGAAGGGTTGGAAGATCAGCCCGAGCCACTACCTCAACCAGGCACTCGACAACGTGTGGCTTGACAAGTAGGGAGCGATAGGAAGAAAGCGCCGCCCGCGGCCAAGGTCGCGGGCGGCGTCGTCTCAGGGGCCCGCAATATGTATCGCTACATCATCAAGCGCCTGCTGCTGGTGATCCCGACGCTGTTCGGCGCGGCGCTGCTGGTGTTCACGCTGCTGCGCCTGATCCCGGGTGACATCTGCGAGCTGCGCATGGCCGGCTCGGGCGGCTACTTCGAGGAGTCCGCGATCCAGACCTGCCGCCACGAAATGGGCGTGGACAAGCCGAAGCTGGTGCAGTTCGGTCATTTCCTCTGGGGCATCGCGCGCTTCGACTTCGGCAACTCGATGTGGACCGGACAGCCGATCGTCTCGGAAATCTCGCGCCGCTTCCAGCTTTCGATGGAGATCGCGATCCTCGCCACGATCGTGGCGATCCTGGTTTCGGTGCCGCTGGGGACGATTTCGGCGGTCAAGCAGAATACCTGGATCGATTACGTGGTGCGCGCCATCAGCATCGCCGGCATCGCCATGCCGTCGTTCTGGCTCGGCATCCTGATCATCCTCGGCCTGCTGATCGGCTCGCAGCACTTCTTCGGCGCGCCGTGGATGCCGCCAATCACCTACAGGCCGATCTGGGTCGACCCGCTGTACAACCTGTCGCTGGTCATCTGGCCGGCGATCGCCACCGGCTACCGCTATTCGGCGGTGGCGACGCGCATGACGCGCTCGGCGCTGCTCGAGGTGCTGCGTGAGGACTACGTGCGCACCGCACGCGCCAAGGGCCTGTGGGAGAAGCTGATCATCCGGCGCCACGCGCTCAAGAACGCCATGCTGCCGGTAATCACGGTGATCGGCATCGAATTCGCTTTCCTGATCGGCGGCCTGGTGGTCACCGAGCAGGTGTTCAACCTGAACGGCCTGGGCAAGCTGTTCGTCGAGTCGGTCACCAACAACGACTACGCCATGACCCAGGCGCTGGTGATGCTCGTCGTCATGATCTTCCTGTTGGTGAACCTGCTGGTCGACGTGCTGTACGCCTGGCTCGACCCGCGCATCCGCTATCGCTAGAGGCCTAAGGAGCACGCGACATGGCCGTCACCAGCGCCGACATCGAAGCCCAGCTCGCCGCGGCGCGGCCGAGCCTCGGCAAGGCGTCGCTCGCGTTGATACGCCAGCAGCCGCTTGGCGTGGCAAGCGCGCTGTGCGTGATCGTCATGATTCTGATGGCGTTGTTCGCGCCGCAGATCGCGCCCTACGATCCGGTGAACAATCACTACGAATTCATGCAGATGCCGCCGAGCGCCAAGTTCTGGCTCGGCACCGACCAGTTCGGGCGCGACATCCTGTCGCGCATCATCTGGGGCGCGCGCACCGCGCTGTTCATCGGCTTCTCATGCGCGTTCATCGGGTCCATGGTCGGGCTGATCCTCGGGGTCACCAGCGCCTACTTCGGCGGCTGGTTCGACCTGCTGTTCCAGCGCGTCATGGACGTGTTCCTCGCCTTCCCGCTGATCATCATGGCGCTCGCCGTGGTGGCGATCTTCGGCACCGGCGCGCACAACGTGATCGTCGCGATCACGATCCCGCTCATCCCGCGCTGCGCGCGCGTGGTGCGCTCCAGCGCGCTCGCGATACGCGAGATTCCCTACGTCGACGCGGCGCGCGCGCTCGGCTTCAGCCACATGAGGATCATCCTGCGCCACATGGTGCCGAACTGCATGGCGCCGTTCCTCATCATGCTGACCACCTTCCTCGGCCAGGCGATCCTGCTCGAGGCGGCGCTGTCCTACCTCGGCCTCGGGGTGCAGGAGCCGACGCCGGCCTGGGGGCTGATGCTGCAGGGCGGCGCCGAGGAATACGCCGAGACCGCGCCCTGGATCGCGGTGTTCCCGGGGCTCGCCATCACGCTCGCGGTGTTCGCCTTCAACCTGTTCGGCGACTCGTTGCGCGACACGCTCGACCCGAAGCTGCGCAGCCGCTAGTCCGCTTTCACTTGCCCCTGCCGGGGGCGCTCGCGTACACCTGCATCTCGCTGCGCTCGCGCCAGTTGGCTTCGTCGAGCAGCGCGGAGGGCATGAAGAATCTCTCCGCCGCCGGCACCGGGCTCTCGTCGACGACGCGCTCGACGCGTCGTAGAGCGACCTTGCGCAGCAGCCCGTCGCCGCTCATCGAGCGCGCCACCATGAACTTGTCGTACAGGCGGTAGACGTAGAGGTTGGCGGGGCGGACACTGCCCTTGGCGTCGCGCAGCGTCAGGACGTAGCGCGTGTCGGGCTTGAAGTGGCTCTTGTCCATATGCGGTCCTTCTCCTCTTATGGGCAGATCAGATTATCTCGTTGGCAGCGGCGCGCCAGCGTGCGGACAATGTTGCCATCTGCTCAGGGACGCACCGAATTGAGCACCACGCCGCGTACCGAGGTCAAGACCACCACGTGCTACATGTGCGCCTGCCGCTGCGGCATCCGCGTGCACCTGCGCGACGGCGAAGTGCGCTACATCGAGGGCAACCCCGAGCATCCGCTCAACCGCGGCGTGATCTGCGCCAAGGGCTCGAGCGGCATCATGAAGCAGGTCTCGCCGGCGCGCCTGACCCGTCCCCTGAAAAGGAAGCAAGGCAGCGACAGAGGGGCGGGACAGTTCGAGCCCATCTCCTGGGAAGAAGCTTTTTCCCTGTTGGAAGAGCGGTTGAGAAAAATCCGGTCGAGCGATCCGAAAAAGTTTGCTCTCTTCACCGGGCGCGACCAGATGCAGGCGCTCACCGGCCTGTTCGCGCGCCAGTTCGGCACGCCGAACTACGCCGCGCACGGCGGCTTCTGCTCGGTGAACATGGCCGCGGGCATGATCTACACCATCGGCGGCTCGTTCTGGGAGTTCGGCGGCCCGGACCTGGAGCGCGCCAAGCTGTTCGTGATGCTCGGCACCGCCGAGGACCATCACTCCAACCCGCTCAAGATCGCCATCTCGGAGTTCAAGCGCCGCGGCGGGCGCTTCGTGTCGATCAATCCGGTGCGCACCGGCTACTCGGCGATCGCCGACGAGTGGGTGCCGATCCGCCCGGGGACCGACGGCGCGCTGCTGCTCGCGCTCACCAACGAGCTGATCGCGCAGGGCCTGTACGACCGCGAGTTCGTGGCGCGCTACACCAACGGCGGGCAGCTGGTGGTGACCGATCCCGCCTCGCCGCACTGCGGCCTGCTCGCCACCGACGAGGACGCCGACCCGATCAACCCGCTTTACCCGCAGAACCAGCTGTGGTGGGACCGGCACTCCAACGGGCCGTGCCTGACGCACACCCCCGACACCGACCCCTACCTGTTCGGCGATTTCACCCTGCCCGACGGCACGCACGTCCGGCCTTCGTTCCAGCTGCTCGCCGAGCGGGTGGCGCAGTACACGCCCGAGTGGGCGGAAGGTGTCACCGGCATTCCCGCGGCGACCATCCGGCGCCTGGCGCACGAGATGGGCGTCACCGCGCGCGACGAGAAGATCGAGCTGCCGATCGCCTGGACCGACTGCTGGGGCAACGAGCACCAGACCGTGACCGGCAACCCGGTCGCGTTCCACGCCATGCGCGGCCTGGCGGCGCACTCGAACGGCTTCCACACGGTACGCACGCTCGCCATCCTGATGAGCCTGCTCGGCACGATCGACCGCCCGGGCGGGTTCCGCCACAAGGCGCCGTTCCCGCGCGCCATTCCGCCCTCGGCGAAAACGCCCACCGGCCCCGAGGGCGTGAAGCCGAACACGCCGCTCGCCGGCCTCGCGCTCGGCTGGCCGGCCTCGCCCGAGGACCTGTTCGTCGACGACGACGGCAACCCGGTGCGCATCGACAAGGGCTTCTCCTGGGAGCACCCGCTGTCGGTGCACGGGCTGATGCACAACGTGATCACCAACGCCTGGCGTGGCGATCCCTATCCGATCGACACGCTGCTCATCTTCATGGCCAACATGGCCTGGAACTCGACCATGAACACGGTCGAGGTGCGCAAGATGCTGAACGACCGTGACGCGAATGGCGAATACAGGATCCCGTTCATCGCGGTGTGCGACGCGTTCCAGTCGGAGATGACCGCGTTCGCGGACCTGGTGCTGCCCGACACCACCTACCTCGAGCGGCACGACGTGATGTCGATGCTCGACCGCCCGATCTCCGAGTTCGACGGCCCGGCCGACTCGGTACGCGTGCCGGTGGTGCCGCCGCTTGGCGAGTGCAAGCCGTTCCAGGAAGTGCTCATCGAGCTTGCCGGCCGGCTGGGCCTTCCCGCATTTACAAACAAAGAGGGTTCCAGGAAGTTCAAAGACTACCCCGACTTCATTGTCAGGCACGAGACCGAGCCCGGCTCGGGGATGGGCTTCCTCGCCGGCTGGCGCGGCAAGGACGGCGAGAAGTCGATGCTCGGCGAGCCCAATCCCGGGCAGTGGGAGCGGTACGCGGAGAACAACTGCGTGTTCCACTACCGGCTGCCGCATTCGTACCAGTACATGCGCAACTGGAACCGCGGCTACATGGAGTGGGCGCAGCGCATGCGCATCCGGCGCTGGGGCGACCCGGTGATCATCCATCTGTACTCGGAGGTGCTGCAGCGCTTTCGCCTCGCCGCCGAGGGCAAATGGCCCGGCCGCCAGCCGCCCGAGCGCCTGCGCCAGCGCGTCGCGACCTATTTCGATCCGCTGCCGTTCTACTACGCGCCCCTGGAAGCGCAGGTCACCGATCCTGCGAAGTACCCGCTCGCCGCGATCACCCAGCGGCCGATGGCGATGTACCACTCCTGGGACTCGCAGAACGCCTGGCTGCGGCAGATCCACGGCCACAACTTCCTGTTCGTCAATCCGCGCACCGCGCGCGCGGCGGGCATCGCCGACGGCGCCTGGATGTGGGTCGAGTCGCCGTGGGGCAAGGTGCGCTGCATGTGCCGCGAGAGCGAAGCGGTCGAGCCGGGCACGGTGTGGACCTGGAACGCGATCGGCAAGCAGCCCGGCGCCTGGAACCTCGCGCCCGACGCCAACGAGGCGAGGAAAGGCTTCCTGCTCAACCACCTGATCGCGGACGAGCTGCCGCTCGACGGTGGGCGCGTGTCCAATTCGGACCCGATCACCGGCCAGGCGGGCTGGTACGACGTGCGGGTGCGGATCTATCCGGCCGATCACGCCGGGGTTTGGCCTGAATTCGAAACGCTCAAGCCGTTTCCCGGAACACGCAAGGCCCCGCAGTCATGGCTCGCGTACGTCGCGGGGAAAAGGATCGAGCGATGACGCAGCTCGCGCTGGTGATCGATCTGAACGTCTGCGTCGGCTGCCATGCCTGCGTGACGAGCTGCAAGCAATGGAACACCTCGGGCGAGGCGGGCTACCTGTCGGACGACCATCCCTACGGCGCCGATCCGACCGGGACGTTCTTCAACCGCGTGCAGACCTTCGAGGTGGGCGAGTTCCCGAATACCGAGACGGTGCACTTCCCGAAATCCTGCCTGCACTGCGAGGATCCGCCGTGCGTGCCGGTGTGCCCGACCGGCGCTTCCTACAAGCGCGCCGAGGACGGCATCGTGCTGGTCGATTACGACAAGTGCATCGGCTGCAAGTACTGCTCCTGGGCCTGCCCCTACGGCGCGCGCGAGATCGACGAGCACCAGAAGGTGATGAAGAAGTGCACCCTGTGCGTCGACCGCATCTACGACCCGCAGCTGCCCGAGAGCGAGCGCAAGCCCGCCTGCGTGCTCGCCTGCCCGACCAGCGCGCGCATCTTCGGCGACGTGCACGACCCCGAGTCGCAGGCCTCGAAGGCGATCCGCGAGCAGGGCGGCTACGCGCTGATGCCCGAGTGGGGCACGCAGCCGGCGAACCACTACCTGCCGCGCCGCCGCACGGAGATCCGCATCCACCCCGACGAGCTCGAGCGCCACGACAACCCGCTCAAGGTCGACGGCCTGCTGCCGCGGCCTTCGAGCAAGGATCCGGCGCTCGACGACGTCACGAGCTGGTAGCGATGCGTCCCGCCCTGTCCGTGATCCTGCTCACCACCCTGATCGGCGCGGGCCAGGGCTTGTTCCTCGCTCTTGTTGCAGTCGAGGTCTTTTCTTCCCCAGAAAGGGAATTTTTTGTTGTCGGCGCGATCCTGTCCCTTCTTCTCTTGGGCGCGGGGCTGGCGGCGTCGTTTTTCCACCTCGGCCACCCGGAGCGCGCCTGGCGCAGCGCCGCGAAATGGCGCACCTCGTGGCTGTCGCGCGAAGTGATCGTGCTGCCGGCGTTCATGGCGGTCGTGTTCGCCTGGGGCGCGGCGCAGTGGCTGGGCTGGCCGACGCTGGCGCTGGCCGCCACGGGCGTGCTGCTGGCGATCGCGCTGTTCGTGTGCACCGCGATGATCTACGCCTGCCTGCGCTTCCTGCAGGAATGGCACAGCCCGCTCACGGTGGTGAACTACCTGGTGCTCGGCTGCGCCTCGGGGTTCACGCTCGCCGCCGCCTGGGCCGGCTGGGCGGCGCCGCAGCTCGCGCGCCCGCTCGCGCTGGCCGCGCTCGGGCTGACGCTCGCAGGCCTGGCGACGCGCGGCGCGTCGCTCGCGCGCAACGCGCGCCTGAAGGCCCGTTCCAGCACGCAGAGCGCGATCGGCGTCAAGCACCCGCGCATCGCGCAGAAGTCGCAGGGCGCGATCGCCGGCTCGTTCAACACGCGCGAGTTTTTCCACGGCCGCAGCGCGGGCGCGCTGCGCTCGGTGAAGTGGCTGTTCCTCCTCGCCGCGTTCGTCGTGCCTGCGGCGCTGCTCGTCGCGGGATGGCCGCTGCCCGCTTTTGTCGTGCAATTCGCGGGGCTGATGGCCGAGCGCTGGTTTTTCTTCGCCCAGGCGAACCATCCGCAGAATCTTTACTACCAGGCCGTGTCATGAAGGAGAGCGCGCTGATTTGCTGCGGCGCCGCTTGCCCCTCGCGACAGGACTGGTATATTAACGAATTCTAATATACCCCTTCTGCCAGCCGGGTCTTAACCCCGCTCAAGGGAGGGTTTGACCGGGGTGGTATAAGCGCATCACCGCCCAATGAAAGGAAACGAAGCATGAACTTCGACAAGGAACTCGACGCCCGTGGACTCAATTGCCCGCTGCCGATCCTGCGCGCCAAGAAATCGCTCGGCGAACTGCACTCGGGGCAGGTGCTGAAGATCCTCGCCACCGATCCGGGCTCGGTCAAGGATTTCCAGGCCTTCGCCAAGCAGACCGGCAACGAGCTGCTGTCGCACAGCGAGGCGAACAAGGAATTCACCTTCTTCATGAAGCGCAAGTAAGGAGCACACGTGGCGACCTACGCCGAAATGCAGGAAGTCTTCGACGACATCCGCGCGGATTTCCGCTACGAGCATGAGCTGAACGGGTGCCTGAACTGCGGCATTTGCACCGCGACCTGCCCGTCGGCGCACTTCTACGACTACAGCCCGCGCGAAATCGTGCAGCTGTTGTGGACCGAGAACGTCGAGCAGGTATACGACGCGATGCAGGAGAAGATCTGGGCCTGCGCGCAGTGCATGACCTGCGCGGCGCGCTGCCCGTTCAAGAACTCGCCGGGGGGCCTGGTGGCGATCATGCGCGAGGTCGCGATCAAGCACGGCTTCCAGTCGGCCAAGGACGTGCTGCGCCCGTTCGGCCGCGTGATGCTGAAGCTGATTACCACCGGCAACCAGCTCTCGCCGGACATGATCCAGCCCGACCACTTCCCCGACTGGGGGCCCAACATCCAGAAGGTCGAGGGCGACCTGAAGACGCTGCGCAAGGCCATTCCGATGAAGACGCTGCAGACCACCGACACCGCGTGGGAAGTGGCGCTCAAGACCTCGGTCGAGATGTACACCATCTGGGAGATGACCGGCGTGCTCAAGCAGCTCGAGATGATGGACGAGAACCTGTTCGACGTCATCGAGGACTTCATCGAAGAGAAGCGCGAGGAATACGAGGAACTGCTCGAAGAGCAGGAGGAGGCAGAATGAGCGGAATCGCAGGACACGGGGAATTCTTCCAGCCCACCGAGCTGTCCGCGGAGGACGCGGAGAAGGCCACCGCGTGGGTCAGGAAGCGCGTCGACCGGCGCGAGCTCGATCTCGGCGAGCGCATGGACGACGTGCGCGAGCACATGTGGCAGCTCGAGAAGGAGGGCCAGATCGTCGTCCACCGCATCGGCGACGCGCACCAGCCGGTGACGGTGAAGACGCTGTTCGGCTGGGACAAGAAGATCCCGACCATGCAGCTCTGGCACCACAAGAGCTGCGGCCAGTGCGGCAACATCCCGGGCTATCCGACCTCGCTCCTGTGGACCATGAACCAGCTCGGCATGCAGCCCGGGCGCGACTACCTCGATGAGACCGACCAGACCTCGTGCACCGCGTGGAACTACCACGGCTCGGGCATCGGGAACGTCGAGTCGCTGGCGGCGGTGTTCCTGCGCAACTTCCACCAGGCCTACGTCTCGGGCAAGCGCATGGGGCACGACACCGGCCATTTCTTCCCGCTGGTGCATTGCGGCACCTCGTTCGGCAACTACAAGGAAGTGCGCAAGTACCTGGTCGAGAACGCCACGCTGCGCGAGCGCGTGACCAAGATCCTCGGCAAGCTCGGGCGCCTGGTGGACGGCAAGCTGGTGATTCCCGAGGAGATCGTGCACTACTCCGAGTGGGTGCACGTGATGCGCAACCGCATCGCCTCGGAGCTGCAGAAGATCGACGTCTCCAAGCTGCGCGTGACGGTGCACATGGCCTGCCACTACTCGAAGATGGTGCACGAGGACGCGATCTACGACCCCGAGGTGCTGGGCGGCAACCGCGCCGCGGTCGGCACCTCGATGGCCGAGGCGCTCGGCGCGCAGGTGATCGACTACTCGACCTGGTACGACTGCTGCGGCTTCGGCTTTCGCCACATCATCTCGGAGCGCGAGTTCACGCGCTCGTTCACCATCGATCGCAAGATCAAGGTGGCGCAGGAGGAGGCCAAGGCCGACGTGATGCTGGGCATCGATACCGGCTGCGTCACGACCATGGACAAGAACCAGTGGATCGGCCGCGCGCACGAGCAGCAGTACTCGATGCCGATCATGGCCGACATCCAGTTCGCCGCGCTCGCCTGCGGCGCCGACCCTTTCAAGATCGCGCAGCTGCAGTGGCACGCGAGCCCCTGCGAGGACGTGGTCGAGAAAATGGGGCTGTCCTGGAGCGAGTCGAAGAAGCGCTTCGAGGAGTACCTGAAGGAAGTCAAGGCCGGCAGGATCGAGTACCTGTACGACCCCGAACTCGCGCTAAGCGCCTGATTCTCGATGAGCGACACGATACTGGTGGTCGGCGCAGGGCCGACGGGACTCTCCGCCGCGCACGGCGTCGCCTCGGTGGGCCGCAAGGTGGTGCTGGTCGAGAAGATGGACCGCCTCGGCGGTGCGCCGATCCTCTCGGGCTACGCCAAGCTGGTGCCCTCCGGCGAGTGGGCAAAGGACGCCATCGGCCGCATGGTGCAGCGCGTCGAGCAGAATTCCTTGATTACTGTTTTCAAGGATACGAAGGTAACCGGGCTCGAAGGCAGTCACGGCGACTTCAGCGCGACTCTTTCCAATGGCCAGAAGGTGCAAGCGGGCGCGGTGGTGCTCGGCACGGGCTTCACGCACTTCGACTCCATCAACAAGCCCGAGTGGGGCTTCGGCACCTATGAGGACGTGGTCACCACCACCCAGGTCGAGCAGATGGTGGCAGCGGGGAAGATCGCCTGTCCCTCGGACGGCCGTACGCCCGAGCGCGTCGCGATCCTGCTGTGCGTGGGCTCGCGCGACCGCCAGATCGGGCGCGAGTGGTGCTCCAAGATCTGCTGCACCGTGTCGACTAACCTGGCGATGGAGATTAAGGAGCTCTCGCCCTCGACCGACGTGTACATCTACTACATGGACATCCGCACCTTCGGCCTGTACGAGGACAAGTTCTACTGGAAGTCGCAGGAAGAGTTCCGCACCAAGTTCGTCAAGGCGCGCATCGCCGAGGTGACCATCGCCCCGGACGGCAAGCGGCTGCTGGTGAAGGGCGAGGACACGCTGGTCAAGCGCCCGATCGTGATCCCGTTCGACCTGGTGGTGCACGCCATCGGCATGGACCCGAACGCGGACAATGCCGAGATCGCCAAGGTGTTCGGCGTCGGGCTGGAGAGCCACGGCTTCGTCGATCGCGGCGAGCACTACACCAGCTCCTTCGCCTCGACGCGGCCGGGCATCTACGTCGGCGGCTCCGCGCTCGGGCCCGAGGACATCGACACCTGCGTGTCGCACGGCCTGGCGATGGCGATGCGCGTGGTGGGCGACCTGGCGGCGCTCGAGCGCAAGGCCGCCTGAGCGGCGCACCCGCGATGCTGCAGCTCGACGCCGAGCGCTTCGCGAAGCATTTCGCCGATTTCGTGGCGCTCGCCGACGCGGGGCCCGGGCTGCAGGCCTACGTCGAGCTGCTCGAGGCGAAGCATCGCTTGTTCGCGGCCGCGCTGGCCGCGCCCGCGCGCATCGACCTGGCCGCGGCCGAGACGCTGCTCGAGTCGGTGTTCACGGCGCGCCGCAAGCTCTTTCCGCTGATCGAGGCGCTCGGCGCCGCGGGCTTCTCGGAGCGCGTCGCGCGGCTGCTGGGAGGCGATGCGACGATCGAGGCGTTCTGCGATTCGCTCGACTATCCGCAGGAGCGCACCACGCGCAGGAAGCTGCGCGGCGCGGCGCACGACTTCGCCGCGGAGCTGCTGCACTTCTCCGACCCGCAGGCGCATCCCCTGACGACGCGCTGGGTGTGGGATGCGTCGAGCGGCAGCGGAGCGCTGCGCGAGATGGTCAGCGTGGAGTTGAAGGGCGGCGTCGACCACGGCGCCGTGCGCGGCTGGCTCTACGAGCGCTTCGCCGAGCAGGGCATCTGGCGCGAGCAGCACTGGCTGGCGGACCTGGTGCTGGCGATGGCCTTCGTCGGCTACTTCCGCGCCATGACCGGCGGCGTGCTGGGCTCGGATTTCACGCGCTCGAGCAGCCCCGACGAGCAGCTGCGCAAGCTGCTCGGCGTCGACAGCGGCGGCCGGCGCTCGCGGGTCAAGAAGCCCCCTGCAACGATCCACTGAGGAAGCCGGAACCACGCATGCCGATCCACGAAAAAACGCTGATCGATCCGAAGGACCTGCTGACCGCCGAGAAGCTTGTGGTCGAAGGCATCGATGTTTCGGGTCACTGGAACACGATGATCCTGCCGCGCACGGTGTCCGACTACGACCCGGAGTTCGCCAAGACCATCGGCGCGCTGCCCGGCGGCGAGAACGTGCACCGCTGCTGGCAATGCGGCTCGTGCACCAACTCCTGCACCATGTACGCGATCAACACCGATTTCAATCCGCGCTACTGGATCTACTGCACCAACCTCGGCCTGCAGTCGGAGATCGTCAAGGACAAGGACATCATCTGGCAGTGCGTCTCGTGCAACAAGTGCACCAACATCTGCCCGAAGGACGTGCGTCCCGAGGGCGTCATGAAGGCGCTGCAGCACTGGCTGGAGGCGGAGGGCCACACACCGAAGAGCAACTCGTCGGTGTTCGACGAGGAGTTCACGCGCCAGTGCATCGAGCGCGGGCGCATCGAGGACACGGAAGTGATGTTCAACTTCTTCAGGAAGACCGGCGTCGACATCGTCGAGCTGGTGAAGAAGGGCTGGCTCGGCATCTTCATCGCGCGCATGAACAACCTCCAGCTGCTGCGCGCAGGCAGGATCGGCAAGTTCCTCGCGCGCCTGCCGATCGTCGGGCCGCTCAAGATGGGCTGGATGATGCTGTTCAAGCCGCGCACGCGCGGCTGGGACAAGACCGGCGCGGTGCTCGAGGCATATCTCAAGGAACAGAAACATGGCTAAGGTCGCTTACTACCCGGGGTGCGCGCTGGAAGGCTCGGGCGGACCCTACGATCGCTCGACGCGCGCGCTGGTCGGCGCGCTCGGTCTGGAGATGCATGACCTGAGCGACTGGAATTGCTGCGGCGCCATGGAGGTGAAGAACGTCCACCCGATGCTGCAGACCTACATGTCGGCGCGCAACCTCGCCATCGCCTCGGAGAAAATGGGCTTCGACACGGTGATGGCGCCGTGCAACGGCTGCTACCACAACCTGAAGAAGGCCGAGTACGAGTGCGCCACCTCGGCCGAGACCATGCAGACGGTGCAGGATCTGGCGCACAAGGCCGACGACCCGGTCTACAAGGGCGACGTGCGCACCGTGCACCTGCTCGAGTGGCTGATGGAGGAGCTGGGCCCGGAGGGCATCAAGGCGCGGCTCAAGAATTCGCTGCGCGGCGTGAAGATCGCCAACTACTACGGTTGCATGTACACGCGCCCGCGCCAGATCTTTCCCGAGAAGGACCAGGGGCCGGGCTCGGAGTCGAGCTACAAGCCGCACTTCATGGACGACCTGCTGGCCGCGGCGGGCGCGGTGAACGTCGACTACCCGCTGAAAACCGCGTGCTGCGGCGGCGCGCACACGCTGTCGGATTCGGACACCTCGACGCAGCTGGTGCTCAACCTCCTTCAGGCGGCCGAGGACTGCGGCGCAGAAGTGATCGCCACCGAGTGCCCCACCTGCCATTCGGGCCTCGAGATGCACCAGGTGAGGGCGGAGACCAAGTTCGGCATCAAGACCAAGGTCAAGATCCTGTACTTCACCCAGCTGCTCGGCCTGGCGCTCGGGCTTTCGGCGCGCAAAGTCGCGATCCACGAGAACGTCAGCGATTCGATCGATCTGCTCGCGGAGAAAGGCATAATCTAGCGGATGAGCACCTGCCACGGCTGCGAGGTGCGCCCCGAGCTGCACTACGACGCCGAATACCAGATTTGGGTGCGGGTCGAGCAGGACGGGGCGGTGAGCATCGGCATGACCGACATCTCGCAGACCAAGGCGGGAAAGATCATGCACGTGCGCGTGCGCCGTCCGGGGAGCCTGCGCCCGCGCGGCAAGCCGGTGGCGACCGTGGAGACCGGCAAGTGGGCCGGGCCGGTGCCTAATCCATTCGATTGCGTGATCGAGTCGGCGAACGCGGCGGTGCTGGAATCTCCCGAGCGCATCAACGAGGACCCGTACGGCGAGTGGATCGCGCGCGTGCGGCCGGCGGCGCCGATCGAGCAGGCGCTCGCCGGACTCGTCACGGGCGCGGCGGCCGAAGCGGGATTCTGCGAGCGCTGCCAGGCCGACGGCATCGATTGCAAGCGCGCCTGATGGATAACTATCTCGATCACGAAGCGAAGACGGTGGTCATCGTCATGACCAGCGGCCCCTCGAGCCCGGGGCGCTGCGCGACGCCGTTCTACCTGGGCGCGCTGCTCGCTTCGATGGACGCCGAGGTGACGGTCTTCTTCACCATGGACGGCGTGCGCCTGGTGCAGCGGGGCGTTGCCGAGAACTTGACGGCCATGGAAGGCGGGAAAAGAATTATCGAGTTCATGCGCGATGCGAAGTCCGCCGGCGTGAAGTTCCACGCCTGCAGGCCGGCGCTGCCGGGCTACGACATCGAGCCGGTCGACCTGATAGCCGAGATCGACGAGGTGTCGAGCGGCGGTGTGCTTGCCGACATGATCCTTTCGTGCGACAAGGTACTGTTTTTCTGAGGAGGAATACCCGATGGCTTCGGTCAAGAACTGCAACCTGCCCGACGACCTGCACTACAACGTCGAGAACAACGTCTGGGTGCGCAAGGAGGCCGACGGCACGGTGACCATCGGCATGACGGCCTACGCCTGCGCGCTCGCCGGGGAGGTCGTCGCGTACACGCCGAAGAAGGTCGGGCGCTCGGTCGAGCTGAACAAGTCGGCGGCGACCATCGAGTCGGGCAAGTGGGTCGGCCCGGTGAAGACGCCGGTCGCCGGCGAGGTGGTGGCGATCAACGACGCGGTGAGCGCCAACCCGAAGAGCATCAACGCCGACCCCTACGGCAACGGCTGGCTGGTGAAGCTCAAGCCCTCGAACTGGGAAGGCGATTCGGCGTCGCTGGTGACCGGCGCCGCGGTGGCGCAGGCCTTCGAGGCGAAGATGACCGCAGACGGTTTCGCCGGCTGCTCCTGACGCGTGTCCTGGACCGACATTGCGGCGAACATCGAGGCGCTAGAGCCAGCGCGGCTCGACCATGACCTGATCGAGCGCTTCGCGCGCGCGGGGCGCAGTGCGCGCGGCATCAACTTCTACACCCCGACTTTCAAGGTTTACGCCTCGAGCGAGATTTCCTCGTGCGGCAAGAGCGCCTGGCCGGCGGTGTCCATCACCGGCGGCGAATGCAAGCTGCAGTGCGACCACTGCAAGGCGAAGGTCCTCGAGCCGATGCTGCCCGCGACCACGCCCGAGGCGCTGTGGCGCGTGGTGAACGAGCAGCTGGTGCTCGGCGCGAAGGGCATGCTGCTCACCGGCGGCTCGAACCACCGCGACGAGGTCGAGTACGGACCCTTCCTGCCGGTGGTGAGACGCATCAAGGACGCATACCCCGATTTCCGCATCGCCATGCACACCGCGCTGGTCGACGCAGACATGGCGCGCGCGATGGAGCACTCGGGCGTCGACGCGGCGATGCTCGACGTCATCGGCGCGCAGGACACCGTGTCGCAGGTGTATCACCTGCGCCGGCCGGTGATGGACTTCGAGCGCTCGCTCGAGTACCTGGTCGCCACGTCGATGAAGGTCGTGCCGCACATCGTCATCGGCCTGCACTACGGCCGGATGCTCGGCGAATGGCGGGCGCTCGAGATGATCGCGCGCCACCGCCCGGCGGCGCTGGTGCTGGTGGTGGTGATGCCGTTCTACGCGCCGGCGGGCCGGCCGTTCGCGACGCCCGCCTCGCGCGAGGTCGGGAGCTTCTTTCTCGACGCGCGCGCCGCGCTCCCCGATCTGCCGATCCTGCTCGGCTGCGCGCGCCCCGCGGGCCGCGCCAAGCTGGAGATCGACGCCTACGCGGTGATGGCGGGGCTGCAGGGCATCGCGCATCCCGCCGAGGGCAGCGTCGAGCTCGCGCTCGCGCTCGGGCGCGAGGTCAGGGTGACCACGGCGTGCTGCTCGATCGCGGTGGGCGAGGAGGTGCTCGCGCTTGAGGATCCCGCGGCGGCGCGCATCGATCCGCGGCTGGTGGTGGAAGCGGAAAAGCGCGCTATCGCGCGCATTTCGCGCATCCCTGTAGTGGCCGCATGAGCACCTGGCGCTGGATCGACACCGGGGTGCTGCCACCGGCAGAGAACGTGGCGCTAAACCGCGCGCTTCTCGAAGCGCGCCAGGCCGGCGAGGCGCCGAGCACCCTGAGGTTCCTGCACTTTACGCCCTCGGCGCTGGTCGGGCGCCACGGCGATCCGGCGAAGGAGCTCGACCTCGCGTACTGCAGGGCGGAGGGCATCGCTGTGCAGCGCCGCATCACCGGCGGCGGGGCGATATACATGGATGAGAACGTGCTCGGCTGGGAGCTGTACCTCGACAAGGCCGAGGCGGGCAGCGCCGAGATGGCCGCCATCTCGAAGCGCATTTGCGAGGCGGCGGCGCGCGCCATCGCGGCGCTCGGCGCCGCGGCCGAGTTCCGCGCGCCGACCGACATCGTGGTCGGCGGGCGCAAGATCTCGGGCACCGGCGGTGCGATCGACGGCAACGCACTCGTCTACCAGGGCACGCTGCTCGTGAATTTCGACGTCGCGCGCATGCTGCGCGCGCTGGGCGTGGCCGACGACAAGGCGCATGCCGGCGCGCGCGCGGCCACGGTCAACCTGCGCGAGCTGGTGTCGCCGCTGCCCTCGGCCGCGGCGCTGCGCGGCGCGTTCATCGGCGCCTTCGGCAAGGAGTTCGGCGCCGCGATCGAGGTCGGCGAGCTGAACGCGGCCGAGCGCAGGCGCCATGCGGCCGCGCTCGCGGAGATGGACAGCGCGGAATGGGTCGGACCATGCGAGCCTGCGACGTCCTCGTGATCGGCCTCGGGCCGGCGGGCGCGAGCGCCGCGGCAGCGGCGGCGCGCGCCGGTCTCGCGGTGATTGCCGTCGAGCGCAAGAAGGTGGTCGGCATTCCGGTGCAGTGCGCCGAGTTTATCCCGCTACCGCTGTCGAGCTACGCGCGCGCCGAGGTGCGCACGCAGCCGGTCGCCGGCATGGCCACCTTCCTGCCTTCGGGCGCGCGCGCCGAGCGCGCCTTCGGCGGGCTGATGATCCGCCGCGACCGCTTCGACCAGGCGCTGGCGCGCGAGGCGGAGTCCTGCGGCGCGCTGCTGTGGACCGACGCCGCGCTGCGCGAAATCGACGCGCGAGCGCAGGTTGCGCGCATCAGCACCGCCATGGGCCTGCGCGAGATCGGCTATCGCATGCTGGTGGCGGCGGACGGACCGCTGTCGTCGGTCGCTGCCTGCCTGGGCCTGCCGCGCCTGCCGGTGGTTACCACGCGCCAGTACACCGTGCCGCTGCTCAAGGCCCTGCGCGACACCGACATCTGGCTCTCGCCGCGCTATCCGGGGGGCTACGCGTGGCTCTTTCCCAAGGGAGCTGTCGCCAACCTCGGCCTGGGCCTCGACCCGGCGCTCGAGGACGACATGAAGGCGCCGCTCGACGCGCTGCACGCGGCGCTCGTGAGCGAGGGGCGCGTCGGCGCCGAGGTGTTGCTGCGCACCGGCGGGCCGATCCCCGTCGGCGGCCTGCGCGAGCGCATCGTCGAGGGCAACGCGCTGTTCGCCGGCGACGCGGCCGGGTTCACCCATCCGATCACCGGCGCGGGCATCGCCCCCGCGGTTGCCTCGGGCGAGCGCGCGGGCGCCGCCGTGGCGCGCGCGCTATCGGGCGAGCGACGCGCGCTCGCCGACTACGAAGAAGAGATGCGCGAGGAGTTCGGCCCGGCCCTCGAGCGCGCGCTCGCCGCGCGCCGCCGCATGGCCGACAAGTGGAACACGCCCGCGGCCGACGAGGATGCCGAGCATCGTCGCGGCTGGATCGCCTTTCCGGAGTACTTTTCATGAGCGCCCTGCAGCCGCTGCAGTTCTACCGCCCCAACTACCACGTCAAGACGCCGCAGATGCGCTCGCCCGAGTACGTGCAGATGAGCACCGCGGCGGCGATCACGCTCGGCCTGGTGGCCGGCAGGATGCACCGCACCTCGTGCACGCATTGCCTGAACTTGCTGGTGACCTACCCAGAAGGCTGCCGCGCCAACTGCGCCTACTGCGGGCTGGCGCGCCACCGCGAGGAGGCGCGCGACTACGCCGATCGCAACTTCATCCGCGTCGACTGGCCGACCGCACGCTACGACGAGGTGATCGAGCGCGTGAAGCGCGGCTCCGACAAGGGCCGCTTCGAGCGCATGTGCATCTCGATGATCACCCACCCGAACTCCAACGACGACACCTTCGTGCTGCTCGAGCGCTGGGTGCGCGAGGTGCCGGCGGTGCCGGTTTCGATTCTGTCGAATCCGACCACCTTGGAAAGGGACGATCTGCTCCGGATGAGGGAACTCGGTGCCGACATCTTCACCGTCGCCCTCGACGCGGTGACGCCGGAGATTTTCGACCGCACGCGCGGGCGCGGCGTCGACAGTCCGCACAGCTACGAGAAATACTGGCGCGCGATCGAATGGGCGGCCGAGATCTTCGGGCCGGAAAAGTTCGGTGCGCACCTGATTTGCGGCATGGGCGAGACCGAGCAGGAGATCCTCGAGGTGGCGCAGAAGATCCGCGACCTCGGCGGCCACAACCACATGTTTGCCTTCTTCCCCGAGCGCGGCTCGCTGATGGAGGACTGGCCGGCGGTCGACCGCGGCCAGTGGCGCCGCGTGCAGCTGGCGAGGTTCCTGATCGACTACCGCGGCAGGCGCGTCGAGGACATGGCGTTCGACGAATCCGGGCGCGTCGTGGATTTCGGGGTATCTAGAGAAATTCTTGATAGGGAAATCGCGGCCGGCACCCCGTTCCGCACCTCCGGCTGCCCCGGCAAGAACGACGAGGTCTCGGCCTGCAACCGTCCCTACGGCGATTCCAGCCCGACCGACATCCTGTCGTTCCCGTTCGCACCCGCCCGGCGCGACCTCGAGCGCATCGGCAAACAGATGCAGGGCAAGCCGGTCAAAGCCGGCAGGTAGGTGCCCTTATTACCGGATAAGTAAGGCTGACTGGAAAAACCGCATCAACAGGCACAGTATTTCATTAAATTCGAATATTTGCAGGAGGAGCCATGGAAGCTTCGCCCAACGCCGCACTCATCGACGACCTGATCAAGCGCCGCATCGAGGAGCTGCTGCCGCAAAAGCTCGAGGAAGCGCTCGCAAAGCGCCAGGAAACGCGCACGCCAGCGATGTCGATCATCGCCACCAAGGGCACGCTCGACTGGGCCTATCCGCCGTTCATCCTCGCCTCGACCGCCGCCGCGCTCGGCTGGAAGGTCGACGTGTTCTTCACGTTCTACGGCCTGCAGTTGCTGCGCAAGGACATCTCCGACCTGAAGATCTCGCCGCTCGGCAACCCGGGCATGCCGATGAAGATGCCCTTCGGCCCGCAGTGGTTCAAGGACATCAACTGGAACATCCCGAACGTGGTGCAGGCGTCGATCCCCGGCTTCGAGTCGGTCGCCACCACGCTGATGAGGCAGACCATCAAGAACAATGGCGTCGCCGACATCTCGGACCTGCGCAAGCTTACGCTCGAGGCGGGCGCCAACCTGATCGGCTGCCAGATGACCGTCGACCTGTTCGGCTTCAAGCACGACGATTTCATTCCGGAAGTGAAAGAATACTGCGGCGCGGCATCGTTCCTCGGCATCGCCAAGGACGCTGACGTCAGCCTTTTCATCTGAGATCGATTTTCTAGAGGGGGAATCATGAGGAAACTCGCGCTAGCGGCGCTGGTGTCGGCGGCTTTCGCGCCGGGGTTCGCGTCGGCGACCGACGGCTATTTCTCGCACGGCTACGGCATGAAGGCCAAGGGCCGCGCCGGGGCCTCGACCGCGATGACCACGGACGCCTTCGGCGGCGCGGTCAATCCGGCGACCATGGCCTTCGTCGGCGACCGCCTCGACGTCGGCGTCGACTGGTTCCGCCCGCAGCGCTCGGCGAGCCGCGTTGGCAGCACGGGCGGCGCGGGCTTCCTCGACGGCTCGGCGGACGGCAACGAAACCAGCAACTTCCTCATTCCCGAGTTCGGCTACAACAAGATGCTGAATCCGAACCTCTCGCTCGGCGTCACCGTGTACGGCAACGGCGGCATGAACACCGACTATCCCAGCGGCCAGCTCGACCAGGGCATTTGCGGTGGCGGCGCGCCGAACGGCGTGCGCGTCAACCTGCTGTGCGGAACTGGCAATCTGGGCGTGGACCTGTCGCAGCTGATCATCGCACCGACACTTGGCTACAAGGTGGCGCCGCAGCACTCGATCGGCATCTCGCCGCTGCTCGGCTACCAGCGCTTCAAGGCCTACGGCCTGGATGCGTTCTCGGCAATCTCCTCGGACCCGTCAAACCTTACCAACAAGGGCTATGACGACGCCTGGGGCTGGGGCGTGCGCATCGGCTACTACGGCGAGCTGAGCTCCACCGTGTCGATCGGCGCGGCGTACTCGAGCAAGATCAGCATGAGCAAGTTCGACAGTTACAAGGGCCTGTTCGCCGACCAGGGCGGCTTCGACATTCCCGAGAACTACAACCTCGGCATCGCCTTCAAGCCGTCGTCGCAATGGACCTTCGCGGCCGATTACCAGCACATCAGCTACAGCGGCGTGAACTCGGTCGGCAATCCGAGCGACGTGCCGGGCTGCGCGCCGACGTTCCCCGCCGGTCCGGGGGTCGGCTCCGCGTGCCTGGGCGCGAGCAGCTCGAGCATCGGCTTCGGCTGGAAGGACGTCGACGTGTTCAAGCTCGGCGTCGAGTACCGGATGAACCGGCAGTGGCTGCTGCGCGCGGGCTACAACCACAGCGACAATCCGATCCAGGCGCGCGACGTGACCTTCAACATCCTCGCGCCCGGCGTGGTGCAGGACCACATGACGCTCGGCTTCACCTACACGCTGGCGGATGCCTCCGAGATCACGATGGCCTACATGCACGCGTTCGAGAAATCGGTATCCGGGCCGGCGACCAACCCGTATTTCAACGTCGGCGGCACCGAGACCATAAAGATGTACCAGGATTCGCTCGGCATCGCCTGGGGCAAGAACTTCTAGCCGGGCATAGACGCGGGGCGCGTGCTGCGAAATAATCGCAGCACCATGAGCCCTGCGGGCAACATTCCGGTCACCGACGTCGGCGCGCTGAAGAACGAGCTGCGCAAGTACAAGCACGGCAAGAAGCTCGACATCAGCCAGTTCAACCAGGCGGCGCGCCTCGCCTGGCTCGGGCGCATCGCGCTCTCGCCGCTCGATCCCGAGGACCCCGAGTGCCGCGCGTGGCTGCTGCACCTCGAGCGCCCCGAGGGGCTGGCGGGCGAGATCCTCGAATTCGACCCCGAGCTGCTAGGCCGCATGCACATCCTCGACGCGGAGCAGGGCGAGCGACTCGCCGAGATACTGCGCGCGGGCTTCGAATCGCGCGCGCGGGAGATCGAGCAGCTCGCCCGGCGCGACTTCTACCTCGACAAGTTCTTCCGCCCGGAGGGCGAGCGCTGATGCCGGCGCAAGCGGCGCGCTGGATCCGAATCGGGCTGGTCGAGCCGCTCGAGCTGCACGCCACCTACGCGGGCCTCGCCGCGGCGCAGGCGCCCGAAGCCGGCCCGATCGTGCTGTGGGCGCAGGCGAAGACGCACCTGTGCCTCGGCCAGAGCCAGGGCCTCGCCGAGCTCGCTCCCGGGGTGGCGCTGCCCGTGGTGCGGCGCCCGCTGGGCGGCGGCCTGGTTTGGGTCGACGAATCCCAGTACGTTTACGTGGTGATCGCGCCGCGCCGCCTCGCGCCGGGCCGGCCGGCGCGCTGGTTCTCGTGGGCGCTCGCGCCCGCGGTCGCCACCTACCGCCACTTCGGGCTGCCCGCTTACCTGAACGAGCAGGACGTCTGGTTGCACGGCCGCAAGATCGCCGGCAGCGGCGCGGCGAGTATCGGCGCATGCGCGGTGGTCGCCTCGAGCTTCCTGCTGCGCTTTCCCGCCGAGCGCTTCGCCGACAGCGTGGCGAGCCCGTCGGCGGACTTCCGCGCCTGGCTGCGCGACGGCCTGGCGCTGGCGATGACCGAGTGGGCCGACCACGGCGAGCTGCCCGCCGAGCGCGAGCTCGAGGAGGTGTTCCGCGCGCGCATCTGCGCGCAGCACGGCTGGCGCTTCGAGAACTCCTGGCCGGGCGAGGCCGAGGTCGCGGCGATCGCCGAGGCGCGCGAGGAGCTCGCCGAGCCGATCGAGCAGGGACGCGCGCGCGACGAGCTGAAGCTCAATGCGCGCCGCGCGCTGTCGCGCGTCTAGCCGATGCCGACGATCGCGGCGCGGCTGGCGCGCAGGCTGGTGCTGCTCACGGGGGACGAGGCGCTCGGCGAGCGGCTCGAGCAGGCGCTGCCCGAGAGCTGGCAGATCCGCCGCGTGCGCCGGATCGGCGAGCTGGGCGAGTTCCAGGAGGTGCTGCTGTACCGCTTCGTGCTGCTCGACCTCGACGCCCCGGGCTCGCTCGAGACGATCGGCGAGATTCGCGGCGACATGATGCTCAATATCCCGATCTTCTGCCTCGGCGGGGACCAGGCGGCGCGCGATGCGGCGCGCCTGGCGCGCGCCGACCGGTTCTTCGCGCGCGACGAGATCGCCGCGCTGTTGCCCAAGCTGTGCGAGCAGTTTGCATGGTGAGCCGCCGTTCGTCGGCACGGGCTACCCCCGCCCGCTACTGAGGGGGTCGGCGCGACGGCGCGATGCCGAGCTTCTCGTACAGCGGCCGGATCTCCCTGCGGATCGCGGGCATCTTCGAGGCGTAGGCGGCGGCGGCCGCCGCCGCGCACAGCCCGCCGAGCGCGAGGGTCAGCGGCGGAGCGAGATATTGCGACAGCGTGCCCGCGAGCAGCGCGCCCAAGGGGCTCATGCCGATGAACGCCATGATGTACAGCGCGGCGACGCGCGCGCGCATGCGGTCCTCGACGATGGTCTGCAGCACCGTGTTGGTCGACGCCGCGGTCAGCATGATGCCCATGCCGGTGAGGTAGATGAGCGGCAGGGCCAGCCACAGCACGTGGGCGAAGGAAAAGCACGTCAGCGACAGGCCGGCGAGCGCGGCCGACACCGGCAGCAGCCGCAGCAGGCCGCGGATCGAGGGCCGCGTGGCGAGATACACCATGCCGGAGACCGCGCCGAAACCGCCCGCGCCGATCAGCAGGCCGAGAGTCTCCGAGTTTCCCAGGAACACCTCCTTGGCGAACCACGGCATCAGCGACTGGTAGGGCTGGGTGAAAAAGCTCACCGCGGCGAGCAGCAGCAGCGCGCTGCGTGTCGGCACGAATCCGTAGGCATAGCGAAAGCCCGCCAGCAGCTCGCGGCCCCAGCTGTCGACGCCGCGCGCGGGCGTCGGCGCCGGCGCGCGCATCGCGGCGAGCGCCCCGAGCACCGCGAGGTACGACAGGCTGTTCAGCCCGAAGCCCCAGGCGATGCCCGCGGAGGCGATCACCACGCCGCCGATCATCGGGCCGATGAAGCGCGCGCCGTTCATCAGCGCCGAGCTGAAGGCGATGGCGTTGGGCAGGTCCTCCTTGCCGCCTACCAGCTCGACGAGGAAGGACTGCCGCGCGGGGCTGTCGAACGCGTTCACCACGCCGAGCACGAAATTGCCGGCCACCAGGTGCCAGGGCTCGATGCGGCCGCTGGCAACCAGAGCGAACATCACCAGCGACTGGACGAGCGCCACGCTCTGGGTCGCGACCAGCACCTTGCGCTTGACCAGCCGGTCGACCAGCACGCCGCCGAGCGGCGCCAGCAGCAGGAACGGGATCTGCAGCGCGAAGCTCGCCAAGCCCAGCAGGAACGCCGAGCCCGACAGCCGGTAGACCAGCCAGCTGGTCGCGATCAGCTGCAGCCAGGTGCCGATCTGCGAGGTGCCCTGGCCGATGAAGAACAGCCGGTAGTTCCGGTGGCGAAACGCCCTCAGGCTGTGCGGAAGGGGCATCGGCCCCGCCTAGGCGCGCGCGGTGAGCTTCTCGAGTTGCTCGCGCAGCTTGCCGAGGGCGGCTTCGAAATCCGCGAGCCGCGCGCGCTCCTGCTCGACCACTTTGGCCGGCGCGCGCTCGACGAACGAGACGTTGCCGAGCTTGCCGCGCGCCTTGCCGATCTCGCCCTCGACGCGCGCGATCTCCTTTTCCAGGCGCGCGATCTCGGCAGGTACGTCGATCTCGACCTGCAGCATCAGCCGGTGCGCGCCCACCACGGCGACCGGCGCATCGGCGTGCGGCAGCTCCCTGACTAGGTTGACCTGCGAGGGCCGCAGCAGCGCGTTGAACGCGCTCAGGGCCGCGGCGGCCGGGTCGCCTGTGACGAACACCGGGATGCGCTGCTGCGGCGAAACGCCCATCTCGCTGCGCAGGTTGCGTCCCGCGTTGACCAGCTCCTTGGCGAGCGCGATGTCGCGCTCGGCCGCTTCATCGATCCTCGAGGGCTGCGACTTCGGGTAGGGCGCCAGCATCACCGTCTCGCCCGACTTGCCGGCGAGCGGCGCGACCTTCTGCCACAGCTCTTCGGTGATGAACGGGATCACCGGGTGCGCGAGGCGCAGCGCGGCCTCGAGCACGCGCACCAGGGTGCGGCGCGTGCCGCGCTGTTAGGCCTCGTCGCCCGATTGCAGCTGCACTTTTGCGACCTCGAGGTACCAGTCGCAGTACTCGTCCCACACGAATGCGGTAGATGGCGTTGGCGACGTTGTCGAGGCGGTAATCGGCGAAGGCCTCGCTCGATCTCGGCCTCGGTGCGCTGCAGCGCGCTCACGATCCAGCGGTCCCAGGCCGACAGCACCACCGGCGCGGCCTCGTCCTGGCCGCAGTCCCTGCCTTCGGTATTCATCAGCACGAAGCGCGTTGCGTTCCACAGCTTGTTGCAGAAGTTGCGGTAGCCCTCGCAGCGCTTGAAGTCGAAGTTGACGTTGCGCCCGAGCGTCGCGTAGGCCGCCAAGGTGAAGCGCAGCGCGTCGGCGCCGTAGGCGGGGATGCCCTCGGGAAACTCCTTCTCGGTGCGCGCGCGGACCTTGGGCGCGTCCTCGGGCTTGCGCAGCCCCGTGGTGCGCTTCTCGAGCAGCGGCGCGAGCGCGATGCCGTCGATCAGGTCCACCGGATCGATGGTGTTGCCCTCGGACTTCGACATCTTCTTGCCTTCGTGGTCGCGCACGATGCCGTGGATGTAGACGTCGCGGAACGGCACGCGCCCGGTGAATGCAGGTGGTCATCATGACCATGCGCGCGACCCAGAAGAAGATGATGTCGTAGCCGGTCACCAGCACCGAGGAGGGCAGGTAGAGCTGGTAGGCGAGCTTGTCGGCGCCCTGCGGCTCGGGCCAGCCGAGCGTCGAACGGCATACCAGCGCCGAGGAGAACCAGGTGTCGAGCACGTCCGGGTCGCGCGTCAGAGGCCTGCCTGAGGACTGCTTCAATGCTTGTTCCTCGCTCCTCGCGACGTAGACCTTGCCGTCGTCGTCGTACCAGGCCGGGATCTGGTGGCCCCACCAGAGCTGGCGCGAGATGCACCAGTCCTGGATGTTGTCCAGCCACTGGTTGTAGGTGTTGACCCAGTTCTCGGGATAGAACTTCACCGCCCCCTTGGCGACGACCTCGGTGGCGGTCTGGGCGATCGATTTCCCCGACGGCCCTGGCCTGGAAATCGCGACGAACCACTGGTCGGTGAGCATCGGCTCGACCACCGCGCCGGTGCGCCCGCAGCGCGGCACCATCAGCTGTGCGGCTTGACCGACTCGAGCAGCCCGGCCGCCTTCAGGTCGTGCACGATGCGCTCGCGCGCCTCGTAGCGGTCCAGGCCGCGGTAGCGCTCGGGCGCCTGTTCGTTGATGCGCGCGTCGAGCGTCAGGATGCCGATGCTCGGCAGGCCGTGGCGCTGGCCGACCTGCCAGTCGTTGAAATCGTGCGCCGGCGTGACCTTGACGCAGCCGGTGCCGAACTCGCGGTCGACGTATTCGTCGGCGATGACGGGGATGCGCCGCCCGGTGAGCGGCAGCTCGACCTCCTTGCCGATGAAGCTGCGATAGCGCTCGTCCTCGGGATGCACCATCACCGCTACGTCGCCGAGCATGGTCTCGGGCCGCGTCGTCGCCACCGTCAGCGCCGAAGCCCTCGCCGGGATAGCGGATGTGCCACAGATGCCCGTCCTCTTCCTCGCTTTCGACCTCGAGGTCGGACACCGCGGTGAGCAGCACCGGGTCCCAGTTGACCAGGCGCTTGCCGCGGTAGATCAGGCCCTGCTCGTACAGGCGCACGAATGTCTCGGTCACCACGCGCGAGAGCTTGTCGTCCATGGTGAAGTACTCGCGCGCTCCAGTCGCAGGAGTCGCCCAGGCGGCGCATCTGCTCGGTGATGGTCGAGCCCGATTGCCGCTTCCACTCCCACACCTTGTCGATGAATTTCTCGCGCCCGAGCTGCTGACGCGAGCTGCCTGCCTGTTCGAGCTGGCGCTCGACCACGATCTGCGTGGCGATGCCGGCATGGTCGGTGCCGGGCAGCCACAGCGTGTTCTCGCCGCGCATGCGGTGATAGCGCGTGAGCGCATCCATGAGCGTCTGGTTGAAGGCGTGCCCCATGTGCAGCGTGCCGGTGACGTTGGGCGGCGGCAGCTGGATGCAGAAAGACGGCGCGCCGGGATCGGCGCCGGCGGCGAACCAGCCCGCCTGCTCCCAGCGCCGGTACCAGCGCTGCTCGACGACGCGGGGGTCGAAGCTCTTGTCGAGGGACATGACGCTTACTTGTCGGCGCGGTCGATTTTCTCGTCCGGGGGCGTGGGCGCGCCGAGCGCCTGCGCGACCGACGCCGCGATCGCCTCGCGCACCATCTGGTGCACGCCCGAGCTCATCTCGGTGCGCATGTCGTTCAGCACCTGCTCGAGCATGTCGCCGAGCTTGCTCACCAGCCGCTCCTCGAACAGGCGGTCGAGCTCCGGCGCGAGCCGCAGCAGCACCGCGGTCTCGAGCTCGTCAGCGAAGGCCTCGACCAGCTTCATGTCGACCGCAGGCGCGGCCGGGCGAACCTGCGGATCGACGATTTCGGTGAGCACCGGGACGTCCTCGTCGGGACGCGGCGCCTGCGGTCCTGCCTGCTGCCCCTGTTGGTGGCGGCGCAGCAGCGCGTCGACCCGCTCGACCAGCGGATTCTGGTCCGAGCGGCCGCCGTTACTCACCGCGCGCGTCCTTCGCCAGATCGTGGTCGCTGATAGCGTAGCCGCGATCGCGGTAGAAGCGGTAGCGCGCGCGCCCGTTCGCGCGCTCGTCGTCCTCGCGCCCCACGATCTCCAGCAGACGCTCGAAGCGCTCGAAGTGGGGCGGGCATTCTGCCGACAGGTTCAGCAACACCTCGCAGTCGTCGGCCTCCGGCGCGTCCACGGCGATCAGCGCCGGCGTTTCCTTGGCTAGCGGGTCGTGCGCCAGACAGTGCGGCACGAAGCCGGTTGCCGGCCAGGTCCAGAGCATGCGGTCGACGCGCTCGGCCATCTCCCGCTGCGGTGCGTAGATGAGCAGGCGCTTCTTCTGCACCAGCGCCTTGCCCGCGAGGCGGCAGGCGACCTGCAGCTTGTCCTGGGCGTTGAAGTAGAAATCGATGCTAGTCACTTGACGTGCGCATACCGCAGCACGAAGCGCACCAGCAGCGGCACCGGCCGGCCGGTCGCGCCCTTTTCGCGCCCGCTCTTCCAGGCGGTGCCGGCGATGTCGAGGTGCGCCCAGCGCAGCTTCTTGGTGAAGCGCGACAGGAAGCAGGCCGCGGTGACGCTGCCGGCCGGACGCCCGCCGATGTTGGCCATGTCGGCGAAGTTGGAGCTTGCAGCTGTTCCTGGTAGTCGTCCCACAGCGGCATCTGCCAGACGCGGTCCCAGGCATCGTCTCCGGCCTCGCGGATTTCGTCGGCGAGGCGCTGGTCGTTGGCGAACAGCCCGGTGGCCACGTGCCCCAGCGCGATGACGCAGGCGCCGGTGAGCGTCGCGATGTCGATCACCGCGTCGGGCTGGAAGCGCTCGGCGTAGGTAAGCGCGTCGCACAGGATCAGCCGTCCTTCGGCGTCGGTGTTGAGGATCTCGACCGTCTGGCCCGACATGCGTGGTGACGACGTCGCCCGGCTTGGATGGCGCCGCCGCCGGGCATGTTCTCGCAGGTCGGGACCAGCGCCGACCACGTTGACCGGCGCCTTCATGCCGGCGAGCGCGCGCATGGCGCCGAGCACGCTCGCCGCGCCGCACATGTCGAACTTCATCTCGTCCATCTCGCCGGCGGACTTGAGCGAAATGCCGCCGGTGTCGAAGGTGATGCCCTTGCCGACCAGCACCACGGGCTTCTTCGACTTCGCCGCGCCGGAGTAGCGCAGCACGATCAGCTTGGGGGGCTGGTGCGAGCCCTTGGTAACCGAGAGCAGCGCGCCCATGCCGAGCTTCTCCATGTCGCGCCGCTCGAGCACTTCGAGCTTGAGCTTGTGCTCGCGTGCCAGCTTCTTCGCCTCGTCGGCGAGGTAGCTCGGCGTGCAGATGTTGGAGGGCAGGTTGCCCAGGGTGCGCGCGAGCTCCGCGCCGTCGGCCGTGGCCGCGGCTTCCTTGAGCGCGCCCTGCGCCTGCTGCGTCACCGGCCCGCTGCTCAGCGCGAGGGTCACGGCCGCGACAGCGGGCGGGGGAGGCCTCTTCTGCGTCTTGAGCCGGTCGAAGCGATAGAACGCGTCGGCGAGGCCGAGCAAGGCGTGGCGCACGCTCCACGCCGCGCTGCGCTTGCCGACCTTCTGCTCGGCGAGGTAGAGCGTCGCGTCCTTGGCGCCGATCTCCTTGAGCGCGTTCGCCGCGCCGCGCACCGCGTCGCGGAACGCGGGCTCGGCGAACTCCTTCGTCTCGCCCAGGCCCACCAGCAACACGCGCTCGGCGGCCAGCCCCGCGACGCCGCGCAGGAGCAGCGTCGAGCCCGGCTTGCCCGACAGGTCGCCCTGCGCGAGCGCCGTGCGCAGCGCGCCGCGCGCGGCGCGGTCGGCGAGCTGCGCGGCACGCGTCAGCGCGCCGCCAGCGTGCACGCCGAGCACCAGGCATCCCGTCTTGGCGCGCTCGGGCGAGATACTTTTTATGCTAAATTCCACTGCGTTCTCCACTCTCGTCGGTCGGCGCAAATGATCGCATGTTTTGCGCCCTGCTGTGAATCGCCGGAGGCGGTCCAGAGAAGATGATCTTTCAGCGCGCGCTGCTCAGGGAAATCGCTAACCTCGCCGTGGCGGTGTTCCTGACCTTGTTCGCGATCGCGCTGACCACGCGGCTGATCCGCCTGCTCGGGCAGGCGGCCGGCGGCAAGATCCCGTCGGACGCGGTGTTCGCCTACCTCGGATTCTTCTCGCTCGGCGCCCTGCCGGTCCTGCTGTCGCTCACGCTGTTCATCAGCGTGCTGCTGACGCTGGCGCGCAGCTACCGCGACTCCGAGATGGTCGTCTGGTTCAACTCGGGGCTTTCGCTGGCCGCGTGGCTCAAGCCGGTGCTGACCTTCGCGCTGCCCATCGTGGCGGTGATCGCGGCACTGTCGCTGTTCATCTCTCCCTGGGCAGTGGAGATCAGCGAGCAGTACGCGAGCCGCATCAGCGCGCGCGACGACGTTTCGCGCGTCGACCCGGGAACCTTCGGCGAATCCTCGACCCGCGACCGGGTGTTCTTCGTCGAGGCGATCGCCGGCAACAAGACGAGCGTGCAGAACGTCTTCGTCAACTCGGTGCAGCAGCACCGTGACGGCGTCATGTTCAGCCGCACCGGGCGCGCCGAGACCGCGCCCAACGGCGACCGCTTCCTCGTGCTCGAGGACGGGCGGCGCTACGAGGGCCGTCCGGGCCACGCTGACTACCGCCTGATGGAATTCGAGCGCTACGCCACGCGCATAGAGGAGAAGGCCGTGCGCGAGCCCGCCAGGTCGCGCCAGAACCTCCCCACGATCGCGCTCATCAGGAACCCGACCGACGAGAATCTCGGCGAGCTGGTGTGGCGCTTCGGCATTCCGCTCTCGGCGCTGATGCTGTCGCTGCTCGCGATCCCGATGAGCTTCGTCAACCCGCGCGCCGGGCGCTCGGTGAACCTGGTGTTCGCGCTGCTCACCTACGTCGTGTACTCGAACCTGCTGTCGGTGACCCAGGCGCGCGTGGCGACGGGCAGGCTCGACTTCTCCGTCGGCATATGGCTCATGCACGGCGTGATGCTCGGGGTGCTGCTGCTCATGTTCGCTTACCGCCTGCAGCCGCTGCGGGTGCGGCTGAGGGTTCCCGGGGCGCGGCGCGCGTGAAAATCCCCACCATCGAACGCTACCTCGCGCGCGAGATCTACGGCGCGACGGGCTTCGTGCTGGTGGGGTTCCTCGCATTGTTCGCGTTCTTCGACCTGATCCACGAGCTGAACGACATCGGCAAGGGTGCCTACGGCCTGCGCGAGGCGTTCGCGTTCGTGCTGCTGTCGGTGCCGGGGCATGCCTACGAGCTGTTTCCGGTGGTGGTGCTGATCGGCACGCTCTACGTGCTGGCGCAACTCGCGAGCAACTCCGAGTTCACCGTAATGCGCGGGTCCGGGCTGTCTCCGTGGCGCGCCGGCGGGGCGCTCGCCAAGGCCGGGCTGGTGTTCGCCGCGATCACCTTCGTGATCGGCGAGTGGGGCGCGCCGATCGCCGAGGAAGCGGCGCAGACGCTGCGCATGCGCGCGATGAGCTCGCTGATCGGGCAGCAGATGCACTCGGGCCTGTGGTTCAAGGACGAGCGCGCATTCATCAACGTGCGCGAGGCGCGCGAGGCCACCGCGCTGGACGGCGTGCGCGTCTACGAATTCGACCCGCAATACCGCCTGGACACGGTGCGCTTGGCGACGCATGGCGAGTACCTCGGAAACGGAAACTGGAAGCTGCTCGAGGTCGCGCAGACCGAGTTCACGCCGCAGGGGCCGCGCGTGGAGCACTTGCCGCAGATGGAATGGCACTCGGCGCTCACTCCCGACCTGCTGGAGGTGCTGGTCGTCGCCCCCGAGCGCATGTCGACCTGGAAGCTGTACCGCTACACCCAGCACCTGGCGGGCAACCGGCAGAAGACGGAGCGCTACGAGATCGCGCTGTGGAAGAAGCTGTTCTATCCGATCGCGGTAATGGTGATGATGGCGCTGGCGCTGCCCTTCGCCTACCTTCAGGCGCGCGCGGGCATGGTCGGCATCAAAGTGTTCCTCGGCATCATGCTCGGCGTCTTCTTCCACCTGATGAACAGCCTGTTCTCGCACATCGGCCTGCTGCAGAACTGGCCGCCGCTCGCCGCCGCGGCATTGCCGAGCGCCGCGTTCTTCCTCGCGGCGCTGACGGCGATGTGGGTCGTCGAGCGCAGGTAGCGCTCTCAGGCCGTGGCGCGGTGCTTCGGCGGCGTCAGCACCAGGCGCGTGCCGGCGAGGCGGTCGTGCAGGAACTGCCTGTCCCGATCGAACAGCGCCCACAGCAGCGAAATCCCGGTCGGAACGAGCACCGCGGCGAGCACGAAGCGCAGCAGCGCCTTGTCCGACGGCACCCGCTCGCGCCCGGGGACGATGAGGCGGATGTGCCATGCCTTCATCGCCAGCGTCTGCCCGCCGCGCCGCCAGCACCACAGGAAGTAGGCGGCGAACACCGCCAGCAGGTAGAGCTGCAGCACGTGGCGCAGCCAGCCGCTCGCCGGCAGCGCGCCGCTCGCGAGGTAGAACAGCCAGGTGGAGGCGAACGCCACCGCGAACAGCAGCAGGCCCTCGTACAGCATGCTGGCGAGCCGGCGCGCGATGCCCGGCGTCGGCGGCGCGGGATCGGCGGCCTGGCTCACTGCTGCCCGGCGGCCGGAGGGGTCGAGTTCTTCCTGGGCTCCTTGGCGAGCCTGCGGGCGCGCGATTTTTCGTCCTCCGGAACCAGGGCCTGGCGCTCTTGCGGCGGCAGCGACTGGTACTCGGACCACTCCTTGCTGAGGTCCTTTTTCTTCTTGCGCGAGCTCTTGTGCATCTCGAGGTACTTCTTGCGCGCCTCCTCGCGCTGCTCGGGCGTGAGCCCGGCCCATTTGCGCATGCGCGTCTGCACCCGCTTCTGCCCGGTCGGCGTCATCTTCGGATAACGCTCGGCGACGCCGAGCCACTTCTGCTTGCGATCCGGCTCGAGCTTGTCCCATTCGCCCGCCAGCGGCGCGAGTATTTCCTGCTGTTGGACGCTGAGCTGGGCCCAGGACGGATTGTCCTTGTGCGGCGCCGCCGCGGCGGCCAGCGAGGCGCAGCAAAATGCCAGCGCGCCCACGAGGGCGGCGAGCGGTCTCGATGCGGAGCGGAGCTTCGACAGCATGGCGTGCGCGCTCGCGCTCAACGCGCGCCGCGCTTTTTCAGCCAGACTTCGAAGCCCTTGTCGAGATAGGCGTCGATCGGCAGGTCGTCGCTCAGCAGCTGCGCGTCGAGCTCCTCGACTTCGGCGACCTTCTGCTGGTGCTGCCAGGTGTACACGCCCGCCAGGCCGATCACCAGCAGCGCCGCCGGGAGCACGAGTCGCGCCCAGGACTCGAACCCCCGGCCGCCGCCGCCCTGGCTGCCGCCGGCCCAGGCGAGCGCCGGCGCGCGCCCGGCCTTCTTGTGGGCGAGCGCCTGCTCGCGCGCGGCGCGCAGCCGTTCGAGCGCATGTGCGTCGAGTTGCGTGCCCCGGTTCAGTACTTGTCGGACCTTGTCGCCGAATTGGGGCTCGTTCATGGTCAGTTTTCCAGGACGTCGCTGCGGTTCATAGGGTGATGCCACGCGCTCTGAGCGCCTCCGCAAGGGCGTGAGCCGCCCGCGAGCAGTGCGTTTTCACGCTACCCTCGGAGCAGCCCATGGCGAGCGCGGTCTCGGCAACGTCCAATTCTTCCCAGTAACGCATGAGGAACGCCTCTCGTTGACGGGCCGGCAGGAGCGCGATCTCTTGTTCCAGTATTTCAAGGAGTTGCGATCTCTCCAGGCGTTCCGGCGGCGAATCGGCCGCTGGGTGTCCGTCGGCCGGCTGCAGCGTGTCCAGGGCGTCCGGCTCCTCGCCCTCGGGGCGTGCGCCGGGCAGCGCCGCGAACGGCGTGATCCACAACGCGCGCACTTTCTGCCGGCGGTACCAGTCCCTGATCGCGTTCTGCATGATGCGATGAAACAGCCGCGGCAGCTCTTCGGCCGGCCGGTCGCCGTACTTCTCCGCCAAGCGCAACATTGCGTCCTGCACGATATCGAGCGCCGCCTCCTCGTCGCGCACCGCGAAAGCGGCCTGCTTGAAGGCTCGCCGCTCGACGCTCTCGAGGAACGTCGACAGCTCGCTAGATGATGCCAGATTGAGCCCTCTATCTCTGTCGGCGCGGCCGCCTGGTCGTATGCCTGGCGGATGTTACCAAAACGGCCGCGCGCTACGTCCTGCGCTCCCTTGACCGCATCGCAACAAGTCTTTAATCTTCAAAGTTTTCCGCCACTTTCAGGCGTCCGGAAGGCGAACATGGATCGAGTCAAGGGGATAGAGCTCACGGGCGCCGAGATCGTCGTGCGCTGCCTGCAGGAAGAGGGCGTCGAGTACGTCTTCGGCTATCCGGGCGGCGCGGTGCTGTTCATCTACGACGAGCTGTTCAAGCAGGACAAGGTCAAGCACGTGCTGGTGCGCCACGAGCAGGGCGCGGCGCATGCCGCCGACGGCTATTCGCGCTGCCTCGCAGCAAGGTCGGCGTGTGCCTGGTGACCTCGGGGCCCGGCGTGACCAACGCCGTGACCGGCATCGCGACCGCCTACATGGATTCGATCCCGATGGTGATCATCTCCGGCCAGGTGCCGACGCACGCCATCGGCCTGGATGCGTTCCAGGAGGTCGATGCGGTCGGCATCACGCGGCCCTGCGTCAAGCACAACTTCCTGGTGAAGGACGTCAAGGACCTCGCGGTCGCCATCAAGAAGGCGTTCTACCTCGCGCGCACCGGCCGCCCGGGGCCGGTGCTGGTCGACATCCCAAAGGACGTCACCACACAGAGCTGCGAGTTCCATTACCCGGAAACGGTCGCGATGCGCTCCTACAACCCGGTGAAGAAGGGGCACGCCGGCCAGATCAAGAAGGCCGTGCAGCTGCTGCTCGAGGCGAAGCGCCCGATGGTCTACACCGGCGGCGGCGTGATCCTGTCGGACGCCGCGCCGCAGCTCGCCGAGCTGGTGCAGCCTGCTCGGTTTCCCCTGCACCAACACGCTGATGGGGCTGGGCGGCTATCCCGGCGAGCGACCGGCAGTTCCTCGGCATGCTCGGCATGCACGGCACCTACGAGGCCAACATGGCGATGCAGCACTGCGACGTGCTGCTCGCGATCGGCGCGCGCTTCGACGACCGCGTCATCGGCAACCCGGCGCACTTCGCGCAGGACCCGCGCAAGATCATCCACATCGACATCGACCCGTCGTCGATCTCCAAGCGCGTCAAGGTGGACGTACCCATCGTCGGCGACGTACCCGATGTGCTGGAGGACCTGCTGAAGCTGCTGAAGTCGGGTACGCAGCGCCCGGATCCCGTATCGCTCGGCGCCTGGTGGGAGCAGATCGAGCAGTGGAAGTCGAGGAACTGCCTGCGCTACGACCGCAACTCGAAGATCATCAAGCCGCAGTTCGTCATCGAGAAGCTCTACGAGGTCACCGGCGGCGATGCCATCGTCACTTCCGACGTCGGCCAGCACCAGATGTGGGCGGCGCAGTTCTACAAGTTCGACAAGCCGCGGCGCTGGATCAACTCCGGCGGCCTGGGCACCATGGGCTTCGGCCTGCCGGCGGCGATGGGCGCGCAGCTCGCCAATCCGGGCGCGACGGTGGCCTGCGTGACCGGCGAGTCGAGCATCCAGATGTGCATGCAGGAGCTCTCGACCTGCAAGCAGTACCGCCTGCCGATCAAGATCGTGAACCTGAACAACAGCTACATGGGCATGGTGCGCCAGTGGCAGCAGTTCTTCCACGGCAACCGCTACTCCGAGTCGTACATGGACGCGCTGCCCGACTTCGTCAAGCTGGCCGAGGGCTACGGGCACGGCGGCGTGCTCATCGACAAGCCGGCCGACGTCGAGCCGGCGCTGCGCGAGGCGTTCAAGCGCAAGGACGAGCTGGTGTTCATGGATTTCATCACCGACCAGACCGAGAACGTCTACCCGATGGTGCCCGGCGGCAAGGGCATCTCGGAAATGATCCTGGCGGAAGACCTGTGAGCCAGCGGCACATCATCTCGATCCTCGTCGAAAACGAGGCCGGAGCGCTGTCGCGCGTCGCGGGGCTGTTCTCGGCGCGCGGCTACAACATCGAGTCGCTGACCGTGGCGCCGACCGAGGACCCCTCGATGTCGCGCATGACCATCGTCACCAGCGGCTCGGAGGACGTCATCGAGCAGATCACCAAGCAGCTCAACAAGCTGGTCGAGGTGGTGAAGGTGGTGGACCTGTCGGAGGCCGAGCACATCGAGCGCGAGCTGATGCTGATCAAGGTGCGCGCCGGCGCCAAGGAGCGCGAGGACATGAAGCGCATGGCGGACATCTTCCGCGGCCGCATCATCGACGTCTCGGACAACACCTACACCATCGAGCTGACCGGCGACGGCACCAAGCTCGACGCCTTCCTCCAGGCGCTCGACCAGGGCGCGATCCTCGAGACGGTGCGCACCGGCGCCTCGGGAATCGGCCGCGGCGACCGGATTCTGCGGGTCTGACGGCAACAATGGGGTCAGAGTCGCTTTTTCCCGAAAAGCGGCTCTGACCCCGTATTTTCAAACAGGGGAGAAAGCATGAAGGTTTACTACGACAAGGACGCCGACCTGTCGCTCGTCAAGGGCAAGAAGGTCACCATCTCGGCTACGGCTCGCAGGGCCACGCACACGCGCTCAACCTGCAGGATTCGGGCGTCAAGGTCACCGTCGGGCTGCGCAAGGGCGGCGCGTCCTGGGACAAGGCGAAGAAGGCCGGTCTCAAGGTCACGGAGATCGGCGACGCGGTGAAGGGCGCCGACATCGTGATGATGCTGATGCCCGACGAGCACATCGCCGCGGTGTACAAGTCGGAGGTCGAGCCGAACATCAAGAAGGGCGCGGCGCTCGCGTTCGCGCACGGCTTCAACATCCACTACGGCCAGGTGCAGCCGCGCGCCGATCTCGACGTGTGGATGGTGGCGCCCAAGGCGCCTGGCCATACCGTGCGCTCGACCTACGCCGGCGGCGGCGGCGTGCCGATGCTGATCGCGGTGCACCGCAACGCCTCCAGAAAGGCGCGCGACATGGCGCTTTCCTACGCGGCGGCGATCGGCGGCGGCAAGGCCGGCGTCATCGAGACCACGTTCAAGGAGGAGACCGAGACCGACCTGTTCGGCGAGCAGGCCGTGCTGTGCGGCGGCTGCGTCGAGCTGGTGAAGGCCGGCTTCGAGGTGCTGGTCGAGGCGGGCTACGCGCCCGAGATGGCGTACTTCGAGTGCCTGCACGAGCTGAAGCTGATCGTCGACCTGATGTACGAAGGCGGCATCGGCAACATGAACTACTCGATCTCCAACAACGCCGAATACGGCGAGTACGTCACCGGGCCGAAGATCATCGACGCGCGCGTCAAGGACGCGATGCGCGAGGCGCTCGCGCGCATCCAGTCGGGCGAGTACGCGAAGGATTTCGTGCTCGAGAACCGCGCCGGCGCGCCGACGCTGCTAAGCCGCCGCCGCATGACCGCCGAGCACCCGATCGAGAAGGTCGGCGGCAAGCTGCGCGACATGATGCCGTGGATCCGCAAGAACCGCCTCGTCGACCAGTCGAAGAACTAGCCGAGGCATGCGGCCGAGCTACCCGCATCCGCTGATCGCGCGCGAGGGCTGGCCGTACCTCGGCGGGGCGCTCGGCGCCGCGCTGCTGGTGACCCTGATCGCAGGCGGCTGGTGGGCCGCGCCGCTGTGGCTCGCGGCGCTGTTCGTGCTGCAGTTCTTCCGCGATCCGCAGCGCGAGGTGCCCGACGACCCGCGGGCGGTGGTCTCGCCCGCCGACGGCCGCATCGTCGCGGTGCAAAAGGCGCACGATCCATGGCTCGAGCGCGACGCGCTCAAGATCTAGCGTGTTCATGAACGTGTTCAACGTGCACTCGAACCGCGCGCCGGTCGACGGCGCGGTGCAAAAGCGCTGGTACCACGCGGGCGGTTTCGTCAACGCCGCGCTCGACAAGGCGTCGACCGAGAACGAGCGCAACGCGCTGTGGCTGCGCACCGCCGATGGCCAGGACGTCACCTGCGTGCAGATCGCGGGGCTGATCGCGCGCCGCATCCTGTGCTACGTTGGCGAGGGCAGCGAGCTCAGGCGGGGCGAGCGCTACGGCTTCATCCGCTTCGGCTCGCGGGTCGACGTCTACCTGCCGCTCGACGCCGAGGTGAGCGCGGCGCTGGGCGAGAAGGTGCACGCGGCCGAGAGCATACTGGCGAGGCTTGCGCGACATGGCTGAGCGTCCAGAGGACAGGTCGGGCATCCCGCCGCCGATCGGCTTCCGCAGGCGCGGCATCTACCTGCTGCCGAACCTGTTCACCACGGCGGCGCTGTTCGCGGGCTTCTACGCCATCGTGCAGGCCATGAACCTGAAATTCGAGGTGGCCGCCGTGGCGATCTTCATCGCCATGGTGCTCGACGGCCTCGACGGGCGCGTCGCGCGCCTGACGCGCACGCAGAGCGAGTTCGGCGCCGAATACGACAGCCTCTCGGACATGGTGTCTTTCGGCGCCGCCCCGGCGCTGGTGATCTACGAGTGGGCGCTCAAGGGCCTCGGCAAGCTGGGCTGGGTCGCCGCGTTCGTCTACTGCGCGGGCGCGGCGCTGCGCCTGGCGCGCTTCAACACCAACATCGACGTGGTCGACAAGCGCTGGTTCCAGGGGCTGCCGAGCCCGATGGGCGCGGCGCTGGTCGCCGGCCTGGTGTGGGTGATGAACGATCTCGGCTTCGGCGGCGAGACCTGGCTCGCCTGGCTCGCCTGGAGCGTGACCATGTTCGCCGGCATCACCATGGTGACGAACGTGCCGTTCTACAGCTTCAAGGACATCAACCTGAAAAAGAGCGTGCCGTTCTGGGCGGTACTCGCCATCGTCGCCGCGCTGACGGTGATCGCCACCAAGCCCGCGGTGGTTCTGTTCCTGCTGGTAGTCGGCTACGCGATCTCGGGCTACGTGCAATGGGCGCTCGGCAAGCGTCCGCGCAGGATCATCTGAGCGTGCCGCCGGCGCTGTTCAACCTGGGGTTTCGCCCTTTCTACCTGCTCGCCGCGCTGTTCGCGGCGCTGGCGGTGCCCGCCTGGGTCGCCGAGCTCTCCGGCCACGGCTGGCCCGCGGGCTACCTCGAAGGCCTCATCTGGCACCAGCACGAGATGGTGTTCGGCTTCGCGCTGGCGGTGATCGCGGGCTTCCTGCTCACCGCCGGGCGCCTGTGGACCGGGCTGCCGACGCCCTCTGGAGTGCCGCTCGCGCTGCTGGCGGGCCACTGGGTCGCGGCGCGCGTGCTGGTCATCAGCGGCCCCGGCTGGCTTGGCGCGCTGGTCGACGGCGCGTTTCCGTTCGTCGTCGCCGCGGTGCTGGGGCGGGTCGTGTTCGCTGCGCGCAACGCGCGCAACTACTTCGTGCCCCTGCTCCTCGCGGCGCTCGGCCTGGTAAACGCCTGCTTCCACCTCTCCGCGCTCGGCCTGATCGAGGCGCCGGCCTCGCTTGCGGCACAGGGCGGCCTGTACCTCGTGGTGCTGCTGCTGATCGTCATGGCGGGCAGGGTCGTGCCCTCGTTCACCGCCAGCGCGCTGCCGCAGGCCAGGCTGCGCCGCTCGGCGGCGCTCGACCGCGCGGCGCTCGCGCTGTCGGCGTTGGCCTTCGCTTGCGCGCTCGCGGAGGTGGACGGCTGGCTCGGCGCGTCGGCGGCGTTCGCCGCCGCGGCGCTGCACGCCGCGCGCCAGGCGGGCTGGGCGCCACTCGCAACGCGTGGACGGCCGATCCTGTGGATCCTGCACCTGTCACACGCCTGGATCCCGGTCGGCTTCGTGCTGCTCGGCCTCGCCGCGCTCGGCCTGGTGATCGGCGCGGCGCCGCTGCACGCCTTCGCCGTGGGCGCGCTCTCGGGCACCATCATCGGCATGATCACGCGCACCGCGCTCGGCCACACCGGCCGGCCGCTCGCCGCCGGTCGCGCGGAGACCGCGGCCTACGTGCTGGTGCACTGCGCCGCCGTGGCGCGCGTCGCCGCGGCGCTCGTACTGACGGCGTACATGCCGCTCGTCTACCTCTCGGCGACGCTGTGGAGCGCGGCGTTCCTGACTTACTTCTTCGCCTATGCCCCGCGCCTCGCGAGCCCGCGCCTGGACGGCCGGCCGGGCTGACGGCTTGCGCGGCGCCGGGACGCGCGCTATATTCCCGCACATGGCTTCGACCTTCCGGCTCGAGCTTCTCCTTTCCGGCCCCGCGCTTCTGCTGGCCGGTCTGCTGCTGCGCCTCGCGCGCACAAACTAGAACCCCCAATTCGGCAGTACCCTCTCCCGCCCTTCGCGGCGGAAAGGCATTCGTGCATTTGCACCCTAGGAGCGCACCATGAGCGGCAATCAGAAACTTATCATCTTCGACACCACCATGCGCGACGGCGAGCAGAGCCCCGGCGCCTCGATGACCAAGGACGAGAAGCTGCGCATCGCCAAGGCGCTGGAGCGCATGAAGGTCGATGTGATCGAGGCCGGCTTCCCGGCATCGTCCAACGGCGACTTCGAGGCGGTGCAGGCGATCGCGAAGGTGGTCAAGGACTCGACCGTCGCCGGACTGTGCCGCGCCAACGACCGCGACATCCGGCGCGGCATCGACGCGCTCACCGGCGCCAAGCGCTGGCGCATCCACACCTTCATCGCCACCAGCCCGATCCACATGGAGAAGAAGCTGCGCATGAGCCCGGAGCAGGTGCTCGAGCAGGCGCGCCTGTCGGTGCGCTACGCGAAGAACGCCTGCCCGGATGTCGAGTTCTCGCCCGAGGACGGCAGCCGCTCGGAGCCGGATTTCCTCTGCCGCGTGCTCGAGACGGTGATCAAGGAAGGCGCCACCACCATCAACATCCCCGACACGGTGGGCTACGCGGTACCGCAACAATTTGGAGAATTCATAAGAAATCTCAGAGAAAGAGTTCCGAATTCGGATAAAGCCGTGTGGAGCGTGCACTGCCACAACGACCTCGGCATGGCGGTGGCCAACTCGCTCGCCGCCGTCATGACCGGCGGCGCGCGCCAGATCGAGTGCACCATCAACGGCCTGGGCGAGCGCGCCGGCAACACCTCGCTCGAGGAGGTGGTGATGGCGGTGCGCACGCGCAGCGACTTCTTCCATCTCGAGACGCAGATCGACACCACGCAGATCGTGCCGACCTCGCGCCTGGTGAGCCAGATCACCGGCTTCGTGGTGCAGCCGAACAAGGCGGTGGTAGGCGCGAACGCGTTCGCGCACGCCTCCGGCATCCACCAGGACGGCGTGCTCAAGGCGCGCCAGACCTACGAGATCATGACCGCCGAGGACGTGGGCTGGACCACCAACAAGATCGTGCTCGGCAAGCTCTCGGGCAGGAGTGCGTTCAAGCAGCGCCTGAAGGAGCTCGGCATCGAGCTCGAGTCCGAGGACGCGTACAACAAGGCCTTCCAGCGTTTCAAGGACCTGGCCGACAAGAAGGCCGACATCTTCGACGAGGACCTGCAGGCGCTGGTGGCGCAGGAGGCGGGCGTGGCGAGCGACGAGCACTGGCAGCTGGTCACCATGAGCCAGGCGAGCGGCATGGGCGAGCGCCCGCACGCCAGCGTGGTGCTGGCCGAGGCAGGCACGGAGCGGCGCGCCGAGTCGCAGGGCGACGGTCCGGTCGACGCGACGTTCAAGGCGATCGAATCGATCGCCAAGAGCGGCGCCGAGCTGCTGCTGTACTCGGTAAACGCGGTGACGCAGGGTACCGAGTCGCAGGGCGAGGTGACGGTGCGGCTGGCCCGTGGCGGACGCGTGGTGAACGGCGTGGGCGCCGACACTGACGTGCTCGTCGCCTCGGCCAAGGCCTACGTCAGTGCGCTGAACCGTTTGCAGAGCAAAACGCAGAAGCTCAACCCGCAGCATCAGCTATAGCATTGCCGCGATGAGCCTACACATCGGTCCGGCGGCGCGCGCCGAGCTCGCCCCGAGCGGCAGGCTGCGCGTCGGGCTGAACCTGCAGAACTTCCTGCTCGTCGCCCGCGACCCCGCGGGCGGCTACCGCGGCATCGTCATCGACCTGGCCGAGGAGCTCGGCCGGCTCGCCGGCCTCGAGCTCGAGTTCGTGCCCTTCGACGCCGCGGGCAAGCTCGCGGAAGGCGTGCGCGCCGGCGCCTGGGACGTCGCCTTCCTGGCGGCCGAGCCGCTGCGCGCGAAGGAGATCGCCTTCACCCCGGCGTATCTCGAGATCGAGGCCACCTACCTCGTGCCGGCCGGGTCCGCGATCCGCAGCATCGCCGAAGTCGACCGCACGGGCGTGCGCATCGCCGCGGCGGAGAAGAGCGCCTACGACCTGTACCTCTCCCGCACGCTCAAGCACGCCGCGCTGGTGCGCACGCCGGGCATCGACGCCTCGTTCGAGCGCTTCGTCGCCGACCGGCTTGAGGCGCTCGCGGGGCTCAAGCCGCGGCTGGTCGCCGACGCCGAGAAGCTGCCGGGGTCGCGCATCCTCGAAGGCCGCTTCACTGCCGTGCAGCAGGCGATCGGCACGCCCATCGGGCGCGACGCGGGCGCCGCCTGGCTGCGCGAGTTCGCCGCGCACGCCAAGGCCTCCGGGCTGGTGGCGCAGGCCATCGTGCGCCACGCCGTGCGCGGCGTGTCGGTGGCGCCGTAGGCTCGCCATGCATGTCGTCTTCGGCGCCGGGCAAGTCGGAACGCCCCTCGCGGCGAAGCTGCTCGAGGACGGGGAGCGCGTGCGCGTCGCGCGGCGCTCGCGCGGCGAGGTCGCGCCGGGCGCCGAGCTGCTGACCGGGGACGCGCTCGACCCGGCGTTCTGCGCCAGCGCCTGCGAGGGCGCGGCCGCGGTCTACCACTGCATGAACCCGCCCTACGACGCGACCGTCTGGGCCGACGTCGTGCCGCGCGTGATGGACAACCTGATCGCGGCGGCGGGCAGGGCGGGCGCTCGCCTGGTGGTGCTCGACAACCTCTACATGCTCGGCCGCACCGGCGGGCGCCCGATGAACGAGGACACGCCCATGAACCCGTGCAGCAGGAAGGGCGAGATCCGCGCGCGCGCCGCCGAGCGGCTGCTCGACGCGCATCGCAAGGGCGCGGTGGTGGCGGTCTGCGGCCGCGCCTCGGACTACTACGGCCCGCGCGGCACGCTCACCTACCTGGGCGACTTCTTCTGGAGGCGCGCGCTCGCAGCGAAAGAGGTCTGGTCGCCGGTCGATCCCGACGCCGTGCACACCTACCACTACATCCCGGACGTCGCCGCCGGCCTGGCGCAGCTCGGCCGCGCGCACGACGACGCGCTCGGACGCGTCTGGATGCTGCCCTGCGAGCCCGCGGGCACCATGCGCGACCTGATCACGCGCTTCGCCCAATGCCTCGGGCATCCCATCCGCGTCAGCAAGATCCCCAAGCCGGTGCTCAGGGCCATCGGCCTGTTCGCGCCGCTGATGCGCGAGATGAACGAGATGCTCTACCAGTGGGACGAGCCGTTCGTTGTCGACGACCGCCGCTACCGCGAGCGCTTCTCCGCCAAGCCCACGGCCGCCGACACCGCCGCGCGCGCCACCGTGGTGTGGGCGCAGCAGCACTATGGCATGCCGCGGCGCTGACGCGGGCACTGCGCCTTTCACACAAGAATTGGCAATTCCGTGGCCCCGTTCGAGGAGGATGAAACGGGCCCGCGCGTGCACCCGTACTATGCTCGGAAGCATCGTTCGAGCCGCGAGGGATGGCACCATGGATAAGAAGGGATTGCTGGCGAAGGGCGTCGGCACGCTGCTTCAGGGCCTGCTGTTCGGCATCGGCTTCGGGCTCGTGGCGTGGGGCATGTACTGCCTCGCCTACAGCAGCCTGATAACGGCAAGCAAGCGGCGCGCGGCCTGCAGGTCGAGGTCGACCTGTCCGATCACGGCAAGTACGTCGATCAATACTCCACGTATGTCAGCGGCCTCGTGGCACCCGGCGAATCGAGGTTCTTCAAAGTGGCGTGTGGCTGCAAGAACTCGCCGCCCGCCGTTCACGACAGCTTCAAGGCGCGGGTCATTCCCGGCTTCTGATTCCTCCGACGCGCCGGTGGCCGCGCGCACCGTCTTCCTGAGCACCACGTGCCCGGCGTGATCCACCCCGTGCAGCGAGAAAACGTGCTTTGCCAGGTCGATTCCCACGGTAGTAATCTGTGCCATGACCTCCCCCCCTCTCCGTTGAGTTGGAAATGACGACACTTCCACTCTGGCACACCAATGCCGACCGAGCAGCGGGGGAGGTCCCTTTCATTCGTTAGAACGCTCTACGGATCAACGGGCATGGCTAAACAGCAGTCGGTTTCCGTCGCAACATTGAAGGCAATCGCCGATGCGTTCAACGCCCACGACCTCGACGCCATCATGGAGTTCTTTTCCGACGATTGCTCGTTGGACATGCCTCGGGGACCGGATCCCTGGGGCAGACGCTTCACGGGTAAAGCGGCCGTGCGAGAAGGCTTAGCGATACGCTTCAAGGGTCTCCCAGACGTCCACTACAGTGACGACCGCCACTGGGTCAGCGGCAATATGGGCGTGTCCGAGTGGTTACTAACCGGCACGACGGCCGACGGAGCCCGAATTCAAGTACGTGGATGCGACCACTTGGAATTCCGGGACGGGAAGGTAATTCGGAAAGACTCGTACTGGAAGATCGTTGATAAATCCCGATGAGGCAGTGCTCTAACATGGCAGTGGTGCCGGAAGCGGCGGTGCATTTACAGGCGGCGCATTCGGCGCGCCGCACACTTCTACTATTAGGCCACTTGAATCACATGGAGAATTGCACTTGAATCCTACGGCTCCTTTGCTTGTCGGCCAGCAGATCGTCCAAGTCTGCTTGTTTATCGTAGCGGCCATCGCCATTATTGGCGGTGCGCTACAAATGTATTTGGGTCAACCCGATACTTTGCCTCGTCTGGACAACGTTCACCGTTTCATGGCCGGCGTGTACTTTTCGACCGGCGTCATCAGCTTCTGGGCGGCATTCACAATTCGTCAGCAGGGAACGCTCGTGTACTTGCTCGCGCTGGGCGTCTTTCTTGCCGGGGTCGGAAGGCTCGTATCCATCAGTCGTGTCGGCCTGCCCAAGCCCACTGCCGTGTGGTTAGGCTACATGATCCCTGAGTTGGTCTTGCCTATCGTCATCACCGCGGCGTGGTGGCTCTCTACAACTTGAAATGCTTCGTGCATTGCCGGCGCGTCCTAACCCTTAGCTCGCGGCCGACCGCCCTGACGGGCGGCGGCCTTAGCTCTCGCGGCCGACCGCCCTGACGGGCGGCGGCCTTAGCTCAAACGTAGGGCATCGATTCACAACTGAACGATCTGACCATGGATCAAAGACAAGTATCCGACACTTGGGAGCGCGGGAACCCCTATGAGCAGTACGTGGGACGGTGGAGTCGCCAGGTCGCGCCGCCGTTTCTCTCCTGGCTGGGCATTCCTGCCGGCCGGAGGTGGCTCGACGTGGGGTGCGGCACAGGGGCGCTGTGCGCGGCGATCCTGGACCGCTGCTCGCCCGCTTGCGTCGCTGGCGTCGAGCCTTCGGAGGGATTTCTCAAGACCGCGAGGGAAAATCTCGGGGACCGGGCGGCGCTTTACCCAGGCAGCGCGGCGGCAATCCCGCTCGGCGACGCGTCGGTCGACGTGGCGGTCTCGGGACTGGTCCTGAACTTCGTTCCGGATCAGCGCGCCGCCCTCGCCGAAATGGCGCGGGTGACGGGCAAGGGAGGCACGATCGCAGCGTACGTCTGGGATTACGCCGGAAAGATGGAGCTCATGCGACACTTCTGGGACGCCGCAGTCGCGTTCGATGCGGCCGCCGCAAGCTTGGACGAAGGCCCCCGTTTCCCGCTGTGCCGTCCGGCGGCGCTCGAGAAGCTCTTCGCCTACGCCGGTCTGGAAGGCGTCGAGGTGAAGCCCATCGACGTACCGACGCGGTTTACGAGTTTCGACGACTACTGGCAGCCTTTCCTCGGCGGCCAGGGTCCGGCCCCTGCCTACGCCATGTCGCTCGATGAAACTGCGAGAGCGCGCCTGCGCGATCACATACGCGAGCGCCTCCCGACCGCTGCAAATGGGTCGATCTCATTGATTGCGCGTGCTTGGGCCGCTCGCGCGACCGTTGCAGAGTAGGCGATGTCCAACCCGCCACGGCAGCGGACGCGCCCAATGCAGGCGCACCCCTGAATGGCAGCACGTTGGGCGGCGATGACGAAACACCGGTGGCCCGAATGAACGTCCTGTCTCCGAGTTTCTCCGGCAAGCTGCGAATCGCCTCGTCCCGTCCGGCGTTTCTCGAAACGATGACGATCAATGTCGGGGTCAATGACGTCCCCCTGCGAGCCGTCGGGGATGGCGATATCGAGTACTCGGTACGTTATCCGAGATGGGCCGCATACGTCGTTAGCCTTGGTGCGCTTCTCGGGATCGCGTTCATCGCGGTGTTTCTCTTCTCGGACATCGAAGCCCAGCAGGATCGCTACTCCATCGTGGCTGACCCGGTACTGAGCAGAACCGTCGCCTCAGGCTTGTTCTGGGCGCTCGTCGTCTTCTGGAGCGTGATCTGGCCCTGGATACTCATCGTGATGCACAGGCCGTTCGTCAGCAAGCTCTTGGAGCGAATCATCCGGGAGGTCGATGGCGCCGCCCAGCAACCAGTGACGCCGGAGCCGTGAATGCTGCGCTTCGCTTGCTTTCCGGGCCCGGTGAACTCAAGCGCCAGGCATGTCGAAAGAGGAGATCGATGAACACGCGCGCGCTAACGGCAATTCTGCTGGCCATTACGCTGACCGTTTCGGCATGTGGAAATCCGCTTCCGCCGGACAAGTCGACGTACGTGGGTGAGTGGCGTGCGCAGACCATGGGACTTCTCATCACGCAGGACGGAAGCGTTGCCTACAAGCGAGTCAAGGGGGGCGTCACGACCTCTGTCAACGGCCCGCTGCGACGGTTCGAGGGCGACGATTTGGTCGTCGGGGTCCCGCTCATCTCCACCACGTTTCAAGTTTCCAGGCCGCCGTACAAGGAAGCGGAAAAGTGGAAAATGGTCGTCGATGGCGTCGAGCTCACCAGAATTCGGTAATGCCTGACTAGACTACGAACAGCAGCGCATGGACGCCGATCGCAGGATCAGGATTCGTGACCGGGATCGCGCTGCCTACGAGCGCGACGGCGTGGTGTGCCTGCGCGGCGTCTTTGCGCCAGCGTGGCTCGAGTTCCTGGCCGGCGCGGTCGCCATTCCGACCGAGGATCCCGGGCTGGGTCACGGCGCGCGCCTGGACTGCGATCGCTTTCCCCTCGCGTGGAGGTCTGCGTGGCCCGTGCAGGAGTGAATTCGCCGTGACCGCGCCCTATACCGGCCGCTGCCTGTGCGGCGCCACGCGCTTCCGGGTGAACGAAGAGCCGCTCACCTTGTACGCCTGTCACTGCACCGACTGCCAGAAGCGCAGCGGCAGCGCCTTCGGTCTGTCGCCGTGGGTGAGCCGGGCGGCGATCGAGGTGACGCAGGGCGAGGCCGCGCTGCACGTTTCGTCGTTCGGCGACGGCCGCGTGCGGCATGGCCGGGTCTGCGCGCAGTGCGGCACGCGCCTGTGGTCCGAGCCGCCCGATCGGCCGGAGCGCGCCATCGTGCGGCCGGGGACGCTGGACGACACCTCCTGGCTGCGCCCGGTGGCGCATCTGTGGACGCGCAGCGCGCAGCCGTGGTTCGCGCTTCCCGCCGGCGTGGTGCGCTACGAAACCCAGCCCGAGGACTTCACCGAGCTGCTTGCGCTGTGGCGCAGCCGCGGGCGGCGGGCGGGCGATGCGTAACGCGTACACCGAGCAACTCGGCCTGAAGTTCGAGGAGCGCAGGAGCGGCTACAGCCGCTGCACGCTGGTGGTCACCCCCGCGCACCACAACCCGCACGGCGTGGTGCACGGCGCGGTGGTCTTCGCCATGGCCGACACCGGCATGGGCGCCGCGCTTTACCCGACGCTCGAGGCGGGCGAGATCTGCGCCACCATCGAGGTGAAGATCAACTACTTCAAGCCCGTCGTTTCCGGGGTGCTGAGCTGCGTCACCGAGCTCGTCAACCGCGGCAAGACAGTCGCCAACCTCGAGTCGGGCGTCTACCTCGGCGATACGCTGGTGGCGAAGGCGAACGGCAACTACGCGATTTTCAGGCCCGGCAAGGGCGCCGCCTGAGCCGCGCAGCGCCTCGTCGCTGCAGCCCCGCTCGACGCGGGTGCCGGCACGCGGTAACGTCCGACCGGAGGGAGGGGCGATGACGGGAACGCCGCGCCGCGCGATCGTGGGCTGGCTGATGGTGCCGATGCTGCTGTCGGGATGCGCCAGCATGAACAGGAATCAATGCGTGAGCGCCGACCGGTACGCGGTCGGCCTCGAGGGCCTGATGCGCGAGGCCGGGCAGCTCGAGCAGGCGCTGGCCCGCCTGCCTGGCAGGTAGGCCGCGTCGGCATGTCGGACGGGTTCATCTTCTGGCGCAAGCCGCTGCGCGTCGCCGGTCCGCGTGCGCCGCGCGACGCGCTGGCGCGGCTGCGCCAGCAGGTCGAGGGGCGGCGCTACGCGGTCGGACAGCGCCTCGCTGGCAAGATCGCGGGATCGGACGCGGCGCCGGCGATCTCGCTGTGGCGCAGGGGACCGCTGTCGGCCGCGGGCGACGTGATCGAGTTCCGCGGCACGCTGCGCGCCGACGGCGACGGCAGCGCGTTCGAGGGCGACCTCGCCTACACTTTCGGCACCAAGCTCCAGTTCGTCGGGCTGCTGGTGATCGGCGCGCTGCTGCTGCTCGCCGGCGCGGTGCGCGAGCTCGAGGGGCTCGCGCGCGACGAAGGCATGCTCGGCCTGGGGGTGATCGTCGCGGGCGTGGCGGCGGTATGGATCTTCGCCAGCAGCCGCACGCGGGCCGACCAGATGCGCTTCATCGAGCAGCACCTCGAGGCCTGCGTCGCCGGGCAATGACGCATCCGCGCCGCAGCTGGCTGTTCGTTCCCGGCGCCGACGAGAAGGCGCAGGCCGCGGCCGCGCGCTCCGGCGCCGACGTGCTCATCCAGGAGCTGGAGGACTTCACGCCGCCCGAGCTGCGCCCCAGGGCGCGCGCGCTTGCGGCGCGGCTCTACGACCGCTGGCGCGCCGCGGGGGCGCTCGCGGCGGTGCGCGTCAATCCCCTCGAAACCTGCGGGCGCGAGGACCTCGAGGCGGTCCTCCCTGCCAGGCCGGATGTCGTGCTGATGTCGAAGGTCGCGCGCCCCGAGCAGGTGCGGGCGCTCGCCGCGATCGCGCGCGGCGTCGAGCTGGTGCCCAACATCGAGTCGGCGGCGGGGCTGGTGCGCGCCGGCGAGATCGCCCGGGCGAGCCCGCGCGTCACGGCGCTGCTGATGGCGAGCGAGGACATGGTGGCCGACCTCGGCACCGAGCGCACGCGCGGCGGCGCGGAGCTCGCCTACGCACGGGCGCGCTTCCTGCTCGAGTGCCGCGCCGCCGGCGTCGAGGCGATCGATTGCCCCTACACCTTCGGCGACGCACGCGGCGCCGTGGCCGAGGCGCGCCGGGCCAAGCGCCTGGGCTACCGCATGAAGAGCCTGGTCGATCCGGCGCATGCCGCGGCGCTCAACCGGGTGTTCTCGGTGCAGCCGGCGGAACTCGAGCGCGCGCGGCGCGTGGTGCGCGCGTTCGAGGCGGCGCGCGCGCGGGGCAGGGAGCGCGCGCGCGTCGACGGCCGGCTGGTCGAGGTGCCGGTCTATGCCGCGGCTAGGCGGCTGCTCGAGTCAGCCGCGCGTATGCCAGCGCCGCGCCGAAAAAAACGAGGCTGAGCGCGACCTCCGCGACGGCGAGCGCCTGCGCCGCGCCGCGCTCGGCGAAGGCGCGCGTCGCGCCCTCGGCGAAATAGCCGAGGATCAGCATGCTCGACCACTGATAGGTGTAGCGCCTGCCGGACAGGATTCCCGGGAGCGGCAGCGCGAGCGGCAGCGCCTTCAGCGCGACCAGCGAGCCGCCGGGGCGCAGCGGCGCGAGCCACAGCTCCCACGCGAGGCACAGCGCGATCAGGGCGATAAGCGAGACGCCGGCGGCCCCTCGCGCGAGCTTCATCGTGCGAGCTTCAAGGCGACTTCGGCCAGGCGCCGGCCCAGCGCCACGCACAGCGCGCGCTCGGCCTCCGCGATCGGCCGGTCGTCGGCGATTCCGGCGAAGTGGCTCGCGCCGTAGGGCGTGCCGCCGTCGCGCGTCGCGTTCAGCTCGGCGTGGGTGTAGGGCAGGCCGACGATCAGCATGCCGTGGTGCAGGAGCGGCAGCATCATCGAGACGAGCGTCGTTTCCTGCCCGCCGTGCAGGCTACCCGCGGAAGTGAACACGCAGGCCGGCTTGCCGGCGAGCGCGCCGGCGTGCCACAGCATCGTCGTGCCTTCGAGAAAATGCTTCAGCGGCGCGGCGATGTTGCCGAAGCGCGCCGGGCTGCCGAGCGCGAGCCCCGCGCAGCGCTCGAGGTCGCCGAGCTCCGCGTAGGGCGCGCCCTCGGCGGGTACCGCGGGCGCCGCGACTTCGGTGGTCGGCGCGACGCGCGGCACGGTGCGCAGGCGCGCCTGCGCGCCCGGCACGCGCTCGACGCCGTCGGCGACGAGCTCCGCCATGCGCCGCAGCGAGCCGCCGACGCTGTAGTAGAGGACCAGGATGTCGGCCACGGGAAGGTATGATACCGGCATACCATGTCCGAGCCAGCGACCGCACCCGAATCATCGGCCGCGCCCGAGCCATCGACCGCGCGCGGCCAGCCGATGAACGTGCTCAGGGAGGCTGCGGAGTTCGTGGCCGCCACGGCGCGCCACTTCGTCGAGAACCGCAGCCTGCAGACCGCGGGCAGCCTGACCTTCACCACGCTGCTCGCGCTGGTGCCGCTGATCACCGTGGCGCTCGCGCTGACCACCGCTTTTCCGGTGTTCGACGAGACGATCGGCGCGCTGCAAGCCTACCTCGTCGCGCACTTCCTGCCCGATGCCAGCGGCGTCGAAATGATCGCGGACCAGATCGCGGCGTTCACCGCGAAGGCCGGGCGCCTGACGGCCATCGGCCTGGGATTCCTGGCGATCACCGCGATCATGCTGATGCTCACCATCGACCAGGTGCTGAACCGCGTGTTTCGCGTCCAGCGCCGCCGTCCGCTGGCGCAGCGCCTGCTGATGTACTGGAGCGTGCTGACGCTCGGCCCGATCCTGATCGGGGGCAGCATCTCGATGACCTCGTTCCTGGTCGGCGCCTCGCTCGGCGTGCTCGATCTCGGGGCCTTCACCGAGGCGGCACTGCGCCTGCTGCCGTTCCTGTTCACCTGGGCGGCGTTTACCTGGGTGTACATCCTGGTGCCCTACCGCAGGATCGAGCTGGCGCACGCGCTCGTGGGCGGGCTGGTGGCGAGCGTCATCTTCGAGCTCGCCAAGCGCGGCTTCGCGCTCTACGTCGCGAGCTTTCCGACCTACTCGATGATTTACGGCGCCTTCGCCACGCTGCCGATCTTCCTGCTGTGGCTGTACGTGTCGTGGCTGGTGGTGCTGCTGGGGGCGACCATCACCGCGATGCTGCCGGGCTACCGCGGCGCGCAGAGCGAACGCCTGCGCTCGCCGGGCCAGGACCTGCGCGATGCGGTCGAGGTGCTTACGGCGCTGACGCGCGCGCAGCAGCGCGGCGAAGTGCTGGGCATCGGTCGGCTCGCCGCGCAGCTCGGCTTGCTGCCATACCGTTGCGAGCGCGTGCTCGAGCGCGCCGCGACGCGCGGCTGGACCGCGCGAACGGAGAAGGACGGCTGGCTGCTGGCCTGCGATGCCGACGCCGTCAAGTTCGCTGACGTGTACCGCGCCTTCGTGCTCGACCCACAGGTCGGGAACGCCTCGGCCCCGTACGCGGCGCACTGGAAGCACGTCGACGCGGACCTCGGCCTAACGCTGCGGCAACTCGCGCGCGAGGAGAAAACCGGATGAGCGCCGTGCCGCGCGAGGAGCGGCTGATCGTCGCGCTCGACGTGCCCGGCGCCGCAGAGGCACGCGCGCTGGTGGAGAGGCTCGGCGACGCGGTGCGCTTCTACAAGATCGGCCTCGAGCTGTTCACCGCGGGCGGCTACTTCGAGCTGCTCGAGTGGCTGGTCAAACGCGGCAACAAGGTGTTCGCCGACCTGAAGCTGTACGACATCCCGGAAACGGTGCGCCGCGCGACCGCCAACCTGAGCGCGAGCGGCGCGACCTTTCTCACGGTGCACGGGCATCGCTCGATCATGCAGGCCGCGGCGCGCGAGAAGGGCGGCATGAAGATCCTCGCGGTGACGGTGCTCACCAGTTTCGATTCGAGCGACCTGGCGGAGATGGGCGCGGGCACCGACGTCGCGCAGCTGGTGCTGTCGCGCGCGCGCCACGCGGCCGAGGCAGGCTGCGACGGCGTCATCGCCTCCGGGCTCGAGGCGCCGCGCATCAAGGCCGAGTTCGGCGCGCGCCTGCTGGTGGTCACGCCCGGCATCCGCCCGGCGGAGAGCAGGCCCAAGGACGACCAGAAGCGCACCGTCGATGTGGCGCAGGCGTTCGCCAACGGCGCCGACTACATCGTCGTCGGGCGCCCGGTGCGCGACGCGCCCGATCCGCGCGCGGCGGCCGAAGCGATCCAGGCCACCATTGCCTCGGCGTTCAAGAGCTAGTTCCTGCAGCCGGCTGCCTACAGCAGCCACTCGATCGGCAGCAGCGAGAGGATCCCGACGCCGAGACGCTTGAACAGCCCGGCGCCCGGCTCGGTGTCGTAGCGCTTCTCCCCTGATGGCGTAGTTTCGATCCAGTACAGGCTCCCGCGGTCCTCGTCCAGGCGCACCTCGTATGCCGCCAGGGGGACGTCGGAGTCGAAGCTCGCAGCGATGCGCTGTGCGAGCACCGGGCTGCGAATCACGAGGCCCATCTCGGTATTGAGCCGCGCCGAGCGCGGATCGAAGTTGAACGAGCCGACGAATGCGCGCTCGCGGTCGACGGCGAAGGTCTTGGCGTGCAGGCTCGCGCCCGAGCTGCCGCCAAAGGTCTTCTTGTCCTGCGCCTCCTCCCGTGCGACCGTTGGCTTGAGCTCGAACAGGCGCACGCCCGCGCGCAGCAGATCTTCGCGCCGCTTCGCGTAGCCCGCGTGCACCGCGGAGACGTCGCTCGCTGCCAGAGAGTTGGTCAGGATGCGCACCTTCACGCCGCGCCGCGCGAGCGCCGCGAAGGCGGCGGTGCCCGGCTCGCCGGGCACGAAGTATGGCGACACCAAGTCGAACTGCTTCTCGGCGGGGCCCGCGAGCTGCACCAGCTTCGGCAGCAGCAGCAGGTCGGTGCGCTCCTCGGCGTCGAGCGTCTTCGCGGGATCGTCGTACACTAATTGCACCTCGGCCCACTCGAGCGGCAACTGGCCCTTGAGCAGCTGGGTCGCCAGGGGGGTCTCGCGCAGTGCTTTCAGGTAGTCCTCCGCTGCGGGGCTCGCATGCGCCGCGGCGAACTGCGCCTCGAGCATGGCGCGCGCGTCGGGGCCCGCGGGCCCGAGGATGCTCGCGGCCGGATAGGCGGAATCGCTGTTCCAGTAGAGATCGAAGGCCGTGGAGACTTCACGCACCGCCGGCCCGACAGCGATCACGTCGAGGTCCTGGAATACCACCCCCTCTCCCGCGCCGAAGTACTCGTTGCCGACGTTGCGTCCCCCGACGATCGCTGCCTGATTGTCGGCGGTGAACGACTTGTTGTGCATGCGCCGGTTGGCGCGCGAGAAGTCGGCGAGGAAGTTGAGCGCGCGCATGCCGCGACGGGCCAGCGGGTTGTAGAGTCGCACCTCGACGTTCGGGTGAGCGTCGAGCGCGGCGAGCGTCGGGTCCAGTCCCGCGATGCCGTTGTCATCGAGCAGCAGGCGCACGCGCACGCCGCGCTCGGCCGCCCGCCACAGCGCTTCGAACAGCAGCATGCCGGTCTCGTCACCGTGCCAGATGTAATACTGCACATCGAGCGAGCGCTGTGCGGCGGCCGCGAGCAGGCCGCGCGCCGCGAAGGCGTCGGCCGGCCGCTTGAGCGGGTAGATGCCGGCCTTGCCGGGGTGCCCGGCGACGCGCGGCGCGATCGCCCGGCCGAGCGGGCTCGCGTCGGTGTCGCCGAGCGCGCGGCTCGCCTCGCGTCCCTCGAGCGGCGGCAGACCGGCGCAGCCCATGATCAGCACCGCGTACGCGGCGGCGAGCCACGCCCATCGTCGACACATGCCGGAGGGTCCTCGGGACAGGGTGGCGCCCATTGTAAGCGGTAAGCGGTTACGGGCCGATTTTCGGTCGCGCCGCAACTTCGGCTATGCTTCGCAGCATCGCTATTGGCACGAGGAGGCCGTCGATGTTCTTCAACCCCATCCTGGCCGACGACATCGGCAAGCTGCTGCTGCGCCTGACGCTCGGCGGGCTGATCCTGTTCCACGGTGTGGCCAAGATCCTGCATCCCGCTTCGCTCGATTTCATCAGCGGCAAGCTGGTCGGGCTCGGCCTGCCCATGGAGCTCGCCTTCGCCGTCTACCTCGGCGAGGTGCTGGCGCCGGTGCTCATCATCCTCGGCATGTTCTCGCGCATCGGCGGGCTGCTGGTGGTGATCAACATGGTCTTCGCGCTGGTGCTGGTGCACAGCGACCAGTACCTGCAGTTGAGCAAGACCGGCGGCTGGCAGCTCGAGCTGCAGGCCTTCTACCTGATGTGCGGACTGGTGGTGCTGTTCAGCGGCAGCGGAAAGTTCGCGGTCCGGCCCGACTGATCCCGCCGGGCGGGCGATGGCGTCGCAGTGGGCCACCGAGCACCGCCGGGCGGCGGCGCGCGCCGGCCTGCGCTACGTCACCGACGGCGTCGCCGGCATCCGGCGCAAGCGCTCGGGCACGGGCTGGGCCTACTACACGCCGGCCGGCGCCCGCATCACCGATCCGAAGACCAGGAAGCGCCTCAATTCACTCGCCATCCCGCCGGCGTGGATCGACGTGTGGATCTGCCCCGAGCCCGACGGCCACATCCAGGCCACGGCGCGCGACGCGCGCGGCCGCAAGCAGTACCGTTACCACCCGTCGTACCGCGAGGCGCGCGACCGCTCCAAGTTCCGCCGCATGCTCGAGTTCAGTGAGGTGCTGCCGATCGTGCGCGAGCGCGTCGAGCGCGACCTGCGCGTCGGCGACCTGAGCCGGCGCCAGCTGCTCGCCACGGTGGTCAGGCTGCTCGACCGCACGCTGATCCGCGTCGGCAACGACGAGTACGCGCGCGAGAACCGGTCGTTCGGCCTGACCACGCTGCGCCGCAAGCACGTGCGCGTCGAGGGCGCGCTGCTGCGCTTCAGCTTCCGCGGCAAGAGCGGCGTCGAGCATTCCATCGCGATCACCGACCCGCGCCTGGCGCGCATCATCCAGCGCTGCCAGGACCTGCCCGGGCAGGAGATGTTCCAGTACCTCGACGAGGCGGGCAAGCGCCAGGCGGTGTCATCCGACGACGTCAACGCCTACCTGCGCGAGATCACCGGGCGCGAAGTCACGGCGAAGGACTTCCGCACCTGGGGCGGCACCATGCTCGCGGCGATCGAGCTGCGCGCCGCGGGGCCCGCGGCGAGCCGGCGCGAGGCCGACCGCAACATCGTGCGCGCCCTCGATGAGGTGGCCGAGCGCCTGGGCAACACGCGCGCGGTGTGCCGCAAGTACTACGTGCACCCCTTGCTGCTGCGCGCCTACCTGCTCGGCCTGACGGTGCCACAGCCGCCAGCGCGGCCGGCGCGCCGCCGGCGATCGGTTCCCGCCCTGCGCCGCGACGAGGTCGCGGTGCTGCAATTCCTGCAGGAGAAGCTGCCCGGCTCCCGCTAGGGGATGGGCACGGCCGCCAGCAGCTGCGCGCCGACGTCGACGCGGCGCGCATCGTCGTGCGCCGGGCGCAGCCGGTGCGCGGCCACCCCCGGCAGCACCGCCTGCACGTCCTCGGGAATCACCTTGTCGCGGCCCTCGAGCAGCGCCCAGGCGCGCGCCGAATGCACCAGCGCGAGCGCGGCGCGCGGCGATAGGCCGGCGACGTAGTCCGGCGAGCGGCGCGTGTGCGCGACGATCGCCTGCACGTAATCGAGCAGGGCGGGAGCGACGTGCACGGCCTGGGCGTTTTCCTGCAGCTCGACCAGCTCGGCCGGCGTCATGCACGGCTCGAGCGTGGCGAGCAGGTCGCGCCGGTCGGTGCCGGCGAGCAGCGCGCGCTCGGCGTCGTGTCCGGGGTAGCCGAGCTCGATGCGCATGAGGAAGCGGTCGAGCTGCGACTCGGGCAGCGGGAAGGTGCCGACCTGGTCGGACGGATTCTGCGTGGCGATGACGAAGAACGGCTCGGGGAGCTTGCGCGTCTCGCCCTCGGCGGTGACCTGGTGCTCCTCCATCGCCTCGAGCAGCGCGCTTTGCGTCTTGGGCGTGGCGCGGTTCACCTCGTCGGCGAGGATCAGCTGCGCGAAGATCGGCCCGGGATGGAACGTGAAGCCGCCCGTTTCGCGCTCGTACACCGACACGCCGATGATGTCGGCGGGCAGCATGTCGCTGGTGAACTGGATGCGCTGGAAGTGCAGTCCGAGCGATTTCGCCAGCACGTGCGCCAGCGTCGTCTTGCCCACGCCCGGCAGGTCCTCGATCAGCAGGTGGCCGCGCGCCAGCAGGCAGGCGAGCGCCAGTCGCAGCTGCTGCTGCTTGCCGAGGATCACGCGTCCGGCGGCCTCGAGCACGCGCTCGGCGGGAGCGTTCGCGGCAGGCTGCAGCTGTCGCTTGAGGAGCATGCACGCATTGTACTCGATGCCTCCGCACGCGCATTCGCGGCGGCGGCGCGCTTTCGGTAAGATTCCGTGAAGGAACGCACGCATGACCACCGCCTTCATCACGCACCCCGACTGCCTCAGGCACGACATGGGCGCGCACCACCCGGAATGCCCGGAGCGGCTCGGCGCGATCGAGGACCAGCTCATCGCCTCGGGCGTCGCACAGTACCTGGCGCGCTACGAAGCGCCGCTCGCCGGGGACGAGGCGCTCGCGCGCGTGCACCCGATGGACTACGTGCGCGCGATCCGCGAGGTGGCGCCGGCGCACGGCACGGTGCACCTCGATCCCGACACGGCGATGAATCCCGTACAGTTTGCAGGCCGCGCTGCGCGCCGCGGGTGCGGCGCTGCTCGCCACCGACCTGGTGCTGGAGGGCGATGCCGAGAACGCGTTCTGCGCCGTGCGCCCGCCGGGGCACCACGCCTGCCGCGCGCGCCCGATGGGCTTCTGCATCTTCAACAACGTCGCCATCGCGGCGCGCCACGCCGTGCACGTGCACCGGCTGGAGCGCGTGGCGATCGTCGATTTCGACGTGCACCACGGCAACGGCACCGAGGACATCTTCGCGCACGACGACAACGTGCTCATGGCCTCGACCTTCCAGCATCCCTTCTATCCCTACTCGGGCACCGACTCTCCGGCGCCCAACATGGTCAACGTGCCGCTCGCGGCCGGCTCCGGCTCGAAGCAGTTCCGCGAGGCGGTAAGCGAGGCCTGGGTGCCGGCGTTGGATGCCTTCCAGCCGCAGCTGGTCATCTTCTCCGCCGGCTTCGACGCGCACGCCGAGGACGACATGGCGATGCTCAACCTGGCCGACGCCGACTACGCCTGGGTCACCGAGCAGGTGAAGGCGGTCGCCGACCGCTACGCGTCCGGGCGCATCGTCTCGGTGCTCGAGGGCGGCTACGCGCTCTCGGCGCTCGGCCGGCAGCGTCGTGCAGCACCTGCGCGTGCTCGCCGGCCTGAACGCCTGAGGCCGGGTCGGGCGCGTCAGAACCACTTCACCAGCTCGAAGCGCTTGCCTTTCCCGACCCGGAAGACACTGAAATCGCGCACATCCACGGTGAGAATGGCCCGGCAACCGCTCCTTTCGGCGAGCCAGACGATGGCCGCGTCGGTGAAGTCCGGGTCCAACCCGGCATAGCGCACGAGGATCTCCGCCACTTCGGGGTAGGCAGATACGGGCAGATCGAGGACGTTGCGCGGCGGCTTTCGCAGCCACTCGAGCAGGCGGACCTTGCCGGCGGTAGAAAGAAAATAGCAGGATTCCAACACCACCGGCGCCGGCACCAGCAGCTCGCCCGGGTAGCCATCCACAAAGGCGCGCGCCGCGCGATGCCGGGGGTCGCGCTCGATTCCGAGCGCCACCAGGAAGCCGCTGTCCACGAGGACGCGTCTCACCGCTTGCGGCGGTGAAAGCGGGCACGCAGCGCCGCCTTGATGTTGCCCGACACGTCGGAGCCGTCGCCCTTGTCGCCGCCAATGAACGGATGGCGCGACTCGGGCGCACCCGCTTCAGCCGCCCGCAGCAGCTCCTCGAGCGCGAGCTTCACTGCCTCGCTCTTGGTGAGACGGCGCTTGGCGCAGTATTCGGCCAGCTCCTGCTCCACGCGCGGGGGCAGGCGTACGGTCAGGGTCATGCGGAGTCTCGGTTGTAATACATCGAAGCCGCAATTGTATTACTCCAGGCCCGGGCCACCAAGCGCGGGTGCAGCGCGCCCGGGCTCTGCCCAGATTTCTGGAAAGCGGACGGCAGCGCGTCGCAGTTCGACCCATAGCGCTCAGTCGGGCGTAGACTTCGCCGTCGTTTTGCGCCTCGAGGAGGAGGTGGATGGACCCGCGTCAGCGAAGTGCGCGCTCCGGGCGCTGCGCGTCCGTTACTCTTTGCCCAGACGCCCGGCCCGGGCGCGTGATGACATGACGCTACCGAGACGACGGTTTATCGCGCTCGCCGCCGGCGGCCTACCCTGTCTGTCGCTTCTCGCGCGGGCCGAGCAGGCCGCGGATCAGGCGCGGCGCGTGGGCATTCTGATCAGCGGCAGGGAAAGCGACGAAGCCACTCACCAGAGGCTCTCCGCATTCAAGCATGGTATGCGGGGGTTCGGATGGATCGAAGGACAGAATGTCCGCTACGAGGTGCGGTGGGGTGGCGGCAAGCGTGAAGGCATTGCGGCGGCCGCGAAGGCGCTGACAGCCTTCGCGCCGGCCGTCGTGCTCACGGTCGGCACGCCCGCGACGGAAGCCATGCGACGCCAGTCTCCGAACATTCCGATCGTGTTTGCCGTGGTGGCCGACCCCGTGGGAGACGGCTTCGTCGCGAGCTTCTCCCGCCCTGGCGGCAACGTGACGGGCTTCAACACCTTCGACACAGAGATCCTGGCCAAATGGCTTTCTTTGCTCAAGGAAAGCGCGCCGTATATCACGCGGGCGGCCTTGCTGTTCAATCCGCGCACGGCCCCCTTTTCCCGGTCCGAGTTCCAGCGCCCGCTATTCGATCGGGCGGCACGCCAGCTTGCACTCGAACCCGTTATGCTGCCCGTCCACGATGTGGCGGGGATGAAGACGTCCGTTGAGTCGTTTGCGCGCACCCCGGGAGGCAGCATCGTCGTCATGCCGGATGCTTTCCTGCTCGCCAACCGCGCTACGGTTTTCGAACTCGCGACGAAGCACAGATTGCTGGTGATCTACCCGTTCAGCGTTTTCGCGTCCGACGGCGGCCTCATCGCCTATGGCCCTGACATGGTCGATCTCAATCGACGTGCCGCTGCTTATGTCGACCGTGTCCTGAAAGGCGCGCAGCCAGCCGATTTGCCGGTGCAAGCGCCGACGAAATTCGAACTCGTGGTGAATCTCAAGACCGCCAAGGCGCAGGGCCTCACGATCCCGCAGTCAATTTTGATCCGGGCCGACCGCGTGATTGAATGACTGCTACTGGCAGGGAGCACCCGTTTAGTAGAGCGCCGCAAAGCAGACCTACGTCAATCGACCTCTTCTAAGTTCGTCCGCTCTCAGCGGATGCGGGGAACCGCCGCTCCCGGCCAGGAGCGGACGCTCGACTGACGTCCGCGTTGAGCGGCCGGGCGATAACAGCCACCGAAGCCACGCTGGTTCACGGTCCGCTCGAACGCGCTGTTAGATCTCACCGGGGTACGGTCCGGAGACATGGGTGACAGTTTAGTCCAGGGACATGGGTGACAGGTTGACCATTGGGGCACCGCAGGAGGTGTCCCATGCCGTGGAGTCAGACCTCGCCTATGGACCAGAGAACGCAATTCATCGCCGACTATCTTCGTGAAGTGCTGAGTGTCACCGAGCTGTGCGCACTGTACGGTGTGTCGCGCAAGACGGCCTACAAGTGGATCGACCGTTACCTGCGGCAGGGGCCAGCCGGGCTCGAAGAACGCTCTAGGAGACCGCACGAGTCACCGAACCGCACGGCTGAGGAAATCGTGGCGGCGATCCTTCAGGCACGGTGTCGTCACCCCAGCTGGGGTGGCAAGAAGCTGCTGGCGCTGCTGCACAAGGCGCATCCGCGCTGGGATCTGCCGGGGCGATCGACCGTGTGCGACATCCTCAGTCGCAATGGCCTGGTGCCCAAGAAACGCAACCGCCGTCGCATTGGCCATCCGGGCAAGCCCTCGAGCACGATTGTCGCGCCCAATGATCTGTGGAGCGCAGACTTTAAAGGCCAGTTCAAGACCGGCAACGGCCGTTACTGCTTCCCGCTGACCGTGGCCGATGGCTTCAGCCGCTATCTGCTCGGCTGCCAGGCGCTCAATTCGACTGCGGTGCACGAGGCCAAGCCCGTGTTCACGCGGCTATTCAAGGAGTACGGGCTGCCCAAGCGCATTCGCACCGACAACGGCGTGCCCTTTGCCACCAATACGCTGGCGCGGCTCTCGGCGCTGTCGGCCTGGTGGGTGCGCCTAGGCGTACTGCCCGAGCTCATCGAGCCGGGCAAGCCGCAGCAGAACGGGCGCCACGAGCGCATGCACCGAACGCTTAAGCACGAGACGACGCGTCCACCCGCGGCGAGCCTCACCGCACAGCAAAGGAAGTTCGATGTCTTTCGTCGGGAGTTCAATCACGAGCGACCGCACGAGGCGCTCGATCAGCACACGCCGGCGAGCGCGTACCGCCCCTCGCACCGGGAGATGCCCAGCAAATTGCCGCCGCTGGTCTATCCAGACCGATTCGAGGTGCGCTACGTGAGCGCCAATGGCGGGATTCGCTGGAACCGGGGCTGGGTCAACGTCTCGACCGTTTGTATCGGCGAGTACGTCGGGCTCGAGGAGATCGACGACGGGATTTGGGACGTGTACTTCGGGCCACTCAAGCTCGGCCGCCTGCACGAACGTCACATGAAGATTGAAGATGCCTACGGCCGGCTACTGCGCCATGGCGCCTGAGCGCCTCCAGCGATTGCGCGCGAATCGACGACTGCGCTACGCTTCGTCGTCGATCCGCGCATCGATCTCAGCCAGCGGATCGAACAGAAGCAGCAAGACGTGGAAATGTGTTACCCATGTCCTCAGACACTTCTGTCACCTATCTCCCCGACCGGTCACGGATACACGGTTCCTCCGCCACACGCTTGCAAGCCAAGGCTGTCGCTCAAGCGGTAACCCCGGTGGACGATAGTAGTACTCCAACTCCGCGAACGCCGCCCGTTCAAGAAACGCGCGCCATGATTCGAGGTCGTGATACGCCCCATACCGCCCGCGATTCCAGCCCTCCTCGTTATTCCCTCGGGGGTTCGAGCTGAAGAGCACGCCATCAGGCTTAAGCGTAGCGTGCAATTCGCTTAATACGCGCGGGAGCTCTTGGCATGGCACGTGGAACAGCGAGGCATTGGCGAAGATACCGTCGAAGCGGCCGGCGGGAAGCTTTAGCGAGAGAAAATCCTGCTCCCAGACCTCGCACCCGCTGTGCTCGCGTGCCATGGCGGCGAGCGGCGGGGAGCCCTCGAGCCCGATCGGCTCGTGGCCTAGAGAGCGAAACGCCGCCAGGTCACGCCCAGGGCCGCAGCCGAAATCGAGTATGCGCAACGGCGACGCACCGCGAATGTGCCGCAGCAGCGTCTCGATGTTCTGCTTCACATCGTGGTCGCGCGTGCCTTCCCAGAAATCGGCGGCGCCCTCGTTGTAGTGCTCGAGCGTCCTTGCGGTGATGAGCGCCAGGTCCTTGAGCAGCTGTGTCACCACGATCCTTCGATTCCCTGGCGAGATCTAACGTGTCGGCGTTACCGGCGCGCCCGATATTGCGCGTCCGTGTGGACGCCGGGGTTAGGCAGCTGTTTCTTCATAGGACTGCAAGACCTCGAAGCAATGTATGTGCGCCGCCAACGCCGAATAGTGTGCCCCAAAAGAAGGCCCACTTTCGCGAGCTCGGGAATGGGAAGCGCTCGATTAGCCACATGAGCCAGCGAAAGAAGAAGCTCTTGTGGGAATAGAAGTAGCTCACTAGCACGATGGCGCCAAGCTCGAGAAAGAGAATTCCCATAAGCACCAGGCCCACCGGGCGTTCGGTCGAGATGCCGCCCAAGAGCGCCGCGACCTGAAGTGCCACGAGTGTGAATATGAGCGACCATCCGAGAGCAGTTCCCGATTCGGTGGGTTTCGCGTCGGCATCACTCATACAGCTGCCTAACTAGTATTAGTTGACTTTTTAGTTGCCATTTGTGGTCGGTTTGCAAACCTCACAACATGTAACAGCGGCTCGTATCCTCACAATTGATCAAGACGTTACGCCTCGGAATGGCTCAAAGCAATTCCACCAAGATGCAACGCGGGGAGCGTCCGCGAGCACACCTTCCGGACGACCGCTATGGGTCGAATTGAGCCAATCGGGGAATAGGAAAGCCGTCGTTCGGAGGAACGGCGCTGAAGAACGTCCGGTAAGCGGTCCGCTGCGGACGTTGCAGGCGACGAGGTCATGCGGCAGCAACGGCCGAGAAGCATAC